>CANQSJ010000023.1 GCA_947626495.1 uncultured Oscillospiraceae bacterium | reverse complement strand
TGTGAATTCTGTGGTATTTTTTATAGCAAGAGCGCCAGCGAATCCATCTGCCGCCGCTGCTCAATGGGGCTGCGGGCGGTGTAGATGCGGGTGGTCTCCACGCTCGAGTGTCCCAGGATGTCGGCCAGGCGGACGATGTCCCGGGTCTTTTTATAATAGGTACGGGCGAAAAGATGCCGCAGGTTGTGCGGGAAGACCTTGTTCGCCAGCACCTTTGCTTTCGCCGCCAGAGCTTTCAGCGTCTTCCAGAGGTTGCTCCGGTCCAGAGGCTTCCCGGATGCGGTGATGAAGATGGGGCCGGACGTGATGCTGCGCTTGGCGCAATAGTTGAGAAGGAGTTTGCAGAGCTTCTTGGGCAGGAGAATCATGCGGATCTTGCCCTTGGAGCGGATTTCCGCGTGCCCGGCGCGCGCCGCCTCCACGGTGATGGCGGCCAACTCTCCCGCCCGCGCGCCGGTGGAGCAGAGGGTTTGCAGGATCGTGGCGGTGCGCTCGTCTCCGTTCATGCGGGCGGTATTCACCAGCCTTTCATACTCCGCGCGGGTCATCTCCCGCTCGGGAGCCATGAAAACACGGCGCTGGACCTTGAGGAACCGCAAGCGCCATTCGCGGTATCCGCTGATATTCAAGAGCTTATTCACCGCTGTCAGCACGCCGTTTACCGTCCCCGGCGCCAGGTCCGACGCCTCCAAATCCTGCTTGAAGGCCACCAGCTGGGTCTTGCTCCACAGGTTCCCGTGGCAGAATGCCGCCAGGCGCCGTACCGCCGACAGATACTTGGCCACCGTGGCCGGCGCCGCCTCATCCTCCACCAATCGTGCGCGGAAATCCGCCAAAGCTTGTTCGTTCAGTGCGATCATGTGTTGCCCTCCATATAAAAAATCAATGTGCCGGTCCTATCTTTCCCGACACATTGATTTTATATGATGACGAAACGCCCCGGCCAGTGGCGGCGGGCGTTGACATCCGGCATTAAATATAGTATAGTATGGGCGCGGACGCTTCCGCCGGAGGATCAGCCATGTTCAAGATTGAGACTCATCTGCACACCAAGCACACCAGCAAGTGCGGCTGGCTGTGGGCGCCGGAGCTGGCGGAGGCCTATCAGGCGGCCGGTTACAGCGCCATCGCCGTCACCGACCACTACAACCGCACCACCTTTGAGTACCTGAACGTGGACCTGGCCTCCAATGCCGACAAGCTGGGGGCGTTCCTCACCGGCTACGACCGGATGTGCGAGGAGTGCGCCAAGCGGGGCATCACCGTTTACCGGGGCGCGGAGCTGCGCTTCGACGAGTGCGAGAACGATTATCTGCTGTACGACTGGCCGGACGAGCTGCTGCGGGATCCGGAGGAGATCTTCCGCATGGGCATCGCCGCCTTCGCCCCCCTGGCGCGGCAGGCCGGGGCCCTGCTCATCCAGGCGCACCCCTACCGCAAGGGCTGCACCCCCGCCATCCCCTGCTATCTGGACGGGGTGGAGATCGTGAACCTGAACCCCCGGCACCCCAATTTCAACGAGCGGGCGGTGGAATTTGCCGATCAGTTCCACATCGGCGTGCGCACCAGCGGGTCCGACTGCCACCGGCAGGAGGACATCGCCCGGGGCGGCATCCTGGCCGACACGGTCCCTGCCGACACCCACGCCTTCGCCCAGCTTATCCGCTCGGGGGAATTCCAGCTGATAGGGGCATAAAGCGCATACAGACCACAGCCGGGGAGCGGAATGCTCCCCGGCTGTTTCTATTGAAATACTCTTCCCGGCAAAAGGGGACTCAATCTTCCTTTGCCAGCACTTTTCTCTGCCAGCTGCGCTTTCCGCACTTGGGGCATCTCATGTGTCTTGTCCTGCCGGCATGGGGCGCCAGATTGGTCTGCCAGTAAGTGGGCACATATCGGTGGCCGCAATTTTGGCACTCATAGTATCCGGCCTTCTGCTCGATGCCCACCGCGATAAAAGCGACCGTGAAGATCATCGCGAGGGCAAATGTGATCAGCGCGATCCGCAGCCACGCGGGCATTTCCACGAACGACGCCACAAATACCATGACCAGCCCGGCGACGACGGCCGGAAGGGCGATCCAGTATTCCGCCCTCAGCATCTGCCTGTTCTTTTCCTCGACCTCCCGCTTCATTGCCAGAAGATTTTCCTCTGCCCGTTTGTCATAGGATTCTGCCATGATCTTTTCGCCCGACAGGAGTTCGTTGACATTGATTTTCAGAAAACCGCACAGCTCCAGCATGATCCCGGAATCGGGCATGGATTTTCCCGTCTCCCATTTTGATACGGCCCGGTCACTGATGCCGAGTTTCTCCGCAAGGACCGCCTGAGTCATGCCCTGCTCTTTTCTGCATGTCGCTATGAATTTCCCGATTTTGATCTGATCCACATCGGGCACCTCCTTTCATGGCGCAAGCATACCTGAGATCGGTGCGGATCACCACGAACCGGCGGTTGATTTTGACTTTCTCTACCCCAGATCGAGTGCCTTCGCCGCGCTGCTCTCACAACGAGCGGCGGCTCCCCTTGGGGTCCCCAAAAGGCACGCCTGCCTTTTGGGGAGAGGAGGAGCCGCCGGCATGTTACTTATAAAACTGTTCGATGTACGCCTCCACATCGGCCCGCGTGCCCCGGAAGGGGCCGGGGGTCTCCATTTTGAGGGAGACGCAGGCGGTGGCGTACTGCAGCGCCGCAGGCACGTCCGCTCCGGTCAGGCGCATGGCGAGATAGGAGCCGAAGGTGGTGTCCCCCCGCCCGGTGCGGCCGGACAGGTTTCGGGCTTTGATGGGGCAGGTGTGGGTCTGTTTCCCGTCGTAGACCATGATCTCGGAGTTGTGGGAGACCATGACCTCCCTGGCGCCCCAGGCATAGAGCTGCTTGGCCGCCGCCTCCCGGTCCGTCAGGCCGGTGAGGATCTCCGCCTCGGCGGCGTCGGTCTTGAAAAAGTCCATATAGGGCAGGTACCGCATCTTGTCCGCCCAGTCGTGGAACCGCAGCTCGCCGCCCTCGTTGTGGCGCAGAAAGCCCTGGGCGTCGGCGGAGACCATGCCCCGGGCGTGCAGCCCCTCGATGAGGCTGTTGGGGAAGTCGCCGTACAGCAGCCCCGCCAGATGATAGAGCCGGCAGGGCACATCGGGGATCTCCGTAAGCGTCACCGGGTCGGACTGGGCCGCGCAGCCGCTCTTGCGCCGCTCCCGGTCGGCGGTGAAGTACTCGTTGCTCATCAGCGTCGTCACGGAGGAGGGCAACAGCGCCATGTCCCCGGCGTCCATGCGGAAGCTCTCCAGCACCTCCCGGTCTCCGGGGGCCGCCTTCACGGCGGCGAAGACCCGGGCGCCCGCGGCCATGGCGGCGGGGGTGCAGTAGGTGACGGCGCCACCCACGATCAGCTCCTCCCGGCCGGTATAGTCAATGTTCCGGTCCCGGGTGGCGGGGCCGACGATCATCAGATCATAGGTCTTCATGCCGCCGCCTCACGCCCGATAGCGGGTCCCTACGCCGTCCACCAGGCAGCGGTACGCCTTCTCGATGCGGCCGTAATTGCTGTCCCGGTCCAGGGCGATGCCCCGGCCGATGCCGTCCACGATCAGACCCCGCCCCAGCACGGCCAGCTTCCCGTCCACCATCCGCAGCAGCCCGGGGGCGCTGCCCGGCTCGGTGCTCCGGCCGTCGAAGATGATGTGCAGATAGATCTCCTCCACGCCCTCGGCCATCTCCGTGAGCATCAGGGGGTAGTCGATGCAGCCGTGGCTGGACTTCTCCGTCAGCAGGCAGATCAGGTGCAGGGGATGGCCCTGGCGGGCCTTCTCCAGGATCCGGGCGAACACCGGGTTGGCGCGGAAGGAGCCGTCCTTGATGGCGTTGTCCATGCGCACGTCGTCCTGGGCCACCACCCGGCCCGCGCCCAGGTTGGAGTGACCGGCCTCGGAGTTGCCGGCCTTGCCGGCCTTCAGCCCCACGTCCTCCCCGGAGGCGCTCAGCTTGCTGTTGGGATATTTTTCAAGCAGCCCGTCCCAGGCCGGGGTGTCCGCCAGATAGATGGCGTCGCCCTCGTCATGGGTGCCGTAGCCCCATCCGTCCAGGATCATCAGCATCATCTTCCCGCTGGTGATGCCGGCGGTCCGGATGAGGCTCTCCCCCGTCATCTCGGCGGGCTGGTCCACCCCCAGCACGCTCAGCACCGTGGGGGCCACGTCGCCCAGCCGGCCGTCCCGCAGGTCGATGTCCCGGCCCTGGGGGTCCAGCACGATGAAGGGCACCAGATTGGTGGTATGGGCGCCGTCGGGCTTGCCGTCCTTCGTATAGAGCTTTTCGATGTTGCCGTGGTCGGCGGTGATGGCCACCAGATAGCCGTGCTCCTTGGCGTATTCCGCCACCTCGCTGGAGTAGCGGCTGATGACGGCGGCGGCCTTCAGCTTGGCCTCGGTGTTCTGGGTGTGGCCGATCACGTCGCCGTTGGCGAAGTTGGTGACGATGAAGTCATAGCCCTCGTCCACGGCCCCCTTCACCTTTTCCGCCACCTCCGGCAGACTCAGCTCCGGCTTCTGGTCGAAGGGGATGCCCTTGGGGGACGGCACCCGCAGGTCGGTCTCCCCGGGGAAGGGCTGGTTGTGCCCGCCGTTGAAGAAGAACGTCACATGGGCGTACTTCTCCGACTCGGCGCAGTGGAACTGTCTCCGTCCCGCGTCGGACAGCACCTTGGCCAGGCAGTTGCTCACCCGCTCCGGCGCGAAGGCGATGGGCAGGTCCTTGAATTTTTCGTGATACATGGTCATGATGGCGAAGGTGAGATCGTCCATCCGCTCCCGCTGGAAGTGGGGAAAATCCTTCTGGGTGAACGCCTCGGTCAGCTCGATCTCCCGCTCGCCCCGGCGGCAGCAGAACACCACCTGGTCGCCGTCCTTGATGCGGCCCACCGGCGCGCCGGACGCGTCCTCCAGGACCATGGGCTCCAGACTGTAATCGGTGCCGCCCCGCTCATAGGCGGTCTCCACCGCCCGGGCCAGGGCCTCTCCTCCAAAGATGCTCATAACCGTCTCCTCCTTATGCCAGCGGCGGGAAGATGTCCAGCAGCTGGGTGAAATGGGTGATGAACGCGTCGGGCTTGTTCTCCTCGGTGACCGCCTGGTGCTTCTTGCCGGGATAGCGCACGCCGATGGTCATGCCCAAGCCCGCGGCCTTGGCGCCCACGATGTCCCGGTCCAGGTTGTCCCCCACGAAGCAGGTCCGGGCCGGGTCCGCCCCGGTCTCCTCCAGGGCGTAGTAATAGATGGCGGGATGGGGCTTGCGGATCAGGCACAGGGAGGACTGCTGCACGCTCTTGAAATAGGGCCGCAGACCGTCCCGGTCCAGCCACTCGTCCACCTCGTGCACCCCCACCAAGTCGCTGACGATGGCCATGGTGTAGCCCCGCTTCGTCAGCTCCTTGACGGTGTCCGCGCCGCCCTCGGTGACCACCCGCTCGCCCTTTGTGCGGCGGTAGGCGTAGGTGAGCTTGCCCGCGGCGGCCTCCACCCGCTCCCTGGGGAAGTCGTAGGCCAGCCACCGGGTCCACAGCACCTTCTCCGGCGCCTCGCAGTAAAAGTGCAGCGCCCACTCCCGGTACTTGTCGTACCGGGGCTCGATGACGGTCTTATAAAACTCGATGGGGTCCGCGTCCGCGCCCAGCAGCTCCACGATCTCGGTCTTGGCCTGGAGCATGTAGGCCTCGTCCGGGCGGATCACCCGGAAGGTGTCCCCCAGGTCCACGAATATGGTGTTGATGTTCTTTTCCATGTCACGTCCTCCTCACTGCAAAATGGGCAGGTCCAGGATGTCGATGAACTTGTGCACGATGTAATCCGGCCGGTTTTCATCCGTGATGGTCTTTTTCGCCAGCTTCTCGGGGCTGATGAACAGGATGTTGGCCCCCACCCCGGCGGCGATGGCCCCGGTGATGTCCCGGTCCAGATTGTCCGCCACGGACACGCACTGGGCCGGCTCCAGACCCATGCCCTCACAGCCCATGCGGTAGATGGCCGGGTCCGGCTTGCGGATGTGGCAGACGGAGGAGAGCACCACCGCGTCGAAATACGCCTCCAGCCCATCCTCCCGCAGCCAGTCGGGGATCTCGTTCTCGCCGATCAGGTTGCTGATGATGCCCAGAGCATAGCCCCGCTCCTTCAGCGTCCGGATGACCTCCAGGCCGCCCTCCACCAGATACCGCTTGCCCTTGATCTGGCGGTACTGATAGGTCATCTCGTGGCAGATCGCCCGCAGCTTCTCCTCCGGCAGCTCCGGCAGCAGCCACTTGGCCCACAGCTCATAGTCGCCGCTCTCCCGGTTGGCGGTCAGCGCCCAGTCCCGGTAAGGCTTATACCGCTCCTCCACCATGTCGATGAAGGTGTCCACGTCGTGGGCTCCGGCCAGCTGGGCCATCCGGGCCCGGGCCGCGGCCTGATGCTCCGGCTCCTCGTGGAGGATGCGCAGCGTGCCGCCCAGATCGAAAAATACGCCCTTGATCTTCTCCATGGCGCCCTCTCATTCCCGGGGCGGGAACAGATCCAGCAGCTCCCCGATGGACCGGATGGTGTAGTCGGGCAGGACGGTGGGGGCCTTGCCCTCCCGGTCGGCGGTACCCGCGTTCTCATAGAGGACCATGGCGCCGAAGCCGGCGTCCACCGCGCCCTCCACGTCCCGGACCGGGTTGTCGCCCACATAGGCGCAGTTCTCCGGCACAGAGCCGATGCACCGGGCACCCAGCAGATAGATGGCCGGGTCCGGCTTGCGCAGACGCACCTTAGAGGAGAGGATCACCGTCTTGAAGCAGCCGGCCACCTCGTCATGGCACATCCAGTCGGGGATCTCCGTCTCGGTGATGGTGTTGGCGATGATGCCCAGCTTGTAGCCCCGGCGCTGCAGCTCCAGCAGCGTGGGCTTCACGTCGTCATGGGGCACCCGGCGGCCGTCGTGGTCCCGCCACAGGCGAGTCAGCTTCGCCGCGTGGGGGGCGACGCGCTCGGCGGGATAGTCCGGCAGCAGATACTGCAGCCACAGCTCCATCTCCGACACGTCCAGCAGCACCGTCTTGGCCCACTTGCGGTAGGCCTTCCAATTCTCGTTCAGCTTCGCGAAAAACACGTCGTGGCTCTCCGTGGCGCCCACCAGCCGCATCAGCTCCATGTCGGCCGCCATGGCGAACTCGGGGTCCTCCACCACGTAGCGCAGCGTGGCCCCCACGTCAAAGAAAATGGTGTCGATATTGCGGTTCATCGTCTTTCCTCCCTGTCGGTTGTCTCATGAGCAGTCCGCTCACGGCGTCTCGGTTTCGTTCTCCCGGCGGATGATATCGGGGATCTCCGCCAGGTCGTGGATGAGGTGATCGGGTCTGATGTGCTCCAGTCCCGCGTCCCGGTGGGCCACGGAGGGGTTGTGGATCTGGATGGCCAGGCGCCAGCCGGCGTTGCGCACCCCCCGCACGTCCCGGGAGATGGTGTCCCCCACATAGGCGAACTGCTCCGGGGCCAGGCCCATGGCCCGCTCCGCCATGCGGAAGATGGCCGGGTCCGGCTTGCGCGAGCCGGCGGTGCAGCTGAGCAGAACGCAGTCCATATAGGTATCCAGCCCGTACTCCGCCAGATAGTGGGGCATCACCGTCCGGCTGGTGACGTTGCTGATGACCCCCAGCCGCAGGCCCATGGCCCGCAGCGCGTCCATGGTCTGGCGCAGATGGGGCCGGCGCATGCACCGGGTCCGCTCGTAGTCATACAGGAAGCTCAGCTCCTCCGCCATGGGCTCCAGCGCCTCCGGCGCCAGGCCGTATTCCTTCAGATAGAACCGGCTCCACATCTCCGCCTGGGGCAGCTCCCGCAGATGCTCCTCGGACCAGTGCTTGTATTCCTCCCCGTTTTCTTGCAGCTGCCGCGCCAGCGTCTCCGGCTCGGCATCCAGCCGGATGCCGTAATCGGCCAGCCGGGTCATGAGCCGCCGGGCGAACCACTCCGCCTGCCCCGGGGGCGAGAAAGAGGTGTGCAGCGTGCCGCCCATATCGAACAGTACCGCACGGATCATTCTTTGCACCGTCCTTTCCTGTGATGGGTCGTTATTACTCAAACGTTTGCGGTTTATTTCCGATACTGATTCTACCCTATCCCACGCCGTTTGTCAAGAAAAAGAATCCGTTTTTCTCCCCCAATTTCCAGACGCCCTTTTGTCCCCTGTAAACCGGGATTTGTAGGGACCAACAGTCCGTTTCAAACCCCCGCCGCAGGCATCCGGCGGCCGGCGATACAGGCCTCGCAGGGCCTTTCCGGCGCAAAGTTCCCGCAAATCGCAAAAACTTCTTGCAATTCTCTGAGAAAAGAATTACAATGAATCAACGAAAATCTCTGTACAACATTTCCGCCCGGAGGTGCCTCATGAAAAACGTCACCATCAAAGATATCGCCAAGGCGGCCAACGTTTCTTATTCCACCGTCTCCCGGGCTCTCTCCGGCAGTCCGGAGATCAGCGACGAGACCCGCAAGCGCATTTTGCAGCTGTGCAAGGAGATGAATTACACCGCCAACAGCGTGGCCAGGGCCATGGTGATGAAGAGCACCAAGCTGCTGGGCCTGATCCTGACGGATGTGAACAACCCCTTCATGTCGGAGCTGGCCTACCACATCGACCGGCAGGCCCGGGCCAGGGGGTACAACATCGTGCTGTGCAACTCCTCCCGGAACATCGACCAGGAGCGGGAGCTGTTTGAGCTGATGATCGGCCGGCAGGTAGACGGGGTGATGCTCTTCCCCGCCGGGCCGGAGAGCCACGAGTCCCTGCAGCCCTATCTGAGCCGGATCCCCACGGTGTTCATCGGGGAGAACCTGCGGGAGGCGCCGGAGAGCTACGTGTCCGTGGACAACTACCGGGGCGCCTACATCGGCGTGGAGTATCTCCACAGGCTGGGCCACCGGGACATCCTCTACTTCGGCCGCCGCCGGGGCAGCACCACCCACCAGCTCCGGGCGGAGGGCTACGCCGCCGCCTGCAAGGATCTGGGACTGACCGCCCGCTACTGCAACAACACCTTCCCCGCCACCTCCATCAAATACGGCTACCAGCTGGCCAAGCAGCTGTTCGCCCAGGAGAAGACCTACACCGCCATTTTCGCCGCCACCGACACCAACGCCCTGGGCATCATGCAGGCGGCGGAGGAGATGGGCCTGCGCATCCCCGGGGACATCTCCCTGCTGGGCTTCGACAACATCCGGGACAGCGGTCTGCCCCGCATCAATCTGACCACCATCGAGCAGCCCAAGAAGATGATGGCCTCCGTGGCGGTGGACAGCCTTCTGGACAAGATCCAGAGCGAGCTGGCTGGCTACTCCCACCGCATCCTCCTGCCCACCCTCATCGAGCGCAGCTCCTGCGCCCCGCTGGAGCAGACGGACTGACCCAAAATTGGATGCAAATCGCCCCTGCCGTGCCGCTGCTTCGGCGCCGCAGGGGCGATGTTGCGTCTGTCGGTCCTCAGCGGGCCTCCAGAAGCGCTTTCACGATGGGATAGACCTGGTAAATGTCCTCCACCACATAGTCCGGCTCAAACTCCCGCAGGACGCCCGCGTCCTTCTCCTTGGTGAGCTGGGAGCCGATCTGGATGGCGGTATGGAAGCCGGCCCGCTTGGAGCCGATGATGTCCCGGGAGACCGTGTCCCCCACATAGACGCACTGGTCCGGCTCCGACTGCAGCTGGTAAAGGGCCACCCGGAAGATATCGGGGCAGGGCTTGCGGATGCCCGTGACGGAGGACAGGGTCACATCCTGGAAGCAATCCCGGATGCCGTACTCCTTCAGCGTGTCGAACACCTGATAGAGGGCGGCGGTGTTGCTGACGATGCCCAGCTTCATCCCCAGGCCCTTGAGGCCCTCCAGCATCTCCCCCACCCGGGGCCGCATGGCCCGGTGGTAGTGGGTGACCTCCCACATGTGGGCGATCTGCTCGCAGTGGGGCGCCAGCTTCTCCCGGGGAAAATCGAAGTCCGTCAGGATATAGTCGCACCAGATGGACACAGGCTTCAGCTCCACGTCCCGGGCGTCCCGGAACTTCCCGTACCGGTCCCAGCCCTTTTCCACCCGGGAGCGCAGCTCCGCCAGCTCCAGACCGGGGTCCATCCCCCAGCCGCGGAGCATATCGTTCAGCTGCCGGACAGCCTCGTTCTTGGACGCCTCGTCCACGAAGATGTCCTCCAGCGTTCCGCCCATGTCAAACAGTACAGATGTGATCATATCTTGCCTCCCGCCGGGCGAGCCCGGCCGTCTTTTCCGGGACGGGCGTCTCAGCGCCGGTCCGTGTATTTTTTCCAGGGCTTATCCTCCTGGCCGGACACCGGGGGATGATAGTCCCGGCGGCAGAGCAGTCCCGTCACCGCCAGACCTGCCGCCAGCGGGATGGCCGCGAACCAGCCGAAAAACACCAGGAACGCGCCCATGGCGCCGGTGCCCCGGAGCATGAATGCCATGGTGATGACCACCGCGACGGCGTATAGCGCCAGCCACAGATAGCTGCCGAAGGCCAGGCGCTTATCCTTGCCGAAGCGGTGGATGAGCACCGGGACCACCAGCGTCAGGGCCGTGGCCGCCAGAGCCTGGACCAGATTGGCCGCCACCGGGGGCCAGGAGCCCATGTGGGGGGTCAGCCCGTCGATCACCAGGCCGTAGATCACCGCGTCCGCCGCCAGAAACACGAAGCTCAGACAGAAGGTATAGATGCCGAAGCTGCTCTTGGGCTTGCCCTCCTCGGTGAACAGGAAGGTCCGGAAGAATTTCTTCTCCCGTTTGGCCCACTTCTCCTGGCGGGCCTCTCTGTCCCGCTCCCGTTCCGCGTCCCGGATCTGGCGGTCGAAATCATCTTGTCTGGCCACGGTGGGACCACCTCCCTGCCTCGCGGCAAAAAAGCCCCGCGCGGCAGGCGGCTCGGTCTGCCGCGCGGGGTTGCGTTGAAATCGATGTCTGGGTTATCAGCCGTTGATGGCCAGATCCTCCCACTGATGCCACATATCCTGGGCATCCAGGAAGGTGGCGTAGATGGCGGCCAGATCGGAGTCGATGGCGCCGGTCTCCTTCAGAGGAACAGGGTTGTCCTCGTCCTCGATGTCGTCACGGACCACCCAGTTGCCGGTCTTCTGGAAGGGCTTCAGGCCCGGAGAGGTGCCGTCGGTATCGCCGGTCAGCCAGCGGATGAACAGACGGGCGGCCGCGGGGTGGGGGCAGCCCTCCACCACGTACAGGCACTCATAGTTCTGCAGGCCGGTATAGGGCTCCAGGTTGGTCAGCCAGGCGATGTTGTAGCCGGACTCCTCCCGGTTCTCGATCTTGCCGGCAGAGGCCAGGGCCAGGGTGGGGCCGTTCTCGGAGTTGTGCACCGCCAGGACCAGCTCGTCGCCGTCGCCGATGAAGGTCATGGTGTCGGCCAGCTGGGTGAAGCGCCACAGGTACTCCACGCCGGCGTTGTTCTCATACTGGCTGAAGTCGAACTCCCAGCTGCCGTCGGTGGGATAGGTGTACTCCAGAGGCTCGCCGTACAGATCCTCGTAGGCCTGCTCCATCTGGTCAGCGTTCACGATGAAGCTGGTGAACAGGGCCATATAGGCGGTCTCCTCGGCGATCTCCTTGGTGAACAGCTTCCACTTGGGGGTGCCGTCCTCGTTGGTCTCGATGATCTCCCACCAGTTGTGGATGGGCTGGCCGTCGGGATACTTCTCGGTGTTGTAGTACCAGAAGCTCTGGGAGGTGTACAGGGGATAGCCATACATCAGGGCGGTGGCGTCGATGTGCTCGCAGATGTCCTTGGGATAGAAGGCGTCGCAGTAGCCGTCCTCGTAGAACTCATAGAACACCCGGCCGTCCACGTCCTTAGCCTGGAGCACGTCGCCGTACACGTTGCCGCCGTCTACCTCCAGACGGCACTTCTCAATGACCTCGTCGTTGTCCAGGTCCTGGATCTCCAGATCCAGCTCGGGGAACTGCTCTTCGAAGTCCTCCTCCACCTTCAGCATCTTGGAGGAGGTGGCGTAGATGCGGATGGGCTGGCCGTCGGCCTCTGCCAGAGCGGCCTGATACAGCTCATCGGTGGTCATCTCGCTGTACTCGTCGTAGATGGGGCCGATGAACGCGTCGTCGCCGGAAGCGGGTTCCTCCTCCTCGGGCTCAGCTTCGGGCTCGGCTTCGGGCTCAGCCTCAGGTTCGGCTTCGGGCTCGGCTGCGGGTTCGCTGCCCTCGGCGGCAGACGCGCCGCCCTCGTCCGCAGCGGGCTCGCTGCTGCTGCCGCCGCCGCAGGCGGCCAGGCTCAGCATCATCGCCAGCGCCAGCAGGAGGGCCAGGATCTTGCTCATTTTCATGGGTTCAGTTCTCCTTTCATAATGTCGCGTTGGTTTTTTGACTGTGTTGGGATCTTCGTTTCGGTCGCTTATTTCCTCGCCGCGCAGCGGCGTCAGAAACCGTGGAACATCACCGGGTGCGCTTGATGAGCTTGGTGCTCTTGGCGTCGTAGATATTGATCTTTTCCGGGGCGATGTGGGCATAGACGGTCTGGTCGATGTCGTACTGGGCCAGGCCGATCTCCTTGGCCAGGAATTCGGACCCGCCCGCGCCCTGCAGGGAGACCAGGGTCTCGGAGCCGGCGGGCTGGTTGGCGTACACCTTCACGGCGATGCCGTCGGTGCTCTTGTCCGTGGTCAGGTGGATCTGCTCGGGGCGGATGGCCACCACCACGGGGAACTCGCCAGAGGGGATCTCCTGGTCGGTCATGTCGGAGCGGTCGAACTCATACTCCGCCAGCTCGCACTGCACCTTCAGCTTGGCCCCGTCTATATGGGCGGTGCCCTCCAGGAAATTGATGCGGGGGTTGCCGATGAAGTCGGCGGCCTCCAGGTCGATGGGGTTCATATAAAGCTCCATGGGGGTAGCCACCTGGTTGATCACGCCGGCCTTGAACAGGGCGATCTTGGTGGACATGGTCAGGGCCTCCACCTGGTCGTGGGTGACGTAGATGATGGTGGTGCCCAGCTCCCGGTGGATGCGCTGCAGCTCCGAGCGCATATCCACGCGCAGACGGGCGTCCAGGTTGGAAAGGGGCTCGTCGAGCAGCAGCAGCTTGGGGTTGGAGGCCACGGCGCGGGCGATGGCCACGCGCTGCTGCTGGCCGCCGGACAGCTCGTTGGGATAGCGGTCGATGTACTCCTCGATGCGCATCATGCGCAGGGAGTCGGCCACGCGCCGGTCCACCTCGTCCTTGCTCAGCTTCTGGATCTTCAGGCCGAAGGCGATGTTGCCCCGGACGGTCATGTGGGGCCACAGGGCGTAGGACTGGAACACCAGGTTCAGTCCCCGCTTGCTGGGCTCGGCGTAGTAGGCCAGGTCCGCGTTGATCATCTCCACGCCGTCGATGGTCATGGTGCCGTTCTGGGGACGCTCCAGGCCGGACACCACCCGCAGCGTGGTGGTCTTGCCGCAGCCGGAGGGGCCCAGCAGGGTCATGAAGTCCCCGTCCTCGATGGTCAGGTTGATATCCCGCAGGACGTGGTTGTCGCCGTAGAACTTGTCGATATGGCTTAAAACGATCTTACTCATTTTCTTGTCCTTCCCTTTCTCTGATTCACACTTACCACGCCTTGCCTATATCCGCGCCGAACTTGTTGGCGATGATATAGCAGACCAGAATAAACA
Source organism: uncultured Oscillospiraceae bacterium (assembly GCA_947626495.1). Lineage (GTDB taxonomy): Bacteria > Bacillota > Clostridia > Oscillospirales > Oscillospiraceae > CAJOIG01. Next base: position 17,754 of record CANQSJ010000023.1, on the reverse strand, counting down.
GCAGCACGCACACCGAGATGGCGTCCGCCATCTGGTTATAGCCCTCCTGGGAGTAGGTGAAGGCCAGATAACTCATGGTCTGGGTCCGTTTGTCCATCATGATGATGATCAGGTCCAGCTCCTTGGCGATGCTGATGAAGGTCAGCATGAAGCCGGAGATGAAGCCGTTTTTCGCCAGGGGCAGGACGATCTTGCCCATCCGCTGCCAGAAGTTGGCGCCGTTGATGTCCGCCGCCTCCTCCAGCTCGGTGGAGATCTGCATCATGTTGGCCGTGCCGGAACGGCTGGCGAAGGGGAAGTGCTTGACCACGCTGGTGAGCACAATCAGTCCGAAGGTGCCGTACAGCGACGGGATCAGCCCGCCCAGCCGGGGCCGGTTGAACATGGCCACGTACATGGCCGAGAAGGCCACGCCGCTCATCAGATAGGGGATGAACACCAGCTGTTCCGTGGCGGAGCCGTACCACTTGCCCCGGCCGCGGGTGGAGATATAGCCGAGGAACTGGCCGCACAGGGCAGTGAGGATGGAGCCGATGAAGGTCAGCCGGATGGTGTTCCAGATGGCGCGGGTGAACTCGGGATTGCGGAAGATGCCGGGATAGTTGATGTACCGCTGGGCCTCGTCCACGGTGCCGATCCAGTTGTACAGCGTCAGGTTGTTCAGGCCGTAGCCGTTGCCGGTGGTGATCTGGAAGGTCTCCATGACCAGAACGAACATGGGGGCCACCATGGCGAAGAACAGGAACACCACCAGGAAGACCATCAGCGGGGTCTTGGCCTTGCCCAGCTTCATCTCCGTGGACCGGCCGCCCTTGCCGCCGATGGTGGCGTAGCTCTTGCGCACGCCGACGATCTTCTGGTTGGCGAAGATGATCAGCGCCGCCAGGGCGATCAGCACCAGGCTCATGGCGTAGCCCACCGCCTGGGGCGAGCCGTTGATGAAGGTCTTCATCTTCGTCGCCAGGGTGAAGTAGCCGATCCGGTTGCCCAGGTTGGCCGCCACGCCGTAGGTGCCGATGGACTTGGACAGGGTCATCACGATGGAGCTCAGCACGCTGGGCAGCACCAGGGGAATGGTGATGGACTTGAGGATCTGGACCTTGTTGGCGCCGCAGATCTCGCCCATCTCCTCCAGCTCGGAGTTGATGCTGCGCAGGGCCGAGGAGACGTTAATATAAGAGAATGCGTAATAGTGCAGACTCATGCACAGCACGATGGCCACAGGGCCATAAGCCAGCCAGTCCGGTATTGGTATGCCCAGGCCCGCCAGAAAGCCCAGGGAACCGGAGGTGGCGTTGCGGAACACCGCCAGCCAGCTGAGGGCCTTGCACCAGGACGGCACCATGTAGGGAATGACCACCAGCATGCCCAGCAGCTTCTTGCCGGGGATGTCGCTGCGGACGATGAGCCAGCCCAGCACCGAGCCCAGAGGCACGCTCACCAGCACGGTGAAAAAGCCCACCACCAGGGAGTTCTTCAGAGGGCCCCACAGGGTGGCGTTGGCCATGCCGCTGGTCAGGACATATTTCCAATAATACAGGGTGAAATCGCCCACCTCCGCGCCGCGGATACGGCGCAGCTCGCCCTTGGCCACCGTAAAGGTGGTGGCGATCATCTGCAGCAGCGGGATGACGATCAGGCAGAACAGGATCACCAGACTGATGGCCACGATCATGTTGAAGGGGTTTTTCACCACGTTCAGGATCTGGTTCTTCAGCCGGGTGGCGTTGAACGGCCTGCGCTGTCTCTTCCTTTTCACATCGGGACTCTCCTTTCGCTCATTCCATTCCCAGCCGCCGATATGCTCCGATCTCCAGGCAGCCGGCGTCGGACACGTTTCCGTTGTCCAATACGCATAAAATTATATCAAGGCATCCAGTTTCCGTCAATCATTTTGCCATAGAAATCGGATTTTCAGCATTTTTTACATTTAACGCTATTTAAAATTGTGAGAAATGGGGAGTCCTCCTCGATCGCAGTCCGGAAATTTCCGGAAATTTTTTCTTAATTTTTGCGGAAATTTCTCAATTTTACTCCGTTTTCCCTTCCTCCCGGGTCAGGGGCCGCACCCACTTCCAGCTGTGCAGCCGGATCGCCACGGGGACGATCTTGTACAGCTGATCCCACTTCAGCAGAAAGAACACCGCCACGGGAGGCAGCCGCCACCAGAAAGCCGCCGCGGCCGCCAGAGGCACCAGCACCAGCCACATGCTGATCAGGTTCATCCTGGCGCTGAAGCCGGTGTCTCCCCCGCCCCGGATGATGCCGCTGTCGCAGGCCATCTGGTAGGAGGTGCCCACGGTGCACAGGGCGATGACGGCGATAAACTGCCCGGCCAGGGTCCGGGCGTTGGCGGTGAGGCTGCCGCCCATGACGGCCAGCAGCGGCCGCCCCGCCAGGGCGATGGCCGAGGCGGAGATCACGCCGATGGCGAGAAACAGCGTCTCCAGCGTCCGCACCAGCGGCCGCAGACTCTCCCGCTCCCCGGCGCCCACGGCCTTTCCCACCAGGATGGCCGCGGCGGAGGCGGAGCCGTAGGCGGTCACGCTCAGCACCTGGAACAGCTGCACCGCCAGGGCGTTGGCGGCGGTGACGTCCCCGCCCAGGTGGCCCAGAATGCCGGTCTGGACCATTTGGGCGACGCCCCACAGCCCCTGATTGAGGAGCATGGGCCAGCACGTGCGCATATAATCCGCCGCATAGATCCGCTCCGGACGCAGCAGCTTTCCCGCCGTGAGGCGCAGGCGCTTTTCCCGGAACCGGATGTAATAGATCACGATGGCCAGCTCCACCGTCCGGCTCACCAGCGTGGCCACGGCCGCGCCCTGAACCCCCATCTCGGGAAAGCCCATGCGGCCGTAGATGAGCAGCCAGTTGAGGCTCACGTTGATGCACAGGGTGGACAGGCTGACCACATAGCCGATCCGGACCGCCCCCACGGAGCGCAGCCCCGCCACCAGCACGTTGGTGACGGCGAAGAGAATATAGGTCCAGCCGATCACCCGGAAATAGGCCATGCCCTGGGCGATGACGGCGCCGTCGCTGCTGAGCAGGCGCAGGATGCCCCCGGGGACGGCCAGCACCAGCGCCATCAGCACCGCCGCCACCACCACGCCGCAGCGCAGGGCCGCGCCGATGATGTGGCCGATGGGCTCCAACCGGTCTCCGCCCCAGTACTGGCTGCCCAGCACCACGGCTCCCTCCCCGGCGCCCACCACCAGCATCTGCAGGAGAAACTGGATCTGGTTGCACAGGCTCACGCCGCTCATGGCCTGCTGGCTGTAGCGGCCCAGCATCAGCGTGTCCATCATGTTCACGCTGTGGGTCAGCAGATTCTGCAGCGCCAGCGCCAGCGCCAGAGAGAAAAACGTGCGGTAAAAGCTCTTATCCCGGATCATCACATATCCTCTCAGGCCTTTTTCTGTATCATAGCGCAAAAGCCTCCCCTGCGCAAGGGGAGGCTTCGCAATCCGCCGGCAAAACGTTTACCCGATCTTCACAGGCTTGCCGGTCTTCCAGGATTCGGTGGTGGCGTAGCCGATGAGGGTGGACTTCGTGCCGTCGTACACGCTCACGCCGGGCTGCCGGCCCTCCAGGGCGCAGAGCGCAAACTCCTCCATCTCCGCCAGATAGGCGTCCGCGAACCGCTCCGGGAAGCCCTGCACGCACTCGGTGCACACGCCGCTGGTGTTGTAAAGCTGGGCCAGGTTCTTCTCCGGCACGGCGGAGATGCGGATGGTGCCCTCGGTGCCCACGATCTCGGTCTCCACGTGGTAGCCGTAGGGGGCGGTGCGGCCCACGTGCACGATGCCCATGGCGCCGTTGGCAAACTTATAGGCCGCCACGCCGGTCTCGTCGTCGTCGGTCTTTTTAAATTCCGGGTGCTTGAAGGTGGCGCCCATGGCGTACACCTCCGTGGCCTCGCTGCCCAGAAACCACCGCATCAGGTCGATGTCGTGGATGGCCATGTCCAGGAAGATGCCGCCGGAGCCGCCGGAGATACGGATGGCGTTCTGGATCAGCCCCTCCGGGTCCACGCCGGTGGCCTTCACCAGATAGGGCGTGCCGATGGCCTCCGCGTCGATCTTCTGCTTGGCGTAGGCGTAGGACTTATCGTACCGGCGCATGAACCCCAGCATGAACGTAAGCTCCGGGTGCCGCTCCACGGCGGCCTCCGCCAGCTTGCACTGGTCCATGGCTACCCCCAGGGGCTTTTCGCAGAACACGTGCTTGCCCGCGTCCAGGGCCGCCTCGATCTGCCAGCAGTGGTCGCCGGAGGGGGTGATGATGGCCACCGCGTCGATGTCGGCATTGGCCAGCATCTGGCGGTAGTCGGAGTAGACGTCGGTGACGCCCAGCTCCGCCTTGGCGCGCTCCAGCTCCTCCGGCACCAGGGAGCAGGCCGCGGCCAGGGTGGTGTTGGGTATCTTATAGGCGATATTGGTGGCATGGATGTAGCCCAGACGGCCCAGGCCCAGAATGCCCATACGCAGTTTTTTCATGTTTTCTCCTTATTTGGTTCAGACTGGCGGGACGGCGCCGCCGCGGGGCACGTTGACGGGCGCCGGCGAATCTGTGCGCGCGGAGATGCCGCCGCAGCCGGCGCGCGCATCTTTACTGGATCTCCACGATCTTTCCGGTGCGCCAGGACTCCACGGTGGCAAAGCCCATTTTGGTGGAGGCGGTGCCGTCATAGACGGTGACGCCGGGCTTTCTGCCCTCCAGCACGCAGGTCACGAACTGCTCCAGCTCCGCCAGATAGGCGTCCGCGAACCGCTCCTGGAACCCCTGGACGCACTCGGTGCAGGCGCCGTTTTTATCATAGAGCATGGCCAGATTCTTCTCCGGCACGGCGGAGATGCGGATGATACCCTCGGTGCCCACGATCTCGGTCTCCACATGGTAGCCGTGGGGGCCGATGCGGCCGATGTGCATCATGCCCACCGCGCCGTTGGCGAACCGGTACATGGCCGCGCCGGTCTCGTCGTCTCCCGCCGCGCGAAATTCCGGGTGGCGGAAGGTGGCGCCCATGGCGTGCACCTCGACCGCCTCGCTGCCCAGATACCAGCGCATCAGGTCCATGTCGTGGATGCCCAGGTCCAGGAAGATGCCGCCGGAGCCGCCGGCCTGGGCGTAGCGGATGAAGTCCGCCGCGGCGCTGGCCGGGTCCATGGCGGTGGCCTTGACCATGTAGGGCACGCCGATGGCCCCCTCGTCTATCTTCCGTTTCGCATAAGCGTAGGAGGCGTCGTACCGGCGCATGAATCCCAGCATGAACGTGAGCTCCGGGTGCCGCTCCACGGCGGCCTCCGCCCGCCTGCACTGGTCCAGATCCACCCCCAGGGGCTTCTCGCAGAACACGTGCTTGCCCGCGTCCAGGGCAAGCTCCGCCTGCCGGCAGTGGTCGGCGGAGGCGGTGACGATGGCCACCGCGTCGATGTCGGCGTTGGCCAGCATGTCCTCATAGCTGGTGTACACGTCCCGTACGCCCAGCTCATTCTTGGCAAAATCCACCCCCGTGCCGGTGACGGTACAGGCGGCGGTCAGTTCCGCGCCGGGGACGCGGTAAGCGAGGTTGGCGGCGTGGACCCGGCCCAGACGGCCCAGGCCCGCCACGCCCACGCGCAGCTTCTTCATAATATGCTCCCTCTTGAAAGGGCCCGGTGTGAGGCTTCACACCGGGCCCGCGGTCAAATGGCTGTGATAACGGCCGAACGACTTACTTGCCGGCAGCCAGACGGCGGCGCTTGGCCTCCATCTGGGCGCGGATCACGTCCATGAGCACGGCCATGATGATCACCAGGCCGAGAACGATGTTCTGGACGGAGGAGTCGATGGCCAGCAGGGTGAAGCCGTTGCGCAGCACGGCAATGATCAGGCAGCCCAGCATGGTGCCGAACATGGTGCCCTTGCCGCCGGTGAAGGAGGCGCCGCCGATGATGCAGGCCGCGATGGCGTCCGTATCATAGGGCTGGGTAGCATTGGCGCCGTTGCAGATGCCGGACCGACCAATGGAGTAGATGCCGGCCAGAGCGGCCATCACGCCGGACATGGTATAGCAGAAGGTCAGAACGTTGGCGGTATTGATACCGGACAGACGGGTGGCCTCCATGTTGCCGCCGGCGCAGTAGATGGAGCGGCCCAGCGAGGTGCGGCTCAAAAAGATGTGCATGACGACGTACACCACCAGCACTACGATGAAGCCCACGGGGAAACCGCCGCCCCAGCTGCCGATGGTCTGCTTGCCCAGAAACTGCACGGAATTGGGGAAGTTGTTGATCATTTTGCTGCCGGTGACCACCAGGGCCAGGCCCCAGAGCACGTTCTTCATGCCCAGGGTGGACACGAAGGGGTGCGGCAGGTGCAGGCGGGTGAGCAGGGTGCCGTTGATGAAGCCGATCAAGCCGCCGGCGACGATGGCGATGAGCATCAGCAGGATGCCGTTGTTCACGCCCATCTCCTTCAGCGCGCCCATCAGGCAGGCGCAGAACACCGCGTTGGCGCCCACGGACAGGTCGATGCCCGCAGTGATCAGGCACAGCAGCATGCCCGTGGCCAAAAAGGCATTGAAGGCCGTCTGCTTCAGGATGCTCATGATATTGCTGGCATTGTAAAAGTTCTTGTTGGTGATGGCCAGGAAAGCGCACATGATGATCAACGCCAGGATGGTGCCCAGTTGCAGGCCGCCGCTCTTTTTCTTAGTTTTCGTCATCTAAACTCCCTCCCCAAGCTGCCTTCATGATGTCCTCCTGGTTGAAATGCTTGCTGTCCCGGTCCACGGTGGCCATGACCCTGCCGCCGCGCATGACCACCACGCGGTCGCTCATGCCCAGGATCTCCGGCATTTCAGAGGATATCATGATGACGCATTTTCCAGCCTTGACCAGGCTGTTCATAACGTTGTAGACCTCGACCTTGGCGCCCACGTCGATGCCGCGGGTGGGCTCGTCGAAGATGTAGATGTCTGCCTCGGCGTTGAGCCACTTGCCGATGACCACCTTCTGCTGGTTTCCGCCGGACAGCTGCCCGACGATCTCGTCGATGGAAGGGGTCTTTATCCGCAGCGCGTCGATCTGGCCCTGGCCGTTCTCCTCTATCCGCTTCTCATTGAGGAACATCCCGTCGCTGTGCTTCTTGAAGCTGGACAGGATGAGGTTGGTGCGGATGCTCTCCGGCAGGACCAAGCCGGAGCCCTTCCGGTCCTCGGTCAGCAAGGCGATGCCCGCCGCGATGGCCTGCTTGGGGCTCTTGAGTTTCATCTGCTTGCCGTGGACGAATATCTTGCCGCCGTCCAGGGGGTCGGCGCCGAAGATGGCGCGCACCGCCTCCGTGCGGCCCGCGCCCACCAGGCCGGACAGACCCAGAATCTGTCCGCCGTAGGCCTCGAAGCTCACACCGTGGAGCACGCCGCCGATCTCCAGGTCCTCCACCCTCAGCATGCACTCGCCCTTCTCGCCGAACTCCTTGGGGAATTGGTTCTCCAGGGTCCGGCCCACCATGGCGGTGATCAGCGAGTCGTTGGTCCAGTCCTTGATGTCCCGGGTGTCTATGTACTCGCCGTCCCGAATGACCGTCACCCGGTCGCACAGCTCGAACAGCTCCTCCAGCTTGTGGGACACGAACAGGATGCCGATGCCCCGGCTCTTCAGCTCACGGCAGGTGCGCATCAGCTGCTCCACCTCCCGCTCGCCCAGGGAGGACGTGGGCTCGTCCATGATGATCATCTTGGCGTCGATCAGCACGGCCTTGGCGATCTCTATCATCTGCTGTACGCCCATGCCGAAGGTGCCCGCCGCCTTGCGGGGGTCGATGTCCTGGCCCAGGCTGGCCATGACCTCCTTCGCCTTGGCGTGCATGCTCTCATAGTCCAGCAGGACGCCCTTTTTCAGCCACTTGTTGATGAAGATGTTGTCCGTCACGCTCAGGAGCTTCTCGATGTTCAGCTCCTGGTACACGCAGGCGATGCCCGCGGCGGTGGACTGGTTGGGGTTGTGGAACACCATCTTCTCGCCGTTGACGTATATCTCGCCCTCGTCCGCCATGTGCACGCCGGTGAGGACCTTGATCAGCGTGGATTTGCCCGCGCCGTTCTCGCCGATCAGACCGTGGATCTCACCGGGCTTCACGGCCAGGTGCATGTGGCTGAGGGCCACCACGCCGGGAAAACGCTTGGTCACGTCTCTCAGTTCAACTATATATTCCGCTTCTGCCAACTTGTGGGTTCACCTCCTCTTCTTTCTCGCCGGGGAAGGGAGGACCTCCCGGGGCGGATGGGCGGGCCTGGGGTCCGCCCGCCGGGCCGCCTGGGGCCCGGATAAGGCAGAGGACCCCACCCCAGATGCTCCGGGATGGGGCCCGACCTTATGTCAGTCGCTTATAGGGATATGTTTTGCCAGGGGATCACTTGAGGTAGCTCTGGAGCAGCTCCAGACGCTCCTGGGCGGTGTCGGGGTCGACGATGCTGGCGCCGGCGTCGATGAACTCCTCCAGGGTCTCGCCCTGCAGGGCGCGGACCACGGCGTCCACGGAGTTGTAGCCCATCTCATAGCCCTGCTGGCAGACGCTCATGGTCTCCTCACCGGCCAGGATGGAGTTGCAGGCGGACTGGATGCCGTCGAAGCCCAGGAACACGGTGTTGGCATAAGCCTCGTTGCCGGCAGCGGCACGGGCAGCGGCCATGGCCATGTCGTCGTTGTTGGCGCAGATGACGGCGATGCCCTCGGGATGGTTCTGCATGATGGCTTCCATGCAGGTGGTAGCCTGGTCGGCCACGGCGTTGGCGTACTGGACCTCGTCGGACAGGAAGGTGCCGCCGGCGGCCTCGATGCCAGCCTTATAGCCGGCCATACGGGCCTCGTTGGTGGAGTCGCCCTGCACGCCGGCGATCTCGATGCAGTAGATCTCTTCCCAGCCGCGCTCCTTGGCCAGCTCCGCAGCGGCCTGGCCGCCCAGCTTGCCGGCGGCCTCGTTGCCGGTGCCCACGAAGGACAGAACCTCGGGAGCGTCGATGTCGGTGTCCACAGCCACGATGGGCTTGGTCTGGCCGGCGATCATGTTGGCGACCATGTCCGCCTGCAGGGGGGCGATGACGTAGCCGTCGATGTCCGCGTTGGCCATATCGGTCTCGATCATGTTCTGCTGCTCGTCATAAGCGGTCTCGGAGGTAGCGCCCTTGACCTCGACGTGCACATTGGGGTGGTCCTTCATATAGGCGTTGGCGCCGGCGACCACATAGCCCCAGTACTCGGAGGCGGTGGTCTTCAGGATGACGGAGATGTTGTACTCCGCCTCACCCTCGGCCGCCGGCTCGTTGGACTCGGCCCCGCTGCTGCCGCCGCCGCAGGCAGCCAGAGACAAAACCATCAGAAGGGCCAACATTAGCGCAAGGATCTTTTTCATGCTTTTCTTCTCCTTTTACGGATAAATATCCGGGAAAAACCGATCGGTTTTTGCGGGAAAAACCGCGCTACTCCTCTCAGCGTCGCCGCGGATGATTTGATCCGCGGAAACTCTGCTTTTCTCCGATCCGTTATTCTCCGGTAAGTCTCATTTAGCCTAACACATTGCACAAGCAAAATCAATATCTTCCTTCAATTCTGTTAAGGATTCACCAAAACATTCCACCCTTTTTGGTGAATCTCCCCAGTTTTTCTCCGAAAAGAGGTCCCATTTTTTTACAGTCCTTTTGCCTGCCGTTTTCTTCTTATTTGGCCGCGAAAAATCAATTCTGTCTATATGACAGAATTTTCGTATGTCCCTTTGGCTAAATCGTAAAAAATGCGATATCGCGCGGAAAAACCGTTGCTTTTTCCCTTGATACGGTGGTATTTTTATCGTGTATAAAAATGTCCGTTCCGGCAGGCGGGATCGTCTGCCGGCGGCGTGGCGCTGTCCGTCCCCGGAGGACGCGCTACACCCCACATAAGAACCCATACAAGGAGGCAGCTACCATGTTCGACCCCAAGACCGTGTCCCTGGGCATCGCGCCCATCGGCTGGTGCAACGACGACATGCCCGAGCTGGGCGCGGAGAACACCTTCAAGCAGACCGTCAGCGAGATGGCGCTGGCCGGCTTCACCGGCTGCGAGATCGGCAACAAGTACCCCAAGGATCCGGCGGAGCTGAAAGCGGCCCTGGACCTGCGGGGCATGCGCATCGCCAGCCGCTGGTACTCGTCCTTCATCCTCACCCGCCCCATGGAGGAGGAGATCGCCGACTTCACCGCCAATCTGGACTTTCTGGCGGCGGTGGGCGCCAACCGCATCAACGTCAGCGAGCAGAGCTATTCCATCCAGGGCAAAATGGATACCCCCATCCTCACCGGCGGCCACAAGCACGTGATGGACGACGCGGAGTGGGACCGGTTCTGCGCCGGGCTCAACACCCTGGGCAGGATCGCCGCCGACCGGGGCTTCAAGCTGTGCTATCACCACCACATGGGCACCGTGGTGCAGACCAGCGCCGAGACCGACCGGATGATGGCCAACACCGACGCGCAGACCGTGTTCCTGTGCTATGACACCGGCCACTTCACCTTCGCCGGCGAGGACCCCCTGGCCATGCTGAAAAAGTATGTGGACCGGGTGGGCCACGTCCATCTGAAGGACATGCGCCTGCCGGTGGTGGAAAAGGTGCGCGCCAACAACTGGAGCTTTTTGCAGGCCGTGCGCAACGGCGCCTTCACCGTGCCCGGCGACGGGGACGTGGACTTCGACCCGGTGTTTCAGGTTCTGGCCGACGCCGGCTACCAGGGCTGGCTTCTGGTGGAGGCCGAGCAGGACCCGGCCAAGGCCGAGCCGCTGGAGTACGCCATCAAGGGCCGGCAATACATCCGCGCCCATACGGGACTTTAAAAGGAGCGTGTCTGAGATGAGTTACTTTAATAAGAACGACCAGCTGCAACGGGGCTACAACCCCTACATCGACGCGGCCGTGGACGACATGGGCACCCAGATGGACATCGGTCTGCTGGTGATGGAGCCGGGAGACAGCTACGTGATCGACGAGCCGGAGAAGGAGTGCGCCGTGCTGCTGTTCGCCGGCGACGTGACCTATGACTGGGCCGGCAATGTGACCGAGGCCCACCGGCCCGACTGCTTCCACTACGAGGCCTACTGCCTGCTGGCCCCCCGGCGGGTGAAGATCACCCTCACCGCCCACGAGCACAGCGAGCTGTACATCCAGAAGACGCTCAACGACCGGGACTACGAGCCGGTGATGTACGCGCCGGAGGACGTGCAGGTCCAGCACGCCGGCGCCAGCGGGGAGCTGATGGGCTGCATGCGCCGGGAGATCAAGACCTTCTTCGACTATGACAACGCCCCCTTCTCCAACATGGTGCTGGGGGAGGTGCTCAACTTCCCCGGCAAGTGGTCCTCCTATCCCCCCCACCATCATCCCCAGCCGGAGGTCTACTTCTACCGCTTCGACTATCCCGACGGCTTCGGCGCGGGCTTTGCCAACGGCGAGATCTTCAAGACCGGCCACAACGGCTGCGCCGTCATCAACCACGGCTTCCACTCCCAGGCCGCCGCGCCCGGCTACGCCATGTGCTACGCCTGGGGCATCCGGCACCTGGAGGGGGACCCCTGGCTGAAGACCCGCATCGACGACCCCGAGCATGCCTGGCTGTGGAAGCCGGACGCCAACGAGCACATCTTCCAGGGCTGACAGCCGTTCCCACCGACCCAAATTATATTTTTATATAAGGAGGTACCCCTCGTGAAAACCGTTCGTTTGACTATGGCCCAGGCACTGGTCCGCTTTTTAGAGAATCAGTATATCGAGGTAGACGGTAAGCAGAACCGGTTCGTCCGGGGCGTGTTCATGATCCCCGGCCACGGCAACGTGGTGGGCCTTGGCCAGGCGCTGAGCCAGGAGGCGAAGCACCTGGAGATCTATCAGGGCAAGAACGAGCAGGGCATGGCCCAGGCGGCCGTGGCCTTCGCCAAGCAGATGAAACGCAAGCAGATCTTCGCCGTCACCAGCTCCATCGGACCCGGCGCGGCCAACATGGTCACCGCCTGCGGCACCGCCACCGCCAACAACATCCCCGTGCTGGTGCTGCCCGGCGACACCTACGCCTGCCGCCAGCCCGACCCGGTGCTGCAGCAGGTGGAGCACACCTATAACCTCTCCATCTCCACCAACGACGCCTTCAAGGCCGTGTGCCGCTACTGGGACCGGATCGTCCGGCCCGAGCAGCTGATGAGCGCCGCCATCAGCGCCTTCCGCACCCTCACCGACCCGGCCAACACCGGCGCGGTGTGCCTGGCCATGCCCCAGGACGTGGAGGGCGAGGCCTATGATTATCCCGTCAGCTTCTTCGCCAAGCGCGTGTGGCGGCTGGAGCGCCGTCCCGCCACCGAGGCCGCCCTGGACGAGGCCGCCGAGGCCATCAGGAAGGCCAAGCGCCCCCTGCTGGTATGCGGCGGCGGCGTGCGCTACTCCGAGGCCCATGCCGAGTTCCGCGCCTTCGCCGAGGCCACCGGCATCCCCTTCGGCGAGACCCAGGCCGGCAAGAGCGCCATCGAGTGGACCCACCCCCTGAATCTGGGCGGTCTGGGCGTCACCGGCGGCTCCGCCGCCAACGAGATCGCCAAGAAGGCCGATCTGGTCATCGGCGTGGGCACCCGCTACACCGACTTCACCACCAGCTCCAAGTGGCTGTTCAGGGATAACTGCAAATTCGTCAACATCAACGTCAGCGAGTTCCAGGCCCTGAAGATGGAGGCCATCCCCGTGGTGGCCGACGCCAAGGACGCCCTGCCCCGGCTGCTGGCAAAGCTGGGCGGCTACAAGGCCCCCTACACCGACGAGGTCAGCAAGGCCCAGAGCAAGTGGTTCAAAGAGCTGGAGCGGCTGGACGGCATCCAGTTCGAGGATAAGGCCTCCTGGAAGCCGGAGATCAACGACGCCAACGCCGGCTCCGCCCGGCGCTTCGCCCACGATCTGCACACCGACCTGACCCAGACCGCCGCCCTGGGCGCCATCAACGCCATGATGGACGACGAGGACGTGGCCATCGGCGCGGCCGGCTCCCTGCCCGGCGACATGCAGCGCATGTGGCGGGCCGTGGGACAGGACACTTATAACATGGAATACGGCTACTCCACCATGGGCTATGAGATCGCCGGCGCCCTGGGGGCGAAGCTGGCCGTGGGGCCGGCCCACGAGGTGTACGCTTTCTGCGGCGACGGCAGCTTCAATATGCTCCACGGCGAGCTGATCACCGCGGTGCAGGAGCACAAGAAGATCGTGGTGTGCCTGTTCGACAACGCCAGCTTCGGCTGCATCAACAACCTGCAGGTGGGCCACGGCAACGTCACCCTGGTCACCGAACTGCGCAGCCGCAGCAAGGACGGCGGCCTCAACGGCCCCTTCCTGGACATCGACTACGCCGGCGTGGCGGCCGCTTACGGCTGCAAGTCCTTCCGGGCCCGGTCCATGGCCGAGCTGGTGGACGCGGTCAACGCCGCCAAAAAAGTGAAGAACGTCCCCGTCCTCATCGACATCAAGGTCCTGCCCAAGACCATGACCGACGGCTACGGCTCCTGGTGGCGCGTGGGCGACACGGAGGTCTCCCAGCGGCCGGAGAACGTGGCGGCCTACCAGGACCACCTGGCCCATGAGAAGGACGCCCGCAAATACTGATATCTCTGAAAATCAATACATCATAAAGGAAGGCAACGACAATGGATAAAGTTCTGAAGATCGGCATCATCGGCTGCGGCGCCATCGGCAAGGATCACTGCCGGCGCATCATCGAGACCGTCCCCGGCGCCACCGTGGTGGCCGTCAGCGACTACGTGGCCGCGGCGGCGGACGAGACCGCCGCCAAGTACGGCATCCGCTCCTTCGCCAACGACTGCGACGGCATGATCAAGGACCCGGAGGTGGAGGCCGTTATGATCACCTCCATCGACCCCACCCACCACGATTACGTGATGAAGACCCTGGCCGAGGAGAAGTGGTGCTTCTGCGAAAAGCCCCTGAGCCAGAACGCCGCCGACTGCGAGGACATCATCAAGCGGGAACTGGAAATCGGCAAGCGTCTGGTGCAGGTGGGCTTCATGCGCCACTATGACCGGGGCTACGCGGAGATGAAGCGGATCATCGACTCCGGCGAGATCGGCGCCCCCCTGCTGATCAAGGCCTGCCACCGGAACGTCTCCCAGGGCCCGGGCTTCAAAACCGAGAACGGCGTCACCAACGTGGCCATCCACGAGCTGGACATCTGCCGGTGGCTGCTGGACGACGAATACGAGGACGTGCAGTGCGTGAAGGTGCGCCAGAGCGCCAACTCCACCAAGGGCTATGACAACCCCCAGGTCATGCTCATGCGGACCAAAAAGGGCTGCTTCATCGACGTGGAGGTCCAGGTGGCCGACGGCTACGGCTACGACATCCAGTGCGAGGTGGTCTGCGAGAACGGCACCGTGAAGCTGCCCGACCCCTACGCGGTGGTGTGCCGGTCCCGTCCCGCCGGCTGGGACACCGTGCAGCCGGCCGAGTCCATGCCCATCATGACCGACTGGAAGGAGCGCTTCATCGAGGCCTACGACATCGAGATGATCAAGTGGGTGGAATCCGTCCACGCCGGCAAGCTCACCGGCCCCTCCGCCTGGGACGGCTATGTGGCCTGTGTGGCGGGCGACGCCCTCAACGCCTCCCGGGGCACCTCCCAGTTCTATAAAGTCGAGACCATGGACAAGCCCGCGCTGTATATGTGAAGGCCGGGGCAAGGAGGACATATCTTGAAAGATCTGAACGTTAAAGAGCTGAACGTGCTGGCGGCCCAGATCCGGCTGGAGACTCTGAAGGTCATCCGCTCCCGGGGCTTCGGCCACGTGGGCGGCTCGGTGGACCTGGCGGAGATGATGGCGGTGCTCTACGGCGCGGCCATGCGCTTCGACCCCAAGAATCCCCGCTGGCCCGACCGGGACTGGCTGGTGCTCTCCAAGGGCCATGCCGGCCCGGCGGCTTACGCCACCTTCGGCCTGATGGGCTATTATCCCCTGGAGGAGGCCTACACCCTCAACCACCCCCACACCCGCTTCCCCAGCCATACCGACCGGCTGCTGACCCCCGGCGTGGATCTGACCACCGGCTCTCTGGGCCAGGGGGCCTCCTCCGCCATGGGCGCGGCCCTGGGCAACAAGCTGGACGGCCGGGACAGCCGGGTCTACCTGGTGGTGGGCGACGGCGAGGCCGACGAGGGCCAGGTATGGGAGGCGTTCCACTTCGCCGCCGCCCATAAGCTGGACAATGTGGTGGTGTTCCTGGACATGAACGGCTATCAGCTGGACGGCCCCACCGCCGACATTCTGGACCACGGCGACCTGCCCGGAAAGATCGCGGCCTTCGGCCTCTACACCCAGCAGGTGGACGGCCACGACGTGGCGGCCATCTACCACGCCCTGGAGGCAGCCCACGCCCACAAGGGCTCCCCCAGCTGCATCGTACTGAAGACCTGCAAGGGCAAGGGCGCCACCTTTGCCGAGGCCAGCCACGCCCACAGCTCCACCCCCAGCGAGGCGCAGTGGGCCGAGGCGATCCAGGCGGCGGAGCAGGCCCTGGAAGCGGCCAGGCTGGCTTAAAAGGAGGGCAGAGAAATGAGCTTCAAACTGATCGGAAAGCATGAAAAGGACGCCCGCGCCAGCCGCGACGCCATCGTCACCACCCTGGAGGAGCTGATGGACGCCAATCCCTCCGTGTGCTATGTGGACTGCGACCTGATGGGCTGTCTGAACACCAAGGAGCTGTGGAAAAAGCACCCGGACCGGGCGCTCCAGGCCGGCATCGCCGAGGCCAACGCCGCCGGCGTGTGCGCGGGTCTGGCCGCAACGGGCAAGAAGGTCTTCTTCCATTCCTTCGGCACCTTCTCCTCCCGCCGGTGCTATGACCAGATCTACATGTCCGCGGCCTACGCGGGGCTGACGGTGCATGTGCTGGGCTCCGACGCGGGCGTCACCGCCGCCTTCAACGGCGGCACCCACATGCCCCTGGAGGACGCGGGGATGTATATGTCCATCCCCGGCGCCACGGTGATCGACGTGTGCGACTATGACCAGCTGTACAGCGTCATGCACGGCCTGGTCCACACCGAGGGCGTCACCTACACCCGCTTCGTCCGCAAGGACATCATCCAGATCTACGCCCCCGGCTCGGAATTCCAGATCGGCAAGGGCGTGACGCTCCACGAGAGCGACAAGGACCAGTGCACGGTCATCTGCGCCGGCATCCTGGTGGACGAGGCCCTGAAGGCATACGAGGCACTGCAGAGCGAGGGCATCTCCCTGCGGGTGATCGACATGTTCACCTGGAAGCCCCTGGACGAGGCCCTCGTCATCAAGGCGGCGGCCGAGACCGGCGCCATCGTCACCGCGGAGAACCACAACGTCACCTGCGGTCTGGGCGCGGCGGTGGCCAACTGCCTGGCCAAGAACCGCCCCACCCCCCAGGAATTCGTGGGCGTGCAGGACCGCTTCGGCCAGGTGGGCCCCCAGAGCTTCCTGATGGATGAATACGGCCTGCGGGCCGCCGACATCACGGCCGCCGTCCGGCGCGCCGTCGCCCGCAAATAAATTTTCAGGAGGAGTTTTCAATGGCTATGGACGCATTTTCCGCCTCCCTGATGGCGGACAAGAGGGAGATCATCTTTGCTCCCACCGTATATAAATTCCAGACCTTCGCCCAGATGGCCGAGGAGTTCAAGCTGGGAGAGCGGGACGTGGTGCTCACCAACGAGTTCATCTACCACCCCTTCATGGAGGAGCTGGGCCTCACCTGCCAGTACGTCTTCCAGGAGAAGTTCGGCGCCGGCGAGCCCAGCGAGGCCATGATCCAGACCATGTACGACGCCATCCCCTACGACAGCTATGACCGGGTCATCGCCGTGGGCGGCGGCGCCATCATGGATCTGTGCAAGCTGCTGGGCTGCAAGCGGCCCGACACGGTACATAACCTGTATTTCAAGCGCTTCCCCGTGATCCATGAGAAGGACGTCATCGCCGTGCCCACCACCTGCGGCACCGGCTCCGAGTGCACCAACATCTCCGTGGCCATCGTCAAGGACGAGAAGGACGGCGTGCTCACCGGCGGCGAGACCAAGCTGGGCCTGGTTTCCGACGACATCATCCCCAACAAGGTCTGCCTCATCCCCGACCTGCTGCGGACCCTGCCCTACAAGCCCTTCGCCTGCAGCGCCATCGACGCGCTGGTGCACGCCACCGAGTCCTTCCTCTCCCCCCACCGGAAGACCATGACCTCGGAGCTGTTCAGCGTGAAGGCCATGGAGCTGATCCTCAACGGCTTCAAGCTGCTGGACGAGAAGGGCCAGGACGCCCGGTTCGAGTACATGGACCAGTTCGTCACCGCCAGCTTCTACGCCGGCATCGCCTTCCTGAAGGCCGGCTGCGGCCCCGTGCACGGCATGAGCTTCCCTCTGGGCGGCACCTACCACGTGCCCCACGGCGAGAGCAACTACATGCTCTTCGGCGCCATCCTGGACTACTATGACGAGCACAACCCCGACGGGGAGATCATGAAGTTCAAAGAGCTCATCGCCTCCATCACCGGCTGCGAGGCCAAGGACGCCATCGCCTATCTGAACGCCCTGCTGCAGCGCATTCTGCCTCTGCGGCCCCTGCGGGACTGCGGCTTCACCGAGGCGGACTTCAAGGCCTTCCCCCTGTCCGTGGAGGCCAACCAGCAGCGGCTCATGACCAACGCCTACTACCCCTTCGATCTGGA
>CANQSJ010000022.1 GCA_947626495.1 uncultured Oscillospiraceae bacterium | reverse complement strand
TGGTGGAGCTGAGGGGAATCGAACCCCTGTCCGAAAGCACTTCAGCGGAACTTTCTCCGGGCGCAGGCGGTTATTTTGCGCTCGAGGCGCTCTTCCCCTTCCCGGCGCAAGCCGTCACGCGATACGGGTCAGGTAGCTTCATGATGCATGGTGCGCTCAAAGCTTTGCGCACGCACGGACGCTGCTAGTCGACGCCCAGGCCCCGGGCCGCAGCGCTCCCGGGCTGGACGGGCCTGCCTTAAGCGGCGGCCAGAACGGTGTTGTCGTTCTCAGTTACTTTGAAAGGTTCCCAGTTTTAAGGATGTCCGGGTCATCCGCCCGCTTATTCCGCCCCCACGCCCCCGTCGAAACCATTGCAGCCCCTCGTCGGAGTACGCTCCGTAGGCCGGGATATGGCGCAAGCGCCATATCCCGGATACTCCGCGGCTCCTCCTCTCCCCTCGCGAACAGCTTTGCATGGTTCGCTCGGAGGCCCTTTTCGGGGCGGAAGCGTCGATTTGTTCCCCGGAGCATATTGTGAGAACGAACAGATTAAACTAAACTTCAAGCCTTTTTCGGAGGAGGATAATCCTGGCCGAAGGTGTCCACGGTGACCTTCTGCATCACCTGGGGGGTCAGGGGCTTGTCGCCCCAGCCGGTCTTGGTGTTGGCGATTTTGTCCACCACATCCATACCCTCCAGCACCTGGCCGAAGGCGGCGTACTGGCCGTCCAGATGGGGCGCGTCCTCGTGCATGATGAAAAACTGGCTGCCGGCGCTGTCCGGGTCCATGGCCCGGGCCATGCTCAGCACGCCCCGGGTGTGGCGCAGATCGTTGGTATAGCCGTTGGCGGCAAACTCGCCGGGGATGGAATAGCCCGGGCCGCCGGTGCCGTTGCCCTTGGGGCAGCCGCCCTGGATCATGAAGCCGGGGATGACCCGGTGGAAGATCAGGTCGTTATAAAAACCCTTCTGGACGAGGGAGATGAAGTTGTTCACCGTATTGGGCGCGATCTCGGGATACAGCTCCGCCTTGATGACGCCGCCGTCATGCATCCGGATGGTCACGATGGGATTTTTCATGCGTTAGCCTCCTTGAATTTTCGGTCCATTTCGCGTTTGGCGCTCTTTTCCGCCGCGTCGGAGCGCTTGTCGTAGAGCTTCTTGCCCTTGCACAGGCCCAACTCCACCTTTACCAGGCTGTCCTTGAAGTACAGGCTCAGCGGCACAAGGGCCAGTCCCTCCTGCTGCACCTTCGCCCCCAGGCGGACGATCTCCCGCCGGTGCATCAGCAGCCGCCGGTCCCGATCCGGGTCGGCGTTGAAGTAGCTGCCCTGCTTGTAGGGGCTGATGTGCATCCCCTTCACCCAGAGCTCGCCGTTTTTCACCCGGGCGTAGCAGTCCTTCAGATTCAGCGTCCCCGCCCGGACGGATTTTACCTCCGTGCCGGTCAGTTCGATGCCCGCCTCAAACCGGTCCAGGATGAAATAGTCGTGCCGGGCCTTGCGGTTGTCCGCGATGGTCTTTGTGCCCTTTCCCTTCACCGGCATGACGGTCCACCTCCTCCGGTCTGCGGGCGCGCGTCGTTTTCCAGATGTATTATACCGTAATCCCGCCGTTTTGGCAAACGGTTCGGGACAGTGTTTGAAAAAAGTTTACAGACCGCTCTCCCCCCGGGAAAAAACGCGGCGCAGGACGGCCGCGGCGTCCTCCCGGATCAGACCCATGCCCTGTTCCCGGGCATGGAGCTCCCAATCCGGCCCCATGGAGCGGGCCTCGCCGTACTCATACAGGGCCGGTCCTGCCGCCTCCGGCGCCAGGACGAGCAGATACCCCTCCTCCAACGCATACAGGCTGCCGGACCCGTCGGCGCAGCCCTGCGCCCCGGCCAGCAGGTCCTCCAGATCCGCAAAATAGAACCCCTGCCGGCGGCCATGGCCCGGCCGGGCGATCACCAGCGTATCCTCCCCGGCGGTGAAGCACTCCGCCTCCGTCTCCGACCAGGGCGCCAGCCCCCGCTCCATCAGCGCCTGCCGCACCAGCAAGAGCATCTGCTCCCCCGTGGGCGCCGCCTCCCGGCTGATCCAGATGGACACCGCCGTGTCCGTGGCCTGTACCGTTTTCATGATATGTATGCCCTCCCGCGCACAAAAGATCCTCATCCTGATTATAATGCAAAGAAAGTGGCAAAGCATAGAATAAAAATGTGGTAATTTGTACAGGAACGTGGTATACTGGGGAACGAACTGGTATTATGTAACCTGTTTCCCGTTTTATCCAGGTTTTGAGAGGGGGCATAAGGGTTTTGGAATACGTGGAAAAGCCCATCCGCCGGATCAGCTCGTACCAGGGCGTGGTGGTGGAGCTGACGGAGGACATGGTGGAGCTGACCAACGGCGCCCACACCGTCCGGGAGGTGGTCCACCATCCCGGCGGGGTATGCGTGGCCGCGGTGGATCAGGCGGGCCGGGTGGCCGTGGTGCGCCAGTACCGCTACCCCTTCGGCCGGACGCTCCTGGAGCTGCCGGCGGGAAAGCTGGAGAAGGGGGAGGATCCCCTTCCGGCGGCCCGGCGGGAGCTGAGCGAGGAGACCGGCCTGGAGGCGGCCGTCTGGCGGGATATGGGTCACATCTATGTCTCCCCCGGCATCTCGACGGAAAAGCTGTACCTCTATCTGGCCACGGATCTGCGCCAGGGCGCGGCCCATCCGGACCCCAACGAGTTTCTGGACGTGGAGTGGATGGACCTGGCAGAATTGACCGCCATGGCCCGGCGGGACGAGATCCATGATGCCAAAACCGTGATCGGCGCGCTGCGGGCGGCCGGGCTTCTCGCCGGGAATTGATTTTTCCGTGCGGATATGGTAAAATACCGATAACTTTGCCATGCAACCCCATCGGGCCGGCGGTCGGCCCACCGTTATAATACATATCATTGGGAGCTCTTATGGAAAAGTATGTGATTCAGGGCGGAAAGCCCCTCCGGGGCGAGGTGGACATCTCCGGCGCGAAAAACGCGGCGGTGGCCATCATCCCGGCGGCCCTCATGGTCCGCGGCGTATGCCGCCTGGAAAATCTTCCTGCGATAAGCGACACCGACACGCTCCTGCACATCCTCACCTATCTGGGCGCGAAGGTGAACATGATCAACCGCTCCACCGTGGAGCTGGACTGCACCAACGTGCAGATGGACGTTCTGCCCAAGCAGATGTGGGCCCTGACCCGGAAGATCCGGGCCAGCTATTACCTGATCGGCGCCATGCTGGGCCGGTTCGGCCGGGCCCGGAGCACCATGCCCGGCGGCTGCAATTTCGGCGAGCGTCCCATTGACCAGCATATCAAGGGCCTGACGGCCCTGGGCGCGGACATGGAAGTGAACGGCGGCTTCATCCGCGCCACCGCCAAAAACGGCCGTCTGAAGGGCACCACCGTGTACCTGGATAAGGTCTCCGTGGGCGCCACCATCAACATCATGATCGCTGCCGCCACCGCCGAGGGGCGCACGGTGATCGAGAACGTGGCCCGGGAACCCCACATCGTGGACCTGGCCAACTTCCTCAACTCCATGGGCGCGGACGTGCGCGGCGCGGGCACCGATGTGATCAAGATCCGGGGCGTAAAGCAGCTGCACGGCGGCTCCTACACCCTCATCCCCGACCAGATTGAGGCCGGCACCTACATGGCGGCGGTGGCCGCCGCCGGCGGCGCCATCCGGGTGTCCAATGTGATCCCCAAGCACCTGGAGTGCATCTCCAGCAAGCTGCGGGAGATGGGCGTGGAGATCGAGGAGGGCGACGATTATGTTCTGGTCCGCCGGGAGGGTCCCCTCCACCGGGCCAATCTGAAGACCATGCCCTATCCCGGCTTCCCCACCGACATGCACCCGCAGATGACGGCGGTGCTCTGCTGCGCCCCCGGCGTGAGCGTGGTGACGGAGGGCGTGTGGAGCAGCGGCCGGTTCAAATACGTGGGCGAGCTGAAAAAAATGGGCGCCGATATCCAGGTGGAGGACCAGTCCGCCTTTATCCAGGGCGTGGACCATCTCAGCGGCGCCGTGGTGAAGGCCTGCGACCTGCGGGCCGGCGCCGCCGCCGTGATCGCGGGTCTGGCGGCCCGGGGCGTCACCACCGTGGAGGACATCCGCTACATCGAGCGGGGCTACCAGAACCTGGTGGGAAAATTCCGTGCCCTGGGCGCGGATATCACCTGTGTGGATGAGCCGGACGAGACGGACAATTCCTCCTCCCGCCCCCACATCGCCGGCTGACATGCGCCTGACCGTTTTCGCCAGCGGCTCCACGGGCAACTGTGCCCTGGTCCGGGGCGGCGGGCGGGCCATCCTGCTGGACGCCGGCATCTCCGCCCGGCGCATGGGCGACGCGCTGGCGGCGGCGGGCGTGGCTCCCGCCGGACTGGACGGCGTCTTCATCACCCACGAACATGCGGACCATGTCTCGGGGCTCCCTGTTTTTCTCAAGCGGTATCCCCTGCCAGTCTATGCCCCCGGGACAGTGGCGGGCGCTCTGCGCCGGTCTCTCCCGGGGGTCGGCCCATATATACGGGACATCGAGCCGGAGCAGCCGGTCTCCCTGGGCTGCATGACCGTGACGGCTTTCCCCACCTGCCATGACACAGCCCAGAGCGTGGGCTACCGCATCGAGGCGGACGGCGCGGCGCTGGTCACGGCCACCGACACCGGCTGCGTCACGCCGCTGATGCTCCGCTACTTCACCGGGGCGGACGCGGCTCTCATCGAGGCCAACCACGACGAGGCCATGCTGCGCGCGGGCCCCTATCCCGCCTATCTGAAACGGCGCATCCTCTCCGACAGGGGGCATCTGTCCAACGCCGAGTGCACCTGGCTGGCGGCAGTGCTGGCCCATCAGGGCACCGGCCGGATCGTGCTGGGCCACATCTCCAAAAACAACAACGTCCCCTCCCTCGCCCGCCGGACGGTGGTCCGCGGCCTGGAGGGCACCCGGACGGAGCTGTATGTGGCGCCGGAGCTGGGCCGCCTGGAAGTGGAGGTGACGGCATGCTCCGGGTGAGCGTCCTCTGCCTGGGCCGGCTGAAGGAGCCCTATTACGCCGACGCCTGCCGGGAATACGTCAAGCGGCTGGGCGCCTTCTGCAAGCCGGAGGTCATCGAGCTGGCCGAGGACGGAGATATCCTCAGCCGCGTCCCCAAGGGGGCCTACGTGATCGCCCTGTGCGTGGAGGGCCGGAAGCTCTCCAGTCCCGGTCTGGCGGCGCTTTTGGAAAAACAGGCCAATCAGGGCCGCAGTCACATCTGTTTTCTCATCGGCGGCTCGGAGGGGCTGCCGCCGGCGGCGAAGGCCGCGGCGGACTTCTCCCTGTCCATGTCGGACATGACCTTTCCCCACCATCTGGCCCGGGTGATGGTCCTGGAACAGATCTACCGGGCATTTTCCATCCTCGCGGGAACAAAATATCACAAATGAATGTCATTCTGATTATGAGGTGATCCTGCAATGTCCTGGGGACTGCATCGCTATGGCAAAGATTATGAGGCCTGGCCCAAGGGCCCGGACGGAGAACCGGAGGAGCCGGCCTTTCTCACCAACCTGTCGCAGATCGACATGGCCTCGGATATGCTGCGCAACATGCTGTCCGCTTACGGCATCCCCAGCACCATCCGCTATCCCGGCGATGGGGCCTTCGGCAAGGTCATGCTGGGCATGAGCGGCAACGGCGTGGATATATTCGTACCAAAAAGCCTCCTGGCGGACGCCCAGGAACTTTTGAAAGGAGAGCCTGAAAATGACCAATTACAGGAAGGAATATGATCGCTGGCTGAACAGCCCCGCCCTGTCCGACGAGGAGTGGCGGGAGCTGGACGCCATCCGCAGCGACGAGGACGAGATCAAAAGCCGCTTCCGCGGTCCGCTGGAATTCGGCACCGCCGGTCTGCGGGGCGTGATGGGAGCCGGCCTTGCCCGCATGAACATCCACGTGGTCCGCTGGGCCACCCAGGCCTTCGCCTCTCTGATCGTGGAGGAAGGCGACGAGGCCCGGCACAAGGGCGTGGTCATCGCCTACGACTGCCGCATCAACAGCCCGGAATTCTCCCGGGAGGCCGCCTGCGTCTGCGCCGCCAACGGCATCCACGTGCGCATCTTCGACGCGCTGCGCCCCACCCCGGAGCTGAGCTTCGCAGTGCTGCACTACGGCGCCACGGCGGGCATCAACGTCACCGCCAGCCACAACCCCACAGCCTACAACGGCTATAAGGTCTACTGGTCCGACGGCGCCCAGCTGCCGCCCCACCACGCCGAGGTGGTGGCCGCCAACATGGCCAAGATCGACATCTTCAACGGCGTGAAGTCCATGGACTTCGACGAGGCGGTGGAAAAGGGCCTGATCGAGTATCTGGGCGCGGAGACGGACGAGCTGTTCCTGAAAAACGTGCTGGGCCAGGCCATCGATCCGGCGGCGGTGAAGGCCGTGGCGGACGATTTCCAGGTGGTCTACACCCCCTTCCACGGCGCCGGCCACATCCTGGTGCCTGAGGCGCTGAAGCGTCTGGGGCTGAAGCACATCCACCCCGTGCCGGAGCAAATGGTCATCGACGGCCACTTCCCCACAGTGGAGAGCCCCAACCCGGAGAATCCCGAGGGCTTCTATCTGGCGGTGGATCTGGCCCGGAAGGTGGGCAGCGACCTGATCATCGGCACCGACCCCGACTCCGACCGGGTGGGCGTCATGGCCCGTGGCAAGGACGGGGATTACCACACCATCACCGGCAACCAGATGGGCGCCCTGCTGGCCGATTACGTGATCACCGCCCGGAAGGCCGCCGGCACCATGCCCGCCAAGCCGGTGATCCTGTCCACCATCGTGTCCACCTCCATGACAAAGACCATCTGCGAGGCCAACGGCGTCGCCTTCGGCGAGACCTTCACCGGCTTCAAGTTCATGGCCGAGCGGCTGAGCGACTATGCCGCCGCGGGCTCTGGGGAGCAGTACCTGCTGGCCTTTGAGGAGAGCTACGGCTACATGATGGGCGACTACGTCCGGGACAAGGACGCTGTCACCGCCTCCATGATGATCGCGGAGATGGCCGCCCACTACTACCAGAAGGGCATGACCCTGCTGGACGCGCTGGAAGCGCTCTATGCCAAATACGGCTTCTTCTCCGAGAAGACCGTGAACATCTACATGGAGGGCGTGGACGGCCCCGAGCGGATGGCCGCGCTGATGACCTCCCTGCGGGAGAACACCCCCTCCCAGTTCGCCGGCCAGCGGGTGATCCGCATGCGGGATTACCGGGACGGCACCGTCTCCGTGCCCGGCCTGGGCCCCGTGGGCCGTACGCCCATTTCCGGGTCCAATGTCCTGTATTTTGAACTGGAGAGCGACACAAACTTTATCATCCGGCCCTCCGGCACCGAACCCAAGATCAAGATCTACATTCTCGTGAGAGGAAAGGAGCGGGCGGAGTGCCAGGCCAAGATCGAAGCCTGCGCCGCTGCGGCGGAGGCCCTGGGAAAGGAGTAATACCCATTTCATGAAAAAATTCCTCAGCATTCTTCTCGTCGTCTGTGCCCTTCTGGCCCTGAGCGTGCCCGCCTTTGCCCTGAGCGAGGGCGAGGAGCGGGTGGTCCTCGGCGCCGACCTGACCGAGGACCAGATCCTGAACGTATACGGCCAGTTCGGCCTGACCCGCGGCGCCGTGACGGAGCTCACCGTCAGCAACAGCGAGGAGCGGCAATATCTGGAGGGTCTGGTGGACGAGAGCGTCATCGGCACCCGTTCCATCTCCTGCGTGTATATCAAGACCCTGGCCGCCAACTCCGGTCTGACCGTCAGCGCCAGCAACATCACCTGGTGCACCGAGGAGATGTACAAGGCCGCCCTGATGACCGCCGGCATCTACGACGCCGAGGTGAAGGTGGCCGCCCCCTTCGGGGTATCCGGCACCGCCGCCCTCACGGGCATCTACAAGGCGTACGAGAACATCACCGGCGTGCAGCTGCAGCAGCAGGCCAAGGAGGCCGCCACCGACGAGCTGGTGATCACGGCGGAGCTGGCCGACCAGATCGACGAGGTGGACGCGGTGGCCATCGTCAACGAGCTGAAGCTGCTGCTGGACGAGACGAAGAACATGACGGACGACGAGCTGCGCGCCCAGGTGGTCCAGATCGCCTCCCAGTACGGCTACACCCTGGACGACGCCACCATCAGCCGGCTGATCGGGCTGTGCCGCGATCTGGAGGGGCTGTCCACCGACGAGCTGCAGCAGAAGGTGGAGCAGTTCAAGGACGCCCTCTCCTCCGTCACCCACTATGCCCAGCAGGTCCAGGGCTTTGGCGCCAAGGTGGCCGACTTCTTCAAGAACGTGGTGAGTTTCTTCAAAAACCTGTTCGGCTGATCCCAGCCGACAAAAAAGAGCATGGCTTCCGGCCATGCTCTTTTTTTGCGCTTATGACGGACAGAAGACCGGGGAGCGGTCCGCTTCCCGGTCTTTCGTCTGTTTTTGTTTATTTCGCCGCGCCCTGGTAGTGGACGTGGAGCAGCTCGTGGGTCTTGTCCTTCAGCTCCTCCAGCACCCGCGCCGCGATGGGGTTGCGCTCGGAGCTCTTAATGAGCGCCCGCCGGTCGGTGTCGTAGAGGCCGCCCGCCCGCTGGTTCTTCACCGCGGTCAGGCCGTAGGGCTGGCCGGCGCCGCCGACGCATCCGCCCTTGCAGGTCATGACCTCCACCAGGTCGTAATACTCCTCGCCGGCTTCGATGTCGGCCAGCAGCTTGCGCACATTCACCAGACCGTGGACCACCGCGATGCGCAGCATCCGGTCGCCCACCGGCAGACTCACGGTGCGCACCGCGTCGGTGCCCCGCAGGCCGGAGAACTCGATGTCCCGGAGGGTGTTCTTGCTCTTGTCCTCCATGACCCGACGGATCACCGCCTCGGCCACGCCGCCGGTGGCGCCGAAGATGGTGCCCGCGCCGGTGCCCATGCCGAAGGGCAGATCCGGTGCCTCGCCCTCCAGATCCGCGAAGCGGATGCCGGATTCCTTGATCATGTTGACCACCTCCTGGGTGGTCAGCACCAGATCCACATCCCGGCGGCCGTTGTGGGTGAATTCCTCCCGGGCGGCCTCGCCCTTCTTGGCGGTGCAGGGCATAATGGCGATGTGATAGGTGGTCCGGCCGTCCTCCTGGTCCAGCTTGTCATG
The DNA here is from genome assembly GCA_947626495.1 of uncultured Oscillospiraceae bacterium. Classification (GTDB taxonomy): domain Bacteria; phylum Bacillota; class Clostridia; order Oscillospirales; family Oscillospiraceae; genus CAJOIG01. Next base: position 29,014 of record CANQSJ010000022.1, on the reverse strand, counting down.
CTCCTGCCGGAGCACGGCGGCGAACATCTGCATGGGGGATTTGCAGGTGGAGATGTTCTTCAAAAACTGGGGCGCCTCTTTCTCCACGTACTTCACCCACGCCGGGCAGCAGCTGGTGAACATGGGGAAGGGACCGCCCTTGGCCAGACGCTCCAGAAATTCGTCCGCCTCCTCCATCACCGTCAGGTCCGCGCCAAAGGTGGTGTCGTAGACCTCGTCCGCGCCCATCATCTTCAGGGCGGATACCAGCCGGTTCAGGGTATTGACGCCGGGCTCCAGGCCGAAGGCCTCGCCCACCGCCACCCGGACCGCCGGGGCGATCTGAAACACCACCCGCTTGGTGGGGTCGTGCAGGGCCCGCCAGGCGGGTCCGATCTCGTTGTAGATGGTGATGGCGCCGGTGGGGCAGGCCGCGGCGCACTGGCCGCAGCCGATGCAGTTGGTCTCCGCCAGCTTTTTCCCGAACGCGGGCATCACCTGCAGCTCGCTGCCACGGTAGGCGAAGTTCAGAATGCTCATGCCCTGCATCTCCTCGCACACCCGGATGCAGTCGCCGCACAGGATGCACTTGTTGGGGTCCCGGACGATGGAGGGCGACGTGGAGTCCCGCTCATAGTGGGGGCGGGTGTCCTCAAAGCGGATGCGCCGCACGCCGAAGCGCAGCGCCAGCTCCTGCAGCCGGCAGTTGCCGTTCTTCTCGCAGGTGGTGCAGTCCCGGCAGTGGCTGGCCAGCATCAGCTCCAGATTCAGCCGCCGGTGCTTGAGCAGCTTGGCCGTATTGGTGCGGATGCGCATGCCGTCCCGGGGCTCCATGGAGCAGGACGCGTCGATCTTTCCCCGCTCGTCCTCCACCACGCACATCCGGCAGGCGCCGTAGACGCTCAGCTCGGAGTAGTAGCAAAACGTGGGCATATCGATGCCCGCCTTGCGGATGACGGCCAGGACGTTCTTCTCCCCGTCGAAGGGGACCCGCTGTCCGTCGATATACATGATCCCTTTTGCCATTTTCTCAGCCCTCCTTCGCAGCGGTGATGGCCCCGAAGGGGCAGTTGGAAACGCAGGCGCCGCAGTTGACGCACTTGGCCGGGTCGATGGAGTGAGGCTGCTTCACCGTGCCGGAGATGGCCTCCATGGGGCAGTTTTTGCGGCACTTGCCGCAGCCCTTGCACTTTTCCGCGTCGATGACCGGATGGGGCTTCTCCCGGTTGCAGATGGGGCAGTGGTGATCAACCACATGGCGCAGATACTCGTCCCGGAAGTATTTCAGGGTGCTCTGCACCGGCTTGCAGGCGCTCTGGCCCAGGCCGCACAGGGCGGTGTTGGTGATGGTGTCCGCCAGCTCCTCCAGCAGATCCAGATCCTCCAGCGTGCCCTTGTTGGCCACGATGCGGTTGAGGATCTCCAGCATCCGCTTGGTGCCCTCCCGGCAGGGGACGCACTTGCCGCAGGATTCCTTCTGGGTGAACTCCATGAAGAACCGGGCGGTCTCCACCATGCAGGTGTCCTCATCCATGACCACCAGGCCGCCGGAGCCGATCATGGCGCCGATGCCCTTGAGGGAATCAAAGTCCAGGGGCAGGTTCAGATGCTCCTCGCTGGCGCAGCAGCAGCCGCCGGAGGGGCCGCCGATCTGCACGGCCTTGAACGCCTTGCCCTTGCGGATGCCGCCACCGATGTCGAAGATGACCTCCCGGACGGTGGTGCCCATGGGCACCTCGATCAGGCCCGTGTTCACCACGTTGCCGGTGAGGGCGAAGGCCTTGGTGCCGGGGCTGGTCTTGGTGCCGATGGAGCGGTACCAGTCCACGCCATTGCGGATGATGAGGGGCACGTTGGCGAAGGTCTCCACGTTGTTGAGCACCGTGGGCTTGGCCCACAGGCCCTGCTCGATGGTGCGGGGCGGCTTGACCCGGGGCATGCCCCGTTTGCCCTCGATGGAGGCGGTGAGGGCGCTGCCCTCGCCGCAGACGAAGGCGCCCGCGCCCCGGTTGACGTGGATGCGGAAGGAGAAGTCGGAGCCCATGATGTTGTCGCCCAGCAGGCCGTATTCCTCCGCCAGGGCGATGGCCGCCTTCAGCCGGTTCACCGCCAGAGGATACTCCGCCCGGACGTAGATATAGCCCTCATGGCTGCCCACGGCCCGGCCGGCGATCATCATGCCCTCCAGCACGGAGTGGGGGTTGCCCTCCATGACGGACCGGTCCATGAACGCGCCGGGGTCGCCCTCGTCGCCGTTGCAGACGATGTATTTCACGTCGGACTTCTGCCGGCGGGCGCCGTCCCACTTCCGGCCGGCGGGGAAGCCGCCGCCGCCCCGGCCCCGGAGACCGGAGTCGGTGATGGACCGGCAGATCTCCTCGTCGGTCATCTCGAACAGGGCCTTCTCAAAGGCGGCATAGCCGCCCTTGGCCACATATTCCTCGATGTCCTCCGCGTCGGAGCGGCCGCAGTTTTCCAGCACCACCCGGTGCTGCTTCTTATAAAAGGGGATGTCCTCCTGCCGGGGATAGGCCACGCCGTCCAGCTTGTACACCAGCCGGTCGATGATCTCCCCGCCCAGGACGGTCTTCTCGATGATCTCGTGGCAGTCCTCGGGCTTGACGTGGATGTACATCACGCCCATGGGCTCGATGTGCACCAGCGGCCCCATCTCGCAGAAGCCGTGGCAGCCGCTCATCTTCACATGCAGGCTCTTCTCCTCGTCGGAGTCGTGCTTCAGCCCCACATAGACGGCCAGGCCCCGCTTCTCGCACTCGGCCTTGATGTTCTCATAAATATCCAGAGACCCGCCGGCGATGCAGCCGGTACCGGCGCAGATCAGCACGCTGGTGACCTGCTCGCTCTGGCGCAGGGCATTTTTGGCGTTGGCCTGGAACACGTGGAAGGTGTCCCGTGTCAGCTTATTGCGTCTCGTCATACCGCCGCCTCCTTCCGCCGGATGTCCTCCATCAGCGCCACGGCGTCCTCCGGCGTCATTTTGGCGTGGACCTCCCCGTCGATGGTCATGACCGGGGCCAGGCCGCAGGCGCCCAGACACGCCACAGTCTCCAGGGTGAACAGGCCGTCGTCGGAGGTCCTCCGCTTGCCGGACAGGCCCAGATACTCCCGGATGGTGTCATAGATAGGCTGGCTCTTGCGCACGTGGCAGGCCGTGCCGGTGCAGATGCGCACGATGTGCTTCCCCTTGGCCTCCAGGGAGAAATTCTCATAGAACGTGGCCACGCTGTACACCTTCGCGGTGCTGACGCCCAGCTTTTCCGCGATGACGGTCAGCGCCTCCTCGCTCAGGTATTTGAACTCGTTCTGCACATCCTGCAAAATGGCGATGAGGTTGGATTCCTGGCAGTCATAGCTGTCCACGATCCGCCTCACCTCGTCGGCTTGTCGGTTCTCTTTTTTCATTTTCTCACCCACAAATGTAATAGCCGCCCCAAATATGCGACGGGCGCATACAGTATACCTGCATGCGCCCGTATCGTCAACCAAAACAAATACGTCAAAACATCCAATTTTTCCCGTTTTTACAGGCCGTACAAAGTGGAATATTTCCCGGTCAGATAATCGGTGTAATACGTGGGATCGAAGGAGCCGCAGGCGCCCGCGATCACCTGGTCGGGGGTGAGGAGGCTGCCGTATTTGTGGACCTTCTCCTTCAGCCAGCCGGTGACCTGGCTCAGGTCTCCCTTGGCCACCGGGCCCCACACGTCGATGTCCTTTTCCATATTGGCCAGCATCTGGGCGCCGTAGGCGCTACCCAGGGCATAGGAGGGGAAATAGCCAAAGCTGCCGCCGGACCAGTGGGAATCCTGCAGACAGCCGTGCCGGTCGTCGGGCACGTCCACGCCCAGATATTCCTTGTAGAGCCGGTTCCATACCTCCGGCACGTCCTTCACTTCCAGCGTACCGCCGATGAGCTGCTTTTCGATCTCATAGCGGACCATCACGTGCAGGCAGTAGGTCAGCTCGTCCGCCTCCGTGCGGATGAGGGAGGGCTGGGCCATGTTCACCGCCCGCCAGAACTGCTCCGCCGTCACGCCGGCCAGCTGCTGGGGGAAGAACGACTGCACCTTGGGATAGATGGCCTCGATGAAGGGCCGGGACCGGCCGATGATGTTCTCGTAAAACCGGCTCTGGCTCTCGTGCACGCTCATGGAGGTGCCCCCCGCCAGGCAGGTATACTGTACCTCATCGCAGATATTCCGCTCGTACAGGGCGTGGCCGCCCTCGTGGATCACCGAGTACATGGACCCGGACACGTCGTCCTCCCGGTAGTTGGTGGTGATGCGCACGTCCTTGTTGTTGAACTCCAGGGTGAAGGGATGCTCCGTCTCCCCGATGGTGCAGTGGGCCCGGTCCAGCCCCATCACCTCCATGAGATAATCGGAGAACTTCCGCTGCTGCTCGGCGGGATAATGGACATGCAGGAAGCTCACGTCCGGCTGGGGCCGCTGCCCCACCGCCTGGATCAGGGGCACCAGCCGCTGGCGCAGCACGCCGAAGAACCGGTCCAGATACTCCTTGTTCAGGCCCCGCTCATAATCGTCCAGCAGCGCGTCGTAGGGGTCCTTGTCCGGGGCATAGTACCCGGCGAATTTCCGGTTATACTCCACCAGCTTCTCCAGACAGGGCCGGAACAGCTCAAAGTCGCTGGTCTCCTTGGCCCGGTGCCAGATGGCGCTGGCCTCGTTGGTCAGCCGGGCGTAGTCCATATACTCCTGGGCGGGGACGCTTCTGAGCTTGCGCACCTGCCGGCCCAGCTCCTCCACCTGGCGGGCGTGGAGCCTGTCCAGCTCCCCCGCGTGCTCCTCCAGACAGGCCAGGGCCTCGGCCAGTTCCGGGCTGGTCATGAGCTTGTGCTCCTCCCCCGCCAGGATGCCCAGGGCCACGCCCCGGCCCTCCGCCGTGTCCCTGGGGGCCACGGTGACGCCGTCCAGATACAGCGCCGAGCTGGCCGCGCCGAAGGCGTACATCTTCTTCTGGATGCTCTCCAGGGTGTTCAGTGCCTCTTGCATCTGCATGGTAAGTCCGCTCCTTTATTCTGTGATCGTTTCCTTTGTTCAGGCTCCCGCCCAAATCCGGGCGTTCTGCCAGTCGGTCCCGGCAGGCAGCCAGGCCGTGAAGCCCCCCTCGTTGGGGATAGCCTCGTACACCGCGCCGTCCACCGACACATATATCGCCGCGTCATCGGCCGTCGCCGGCAGCGTGCCGGTGAGTTTGAAATAGCCCTCCATGACCGCGTCCGGCTCCTCGGCGGCCAGGGCGCTCTCCACGGCCTGCGCCCCGTCCAGGGCGGAGGCATCCCGCTCCGGGGCGGGATAGACCGCCGGATACCGGAGGAGATAGGGCAGCGTCCGCTCCGCTAGCTCCACCACCACGGCGTCCGCCTGCCGCTGGTCGATCTGATCCAGCCGGTAGCTGTTCTCCCGGGAGAACAGCGCCTGGCCGTAGCTCTGGGCCATGTAGGGATAGAGGCTCCGGCCGGAGGAGTCCCGGAACATGAGCAGACTCCCCGACTCCCCGGCGTTTTCCGTCTCGATGGCGATGTCGTCGGCGGAGTGGAAATCGCTCCGGTAGGCAAAGGTGAAGCCCGGCTGCCACGTCCAGTCCGGCTCCCGCTCCGTCCCGGTGGGATAGAGCATGGCGTAAAGGTCCCCCTCGTGGTCCTCGCCCTGGACGAAGGGACCGGCGAAATAGTCCGTCCGGCGGTCCAGCCGCCCCAGGATGGCGTCCGCCGCCAGCGCCGCGCCCCGGCTGTGCCAGTGGCTGTCCAGATGCCAGTAGAGCTCCTCGTCCACGGCGGTGAACACGTCGTATAGGTTTACATAATTCACATTCTGCTCCCCCAGCGCCGCTTCCAGCCGCTGCCGGTTGCTCCCCTCGGCCACGGTGACGTAGTCCGGGGCGTGCTGGGGATAGAGGGTATATTTCCCGCAGGGGACCGTGAAGACGAACCGGGCGCCCTGCCCCTCGGCGTATTCCTGCATCAGGGCCAAGCTCCGGGCAGCGCACCAGATCTGGCGGTCGGTCATCTGCTCCGCGCCGGAGATGTCGTTTACCGCCTCGCCGTAGAAAAGCCACCCGTCTGGGCCGATGAGCACGTCCTCGTTGCCGGAGGCGTGGAACACCTTCGCCGCCAGGCTGTCCCAGGCGGTGATGCCCTCCAGCCGCAGCCAGAATCCGTTGGAGACATAGTTCTGCAGCTCCTGGAGGAAGGAGGTATTGATGCTGCCGTCGTAATCCAGCAGCCGGGGCTTGGCCGCTGGCAGCTCGTTGGCCGCCGGCTCCGCCGGCCCGACGGCGATCATGCCGATCAGGGGCACCAGGCAGGCCAGCAGGACCACCGCGGTGAAGATCCGATAGCCGGTTTTTTTCATCCCGTCCGCCCCCTCTCAGAACTGCAGATAGATGCCCGGGGCGAAGCCGCCGTGGGCCATGGCCATGACGCACAGCGCCAGCAGCGCCAGGCTGCCCAGATAGCCCGCCGCCTGCACAGCCGTCCCCTCCGCCAGCCGGCCCTTCAGGGGCGGGGCCAGGGACAGCGCTATGCCTGCCGCCAGACAGGCGATGTTGAGGCCGTTGGCCGCCGTCTGCAGAGAGAGCGTCCCCGCGGCGGTGAAGCGCCAGCCGGCAAACATGGCCGCCAGCATCCGGCCGGCCTGGGCCAGATCCTCCGCCCGGAACAGCACCGTCCCCACCAGCACCACCAGGGCCGTATAAACCCCCAGTGCGACGCGGCCGGCGCCGGTCTTTTTCAGCGTCGGGACGGAGATGAGCCCCACGCCCTCCAGGGCGCAGAACAGCCCGTGCCACAGGCCCCACAGCACATAGTGCCAGGCCGCCCCGTGCCACAGGCCCGTCAGCAGCCACACCGCCGACATGGGGATGAGGATGCTCAGCCGGTTGGCCTTGGCCCGGCCGTAGCGGGCGGACAGCTTCTTATAGAGCTTCCGCAGCGGCTTGGTCATCACCAGGGGCATATACACATATTCGCGGAACCAGGAGGTGAGGCTGATGTGCCAGCGCTTCCAGAAATCCGTCATACCCAGGGACCGGTAGGGCATGTTGAAGTTCTCTGGCAGCGCAAAGCCGAAGCACCGGCCCAGGCCGATGGCCATGTCCGAATAGCCGGCGAAGTCAAAATAGATCTGCACCGCGTATCCCAGCGCACCCAGCCAGGCCAACCGCGCGTCCGGCGCGCCGGAGGCGTACAGGCCGTCCACCAGCGTGCCCACCACGTCGGCGATGAGCAGCTTTTTCGCCATGCCCACGATGAAGCGGCGGATGCCCCGGGCGGCGTCCTCCGCCGTGGCCGGGCGCTCCCGAAGCTGGGGCGCCGCCGTCTTCCAGGGCACGATGGGCCCGGAGAGGATGACGGGGAAAAAGCTGATATAAAGGGCCGTATCCAAAAAGCTCTCCGCCATGTTGGCGGGCTTGCGCCACACCTCCACCACATAGCTGACGGCGGTGAATGTGAAAAAGGAGATGCCCAGAGGCAGCGGGATGCCCGCCGCGGGAATGGCCGTGCCCAGCAGGGCGTTCAGATTGGCGATGACGAAATCCAGGTATTTGAACAGGGCCATCGCCCCGATGTTCACCGCCACCGCCGTCGCGCCCACGGCCCGGCGGGCCCGCTTGTCCTCCAGCCGGCCCAGCAGCCGTCCCGCGCCCCAGTTCAGCAGGATCGAGCCCAGCAGCAGCGGCACGTAGGCCAGCCGGCCAAAGGCATAGAACACCAAGCTCAGCGCCAGCAGCAGCAGATTTTTGCCCCGGACGGACGGCACCAGCCGGTACAGGACGAACGCCGCCGGGAAAAAGGCGAACAGAAAGATCGCGCTGGAATAGACCATTCGGCCGGGACCTCCTCTCTCAATAAAAACCGTGGGACGGCCGGAGCCGTCCCTTTACGGTTATGGGTTCAGCACCATTCCTTGTAGCCCGAGGGCTCCTTCTTGGGAGTCTCCGGCTTCACATAGGACACGACCACCCGGCGGTTGGGCTCGGTGCCGATGGAGCTGGTGGTGACGCCCTCGTAATCCTGCAGGGCGGTGTGGATCACGTGCCGCTCATAGGAATTCATGGGCTCCAGAGCCATGCTCCGCTTATACTTGACGGCTTTGGCGGCCATCTTCTCCGCCAGATGGACCAGGGACTCCTCCCGCTTGGAGCGGTAGTTCTCCGCGTCCACGCTGATGTGGTCGTGGCGGTCGCTGCCCCGGTTCACGGCGTAGTTGGTCAGATGCTGGATGGCGTCCAGGGTCTCGCCCCGGCGGCCGATGACGGCGCCGATGCCGGGGCCGGTCAGCTGCACGTCCAGTCCGCCGCCCTCCCGGGGACGGATCTCCATGTCCGCCTGCACGCCCATGCGCTCCAAAAGGCCCCGCAGGAACGCCTCGGTCTGCTCCGCCTGGGTCCCCTCGGGACGGCGCACCCTGGCGGGAGCGGGCGCCGGCTTGGGCTCCGGTCTCCCTTCCTGCTTGGGCCCGGCCTTGGGCTCCGGGCGCTTCTCCGGCTTGGGCGCCGGCTTGGCGGGGGCGGGCGCCGGCTTGGGTTCCGGCTTTACGGGGATGGGCTTCTCCGGCCGGGGCGCCGGCTTCGGGGGAGCCGGCTCCTCATCGGGGGCCTCATAGGACAGGCGGATCACCGCGTCGGCGGCGCCGATGCCCAAGATGCCCTTCTTGCCCCGCTCTATGATCTCGACGGATACGTCGTCCCGCTCCAGGCCCAGCTGCGCCAGGCCCTTCGCCAGGGCGTCGTCCGTCGTCTTTCCACGGACCTCGATCGACTTTTGCATGTTCTTTACGTTCTCCTCCGTTACTCTTGGGCCTGATCGGGCTCGTCCCTCTTCTCAGGCTCCTCCGACGCGGCAGCCTCCGGCTCCTCCGCCTCCGCGGGCCCGGCAGCCTCCGCTGTCTCCTCCTCCGGGGCCTCGGCAGGCTCCTCCGCCTCCGGGGCGGTATCCGGCGCCGTCAGCACGGCGGCGGTGTCCGCATCTTCCCCATCGGACGCGGCCAGCTCCGCATCGTAAATCTCGCTCTCCGCCGCAGCGGCGGCGGTCTTCTCCTCCGCTTCCTCCGGGTTGGTATACCGGTCGGGCACATAGGCCCGGCCGCGGGCATAGCGCCGGTCTCCCACCTGGGAGGCGGGGATATCTTCCTTGTCGTCCTCGATGCCCAGACGCGCCCGGCGGGCGGCCTTGGCCGCGCGGGCCTCGGCGGCCTTGCGCTCCACTTCCTTCTGGGCGGCCACGGCGCGCTTGTTCTTCTTGGAGGTGCTCCGGTTGGCCACGGTGGCGCCGGCGGCCTTCAGCCGCTCGGTCTCCTGGCGCTTGGCCTCCAGCTCCGCCTCCCGGGCCTTCTCCCGCTGGATGCGGTCGGCGTCCTCAATGTCCAGCTGCTTGGAGAACACCCTGTTCAGGATCAGGTCCTGGACCATGGCAAACACGCTCTGGGCAATCCAGTAGATGCCCATGACGGCGGGCATGGTGAAGCAGATATAGAGGCTCATCAGCGGCATGATCAGATACATGGTCCGCGTCTGCTGCTGCTGTTCCGCGGTCTGGGGCATGCTGGCGTTGGACACCTTCATGCCTAGCCAGCTCAAAAGGGCGCTGAGCACCGGGATCATGAACAGTCCCAGCAGGGGCAGCCATTTGCTCGCCGAGGAGAAATCCCAGTTCCAGAAGGCGAAGCTGGGCGTCTGGCTCAGATCCAGCCCCAGGAAGTTATACTTCAGCTGCTGCAGCTTGTCCGAGATGCCGGCAAAACTGGCAAAGTTCTCGGTGATGAACTTGGACTGGTAGATCTGATCGTAAAAGGCGGCCCGGCCGGTACCGGCCTGGTAGCCCATGGCCGTCAGCTTTTCCAGCAGGGCGCCGCCCTCGGCCAGCAGGCTCTCCGGCACCCCCATCATGGTGGTCAGGGGGTAGCGGATGGCGTTGTACAGGGCGATCAGGATGGGGAACGGCAGCAGGCTCCACAGGCACCCGGACATGGGGCTGACGCCTTCCTCTTTATAGAACTTGGCCAGCTCCTGCTGATAGCGCTGCTGATCGTTGCCGAATTTCTTCTCCAGCTCTTTCAGCCGGGGAGTCATACGGGAAGTGCGCATCATGCTCTTTTTGCTCTTCAGCTGGAAGGGCAGCATGATGAGCTTCACCACCAGGGCAAACAGGATCACGGCCACGCCGTAGTTGCCCACCAGGTTGTAAAGCCAGAGCATCAACGCGCCAAACGGCTTCGCAATAGCTTTTAACATAGTACTCTCCTATTTACGGCACAGGATCATAAAAATCGTGCTCTCCCCGATGGAACGGATGGCAGCGGCAGATGCGCTTGAGCGCCAGCCAGCCGCCCTTCCACGCCCCGTAGCGCTCAATGGCCTCCAGGGCATACTGGCTGCAGGTGGGGATGAACCGGCAGCTCGGTTTGGTGAGGGGGGAGATATACTTCCTGTAAAAACGGATCAAAGCCAGCAGCAGCCCTTTCACAGCGCCGCCCCCAGCTCCTTGCTGGCGGAGAGAAATTCCCTCTCCAGCCTGGCATATTCCGCCGCCGCCGCCCTGGTCCGGGCCACCACCACCAGGTCATAGCCCGGGCGGATGGTCTGTTCATGCAGACGGTAGATCTCCCGCAGGCGCCGGCGCACCCGGTTGCGGGTGTGCGCCTTCCCCACCTTGGCCGTCACGGTGATGCCAAGGCGGTTGCCGCTGGCGCCCGTCCTGCGGGCGTATACCACGAGGCAGGGCCTGACGGCACTGGTCCCCTTGTGGTACACACGGCGAAAATCACGGTTCGATTTTAACGAGGATGTGAATCTCACGGTCCCCCGCTCCCGAGGCAGTCCTCAGTAGCTCAGTCTCTTGCGGCCCTTGGCGCGGCGGGCGGAGATCACCTTCCGGCCATTGCTTGTGCTCATGCGCTTGCGGAAGCCATGCTCCTTCTGGACGTGGCGCTTCTTGGGCTGATAGGTACGCAGCATTTTTCTCGTTTCCTTTCTTTTCGTATTACTCATCAGCGACGAAAGCCGCCGTAGTTGGCAACTGCACCATTATATAAAAAATCCAAATCCGTGTCAACCAAAAATTCTTTTCCGCCCTTCCCCGGTCCGCAAATGCAAAAATAACCAAAGATTTGTTCGGATAGAGGGAGTTTCTGTTGCAATCCGTCAATCATTATGATATTATAACTTTATAACATCGACCCCGGCATCACTTCATCAATCAGGATCCGCGCCGCTACTCCTCTATCATAGCGCCGCGGGCCCATAAAAAAGGAGGAAAAGGAACCGCGCTCTCGCGGTGCGGCAGTGTGGAGACCTGTCGTAAAGCGGTCCGGCTCTCGTGGCCGGCGCGAGGCGGCATGGGCGGAGGCCCGGCTGCCAGAGAGATAAAACATGTCTGAAGTCGTATTGAAGGGTCTGAAGAAGGTCTATGACGGCGGCGTCACGGCGGTGCACGATGTGAACCTGTCCATCGCGGACAAGGAGTTCATCGTGCTGGTGGGCCCCTCCGGCTGCGGCAAGTCCACCACGCTTCGTATGGTGGCGGGCCTGGAGGACATCACGGAGGGCGAGCTGTACATCGACGGGAAGCTGTGCAACAACGTGGAGCCCAAGGACCGGGACATCGCCATGGTCTTCCAGTCCTACGCCCTATATCCCCACATGACGGTGTACGACAACATGGCCTTCGCTTTGAAGCTGAAGAAGGTGCCCAAGGCGGAGATCGACAAGAAGGTCAAGGAAGTGGCGGCGATTCTGGACATCACCCAGTACCTGGAGCGGAAGCCCAAGGCGCTGTCCGGCGGCCAGCGGCAGCGCGTGGCCATCGGCCGGGCCATGGTCCGGGACCCGAAGGTGTTCCTGATGGACGAGCCGCTTTCCAACCTGGACGCGAAACTGCGTAACCAGATGCGGGCGGAGATCATCAAGCTGCGCAGCCGGATCAACACCACGTTCATGTACGTGACCCACGACCAGACGGAGGCCATGACGCTGGGCGACCGGATCGTGATCATGAAGGACGGCTACGTGAACCAGATCGGCACGCCGGGAGAGGTATTCGACAAGCCGGTGAACCTGTTTGTGGCGGGGTTCATCGGGATGCCGGTGATGAACTTCTTCGACAACTGCCAGCTGCTGGTGGAGAACGGGGAGTACTACGCCCAGATCCGGAACGCGAAGATCAAGCTGAGCGAGTTCCAGCAGAAGGCTTTGAAGGCGAACGGGGCGAAGGCGTGCGACATCATCGCGGGCATCCGGCCGCAGCACATCAACGTGGGCGAGGGCGAGCTGGAGGCGAAGATCGTGGTGAACGAGATGATGGGCTCGGAGGTGCACCTGCACGCGGACAGCAACGGCGACGAGGTGGTCATGGTGATCCCCACGGTGGATCTGAAGGTGGACGTGAGTATGGGCGCGACGGTGAAATTCTCGACCAAGCCCGAGCTGATCCAGCTGTTCGACAAGGAGAGCGGCAACAACCTGATCTGGTACGACGCCGACTCCGCCAACGCAGACGCCCCTGTGTGCAAGAGCTACGATTTCTGATCCATATCCGCTGAAAACGAACGGTCCCCCGCCGCGGGCGGGGGACCGTCTTTTTCTTTTTCGGGCCGTCAGTACTCGTAGATCCCGCCGCCGGTGAACTCCCGCAGCAGGGCGTCCGCCGGCAGATAGCCCAGATCGATGGGCTCAAAGCGCTGCAGGGCCGGTCCCACCTGGCGCAGCTCCTGATAGGGGATGTCCTCCGGCACGTGGGCCAGCAGGGGCTCGGCGATGGGTCGCATGATGCAGGCCTCGTAGGGGAAGGCGGTGTCCAGCTGCACATCCGCCTTGTTCTTGTACGGCGAGATGTTGCGGATCTCCCCGTGGCGCACGTTCTCCCACATGCGCATGGTGTCCTCCGGGTCCGCCCCCCGGAACAGGTGGTCCCGGGTGACCCGGCGGGTCAGGCGCAGCCAGGTGCCCTTGTAGGCATACTCCCCCTGGCTGTCGATGATGTTGGACCGGGCGCTCACATACAGCTTGAACGCCTCCGGATGCACGTCGGTGATGGAGGTGTTCAGCGCGTGGATCCCCTCGAAGATGGCCACCTCGTCCTTTCCCAGGCGCAGGGACTGGCTGGGCTCGATAGAGCGCATCTGCCGGGCAAATTCATACTTGGGCACGAAGATCCGCTCCCCCCGGCTGAGCATGGTGAAGTGCTCGTTGAGCAGCTCCATATCCATGCACAGCGGGCTCTCCAGATCCGGCTCCCCGTCCTCCGTGCGGGGCACGGTCTCCGGCCGGACGGTCCTGAAGTAGTTGTCCATGGAGATGCTGTGGCTCTTCACGCCCCGGCGGCTCAGCTCGTCCCGGATCTTCATGGCCGTGGTGGTCTTGCCGCTGCCGGAGGGGCCGCTGAGCAGCACGATGGGGCTGTGGGGAAGGTTCTCGATGATCCTCTCCGCCGTGGCGCAGATGCGCCCGTTATACTCCTCGTCGCAGGCGGCGATGAATCCCGCCGGGTCCGTCCTGGCCGCGTGGTTGATCTTTTCCAGTTCAAACGCCATATTCGCTCATCCTTTCGATATACTCCTTCGGGTACTTGGGATTGCTCCGCCGGCGGACCGACCCGTCCGGTCCCGTGAATTTTGTGGAGGCCCCCGCGCCCATGGCGACCACGGAACACAGCTCCTCCATCATGACGATGTTGTAAAGACTCCCGGTGCCGGGCCGGGCCCAGCCCACGTTCTCGAAGCCCCCGGACATGTACTTCTGCCGGTAGAGGTAGTAGGGCTCGTATCCCGCCCCGGCCAGCCGCCGGGACGCCAGGGACACCATCCGGCCCACGTCCTCCGCCCCCGGCAGCGCCTCCGGCCGCTGGGCCAGATAGGAGCCGTTTTTGATGGCCAGGGTATGCACGGTGACGTTCTCCGGCGCCAGGGCCAGCACCTTTTCCAGCGTATCGGCAAAGCCCTCCGGTGTGTCCTCCGGCAGACCCGCGATGAGATCCATATTTACCGCAAAATCCCCCGCCGCCCGCACCAGCGCCAGGGCGTCCAGGATATCCTGCGCCGTGTGCTTTCGCCCGATGGCCGCCAGCACCGCGTCGGACATGGTCTGTGGGTTCACCGACACCCGGCCCACGCCGTGCTTTTTCAGCACCGCCAGCTTTTCCGCGGTGATGGTGTCCGGCCGGCCCGCCTCCACGGTGTACTCCCGCAGGGCGGCAAGATCGAAGCTCTCCTCCAGCGCCGTACACAGTGCCTCCAGCTGCGCTGCCGTCAGGGTGGTGGGGGTGCCGCCGCCCAGATACAGCGCCGCGGGCCGCTGTCCCGCCCGGCAGACCTGCTCCCCCGTGCGGCGGATCTCGCCGAAAAGCGCCTGCAGATAGGGCTCCACCAGCTTTCCGCTGGTGCCCAGACTGCTGGAGATGAACGAGCAGTAGGCGCACCGGGTGGGACAAAAGGGGATGCCCACGTAAAGGCCGATGTCCCCGGCCGCCAGAGACGCCTTCACCGCCAGCGCCGCCCGGGTGGTGGCCTGACACAGGGCCGCCCGATCCGGGTCCACGTCGAAGTCCCGGGCGAAGTCCGCCGCCGTCCTGCCCTGCGTGAGATACCGGGCCATGAGCTTGCCGGGCTTGACGCCGGTGAGGGCTCCCCACACCGGCTTGGGCACGCCGGAAGAGAGCGCCGCCCGGTAAAAGCTCAGCTTCACCGCCCGCTGCTCCGCGCGAACGCGCTCCCGCTCCCCGCCGGTATAGTCCGCCGGCGCCCGGCCGGTATAGGCCACGCCCTCCCGGACCAGGGTGCACACCGCCTCCCCGTCCGCCAGGGCGATGCGCGCCCCGTCGCCGGTCACCTCCCCCGCCGGATATACCGGCCGCTGGTCGGGAAACAGGCTCAGCAGCATCTGCTCGGCGGCGTATTTATAGTTGTGTCCTATCAAATAAAGGTCCATCCGGGCCGTCCTCTTGACATTGACGATTTATCCGTGTTTTAATAGGAATTGGAACAAAGTCCCTGTTTACTCGTTCATTAGTATAGCACACTTTCCCTGTATACGCACCACTTTTCAGATCCCGGGAGGAAAAACCGTTGAAAACTGACGTCGCCATCGTGGGCGCCGGCCCCGCCGGCATCTTCACGGCCATTGAGATGCTCCGTCTGGGGAGCCATAAGAAAATCACCATCCTGGAAAAGGGCAAGAGCGTGGAAAAGCGCCGCTGCCCCAAGGCCCAGACCGGCCGGTGCATGAACTGCCAGCCCTACTGCGCCATCACCACCGGCTTTTCCGGCGCGGGGGCCTTCTCCGACGGAAAGCTGAGCCTCTCCTGCGAGGTGGGCGGCGAGCTGCCCCAGCTCATCGGCGAGCGGCTGGCCCAGGACACCATCGACTACACCGACAAGATCTATCTGGAATTCGGCGCGGACGAGCACGTGGAGGGTCTGGAGGAGACCGAAGAGGTCAAGCGCATCCGCACCCGGGCCATCCAGGCGGGCCTGAAGCTGGTATCCTGTCCCATCCGCCACCTGGGCACGGAAAAGGCCCAGAAGCTCTATACGGACATCGAGCACTGGCTGCTGGAGCGGGGCGTGGAGATCCTCTTCGACACCGAGTGCACGGGCCTGCTGGTAAAGGACGGCCGCTGCCAGGGCGTCACCTATTCCGACGGCCACGCCGAGCACGAGCTGGCCGCCGATGAGACGGTGATCGCCACCGGTCGCCGGGGCGCGGACTGGCTGGAGGGGATGTGCTCCACCTACGGGGTGGACCACGTGCCCAGCACCGTGGACATCGGCGTGCGGGTGGAGGTGCGCAACGAGGTCATGGAGGTGGTCAACCGGGCCTTTTATGAGTCCAAGCTCATCGGTTACCCGCCCCCCTTCAAGAACAAGGTCCGCACCTTCTGCCAGAACCCCGGCGGCTTCGTGGCCCAGGAGAATTACGACAACGGCCTGGCGGTGGTCAACGGCCATTCCTATAAGGAGATCAAGAGCGAGAACACCAATCTGGCCATCCTGGTGTCCCACAACTTCTCCGTGCCCTTCAACCAGCCCATCGCCTACGCCCAGAAGGTGGGCGAGCTGACCAACATGCTGGCCAACGGCCAGCTTCTGGTGCAGCGGTTCGGGGACATCCTGGACGGCAAGCGCACCTGGCAGAAGGAGCTGGACCGGTCCAACGTCCGCCCCACCCTGCCGGATGTGGTGGCCGGGGACATCACCGCCGCCATGCCCTACCGGGCCATGATCAACATCATCAACTTCATCAAAGCTTTGGACCAGGTGGTCCCCGGCTTCGCCGCTTATGAGACGCTGCTCTACTCCCCCGAGCTGAAGTTTTACTCCAACCGCATCCGCATGGACGAAAACTTCAACACCAACGTGGCCGGGCTGCACTGCCTGGGGGACAGCTCCGGCTGGACCCGGGGGCTGATGATGAGCTCGGTGATGGGTGTGCTCATGGGCCGGAAGCTGGCGTAAAAAGCGGATATACTACCATTGAATCTGTTTGATGAATACCCGAAGTTGCCCATACACGGATATGGGCAAGTAAAGCAAATCATCTTGGAGGTTATATTATGGCAAAGTCGATCGTCTATTTCACAAAGGAGCTCACCGGCGAGGCCGTGGTGCGCCTGTACGAGAAGCTGGGCGTCCAGCTGCCCGGGAAGGTGGCCGTGAAGCTGCACTCCGGCGAGGTGGGCAACCAGAACTACCTGCGCCCGGAATTCATGGCCCCCGCCATCGCAAAGGTGAACGGCACCGTGGTGGAGTGCAACACCGCCTACGACGGCGGCCGGGACACCACCGAAAAGCACTGGAAGACCATGGACCTGCACGGCTGGAGCCGCCACTTCACCGTGGACATCCTGGACGCGGAGGGCCCGGACCTGGAGCTGGCCATCCCCGACGGGGCGTGCATCAAGAAAAACTTCGTGGGCAAGAACATCCAGAACTACGACTCCATGCTGGTGCTCAGCCACTTCAAGGGCCACCCCATGGGCGGCTTCGGCGGCGCGCTGAAGCAGCTGTCCATCGGCCTGGCCTCCTCCTACGGCAAGAAATACATCCACGGCGTGGGCGATGTGGACAACTTCTGGCACTCCGACCACGACAGCTTCCTGCGCTCCATGGCCGACGCGGCCTCCAGCGTGGTGAAGCTCTTCGGCCCGGGCAAGATCGCCTACGTCAGCGCCATGATGAACCTCTCCGTGGACTGCGACTGCTGCGAGGTGGCGGAGGACCCCTGCATGGCGGACATCGGCATCCTGTCCAGCCTGGACCCGGTGGCCCTGGATCAGGCCTGCCTGGACCTGGTCTACGCCTCCTCTGACCCCGGCCGGGACCATCTGCTGGAGCGCATCGAGTCCCTGCACGGGCCGCTGACCGTGGACGCCGCGGCGGCGCTTGGCATCGGCTCCAAGGACTACGAGCTGGTCCAGGTATAAAAGCGCAGCAAAAAAACGCCCCTGCCGGAGCGGGGCGTTGAAATAAGTCTTATCGGGTTTTCCAGGACGGCATGGGCGAGATCATGCCGTCCCGGCTTTTTCTCAGATCGCGTCGGCCAGCGCCGCCGCCTTCTGGCAGCCGTCGGTCTTGTCGATGTCGCCCACATTCAGCACACCGGGGACCAGCACCTCGCCCACCATCTTCCACTTGTTGAGGGCGCAGGTCCGCTCCAGGGGGATGCGGACGCCGTCCATGACGGACAGGTCGTCCTCCTCACAGCAGGCGATCAGGGCGCATTCCTTGCCGGAAATATCCTTGCCGCCCACCACCATCGAGTAGATCCGGTCGATGACGCCCTTGATCTGCGCCGGGATGGAATACCAATAGACGGGCATGGTGAACACGAGGGCGTCCGCCTCCAGGATGGCCGGCGCGACGGTGTTGAAGTCGTCGTCAAAGGTGCAGGCCTTGCCGGTGGAATAGCAGGTCTCGCAGGCGTGGCAGCCGCCCACCTTTTTGAACGCCGCATCGAAACGGGTGACCGTATGCCCTTTTGCCTCCGCCGCCTTGATGAAAGCGTCGGTCATGGCGAAGCTGTTTCCGTGTTTCCGGGGACTGCCGGTGATCACAACGATCTTTTTGCTCATAATGAATACCTCCATGTATTGGCGGGATTGACTTTTTCCCGGTTCCGTTCTATAACTATACCGTGAATGGGACAAAAAACAAGTACGCACATTCAGGTTCAATACTTACCAAAAGGAAAGTGAGAAAATGAATATCGAGTGTATTCAGGACGCCAAGCTGGAGGACACCGGCTTCAATTACACGATGTCCCTGATCCAGGGGAAGTACAAAATGTTCATCCTCTACGCGCTGGCGTGGTTCGGCGTCGTGCGCTTCAACGAGATGAAAAAATTCATCGGCAGTATCTCCTATAAGACGCTCAGCTCCACCCTCAAGGAACTGGAGGCCGACGGTCTGGTCCACCGGGAGGAATATCCGCAGATCCCGCCGAAGGTGGAGTACAGCCTGACGGAGCGGGGAAAGTCGCTGATGCCGATCCTGGATCAGATGTGCACCTGGGGAGAGGAACACAGATAACCTAAAAAAACACGAGGCATCGGGAGTACTCCCCCTGCCTCGTGTCTGTTGTACGCCGGTCCGGACCGGCGCCGCCCCGGTCAGCGAGCGCCGCTCCGTTTCATGCGTCTCCCGCCGCGGGAGGCATCTTCACCGGTCCATGAACCGGTAGAGGATCTCCGCCGCGTCGGCGCGGGTGAGCGTCTCGTCCGGGGCCAGAACGTCTCCCTCCGCCAGGCCCAGGGCCCGGGCGATGGCGGCGTAGGCCGCGTCGGCGCCATCCACGTCCGCGAAGCCCGCGTCCCAGATGCCGGTCAGCTCCGCCGCGTCGCCGTACCGGGAGGGCGCCAGCAGCATCCGCAGAAAGGCCATCCGCGTCACCGCCTCCTCCGGGGCCCAGTCCTCCCCGCCGATGGCGCCCTGGCGCACCGCCCGCTCCCGGAAGCTCTCTTCGTCCTCCGGATCGGGGGCATAGCCGTCCGCCTGCAGGAGCAGAACCAGGGCGTCCCTCTGAGTCAGCGCCTCCGCCGGCCGGAAGGACCCGCCGACAAAGCCGATGCCCGCCTGGCCCAGGGCGCGGATCATATCCGCCCGCTCCTCCCCGGCCAGATCGTCATAGGCGAAGGTCCCGTCCCCGGACGGGGCCGCCACCGCCTCGCCGGTGAGGGCGTCCACGCCGGCCACATCCTCCAGGCCCCCATAGAAATAGGCCAGGCGCAGCTGCTCCACGTAGGTGTAGCCCTCGTTCCGGTACTCCTTGTAGACGCCGTCCTCCTCCAGGGTGATGTCCACCGGCCAGGCCACATAGCCCAAGGTCACCTCCAGCGCGTCCGTGTAGACCTCCAGGGCCTTCTTCTCACCCACGGGCTCCCGGCTGTCGGCGAAGGTCACGTCCTCGTCCCAGACGAAGGAGAAGCTGTCCACCGTGCCGGAGGAGGGGTTGATTGCCACGGCCAGGGTGTTCTCCGGGAAGAAGTACCCGTCATGGGTCCGGGCATACACCACCGGCCCCGCGGCGTCCTCGTTGTAGCCCTTCAGGGTGCACAGCGCGCTCTCCGCCGCCAGCTCCGGCACGGTGTTGGCCAGGAAATTGTCCGCCGCGCGCCGGGCGGCCTGCTGCGACATGGTCACGTCCCCGTCCCGGTCCCACAGGGGATATTGGGTATACACGCTCCGGATCCGGCCGGTCTTGCCGTCCAGGACCACGGTCTTGTAGATGGTGAGGTCCCGGCCCTGCTCCTGGGCGTCTTCAAAGGCCCGGGGCGAGAAGCCGTACAGCTCCTCCTCCGTCATAGGGGCGGTGTACCGGGCCGTGGCGGTCACATCGCCGCTGTCGCTGTCCAGAGCATAGGAGCAGCGCGCCAGGGTGAAATCCCCCAGGCCCAGGGCCTTCGTCTCCCGCAGTCCCTCGTCGATAGCCGTCTGGGAGAGCACGTCGGCGTAGTTTTCGATGGAGGCCAGCTCCGTCTCCGTCAGGATCGCGCCGCCCTCGGCCTCTGCGGCCGCCTCGGGGGCCGCGGCGTCCATGGTGGCGGCGGTGTTCATGCTCCAGCTGCTCCCGAAGGCGGCGTACAGCGCGTCCATATCCACCGCCTCGCCGGTGAGGGCGTCCACCACGGTGGCGGGCCCCACGGGCACATAGCGCAGCCGGGCGCCGCCCTCGCCGTCGGAGACATAGCACAGCTCCAGCTCCACCGCCTTCGCCAGTCCGTCGGCGGCGGCCGTCTCATCCGCCTCCGGCTCCGGGCCGGGAAGCTGGCCCACATAGCCGCCGTAGCAGTCGGAGCGGTAAAAGCTCCGCATGCCCTCTCCGTCCACGCACAGCGTGAAGCCCACCGGGCTGGGAAGGCCGTTTTTCAGCACCTCCCCGGAGAAGGAATAGTACCCCTCCCGGCCCAGATAGACCCGCACGCTGTCGATCCGGCCGGCCTCCTCGCCGGTGAAGAGCCTGTCCATCCAATCGGAGGCCTGCTTCTCCGCCCGGTCCCGCTCCACGGCGGGGAAGACGGGGTCGAAGCCGTAGAACCGGTCGTCGACGCCCCGGTCGATCCAGCGGTTCACGTTCAGCACCTTGCCGGCGCCGTCCGCCTCCACGCTCAGATCCCGGCCGTCCATGGACCAGTAAAGGCTCCATCTCGGGCTGACGTCGTCACGGTACTCGCCGGAAAAATCCGTGTACTCGTCCCCCACGTCCAGCGTCTGCTTCACCGCCAGGGTGACGGCCTCCAGCTGCGCCTTCATATCCGTCTCCTCCTCCGGCACAGGAAAGGAGACGGTGTCCTCCAGATCCATCATACCCGTGTCGATCTCCGGCTCCCCGTCCTCCGTCTCAGCCAGGGCCGGCACGGCCAGCGCGGCCGTCACGGCAAGGGCCAGCAAAAGCGCGATCCAGCGTTTCATATCCAAACGGCTCCTTTCATAGGTCTTGTCCTTCTGACGCCGGCGGCGGAAAAAAGTTCCCCAGATTGTCCGTCTTGTCCCCCCGATTTTACCATGTCGTGCGGTTCCGGCGCAAGCCGGGAGCACGACCGGTATCTTTTTGGTATAACAGCGCACAGCTTCTGTTATACCACAGCGCTCCGGCGAAAAAAATCTTGACAACGCCGCCCGGTTCTGGTAAGATAATGGCCGTTCAAAGACAGCAGGCAGCCGCAAGGCGTAAGTCCCGCCGAGGACGTCAAATAGGATCGTGATGTTTCTATGTGTCGTTGTCTCTTTGGACAAGGACATTTTTCTTTATACAGGAGGTGAAACGAAACCTATGCCCAGCAAAGCAGTATTGACCGAAAAGCAGGCCATCGTCGAGGCTCTGGCCCAGCGGCTGAAGGAGGCCGAGGGCGGCGTGCTGGTGGACTACAAGGGCATCAACGTGGCCCAGGATACCGAGCTGCGCCGTGATCTGCGTTCGAAGGACGTGGAGTACACCGTGGTGAAGAACACCCTGACCCGCCTGGCTCTGGACAAGGCCGGTCTGTCCGGTCTGGACGACCACCTGAACGGCACCACCAGCCTGGCCACCAGCGCCACCGATCCCCTGGTCCCCATCCATGAGCTGACCGAGTTCAGCGACAAAATGGGACAGCTGTTCACCATCAAGGGCGTTTTCGTCAACGGAAAGGTCCTCAGCGACGCCGAGGTGGCGGAGCTGGCTCCCCTGCCCAGCCGTGACGCGCTGTATTCCAAGGTCCTTGGCACCATGCTCGCCCCCATCACTTCTCTGGCCGTCGTTCTCGGCCAGGTCCTGGAGCAGAAGGGCGGCGCTCCCGCTGAGGAAGCCCCTGCCGCCGAGTGAGCGGCCCCATCCAACCGACAACTGATTACTATTTTGAAGGAGAATAAAAGAAATGGCTAGCGAAAAAGTTACCGCTATGATCGAGGAGATCAAGGGTCTGTCCGTTCTCGAGCTGGCTGAGCTCGTACATGCGATCGAGGACGCCTTCGGCGTCTCCGCCGCCGCCGCCGTGGCCGCTCCTGTTGCCGCCGCCGGCCCCGCTGTGGAAGAGAAGACCGAGTTCGACGTGGTCATGACCGACTTCGGCGCTGAGAAGATCAAGGTCATCAAGGAAGTGCGCGCCATCACCAACCTGGGCCTGGCCGAGGCTAAGGCGAAGGTGGAGGGCATCCCCGCCGTCATCAAGGAGCAGGTCTCCAAGGAAGAGGCCGAGGAGCTGAAGAAGCGCCTGGAGGACGTGGGCGCGAAGGTCGAGCTGAAGTAATTCCATATCGCGCTTTTGAGGGGTCTCGGCCCCGCAGGGGCCCGGCTCCGGAGAGCCGGGCCCTTTTGCATTTTCCAAAGCATCGGAGGCGGTACCATGCATGCCCATAATCCTGTTTCTATCACGTTGTCTCCCCTGACGCCCTCCGACGACCTTGCCCCGCTGTGCCGGGCGTATCCCCACTGCCGGCTCCGGCCGGTGGTCCCCGGCGGGCAGGTCCTCGTCCTCCGGGACGGCGGACAGGCGGTGGGCGCGGTCGGCTACGGCCCCGCCGGCGGGACGGATAGTGCCGGCTGGAGCGAGCTGACGGCGCTGTATCTGCTGCCGGCCTATCACGGCCGGCGGCTGGGCCGGTGGATGCTGTCCGCGGCGCTGCGGGACATGACCTCGCTGGGCGCGGACAGGGTGTGTCTCTATGTGCCGGAGACGGCGGATAAGGCCCGCCGGTTTTTTGCGCAGATGGGCTTCTCCACCGACGGGGAGGGCGCGGACGGCGCGGTGCGGCTGGTCTGCTATCCCGGGCGGGAGCTGCGGCTGGACGAGCGCTGCTGCGGCGCGGCCATCTTCGCCCGCCGGGACGGCCGGACCCTGTGGCTGACCGAGACCACCCACAAGGGCCATACCGCCCTGTGCAAGGGCCACATGGAACCCGGCGAGGACGAGCGCCAGACCGCCCGCCGGGAGATCCGGGAGGAGACCGGCCTGGACGTGACCTTCGTGGGGGACTTCCGGGCCATATCCCGCTACAGCGCCTTTGCCGACCGGGTGAAAACCGTCGTCTTTTTCCTGGCCCGGACGGAGAGCACGGACGCCGTGCCCCAGCCCGAGGAGATCCGCCAGGTGCATTTTCTCCCCTTTGACCAGGCGCTGGACAGCCTCACCTACGCCGACGACAGGCGCGTGCTCACCGCTGCCCGGGACTATCTGGCGGCCATGGAGGCCGGCGGCGCGGAGATCTGAGCCCGGCAAACTATTGACATCCTCCTGCCGATATAGTAAAATTGTATAAAATAAGACAGGAGGCGATGGTCAATGGCAGCTGTTTTGAGCAATTCCCAGGCTCTCTTCCACTACATCGTGGAATGGGGCATCCTGATCCTGGAGTCCTTTGGCGTACTGGTGCTGCTGGCCACCGCCATCGTCAGCATCCGCAAGTGGATCAAGCGCTCCCCCGACGTGCGCACCACCCTCTCCGAGGGCATCCTGCTGGCCCTGGCCTTCAAAATGGGCGGCGAGGTGCTGCGCACAGTGATCGCCACGGAGACGGCGGAGCTGGTGAGCATCTTCGTCATCATTCTCCTGCGGGGTCTTGTGGCGGCGCTGATCTACTGGGAGATCACCAAGGAGGCCAAGATCGAGGCGCTGTACAAGAGTCTGTCGGACGATCCCGCCTCCGTTCTCAGCCGCAAGAGACTGCACCCGGGAAAGCCCCCGGAGAAATCACCGGAGAAACCATAGTTTCACCTACAGCCGCCGGACAAAGTTCCGGCGGTTTTTTGTTGCCCCGCGACAGGAACCGTGGTATAACAGACAAAGAGTTCTGTTATACCAAATAATACCGGTCGCGCTCCCGGCTTGCGCCGGAACCGCGCGACATGGTATAACAGACGAAGAGCTCTGTTATACCAAACGATACCGGTCGCGCTCCCGGCTTGCGCCGGAACCGCGCGACATGGTAAAACAGACGCAGAGCGCTGTTATACCAAATGATACCAGTCGCGCTCCCGGCTTGCGCCGGAACCGCGCGACATGGTAAAATAACCAACCGTGAATCCAGAAAAGAGGAGCGCACAATGAAGTATCTTCTGATCATCGGCGACGGCATGGCGGACAATCCCGTGCCCGCGCTGGGAGACAAGACCCCCCTGGAGGTGGCGGACAAGCCCGTCATCGACGATCTGAGCCGCCGGGGACTGCTGGGCAGCGTGGTCAACTGCCCCAAGGAATTCGAGCCGGGCAGCGCCACGGCCATCATGTCCATTTTCGGGGCCTCGCCCCTGGCCTATTACCACGGCCGGGGACCGCTGGAGGCCGCCGCCCAGGGCATCGCACTGGCCGACGGGGACATGGCCTGCCGGTGCAACATGGTGGCCCTGGAGGACGGCGACATGCCCTACGGGCAGCGGCGGATCCTCTCCCACAGCGCCGGCTCCATCGACGGCGAGACGGCCGACCGGCTCATCACCGAGCTGTGGGCCAGTCCGGCGTTCGCCGCGCTGGCAAAGGAATACGACATCGAGATCAATCCCGGTTCCTCCTTCCGCCATTTTGCGGTCATGCACCACGCGGACATCGCCGGCATCCGCCTCATCCCGCCCCACGACCACCTGGGCGAGCAGATCGGGCCGCTGGCTCCCTCCGGCTGCGCCGTGGCGGAGAAGCTGGGCCGGCTGCAGGAGGAGGCGTTCCGGTTTTTGGACCGCCACCCGCTGAACCAGGCCCGCCGGGCGGCGGGAAAGCTGCCCGCCAACGGCATCTGGTTCTGGGCGGAGGGCACCGCCGCCCTGCTGCCGGACTTCGCAGAAAAATACGGCCACACCGGCGAGGTGGTCTCCGCCGTGCCCCTGGTCCGGGGCATCGCCCGGCTTTCCGGTCTGCCCGCCCCGCTGGTGGAGGGCGTCACCGGGGAGATCGACACCAACTGGGACGGCAAGTGCCAAAAGACCATCGAGATCCTCTCCCGCTGCGATTTTGCCGCGCTGCACATCGAGGCGCCGGACGAGTGCACCCACAACGGGGACACCCCGGGCAAGCTTCAGTCCATCGAGTGGCTGTCCAGCCGGGAGACCGGGCCCATCGTGGAGTATCTGCGCTCCACGGGGGAGGACTTCCGGATCCTGCTGCTGTCCGACCACAAGACCCTCACCGCCAACCGGGCCCACGACGGCGACCCGGTGCCCTTCCTCATCTACGACAGCCGGGAGCGGGAGTGCTCCGGTCTGAGCTATACGGAAAAAAACGGTCTGAAGACCGGACTGTTCCTGCCGGAGGGAACGAAACTTTTGGATATACTATTTGAGAAATGATTGTAACAGCCCATGGAAAACTGAACCTGTCCCTGGACGTGCTGGGCCGCGGAGAGGACGGATACCACGCCCTGCGCTCCGTGATGCACACGGTGGCCTTCGGCGACGACCTGGATGTGGAGCTGACCCGCGACGGCAGCTTCACCATCGATCCCGGCCAGTCCTATCTGCCCGCGGACGGCCGGAACCTGGCCGTGAAGGCCGCGCGCCTGTTCCTGGAGGGCACCGGCCTGGGCGCAAACATCCGCGTGGTCAAGCGGATCCCGGTGTGCGCCGGGATGGGCGGCGGCAGCGCCGACGCGGCCGCCGTGCTCCGGGCTCTCAACGCCCTCACCGGCCGGGGCCTCTCCCTGCAGGCGCTGGCGGAGCTGGGCGCCCAGGTGGGCAGCGACGTGCCCTTTTGCGTGACGGAGGGCGCCGCTCTGGCGGAGGGCCGGGGGGAAAAGCTCACGCCCCTCCCCTCCCTGCCGGCATGCGCCATCGTGCTGTGCAAGCCCGCCTTCTCCATCTCCACCCCGGAGCTGTTCGCCCGGATCGACCGGCGGCGGAGCCGACTGCATCCGGACACCGCCGGGATGATCGCCGCGCTGGAGGAGGGCGACCTGGCCGGGGTGGCCCGGCGGAGCTTCAACGTGTTCGAGGACGTGCTGGGCCGGCGGGGCAGCGGCATCGCCGCCATCAAGAGCGCCCTCACGGAGATGGGCGCCCTGGGCGCGGCCATGACCGGCAGCGGCAGCACCGTGTTCGGCCTGTTTGACGACGGCGAGGCCGCCCGCCGGGCCTGGGAGGCGCTGGCCGGGCAGTATCAGGAGTGCTGGCTCACCCGCCCCTGGTCCGGCGGGCAGGCGTAAAACAATGATTCAGTTGATGGATCCTATTATTTATCCGGTGATAATGCAGGCAGACGAAATGTCTTTGAGGAATATGCAGTTCGAGTGCTGACAGCCGATGCAATGAATAACAAATTCCCCTATGATCTGATTTCTTATTTGAACGAATTGGTATAGGCTATGATCAAACTGATACGATTTGATTTACAGAAAAAAGACGAATGGGATGATTTCTATGATTTGTTCAGTACGTTTCTGAGCGAAGTGTGCGGCGAAGAAGAATATCAAGAGGAGATCGACGATCTTCACAATGATGAACTGAACGCGGAAATGATCGGGCAGACGCTTCGAGAACATGATCCGTATTTTGTTATGCGGATCGTAGAAAATGAAGTTTGCGTTGGATTGATCACCTATTCGTATAATGAGGAACGCAACAAGGGCTTTATCAACAACTTCTATGTATGTAGAGAGCGTAGAAGCTCCGGTGTTGGTTCTGCTGTATGTCGAATCGTCGAAAACCATCTTCGATCATTGGGCGCAAAGTATATAGAGACTAATCCTGCTGAAAAGGCTGAACGCTTTTATTTCCGTAATGGGTTT
The DNA here is from genome assembly GCA_947626495.1 of uncultured Oscillospiraceae bacterium. Classification (GTDB taxonomy): domain Bacteria; phylum Bacillota; class Clostridia; order Oscillospirales; family Oscillospiraceae; genus CAJOIG01. The sequence continues at coordinate 2,318 of CANQSJ010000022.1, read as the reverse complement.
GAATTCTCTCGTACATCATCAGTCGGAGAGCGAATTTTTGGTAAGGCGATAGAATGAACATACAACCGTTTTGGTCTGACGTTCTTGCACAGAGAGCAGACGAGATAAGTGCAGTACATCTCCAAAACCCTGCTTGCGCTGCAACCGCACGACCAACATGGTATAACAGACGCTCCGCGCTATTATACCAAAAGATACCGGTCGCGCTCCCAGTTTGCGCCGGAAACCGCGCAACCGACATGGTATAATTGATCCCATCACCGGCGATAATCCCGTCGGTGATGTTTTTATGCGGATACACCCCAAAGCAAAGGGTACTTATGAACTGAAAAAATGGGAGGCGGCGCTGCTGATGGCACTGTGCCTGTTCTTCCTGGCCGGCGTCTGGGCGGCCCGCACCCAGGAGGAGCTGGCCGGCGGTCTGGTGCGGCTGCACGTGATCGCCAACTCCGACTCCCAGGCCGACCAGGCCGCCAAACTGGAAATGCGGGATCAGGTGCTGGCCCTGCTCGCCCCCGCCCTGGAGGGCTGTGCCAGCCGGGAGGATGCGGCGGACGCGATCCGGGACCGCATCCCGGATCTGGAGGCGCTGGGGGACGTGGCCGTGTCTCTGGGCACGGAGCGGTATCCCACCCGGGATTACGGCACCTTCTCCCTGCCCGCGGGGGAGTATCTGTCCCTGCGGGTGGTCATGGGCGCGGGACAGGGCCATAACTGGTGGTGCGTGGTCTTCCCGCCGCTGTGCACCGAGGCGCTGGCGGAGCCGACGGAGGACGCCTTCCAGGCCCTGCCTGACGGCGAGGCGGCGCTCATCACACAGGACGGCGCCGGCTACGTGATCCGCTTTCGGCTGGTGGAGTGGTGGGGCGCCCTGGCCCGGTGGCTGGAGGGCGTGCGGTGTTCATAAAATATTAATCCCCCTCACATTGACAACCCGTCCGGCCAATGGTATTCTGGACCAAGAGGATATTTTTACCGTTTCCTGCCCGGTCCCTTGACCGGCCGGAGGTATGATCTGTCCACGAACCGGAGGGAGGGATCTGTCACGAACATCGAGCATCGCCGCAATTTCATCATAAACGTCGTCTATGTGGCTCTGATCCTCGCCATCGTGCTGCTGACGGTGAAGTACGTGCTGGGTCTGATCTGGCCGTTCTTCCTGGCATTCCTCTTCTCCTGGTGCATGACGCCGCTCATCCGCTGGATGACGGTGAAGTGCCACGTGAAGCGCCCCATCGCCGCGATCATCTGCCTGCTGCTGTTTTTCACCGTTCTGGGCGGGCTGCTGGCGGTGCTGACGGTGAGCGCGGTGTCCGGGCTGCAGAATCTGGTGGTCTTTCTGCCCCAGCTGTACCGGAACAACATCGAGCCCTGGCTGCAGTCCGCCATGGACTGGGCCATGCACTTTTCCGAGCGCCTGGGCCCCGACGCCTACGAGATCGTCACCTCCGCCATCCCCAACATCGTCTCCTCCATCGGCAACGCCGTCACCAGCTTCTCCATGCGTGCGGTGGGCGTGGTGTCCGGCCTGGTGACGAAGCTGCCCTCCATGCTGCTGAGCACCCTGATCTGCGTGATCGCCACGGTGTTCATGACCCTCGACTTCCACAAAATGACCGCTTTCCTGCTCCGGCAGCTGCCCGCGCGGGCCCGTCACGTGACCGTCAAGGCCAAGGAGACCTTCGTCTCCGTGGTGCTGAAATACGGCAAGAGCTACGGCATCATCATGGGCGTCACCTTCTGCGAGCTGCTGGTCGGGCTACTGCTTTTGCGGCAGCAGCAGGCGCCTCTGCTGGCCCTGATCATCGCGGTGTTCGACATCTTCCCGGTGGTGGGCGCCGGCTTCATCCTCATCCCCTGGGGCATCATCACCCTTCTCTCCGGCAGCATCGCCAAGGGACTGGGTCTGCTGGCCCTGTACATCGTCATCACCATCATCCGCCAGTTCATGGAGCCCCGTGTGGTGGGCCACCAGGTGGGCCTGCACCCGCTGGTCACCCTGATCGCCATGCTGGTGGGCACCAAGCTCTTCGGCGGCATCGGTCTGCTGGGCCTGCCCATCGCCTGCGCCATCATCAAGAACCTGGACGACAGCGGCGTCATCCACCTGCTGCGCCGGGAGGGCGCCCCCGCGCCCGCGGCCGCCGCAGCGGAAGCCGCGCCGGAGACGGCCCCGGAGCCGCCGGAAAAAAATTAAGTTTTCTTTCCGGACCTATTGACTTTTTCCCGGGAGAATGATAGAATTTCCTAGCTTGCGGGCGTAGCACAACGGCTAGTGCACCAGCCTTCCAAGCTGGGGACGTGGGTTCGATTCCCAT
>CANQSJ010000021.1 GCA_947626495.1 uncultured Oscillospiraceae bacterium | reverse complement strand
CGGTAGAGCATCTGGGCCCAGTCCTGGGCCTCGGTGCCGCCGGCGCCGGCGTGGAAGGTGACGATGGCGTTGTTGGCGTCGTACTCCCCGGTGAGCAGGGTGGAAAGGCGGGTCTGCTCCAGATCCGCGGCAAACTGTCCGTAACTGGCCGCCAGCTCCGGAAGGAAGCTGTCGTCGTCCTCCTCCTGGGCCATCTCGCACATGGTCATCATGTCCTCCCAGGCGGCGGTCAGCCGGGCGTGGCGGTCGCACTTCGCCTGCAGGCTCTTCAGCCGCTGCTGGGCCTTCTGGCTCCGCTCCAGGTCGGACCAATAGCCCGGTTCCTCCGCCTCGGCGTGGAGCTTCTCGATCTCCAGCTCCGCCTCCGCCAGGTGCATCGCCCCGGCCAGGCGGTCCAGCTCGGGCCTGGCGGCGTTCAGCTTTGTCTTATACTCGTCAAATTCCAGCCTTGCCATGAAAATCCTGTCCTCTCAAAAAATCGCTTAAAAATTATACAATAAATAATCCGTTTTGTAAATCACAGGACGAAAAAATCCCCAGGCTCGTCCCGGATTTGCAAAATCCGCGCCGATGTGGTATGGTTATATCGCTATGAAAAAACGACTTTCTGCTATTTTCGCCGCGGCGCTGCTTCTGGCGCTGCTGCTGACCGGATGTCTCGGCCGCGAGCCCGAGCCCTCCCCCACGCCGGCGCCCACCCCCGATCCCCACGAGGGGGAGGTGGAGGTGCTGGACCCCGCCGGCGGGACCATGTGGGTGCCGGAGGCGGCCAGCCTCACCCCCTTCGGCCGCACCGCCACGGACTTCAACGTGGTGGACCAGATCCCCTACTATGCCCAGACGGACCTGACCATGATCCGGGGCATCGACGTGTCCGACCACCAGGAGGACATCGATTGGCAGCAGGTGGCCGGCTACGGCATCGAATTCGCCATCATCCGCTGCGGCTACCGCTCCTACGGCGAGGGCGAGCTGCACGAGGACGCCCGCTTCCGGGACAACATCCAAGGCGCCCTGGACGCCGGGCTGCGGGTGGGAGTGTACTTCTTCTCCCAGGCTGTCACCATCGTGGAGGCCGCCGAGGAGGCCCTGTTCACCCTGGACCTGATCGAAGAATACGACGTGGCCCTGCCGGTGTTTTTCGACTGGGAGACCATCGACGTGGCCCCCGCCCGGACGGACGGCCTGTCCGGGGAGGATATGACCGCCTGCGCGGTGGAGTTCTGCCGGCTGATCGACGCGGCGGGCTACGAGGCCGGCGTGTACACCTACCTGAACCTGGCCTATTACCGCTACCAGCTGGACGCGCTGAAGGGCTACACCATCTGGATGGGCGACCCGGGCACCAAGCCCATCTTCTACTACGACCACGATTACTGGCAGTACTCCTACACCGCCCGGATCCCGGGCATCGGCGTGGATGTGGATCTGGACGCCATGTATCTGAAGGACCCCCACTACATACCTCCCACCGCCACCATGGCGCCGGAGAGCCCCGCCAGCGCGGAGCCCGTGGGGTGACCGCCGGTCCCGGCGGCAGAAAAAATCGGTCCGCGCTTTCAGGCGCGGGCCGTTTTTTTGTTTCTTTTTTCCGAAAAACATGGTATCATTCAATCATCAACGGACAAGGGGACGGGACATGGACGAGCGGGCAAAAAAAATCATGGTGCTGGACGGCAACTCCATCGTCAACCGGGCGTATTTCGGCATCCGGATGCTGAACGCCCCGGACGGCACGCCCACCAACGGGGTGTACGGCTTCATCGCCATCCTGCAGCGGCTGCTGGACCAGGAGCAGCCGGACGCGGTGTGCGTCACCTTCGACGTGCACGCGCCCACCTTCCGCCATGAGATGAGCGACGCCTACAAGGCCACGCGAAAGCCCATGCCCGAGGATCTGCAGGTCCAGATCCCCCTGCTGAAGCAGCTTCTGGACGCCATGGGCATCCGCCGGTACGAGCTGGCCGGCTGGGAGGCGGACGACCTGATGGGCACCATGGCCGCCCGGTGCGAGGCGGCGGGCTGGGCCTGCCGGCTGGTCACCGGGGACAAGGATTCCTTCCAGCTGATCACCGACGGCACCCACGTCATCCACATCAAGACCCGCATGGGCCAGACCGAGACCATCGAATACGACCCGGCCCGGTTCCGGGAGGAATACGGCCTGGAGCCGGCGGGGATGGTGGATCTGAAGGCCCTGATGGGGGACAGCTCCGACAACATCCCCGGCGTGCCGGGGATTGGGGAGAAGTCCGCCCTGGAGCTGCTGCACCGGTTCGGCACCCTGGACGGGGTGTATGAAAACCTGGCCGATCCGGCCGTCAAGCCGGGCCAGCGGACCAAGCTGGAATCCGGCGAGGCCAGCGCCCGCCTCTCCTATACCCTGGCCACCATCCGGCGGGACGCCCCCATCGACTTCGATCCGGAGGAGGATCTGTGGACGCTGCACAGCACCGGCGCGCTGTATGAGCTATGCCGCCGGCTGGGCTTCGGCCGGTACATCGAGCGCTGGGGCCTGACCCCCGACGGGGACGCGCCGGCGGCGGAGACATCCGCTCTGCCCCGGGTGGCAGGGGACGCGGAGGCGGCCCTGGCGGCGGTGCTGGCGGCGGAGACGGTGGCCGTGCTGCCCGCGGACGGGCTGGACGGGCTGAGCCTGTGCGACGGGAAGACCGTCTATGATCTGACCTGGTCCGACGGCGGGGAGGCTTACACCCGGCTGCTGCGGGCGGTGTTCGCCCCGGACAAAAAGAAGCTGGGCCACAACGTCAAGGATCTGATGGCCCTGCTGCTGGCGGAGAGGCTCCCCACCGGCGGCTTCGTCTTCGACACAGCCCTGGCGGGGTATCTGCTGGACGCCCTCTCCTCCGATTACGGCCTGCCCCGGCTGAGCCAGCAGTATCTGGGCCGGGAGCTGGACGGGGCGGAGGCGGTATGGGCCCTGTATCAGACGCTGCCCGGAAAACTGGATGAGCTGGGCATGCACGGGCTCTACTACGACATCGAGCTGCCCCTGTGCGCCGTGCTGGCGGACATGGAGCGGGCGGGCTTTCTGGTGGACCGGAAGGCCCTGTATGACTTCGGCCAGGAGCTGAGCGGCGGCATCGCCGCCCTGCAGGAGGACATCTGGGCCCAGGCGGGGGGCCAGTTCAACATCAACTCCCCCAAGCAGCTGGGCGAGGTGCTCTTCGACCGGCTGGGTCTGCCTGCGGGAAAGAAGACCCGCACCGGCTGGAGCACCAACGCGGACGTGCTGGAGCGGCTGCGGGACAAGCACCCCATCGTGGGCCAGGTGCTGGAATACCGGGAGCTGACGAAGCTGAAGAGCACCTATACCGACGGTCTGCAAAAGGCCATCGGCCCCGACGGGCGCATCCACACCACCTTCCAGATGACCGTCACCGACACGGGGCGGCTGTCCAGCCGGGACCCCAATCTGCAGAACATCCCCGTGCGGCGCAAGCTGGGCGCCCTCATCCGGCGGATGTTCGTGGCCGGGCCTGGCAACGTGCTGGTGGACGCGGATTACAGCCAGATTGAGCTGCGGCTGCTGGCCCACATCTCCGGCGACCCGGCCATGGAGGAGGCATTCCTCAGCGGCGAGGACTTCCACGCCGTCACCGCCAGCCAGGTGTTCGGCCTGCCCCTGGGGGAGGTCACCCACGAGCTGCGCAGCCGGGCCAAGGCGGTAAACTTCGGCATCGTGTACGGCATCTCCGCCTTCTCCCTGGCCCAGGACATCGGCGTGCCCCAAGCGGAGGCCAAGCTCTACATCGACACCTATCTCTCCAAATACCACGGCGTCCGGGCGTACATGGACGCCACCATCGCCCGGGCGAAGGAGCAGGGCTACGTGTCCACCCTGTTCGGCCGGCGCCGGGCGCTGCCGGAGCTGCACAGCTCCAACTTCAACCTCCGCTCCTTCGGGGAGCGGGTGGCCCGGAACATGCCCATCCAGGGCACCGCGGCGGACATCATCAAGCTGGCCATGATCCGGGTCCACGACCGGCTGGCCCGGGAGCTGCCCCAGGCGAAGCTGCTGCTGCAGGTCCACGACGAGCTGATCGTGGAGTGCCCCGCCGCCCTGGGGGAACGGGCCGCCGCCATTTTGAAGGAGGAGATGGAGCGCACGGTGGATTACCCGGTGCCCCTCATCGCCGACGCCCACATCGGCCGCAGCTGGGCGGACGCCCACTGAGAAAATGGGATTCATCTCTTTCAACCTGGCCTACTACCGGGACGAGATCGACGCGCTGGAGGCCGGTCCGGCCACGGAAGCGTCGGTATACCGGGCCAAGCGGCTGGTGAAGATGCTGGACGATCTGGCGGACGAGGGCTATACCGCGCTGGGCACGGCGATCGAGACGGCCTTTCAGGGCCGGACCCGGCTGCTGGCCTATCTGGACGGCGCCCACGCCGCCCCCTTTCCCGCCGCGGGCCCGGCCGCCGCTGGGGCCGATGTCTGGTCGGCGGAGGAGTGGGAGCTGGGCCGGGCTCTGGACGACGCCCGGCAGGCCGCCGGGAGCGCGCCGGTCAGCGACGAGCCCTTTTTGGCAGAGCTTCTCCGCTTCTGCCGGTGGATCGGCTATGAGGAGGACACGGCCTATATCTTCCTGCTGCGGGACACCCTGCTGCCCTGCGTCCGCTTTCAGGCGGTCTATGGCCGGGAGCGGATCTACCCCTGGCTGCTGAGCCGGCGGGCGCTGGAGGGCCTGCTGGGAAAGCCGGGGGCGGACGACGAGCTGCGCGCCTCCCTCTTTGAGGCCCTGGAACGGCCGGGCGGGAGGGATTTCGGCCGCTTTTGCGACGCCGCGCTGCCCGGCATGGGCCGGACCCTGGACCGGTACCCGCCGCTGCGGGACGCGCTGACGGATCTGTTGCGCTCCGTCCCGGAAAAGCGCATCCTGGTGGTGGAATCCGGCTGTTCGGGCACGTTCCCCATGATGCTGAAAAGTCTGGACCCGCGGGTGGAGCTTCGGATGTACACCGCGTACCCCTATTTCACGGAGGTCTACGGGGAGCGGGTGTTCACGCAGCGGTACGAGCACATCCGCCGTTTTGAGACCCTGGCCGCCCAGCGGTCGTATTTTCGCTTCGCCGCCTGGCGCGGCGGCCGCTTCTTCGTCCGCCGCAGCGCCGACGCCGCGGTGGAGCAGCGGGCGCTGGGGGAGATCAGGACCATGCTGACGGGAGGGAGAACACCATGACGATCCGGGACGCGGACCGGCAGGACGTGGCCGCCATCGCCATGCTGGAGAGCGCCTGCTTTTCCGATCCCTGGCCGGAGGACTTCATCGTCCGGCGGCTGGGACGGATCCTGGTGGCGGAGCAGGAGGGCTTTTTCCTGGGCTATGCGGCGCTGGACGCGGTATTGGACGAGGGCAGTCTGGACAGCATCGCCGTGACGCCGGAGCACCGGCGCCAGGGGGTGGCCGACGCGCTGCTCACCGCCGCGGCGGACTGGGGCCGGGCGCGGAAGCTGCGCTTCATCACCCTGGAGGTCCGCGCCGGCAACGGACCGGCCATCGCCCTGTACGAAAAGCACGGCTTCGCCCCGGTGGGCCGCCGGCCCCACTACTATGAAAAACCCAGAGAGGACGCCATACTAATGACGCTGGTGCTGTGAATGAACATATTGGCTTTTGAATCTTCCTGCGATGAGACCGCCGCCGCGGTGGTGGCCGACGGCCGGACCATTCTCTCCAACGAGATCTTCTCCCAGGTGGCCCTGCACGAGATCTACGGCGGGGTGGTGCCGGAGATCGCCGCCCGCAGCCATCTGGAGGTGATCTCCCTGCTGGCGGACCGGGCGCTGGAAAAGGCGGGCCTGGCCCGGGCCGACATCGACGCGGTGGCCTGCACCTACGCCCCGGGACTCATCGGGGCCGTGCTGGTGGGGGTGAACTTCGCCAAGAGCGCCGCCCTGGCCCTGGATAAGCCCCTCATCCCGGTGCACCACATCCGGGGCCACATCGCCGCCAACTACCTGGCCTACCCCGACCTGGAGCCGCCGTTTCTGTGCCTGGCCATCTCCGGGGGCAACACCATGCTGGTGGACGTGCGGGGCTATACGGACATGCGCATCCTGGGCCAGACCCGGGACGACGCCGCCGGGGAGTGCTTCGACAAGTCCGCCCGGGTGATGGGCCTGGGCTATCCCGGCGGCAAGCCCATCGACGACCTCAGCAAACAGGGGGACGACCGGGCCTACGACCTGCCCCGGCCGGCGGTGAACGACGGCAACCCCTACGACATGAGCTTTTCCGGTCTGAAGACCGCGGTGGTGAACATCGCCCACCACGCCCAGCAGACCGACGAGGCGCTGGATAAGCCGGGGCTGGCCGCCAGTCTGTGCCGGGCAGTGAGCGAGACGCTGGTGGGCCGGACCATGGACGCGGCAAAGGCCCTGGGCTACCGGAGCATCGCCGTGGCCGGGGGCGTGGCCGCAAACTCCCGCATCCGGGCGGACTTTGAGGCCGCCTGCCGGAAGGCGGGCCGGACCCTGTACGTGCCGCCTCTGCGGCTGTGCGGCGACAACGCCGCCATGATCGGCGCCCAGGGATATTATGAATATCTCGCCGGCCACATCGCCGGACCGGACCTGAACGCCTACGCCACCATGGAGATATGAGATGACCTACACCACCCATTCCGAATCCGGGACCGAGGCCCTGGGGGCCGAATTTGCAAAAACGCTGCCGGCGGGGGCCGTGGTGGCCCTCTACGGGGATCTGGGCTGCGGCAAGACCGCCTTTGTCCGGGGCATGGCCCGGGGCATGGGCATCGACTGCGTGGTCAACAGCCCCACCTTCACCATCGTCAACGAGTATCTGGGCGGGGAGATGCCCCTGTTCCACTTCGACATGTACCGCCTGGGGGGCGCGGACGAGCTTTACGACATCGGCTGGGAGGACTATCTGGGCCGGGGCGGCGTGTGCGCCGTGGAGTGGAGCGAGAACGTCCCCGGGGCGTTTGAGGGGGACGAGATCGCCGTCCGCTTTGAAAAGACCGGGGAAAACGACCGGACCATCACCATCGAAGGAGGACCGCTGACATGCTGACACTGGCGCTGGAAAGCTCCGCCAAGGCCGCCTCCGCGGCGGTGTTCGAGGACGAAAAAATGCTGGCCTTCTCCATCCAGAACGCGGGGCTGACCCACAGCCGGACCCTGCTGCCCATGGCGGAGGGGCTGATGAAAAATCTGGACCGGCCCCTGTCCGCCCTGGACCGGGTGGCGGTGAGCCGGGGGCCCGGGTCCTTCACCGGGCTGCGCATCGGCATGGCGGAGGCCAAGGGCCTTTGCTGGGCGCTGGATATCCCCGCGGTGGGGGTGTCCACCCTGGAGGCCATGGCCTGGGGCGGGCCGGTGCTGGACGGGCAGATGCTGTGCTGCTGCATGGACGCCCGCCGGGGCCAGGTCTACAACGCCCTGTTCACCGTGGAGGGGGGCAGGCCCCTGCGGCTGACTGAGGACCGGGCCATCTCCGTCTCCGAGCTGCAGAGCGAGCTGGTCGCCCGCCAGGAGCCGTGGATTTTGCTTGGCGACGGGGCCCAGTTGTGTTATAATACCATGGACCGGGACGAGGTGACCCTCTTCATGGCCCCGGAGCCCCTGCGACTGCAATCCGCCCGGGGGGTGGGTCTGGCGGCCATGGACAAGCCCGCCGTCCCCGCCGGGGAGCTGATGCCCGCCTATCTGCGGCTGAGCCAGGCCGAGCGGGAGCGTCTGGCCCGCATGAGCGAATGAAAAATCTTCCCACAAAGGAGAACTGATATGAGCAACGTCATGGTTTTCGATCACCCCCTCATCCAGCACAAGCTGTCCGTCCTGCGCGACGAAAAGACCAGCGTGAAGGAATTCCGGGAGCTGGTCAGCGAGATCGCCAAGCTCATGTGCTACGAGGCCACCCGGGACCTGCCTCTGGAGGAGGTCAAGGTGAAGACCCCCGTGGCCGAGGCCACCTGCCGCCGCATCGCCGGCAAGAAGCTGGCCATCGTGCCCATCCTGCGGGCGGGCCTGGGCATGGTGGACGGCATGGTGGATATGATCCCCAACGCCAAGGTGGGCCACATCGGCCTGTTCCGGGACCCGGAGACCCTGGAGCCGGTGAAGTATTACTTCAAGATGCCCCCCGACATTGCCGAGCGGGACGTGATCATCGTGGACCCCATGCTGGCCACCGGCGGCAGCGCCGTGGCGGCCGCCACCTTCATCAAGGAGACCGGCGTCAAACACATCAAGCTCATGAGCATCATCGGCGCGCCGGAGGGCGTGCAGGCCATGCAGGCGGCCCACCCGGACGTGGACATCTTCGTGGCGGCGCTGGACGACCACCTGAACGAGCACGGCTACATCGTCCCCGGCCTGGGCGACGCCGGCGATAGAATTTTCGGAACGAAATAAGGAATACCGCTTGAAAGGCTCCCTTGTGCAAAGGGAGCTGGCTCTGGCGATAGCCGGAGACTGAGGGATTGTTACCGGGCTGGGATGTCCTCCAAGACTGGTAACAACCCCTCCGCTTCGTCGTCGCCCGCGCAGCCAGGTCTCCCCATGCCGCAAACGGCATGGCTCGAGTGGCTCGCGGCTCCTCCTCTCCCCAAAAGGCAGGCGTGCCTTTTGGGGGCCCCATGGAACGGCGGCCACCTCCCCACAGGGGAGGCTTTTTTGTGTTAAAACCGGGGCCTGCAACTGTCAGTTGACACATTTCCGGGTCGGATTGGTTGTGAAAATGGGCTGCAACCGGTATAATCCAGGTCAGGTGGACCACCTAAAACCAAAAAGGAGGGTTTCCCCCATGCCTTTGGCCGATAAGATCGTCGAGCTGCGGAAAAAGCAGGGCTGGAGCCAGATCGACCTGGCGGACCGGCTGGACGTGAGCCGCCAGAGCGTCTCCAAGTGGGAGATGGCCCAGGCCGTGCCCGAGCTGGACAAGATCATAAAGATGAGCGAGCTGTTCGCCGTCACCACCGATTATTTACTGAAGGACGACGCCCCCGCCCCGGAGCCCGGCGACGCGCCCCCGCCCCCGCCGGAGGAGCCGCCCCGTCCCGCCCCGGAGCCGGAGACGCCGCCGGGCCCCGCTCCGGCGGCCCCGAAAAAGCGCCGGCGGTGGATATTGGCGGCGGTGTTTCTGTTTTCTGTCTTTGCTGTCTGCGTCTATACGGTGCTGTTCCTCACGGGGGCGGTGAGCTATACGTCTGTGCGGACAACGTCTACCCCCCCGCCGCTGAAGGAGGCCGTGACAGAGGAGACCGTATCCGACCCGGACGCCGTGGAGGACGGCATGACGGAGTACGTCTACGAGGGGGAGTCGGTCACCGCCGGCGGCTTCGATGAGGCGACGCTGGCGGCCCTGGAGGCGGAGTACGCCCCCTACGGACTCACCTGCGACGAGGAGCGCCACTGGTATCTGGACGGGGAGCGCATCCGGGTCTTTACGGACGTGCTCACCACCAACGGGGAGAGCCTCACCGGCGGGGATTTCCACGGGACCCTGCGCACCTTCAGCGGAGACGGCTTCATCGACGTGCGCGCGGTCCGGGACTATGAGCACTGCGACGACGAGGGCCACGGAACCCTTCTATATCTGGAGAGCTGCGACGTGCGCCTGGACGGCGAACACTGGGAGGAACACCACGCCGGGCACCACGAGGAGGAGCACCACGGCTGACGGCGCTCCCGGGCGCACGGATTTTTTGCCCCGCAGGGCGGCGTGACCAGAAGGTCACGCCGCCCTTTTTCTGTCCGAGCCGCTTTTTGGGGGAATTTCTTCGCCGGGGGTCTTCTCAAAATCGGTCAACGCAGCTACAATTTGTTTGACCGGCCGGTCAACGGAGGTGCGCCATGAACGAAAAATTCTTCTCCCTGCCCCGGGAAAAGCGGCAGGCGATCGTCAACGCGGGCTACCGCGTGTTCTCGCAGAATTCCTATAAAAACAGCCCCATGAGCGAGATCGCCGGGGCGGCGGGGATCAGCAAATCGCTGCTGTTCCACTACTTCCGCAACAAAAAGGAGCTGTATCTCTACCTGTGGGACGAGGCCGCCCGGCTGACCATCCGGGCGCTCACCGACTGCGGCTGCTACGGGCAGAGCGACCTGTTCGCCGGCATGGAGCGGGGCATGCGGGCCAAGATGAAGCTGATCCGCCAGTACCCCGACATGGCCGGCTTCACCATCCGGGCCTTCTATGAGAAGGACCCGGAGATCTGCGCCGCCATCCAGACCAGCTACCACCGGTACTTCAACTTCAAGGCGGACCAAAACCGCATGGACCTGGACCCGGCCCAGTTCGTCCCCGGTCTGGATATCCCCATGATGTACCGGGAGATGTACTGGGCCTCGGAGGGGTACCTGTGGGAGATGGTCCAGCGGGGCGACGTGGACGTGGAGCAGATGGAGCGGGATTTCACCCGGCTCATGGCGTTTTGGAAAAGCGTCTATCTGCGAAAGGAGTAAAATATGGACGCCATCATAACGGAGGGCCTGACAAAATACTACGGAAAAAACCGGGGCATCCGGCAGGTGGATCTGACCGTCCGGCAGGGGGACTTTTTCGGCTTCATCGGCCCCAACGGGGCGGGCAAATCCACCCTCATCCGCACGCTGATGGGGCTGGTGCGGCCCACCGCCGGCCGGGCGCGGATCCTGGGTCTGGACGCCGCGAGGGACCGGGAGCGGTTTCTCGCCCGGGTGGGATATCTGCCCTCGGAGGTCTCCTTCTACCCCGGCATGCGGGTGCGGGACATTTTGAAGCTGTCCGCCGATCTGCGCCGGCGGGACTGCGCCGGGGCCCGGGACCGGCTGTGCCAGCGGCTGCGGCTCGACCCCTCCCGGCGGGCGGAGGAGCTCTCCCTGGGCAACCGGAAAAAGACCGCCATCGTCTGCGCGCTGCAGCACGAGCCGGAGCTGCTGATTCTGGACGAGCCCACCGCCGGTCTGGACCCGTTGATGCAGCGGGCGTTTTTCGACCTGCTCCGGGAGCGGAACCGCCAGGGGGCGACGGTCTTTCTGTCCAGCCACGTCCTGTCGGAGATCCAGCACAACTGCACCCGCGCCGCCATGATCCGGGACGGACAGATCATCGCCGACGGCACCGTGGCGGAGCTGGCGGGGACGGGGGTCAAGCGCGTCAGCGTCCGCGGGACCGTGGACTGCGGCGCGCTGGCCGGCGTGCGGGATCTGCACCGGACGCCGGAGGGGGCCGATTTTCTGTACAGCGGCGATATCAGCGCCCTGCTGCGGGCCCTCTCGGCCGGTGATCTGCGGGACGTCACCGTCACCGAGCCGGATCTGGAGGAGGTCTTTCTCCAGGATTATCAGCGGGGAGGCGGCGGGCTGTGACGGTGCTGAAACACGAGCTGCGGCAGGGGCGGACGGCCCTCTTCACCTGGACGGCGGCCATCGGATCGCTGCTCATGCTCTGCGTCTTCATCTTCCCTGAGACCCGGGGGGATGTGGACGAGATGGGCCGGCTGTTCGCCTCCATGGGCCGCTTCACCGCCGCCTTCGGCATGGACCGGCTGGATCTGGGGACGCTGACCGGCTATTACTGCGTGGAGTGCGGGACCATCCTGGGGCTGGGCGGCGCGTTTTTCGCCTCCCTCGCCGGCATCTCGGCCCTGGCGAAGGAGGAGGGGGACCGCACCGCGGAATTTCTGCTGACCCACCCCATTGCCAGGGGTCTGGTCGCCGCCGAAAAGCTGGCGGCGGTGCTGATCCAGCTGGCGGCGATGGATCTGGCCGTCCTCGCCCTCGCCCTGGCGTCCATGAAGTGGATCGGCCAGCCGATCCCCTGGCGGGAGGTCTTGCTGCTCCACGGGGCCAACGGCCTGCTCCAGGCGGAGCTGGCGGGGATCTGCTTCGGGATCTCCGCGTTCCTGCGCCGGAGCAGCGCCGGCATCGGCGTGGGGCTGGCGGCGGTGCTGTATCTGATGAACCTGGTGTCCAACATGACGGACCGGGCGCGGTTTTTGAAGCTCATCACCCCCTTCGGCTACTGCGAGGGGGCGGATATCGTCGCCGACGGGCGGCTGAGCGCCGGCCCCGTGGTCCTGGGCATGGCGCTGGCCTGCGCCGCCGTCGCGGCGGCATGTCTCCGGTACGGCAGGAAGGATATCCTCTGATTTTCCGCGAAAAAACAGCCTTCGCAACCAAAAGTTGCGGGATTTTCAAGTTTCCTTTCTTGTCTGCAACGGGAAAAAAGGGTATGCTGATGACAGATCAGAAAGGAGCGAATCGCTTATGACCATGGGAGAGAAGCTCATCGCCCTGCGCAAGCGGGAGTGCTGGACCCAGGACGATCTGGCGGACCGGCTGGACGTATCCCGCCAGTCCGTGTCCAAGTGGGAGGGCGGCCTGGCCTTCCCCGCCACGGACACCCTGCTGGAGCTGAGCCGGCTGTTCGGCGTGAGCACGGATTACTTATTAAAAGATGAACTGGAAACCCCGGAGCCGGAGACGCCGGAGGACCCCGGAGCGGCCCTGCGGCAGGTGACCCGGGAGGAGGCAGAGGCGTTCCTGACCGTGAGGCGGGCAAGCGCCAAGCCCATCGCCCTGGCGGTGGCGCTGTGCATCCTGTCCCCGGTGTGCCTCATTTTACTCGGCGGGCTGTCCGCAGTCCGTCCCGTCCGGGAAACGGTCGCCATGGCGGCGGGGCTGACTGTGCTGTTCGCCTTCGTGGTGCCGGCGGTGGCCCTGTTCGTGACCTGGGGCGGGCGGCTGAGCAAATATGAGTATTTGGAGAAGGAGATCTTCTCCGCCGCCCCCGGCGCGACCGCCCTGGCCCGGGAGGCCATAGACCGGGACCGGGAGCGCCACAGCCGCCGGATCGTGGCGGGCGTGTGCCTGTGCGTGGCGTCGGCGGTGCCCCTGATGCTATGCATGGCGGCCCCGGATCACGAGTTTTTGCTCACCTGCGGCGTGGGGCTGCTGCTGGTGCTGGTGGCGGCGGGGGTGTATCTCATCGTCAGCGCGTCCATCCCCTGGGACGCCTGCCGGATGCTGCTGCAGGAGGGGGATTACGCCCCGGAGCAGAAATCGCCCCTGCTGCGTACGGTCTGGGTCGTGTACTGGTGCCTGGCCACGGCGATATACCTGGGCCGGAGCTTTACCACCTGGGCGTGGGACCGCACATGGATCGTCTGGCCGGTGGCGGGGGTGCTGTTCGGGGCGGTCTCCGCCGTCCTGCGCCTGATACGCAGGAGAAAATAACAGGAAACGGGCCCTGTCTGCCTGGCAGACAGGGCCCGTCTTTTTTTGTGGATCACTCCCGGCGCAGCGCGTCGATGGGGTTCAGATTGGCCGCCTTCACGGCGGGCAGCATGCCGAAGATCACGCCGATGAACATGGAGAACAGCACTGCCACCAGGATGGCCGGGTAGCTCACCGCCGTGGGCGTGCCCATAACGGAGGCGATCAGCCGGCTGAGGACGACTCCCGCCGCCACGCCGATCACGCCGCCGATGCTGGTGAGGGCCGCGGCCTCGGTGAGGAACTGCCACAGCACCCGGCGCTTTTTCGCGCCGATGGCCTTCTTCAGGCCGATCTCCCGGGTGCGCTCGGTGACGGTCACCAGCATGATGTTCATCACGCCGATGCCGCCCACCAGCAGGGAGATGCCGGCGATCCAGATCAGCTGGTTGTTGGTGGCGTTGGACATCTCCTGGATCTTGGCGGCCTGCTCCATCAGATCGTCGCTCTGGTAGGAGAAGTTGCCCTGGGTGGAGGTGCCGGTGATCTGGCTGGCGGTGAGCAGATCCTCCGCCTGCTGGCCGATGGCGGTCATATCGTCGGTGCTCCGGGCCTTCAGCACCACGGACTGGGGCTCGTCAAACCGGTACACGGTGGGCCAGTCCGCCAGGGGGATGAAGACCCTGCCGCCGGAGGTGTCCGCGTACATCTGATAGTCCCGGTAGGACTCGATGGCGTACTCCCCGGTCTGGCTCTTCTCCACCACGCCCACCACGGTGAAGGGCTCGCCCTTGATCTCCAGGATCCCGCCCACCGGGTCCTCCTCCCCGAAGAGGGCGGACTTGGCGGTGGCGTCCAGCAGGGCGACCTTGCGGAACGTCTTATAGTCGTCGTCGGTGAAGCCCCGGCCGTAGCCCAGGGTGTAGCCTTCGGCGGCGAAGTAATTCTCGTCCACGCCGTACAGCTCCCCGGAATAGGCGGTGTTGCGGTAGTAGACGTCGTTGTTGTACTGCCGGGAGCAGTAGAGGCTCACCGCCTCCACGTTGTCCAGCTCCTCCAGCTGCTGGCGGGTCTCCTCGCTGATGGGCTCCACCCCCTCGGGGGGCGGGTTCCAGTCGCTGAAGGTATAGGGGTAATTCTCCTGGTACAGCTGCACGGTCACGGCGTTGGTGCCGGAGCCGATCAGGCTCTCCTTGATCTGGTCGTTGGTGCCCTTGATGGTGGACACGATGGTGATGATGGAGGCGATGCCGATGATGATGCCCAGCATGGTCAGAAACGACCGCATCTTGTGGCCCCAGATGCCCTGGAAGGCCAACGCTATGTTCTCAAACATATCTGCGCCTCCTCATCAATAGTAACCGCCAGCGAGGCTCTGCAGGTCCTCCTGGTAGTTCACCTTGGCGCCTTCCTTCACGGCCCGGCCGTAGGGGAAGGCGAGGTAATCGTTCTCCATGTCCAGCCCGCCGGTGATCTCCACCGACCAGCTGTCGCCGGAGCCGGTGGTCACATAGCGCTTCTCCAGCCGGTCGCCGTTGGCCACATAGACGTAGCTGCGGGCGCCCTCCGTGCGGACGAAGGACCGCTCCAGGAACATGCTGCCGCCCTCCTCATCCTCCGCCGGCGCGCCGTTGGCGGAGAAGGAGATGCTCACATAGTAGCCCTCCCGGAGCCCGGCGTCCTCTCCCACCCGGACGGTGAAGGGATACTTGCTCACGTTCTCGTTGCCGTTGGGGCTCCAGTAATAGTAATAGTTGTTGCTCTCGTCCACCGGGTAGGGGGAGATCTCCGAGACCTCCGCGTCCAGGGTGGTGCCGCTCATCCAGTCCTGGACGGTGACCGTGTCGCCCACGTGCAGGTTATCCATGTCGAACTCACCCATCACGCCGGTGATGTAATACCCGCCGCCGCCGGACACCAGCACCACGGGCTGGTTCTGCTCCAGGGCCTCGGTGGGGTCCATGACGGTCTTCACCACGCCGGCGGTGGTGCACAGCACCTCACCGTTGTTCAGCTCGAACTCCAGGGCCTTCAGCTCCTGCTCCGCCATGCGCAGAGACAGGGTGGTGTCGGAGATCTGCTGCTGGGTCTCGGTCTTCATCTGGTTGATCTCCTCGGCGGTGTACACCTGGCCGGAGAAGCCGCCCCAGGAGACGCCGCCGCCCATGTCGTCATCGCCCTCGTCCAGGGGGGTATAGGACGCGGGCAGCAGCCGGAAGATCCAGCTGGTCACCGGCTCGCCCGCCGCGTCCACGCCGCCCCACAGCTGGCGGAAGGCCAGCTCAAAGGCGCCGAGGACATAGCCGTTCAGGGCGTTGGCCTCCCGGGTCTCGAACACGATATAGATGTTCCCGTCGCCGAAGACCGGCTCCTCGGTGGGCTCCGGCTCCTCCGCCGCCCGCAGCATCCGGGCGATCCGGGCGGGGGCGTGCATCACCGGTTCCAGGGCCGCGCCGGCGGCCGCGTCCGTGCTCTCCGGGTCCGGGCTGGGCTCCACCGGCGTGGGTTCCTCGGTGGGCTCCGGCGTATCCGCGGGCGCCGGTTCCTCGGTGGGCTCTGGCTCCTCCGAGGGCTCCTCGGTGGGCTCAGCGGTGGGCTCGGCAGTGGGCCCGGCGCTGGGGGAGGGCTCCTCCGTGGCCTCCGGCGTGGCGCTGGGGGAGGGCTCCGGCGTATCCGTGGGCGCCGGGGTGGCCGTGGTGGGCACGTCGGGCGCGTCCGGCTCCGCCGGCATCTCCACATCCTCCCCATGGGCCACGGCGATGAGGTAGTCGATCATGGCGTCAAACAGCGTCAGGGTGTCGTCCCACAGAAATACGTAGGGATCCTCCGCCGTGCCGCTGCCGCCCTGGAAGTAGGGCACCTCCACCGGCACCAGGCTCGGCCGCTCCGGCTCGGGGGGAGCGTAGTATCCCGGGGTGCCGATCCGGTAGGTGCCGATCTCCCTCAGCCTGTCCTGGGCGTCGCTGAGGTCCAGCTTCAGCTGGTCGATCTCGATCTGCTTTTTCTCCAGCTCCACCTCGTCCAGGGTGGTATCAAAGGACAGGATGGGGTCGCCCACATTGATCTGCTGGCCCTCTTCCACATAGATCTCCGTCACGGTCTGGGTGCTGGTCAGATACACCGACTGCATCCGGTCCGCGGTGACGGGGCCCTCGGTCTCCACCCGGTTGCGGTAGTAGTCCTGATAGCCCAGCTGGCTGACCGGGTATACGTCCACCGCGGTGCCGGAGCGGTGCTTCAAAAAGTAGAAGCCTCCGCCGCCGGCCGCGCCCAATACCAGAGCGCACACCAGCACGATGGTGACGATCTTCTTTCCCTTGCCGCGGGCGGTCCCGCGGCTGCCGTCACTCTTACCAGGCATCGCCCACACCTCCTTCTCCCTCCTCCAGGAGCACGCCGTCCAAAATCCGGCGCAGCCGCTTGGCCCGGGTGGCCACACCCGGCTCATGGGTGATGAGCACAATGGTGGCCCCCTGGGCGTTCAGTTCGTCGAACAGGTCCATCACCTGATGGCCGCTGGTGCTGTCCAGCGCGCCGGTGGGCTCGTCGGCCAGCAGGAGCTTGGGGTTGTTGATCATGGCCCGGGCGATGGCCACGCGCTGCTGCTGGCCGCCGGACAGCTGGTTGGGCATGAAATCGATCCGGTCCTCCAGCCCCACCATCTTCAGCGCCTCCTCCGCCCGGCGGCGGCGCTCCCGCTTGCCCACCCCGGCATACAGCAGGGGCAGGGCCACATTGTCCCGGGCGTCCATCTTCGGCAGCAGGTAAAAGCTCTGGAACACGAACCCCAGGGTGGTGTTGCGGATGTCCGCCAGGCGGCTCTCCGACGCTTGGCCCACGTTCTCCCCGTTCAGCAGGTACTCCCCGCTGGTGGGCACATCCAGGCACCCGATCAGGTTCATCAGCGTGGTCTTGCCGGAACCGGACGGGCCCATGATGGCAAGGTAGTCCCCCTCGTCGATGGAAAGGTTCACGTTCTTCAGGATCTTC
This sequence comes from uncultured Oscillospiraceae bacterium, assembly GCA_947626495.1. Lineage (GTDB taxonomy): Bacteria > Bacillota > Clostridia > Oscillospirales > Oscillospiraceae > CAJOIG01. Next base: position 23,471 of record CANQSJ010000021.1, on the reverse strand, counting down.
ACGATGTCCTTCCCCTGGGGATAGTCCTTGCAGATATCCTTCATTTCAAGAAGCATGGCCGCCTCCTTATCCCACGACCCGGGGCTCATCCATGGCCTCGGGGTCCTCCATCTCCGCGGTGGGATCATACTTCTCGGTGGCCTGGCCCTCGGCCAGTCCCTCCTCCGGGAAGGCGATATAATCGGTCAGCTCCAGGCCCTCCGCGATCTCGCAGGTGCCCATCATGTCGTCCTGCACCCCCAGGGTCACAGGGCGTTTTTCCAGCTTGTCGTTCTTCCCGGCGGCCCAGACGAAGGCGCTGCCGTCCTCCTCATACTGGATGTAGTACATGGGCAGCATGGGCCCGGCGGGGGCCTCGTCCCCCTCGCCCTTGTCCGGCTCGATGTACACGTGCTGGCCCAGCATGAGCCCGTCGGTGTCGTCCAGCTCGATGTAGAACGGGTACTTGCTGGCGGTGGTCATGCCGTCGTCCGCCCCGCTCTCGGAGACGTAGACCATGCCGCCGCTGTTGTTGTCGTTCTGCACCGGGTTCTCCCAGTCGATCAGAGACAGGGTCCCGGTCCAGGTCTGCTCGCTGTCCAGCCGGGAGCGGATCGTCATGGGCATGCCCTCGGCCAGGGCGGAGGCGTTCATCTCGCTGATGACGCCCTGGATGCGCAGGCGGGTCACGTCAGTGATGGTGATGTAATCCACGCCGCTGCTGGTGCCGCCCTGGTCGCCATAAGAGGAATTGCCGCCGTTTTCATCCACGCTCATCACCCGGCCGGCGATGGGGGCGTATACCTCCGCGTTCTCCAGCGCCGCCTCCTTGGTGGCGATGTCCCGCTCCTGGAGGGTGATGTTGTACTCCGCCTCCCGGATCTCCACGTTCTTGGAGTCGATCTGCAGGGTATAGCGCAGCTTGTCGGAGTCCTTGGCCTTGCTCCGCTCCTTTTCCAGCTCGGCGATGGAATCCTGGGCGGCGGCGATGGTGTTCTCCAGCTTCTCCTTCTCCAGATAGGCCTTGTCCAGATCCAGCTGCATGGCCTCGGTGTCGTAGGCGAACAGCAGATCCCCGGCCTTCACCATGTCGCCCTCCTCCACGTAGGTCTCCAGGATGGTCTTGTCCTGATCCCGCTGCACCTCGGCGGTCTCTCCGGCCGCCACCACGCCGGCGTACCGGTCGGCCAGGCCCACCGCGCCCGCGTTCACAATGGCGCTCACCTGCTCCACCGTCACCGCCTCGCCGGAGGCGGAAGAGCCGGAGCAGCCCGCCAGCATTCCCATTAGCAGCGCCGCCGCCAGCAGCGCTGTGATCGTCTTTCTCATAGCGTCCTCCTTATTCGTTCGGTATTCCGCGGCGCGCCGCGGCGGACCGTCCTGAAGACCCGGACGGTACCCACTTATGATAGTACGATTTCCCCCGAAAGTAAATAGACGAATTCTTAAGATTACATTAATGTAAGACGGCCGCCGGGCCGGGGGGACCCTTCGCCGATTATGACGTCCATCCGCCGGAAAAGTTCCCGCCGGGTCCTTCATTGACAAGCGGGCCGCCTTGGGATATACTGGCCGGAAAGCGGCGCGTCCGCGCCGGAAAAGAGGTCCCTTTTCTTGAAGCTCCACTCTCTGAAAAACTCCGCTCTTCTCCTGCTGACGGCCTTCATCTGGGGCGTGGCCTTCGTGGCCCAGAAAAACAGCATGGCCTACGTCGGCCCCTTCACCTACAACACCATCCGCTCCTTCATCGCCGGGTTTTTCCTGCTGCTGATCCTGCCGCTGCTGGACCGGCTCCGGAGCCGGGGCGGCGGTTTTGAGAAGGGCTCCCGCCGGAACATCCTGACGGGTGGCGTGGCCTGCGGCGCGGTGCTGTTCGTGGCCGCCATCCTCCAGCAGACCGGCATCTCCCTGCAGAGCGCCGGGACCAACGTGGGCAAGGCGGGCTTCATCACCGCCTGCTATGTGGTCATCGTGCCGGTGCTGGGGCTGTTCATGGGCCGGCGCTCCCCCCTCCGGGTGTGGATCGGCGCGGCGGCGGCCGTGGCGGGCTTCTTCTTTCTGTGCCTAATGGACCCGCTGATGGCCGGTCAGGGCCTGGAGCTGGGGCTGAGCGATCTGCTGCTTCTGCTGTGCGCGGTGGGCTTTTCCTTCCACATCCTGGTGATCGACCACTTCTCCCCTCTGGCCGACGGGGTCCGGGTCAGCTGTCTGCAGTTTTTCACGGCGGGGGTGCTGGGCCTGCCCGGCATGTTCCTGCTGGAGGCCCCCGCCTGGGCGGACATCGCCGCCTGCGCCGGACCCATTCTCTATGCGGCCGTGATGAGCAGCGGCGTGGGCTACACCCTGCAGATCGTGGCCCAGAAGGGGGTCCACCCGGCGGTGGCCAGTCTGCTGCTCAGTCTGGAGAGCGTATTCTCCGTGCTGGCGGGATATGTGCTCATGCCCGGCTCCGTCCTCAGCCGGTGGGAGCTGCTCGGCTGCGCGCTGGTGTTCGCGGCGGTGCTGCTGGTGCAGCTGGGCCCCCAAAGCGCCGGACAGCCGGAAAAAGAATAAAGACCCGCCCGGACAGGGAAGTCCGGGCGGGTTATTTCTCTCTCTGGCCGATCCGGTCAGTCGGTATAGACGTAGTCGGAGGCGGTGATGGTGGGCAGGCTCACCTGGTTCTCGCCGCTGCCGTAGGTGCCGTTGTAGCTCCAGACCACGTTCATGGTCCCGGAGGTGCCGGTGGCCACGTCCATGGTGGTGGAGAACAGGGAGTTGGTGGAGATGGAGTTGTTGCTCACATCGATGCTGTTGCCCATCAGGGACTTGGCGTAGCCGCTGAAGCTGATGGAGACGGGCTGGCTCATCACCTGCAGGCTGTAGGAGCTGACCGTGCCGTTGATGGTCAGGCGGGTGGTGCCGTTGCCCATGTCCGTGGCCGTCCAGCTGATGGTCATGTTCACGCCGGTGCCGGTGTCGGAGCTGAAGGAGTTGGAGGCGGTCACCGTGCCCGCGGGGGGCGCCTGGGTGGGCGCTTGGGTGGGCGCGGGCGCCTGGGTGGGCGCCTGGGTAGGCGCGGGCGCCTGGGTGGGCGTGGAGGTGCCTGTATTGTTGTTACCGCTGTTGGGCGCCGCCGGCGCGGGCGGGCTGGTATAGCCGGGCACAGGCGTGGTCACCGCCGGGGGCTGGGTGGGCGCGGCCGTGGCCTCCGCCGGCTCGGTGGCGGCAGGCGTCTGCGTGGGCTCCGCCGTCTCGGGACCGCCGGAGCACTTGGTCATAAGGACCACCTCCAGGCCGATCACAAGGGCCAGGACGAGCAGAAGGACGATTACGCGCTGTAGTTTCATGATGCCAGCCTCCTATCGCGCCGTTCCGGGACAGTTTTGTTTATTATACGACTTTTTTCCTCCAAACGCAACTGGGTTCTCTCACCGGTTGATCACCAGGCGAAAATAATCGTTTTCCACCGCCCGCCGGGCGTATATGTAGCTCTCATACACCGTCCGGCACACCTGGGAGGCGTAGCGCCTCGCCTCCCGGCCGCCGGAGAAGGCCCCCTCCGCCGGGAAGAATTTCTCCCGGGCGGCGGCGTAGCTGCCCCGGTCCGTGACCCAGTCGGAATAGGCGCTGCCATAGAGGATCACCAGCGGTTCCGGCTCCCCGGCATTCCCCTCCCGGGGGGCGAACACGTCCCGGCCGGACAGCAGCCGGGAGTCATAGTCCGCCCCCAGCAGATTGAGGAGCGTGGCCGGCACGTCCAGCTCCGAGCAGGGCTCCGCCGCCTCCGCCCCGGCGATGCCGTCCGCCCAGAGAAACAGGTGTCCCCGCAGGGGGTCCTGGTGGCCCGCCGCCACGCATATCACCGTGTCGCCGGCCATATCCCGGGCGTCCAGGGTCGCCAGCAGCGCCTGCAGCGCCGGCTCCGGATCGGCGCCGTCCAGGACGTAGTAGGCGAAAAAGGGCTGCCGGCCGGACAGCACCGTCAGATCCTCCGCCGGGTCGGAGGAGAGCTTCACGCTCTCAAAGCCCATGGCGGCGTAGGCCCCCTCCATGCCCTTCCGGCCCGCCCGGACCTGGCAGGTATAGCCCTCCCGGGCCAGACACCGGGCCAGGGACAGGGACATCTCCACGTCCGCGTGGCAGGTCCAGGCCATGGCCGTCTCCCCCTCCACCGCCGTGGGCACCGTCCCGGTCAGCAGGGCGAACTCCCGGCCGTCCATGTCCTGGTACCAGTCCGGGGCGAAATACTCCGCGAACCGGGCCCCCTCCGCCCACAGCCGCCAGGTCGCCGGGGCGGCGGTCTCGTCCAGGGATGGCACCGTCCAGTCCTCCGCCAGGATCAGGATCAGATTCCTCCCCGCCAGCCGGCCGGTATAGACGTTTTTCGCCGTGGGCGCCCGGCCCAGATAGTACCGGTCCAGATCCCCGATGAGGGAGCTGCCCGCCGTCTGGGACGCGGCGGGGACCGCCAGCTCCAGCACGTTGTACCGCTCCGTGTCCCAGACCCGCTGCATATCTCCCGCCCGCGCCTGCGGCGCCAGGGAGGCCCTGGCCCCCACCAGCGCGCACAGCGCCGTCAGCGCCGCCGCCAGCACCGCCCGCCGCATATCTGCCCAGCCCCTTTCCGGATCGTATCGCGCCCTTATAGAATGGCGCATCCGGCCCGTCGAAAGGGAGCGAACCCTGTCGGGCGGCGAAAAAAAGACCCGGGGCGGCGGCGCGGGGAAGAAACGGGCCGTTCGGTCTGTCATTCCCGGCGCAAATGTGCTACAATGGGCAAAACGCAGCGATTATATTTCCATTTCTCGACGCAAGGGAGCGTGATCCCATGGAGAGCCTCGTCTTCAGTCTCAACGCCACGGTGCCCGTGTTTCTGATGATGGTGCTGGGCGTTCTGTTCCGGAAGCTGGGCTGGTTTGACCAGGACCTGGCCAAAAAGATCAACCGCTTTGTGTTCCGCATCCTGCTGCCCACGCTGGTGTTCCAGCAGCTGGCGGAGGCGGATCTGTCCCAGCTGTGGGACGGGAGGTTCGTGCTGTTCTGCTTCGGCGCCGCCTCCTTCGCCATCGCGGCCAGCTGGCTGCTGTCCCTGCTGTGGCGAGACAGGTCCGTCCGGGGCGAGTTCATCCAGGCGGCCTTCCGGGGCAACACCGCCCTGCTGGCGGTGTCCCTGCTGCAGAATATGTACGGCAGCGCCGAGGTGGCGCCGCTGATGTTGCTGGGATGCGTGCCGCTGTACAACGTGATGGCGGTGGTGGTGCTGAGCCTGTGCCGGGAGGGCGGGGGCGAAAAGCCCTCCGTGGGCGACACCCTGCGGGACATCCTCACCAACCCCATCCTTATCGCCATCGCCCTGGGGCTGCTCTGGTCGGGTCTGGGCCTGACCATGCCCCCGATCATGGCGAAGACCGTGGACAACCTGGCCTGCATGGCCTCGCCCCTGGGGCTGATGGCCATCGGCGCCACCTTTGAGATGAAGAAGGTGCTGGGCCGGTCCGGCCCGGTGACGGCGGCCGCGGGGCTGAAGCTGGTGGGCTTTTGCGCGGTGCTGCTGCCGGTGGCAGTGCTGATGGGCTTCCGGGGCCAGGAGATGGCCGCCATCTGCATCATGCTGGGTTCCTCCACCGCCGTGAGCAGCTACGTCATGGCCGTGGCCATGGGCCACGAGGGGGTCATCTCCTCCGGCGCCGTGATGCTCACCACCCTCCTCAGCGGCTTCTCCCTCACCGGCTGGGTGTGGCTGATGCGGGCGCTGGGGTTCATCTGAACCGCCGTTTTTCCCCGGCGGGCACAAAAAATGCCCGCCGCTTGTTATTGCCGCGAACTTATGGTAATATTAGAGACCGTGTGAATTATTCCTATTGAGGTTACTATCTATGGCCGATCTGAAAACCGAGATATCCCGCCGGCGGACCTTCGCCATCATCTCCCACCCGGACGCGGGCAAGACCACGCTGACGGAAAAGCTGCTGCTGTACGGAGGCGCCATCCAGCTGGCCGGCGCCGTGAAGGGCAAGGCCAGCGCCCGCCACGCGGTCAGCGACTGGATGGAGCTGGAGAAGCAGCGGGGCATCTCCATCACCTCCTCCGTCATGCAGTTTGAATACGACGGCTGCTGCATCAACATCCTGGACACCCCCGGCCACCAGGACTTCTCCGAGGACACCTACCGCACCCTCATGGCCGCGGACAGCGCCGTGATGGTCATCGACGCGGCCAAGGGCATCGAGCCCCAGACGAGGAAGCTGTTCAAGGTCTGCGCCATGCGCCACATCCCCATCTTCACCTTCATCAACAAGCTGGACCGGGAGGCCCGCAGCCCCTACGATCTGATGGAGCAGCTGGAGACCGAGTTCGGCATCGGCACCTATCCCATGAACTGGCCCATCGGCTGCGGCCGGGATTTCAAGGGGGTGTACGACCGGCAGTCGGGGAAGATCCTCTCCTTCGGCGACGCCCACCGGGGCGCCAGCCGCATCCAGGCGGAGGAGCACGCCCTCAGCGAGGGGGAGGCGCTGGACGCGCTGCTGGGCCGGACCTTGCGCCAGACCCTGGAGGCGGACGTGGAGCTGCTGGATGGGGCGGGCTATGAGTTCGACCTGGACCAGGTCCACAAGGGACAGCTCAGCCCGGTGTTTTTCGGCTCGGCGCTTACCAACTTCGGCGTGGAGCCCTTCCTCAAGAGCTTTGTGGAGCTTACGCCCCCGCCCCTGCCCCGGCAGGCCGCGGAGGGGACCGTGGACCCCTTCGACGACCACTTCTCCGCCTTCGTGTTCAAAATTCAGGCCAACATGAACAAGGCCCACCGGGACCGCATCGCCTTCATGCGGGTGGCCTCCGGCCGGTTCGAGCGGGACAGGGAGTATCTGCACGTGCAGGGGAACAAGACCCTGCGCCTGGCCCAGCCCCAGCAGATGATGGCCGACAGCCGTCAAATCATCGACGAGGCCTACGCCGGGGACATCATCGGCATCTTCGACCCGGGCATCTTCGCCATCGGCGACACGGTGTGCGACAAAGCCAAAAAGGTCACCTTCGAGGGCATCCCCACTTTTGCCCCGGAGATCTTCGCCGCCGTGGAGCGGGTGGACACCATGAAGCGCAAGCAGTTTGAGAAGGGCATGATGGAGATCGCCCAGGAGGGCGCCATCCAGATCTTCCACGCCCCCGGCGCCGGCCTGGAGGAGGTCATCGTGGGGGTGGTGGGCGTGCTGCAGCTGGAGGTGCTGGAGTACCGGCTGAAGACCGAGTACGGCGTGGACGTGCGCCGGCGGGGCCTGCCCTACCAGTTCGTCCGGTGGGTGGAGAACGCCGACATGGACCTGAGCCGGCTGAACCTGGGCACCGACAGCCGCTGGGTCCAGGACTTCCGGGGCAACGATCTGCTCCTGTTCGGCGGCCAGTGGTCCATCCGCTGGGCGGAGGAGAAAAACCCCGGCCTCATCCTGCGGGAGTTCAAACAGAATTAAACAGAAAAACCATCGCCCCGAGGCGATGGTTTTTCTCTATTCTATCTCCCCGTCGTACCAGCCGGAGACGCCGTCCTTTTTGCACATGATCCCCCGGCTGGTGACGCGCACCACGCGGATCTCGTCCCCCGCCTCAAGCGGCAGGCGGTAGTCGGTCACGTCGTTGACCGTGGCCCGGTCCCCCTCCCGGGTGAGGATGTGGTCGGCGGGGATGTCCATCTCATAGCCGGTACGGATGTGGCGGCAGCGGAGAAACTCCCCCTCCTCCGAGAGGATCTCCACGGCGTTGTCCCCGTGGCGGATGTACCAGTGGCGGGGATTTTCCGCCTGGGCGGTCTTCACCCGCGCCGTGGGGAACCGGTCGTAGCTTTCCCAGGTCATGTCCGGCAGGAAGAAGGCGTTGAGCTGGCCGTCGTCCTTGAGTACACAGCCGCCGTCGATGCTGATAAGCCGCAGATCCCCGTCCACGATGGGCCGGGCGTCCACAATGTCCTCGTGGTAGAGCACCAGGGGCCAGTGGCCCACAATGGTCCATTTTTCGTGGGGCTTGGCCACGGTGCGGTAATGGTCCAGCTTCATGCAGGCGAAGGCCCCCCGCTCCGGGACCAGTCCCCCGTGGACGAAGGTGTAATCCTCCGTCTCGATGATGTGAGGCAACGCCCGGAGAAAATCCAGCTCCGGGCCGTAATGATCCCGCACGGCGGCCTTGGCGGCGGCCAGATCCATGTCCCGGACGATGGCCACACCCTGCTCACGGAGCATCTGGGCGATGATCCCGTCGCCCCAGCCCTTGTTGCGGCCCACCAGATAGCGCCGGTAAAACGCGTCCTGCTCCGGATCGTCGGGCAGGTCGCAGAAGTTCTGCCAGAAGTCGCAGTTGCCGCACACCGCGTGCACCTCCCGCTCCCGGCTCAGCTCCATCACATACCGCAGCGTGCCCAGGGAGTCGGGGCCCTTTTCCAGCAGATCCCCCACGAATACGATCACATCGTCGTCCCGCAGGGCGCACTTTTCCAGCAGCCCCTTCAGATAGTCCAGCTGACCGTGTACGTCCGAGATGGCCACGATCCGCCGGCCGGGGCCGATGTGCAGCCGCTCCACCGTCGGCGGCGCGCTCATGAGCAGCGGATTCGGCCTCATGGCAGACTCCAGACCCGGGGGGCGATGTCCAGCTCCATCAGATACAGCGGCCCGCCCACGCCCTCGGTCACACCCCGCTTGACGAAGCCCACCGTCTCATAAAACCCGATGGCGGCGGCGTTGGTCCGGGACACGTGCAGCCGGATGGCGCGCCGGCCCAGGGCGCGGAAATAGCCCGCCCCGTGGCCAATGAGCTGCGCCCCCAGCCGGCGGCCCCGGAAGGACGGCTCTACCCAGACGAGGCTGATCCAGCCGGCGCCGTCCCTGGCGCCCCGCTCCGGGTCCAGTTCAATGAGCCCGGCAAAATCCTCCCCCAGGAACAGTTTCTCCAGACACTGGGGGTCCGCCTGGGCCCGCCGGGCGGCGGACGCCAGATAGATCTCCGGGGAGAACCCCGCCAGATCCCCATGGCTGGCCAGCCAGGTGCGCCGGTAGCAGTCCGCGTACAGCGGCGCCTCCGCCGGCAGGTCCATCGGCCGGAAATTCCCGTCCGCCTTCCGGCCCAGATGGTCCCCGGCCAGACCCTGGTGGGCGAAGGTGCTCAGCGCCCCCAGATGGGACCCGTCGGCGTACTGCTCCACCCGCAGAGCGCCGTTGTCCGCCGTGAGGGTGGTGACGGAGGTGTTGTCCCCGAAGGGCATCCGGCCGAAGGGCACGCCCATGAGCCGGGAGCAGAGGGCCCGGATGGCGAAGGCGTGGCTCACCACCGCCACCGTCTTGCCGGGATAGGCGTCCCCCAGGCCCAGCAGGGCCCGCTCCATCCGGTCCTGGACCGCCGCATAATCCTCGCTGCCGGCCACGTGCCAGCGGGCGGGATCGCCGGTGAAATAGCCGTGCTGTTCCGGCTCCTCCCGGGCGATATTGCCCCAGGGCCGCCCCTCCCAGACTCCGATGTCCACCTCCCGCAGGGCGGGATCGGTGTGCAGGGTGAGACCGGGGTGGTATTTGAGGATGGCGCTGGCGGTGGACTGGGTGCGCACAAGGTCGCTGGACCACAGCGCGTCCACCGGCACATCCCGGAACCGCTGGGCCAGCGCCGCCACCTGCCGGCGGCCCAGCATGGTGATGTTGGCGTCATACTGTCCCTGGGCACGGCGATAAAAATTGCCGTCCGCCTCCGCGTGGCGGATAAGATAGATCGTCGTCATCTTGTCCCTTTCCAAAAGATGCGTTATAATGCGTATAGATCCGAAACCATTTTACCGCAATCCTGACGATCGCACAAGGAGCATCCATGAAAAACTGGTTCAAGTCCGCGCCGGAAAAGCGCCGCGGGACGGTTATATGCGGCTCCTACGGCATGTCCAACGCCGGGGACGACGCGGTCCTGGCCGCCATGACGGCGGCGCTGCGCCGTCTGGACCGGGACATGCCCGTCACCGTCGTCGCCCGGGGCGGCCGCAGGACCGGCCGCCGGGCCGGCATCGGCGGCATCGGGCGGCTGAACGCGCCGGGCTGGCTGGCCGCCATGGGCCGGTCGAAGCTGTTCATCCTGGGGGGCGGCAGCCTCATCCAGGACGTGACCAGCCGGCGGAGCCTGTGGTATTATCTGCTGCTGCTGCGGGCGGCCAGGGCCATGGGCTGCCGGGTGATGCTCTACGGCGCGGGGATCGGCCCCGTCCGTCGGGAGAAGGCCCGGCAGGCCGCGGCGCAGGCGCTGGACCGGTGCGCGGACGTGATCGCCGTGCGGGACCGGGCCAGTCTGGACACCCTGGCGGAATGGGGCGTGAAGGCCCCCCGGATGCTGCTGGCAGCGGACCCGGCCCTGGGTCTGACGCCCGCTGCCGGGGAGCGGGAGCGAAAGGCCGGCTTCATCCTCCGGTCCTGGCCGGGCTTCTGGGTTCATGTGCCGGAATTCGCCGCCGCGGCCCGCTACGTCTGGGAGCGGTACCGGCTGGCGCCGGTGTTCATCTGTCTGGCCCCCGAGGACCGGCAGGCGGCCAAGAGCGTGGGCGCGGAGCTGGCGGACGTGCCCTGGAGCGTGTCCGCCGACCCGCGGCGGGTGGGCCGGATGAGCCTGGCGCTCTCCATGCGCCTGCACGGGCTGATCTTCGCCCTGACCGGGGGCGTGCCCGCCGCCGGGATCAGCTACGACCCCAAGGTGGACGCCTTCTGCCGGGAGGCAGGTCTGCCCATGGCGGCGCTGGAGGACGTCTCGGAGCAGGCCCTCCAGGATCTGGCGGATCTGGCCATGCACATGGACGCGGAGCACATCTCCGCCGCCGTGCGCACCCTCCGGGCCAGGGAAAACACGAATCTGAACGCCGCGGCCCAGCTGCTGGCGGCGGAATAAAGCGAGAGAGAGGCATCCCAGCATGAAAAAGATCACCCCCGAAACCATCTACGACTTCCGGTTCGTCAGCGCCCCCTCCCTGTCCCCGGACGGGACCATGACCGCCTTCGTCCTGTCCCGGGCCGAAGGGGAGGACAACGGCTATAAGGGCGACATCTGGCTTTGGGAGGACGGCCGCGCCCGCCAGCTCACCTCCGGCGGCGACGGCCGCAGCTTCCTGTGGACCGACGGCGGAAAGCTGCTCTTCCCCTGCCAGCGGGACCCGGCGGTGAAGAAAAAAGCCGAGGCCGGCGAGGCCGTCACCGGCTATTATGAGATCGAACCCCGGGGCGGGGAGGCCACCGCCGCCTTCTCCATCCCCCAGTCGGTGAACGAGTTGCGGCCCATGGAGGGCAGCCGGTTTCTGTGCCTGTACACCCAGGACAAGCGCTATGACGCCCTGGAGGGCCTGGAGGGTCCCGAGCGGGACAAGGCTCTGAAGGACATCCGGGACCCGGCCTATTACGTGCTGGAGGATTACCCCTTCTGGTTCAACGGCCGCCACATCATCAGCGGCAAGCGCTCCCGGCTGGGCATCTTCGACCGGGACACCGGTCTGCTCACCCCCGTCACCGGGCCGGATTTCAACTGCGGCGGCTTTGATTGGGCGGACGGCGTGCTGATCTATACCGGCAGCCCGGCGTCCAACCGCAACGACGGCTTCGACGGGGTCTATCGCTACGATCCGGCCACCGGCGAGAGCCGGTGCCTGCTGGCCCCCGACACGGCGGACCTGTATCTGCTGGGGCTGTGGCAGGGGAAGGCGCTGCTGGCCCTCACCGACGGGAACCTCCCCGTCTTCGACGGCTCCGGCATGACCTACGGCCAGGACCAGTACCCGGACTTTTACACCCTGGACCCAGACACTGGGGATCTGGCGCTGCTGGCCCGGTATGAGGCCTCCATCGGCCACGGCTCCGTGGGCTCCGACGCCCGGCTGGGCGGCAGCCGGGGCTGCAAGGCGGATGGGGACAAATTCTATTTTATCACCACCGTGGGCGACAGCGCCTGCCTGCGGACCATCGACCGCGACGGCGCCATCTCCGGCGACCTCACCCCGCCGGGCAGCTGCGACAGCTTCGACGTGAAGGACGGCCGGATCGTGTACTGCGGGCTGTACGGAAAGCAGCTGTGCGAGCTGTATGACGGCGACGGCGCCCGGCTGACCCGGTTCTCCCACACGGAGGATTACGCCTTCTGCCCGCCGGAATACCACGCCTTCACCAACGCCGACGGCTATGAGATCCACGGCTGGGCCATGAAGCCGGCGGACTGGGAGCCGGGCCGGCGCTATCCCGCCATCCTCCACATCCACGGCGGGCCCCGGACCGTGTTCGGGGACGTGTTCCACCACGAGATGCAGGTCTGGGCCAACGCGGGGTACTTCGTGTTCTTCTGCAACCCCCGGGGCTCCGACGGCCGGGGAAACGAGTTCGGCTTCATCTCCGGCAAATACGGCTCCATCGACTACGCGGACATCATGGCGTTCCTGGACCAGATGCTGGCCAAATACCCGGAGGTGGACCCGGCGCGGGTGGGCGTCACCGGCGGCAGCTATGGCGGGTTCATGACCAACTGGATCATCGGCCACACGGACCGGTTCGCCGCCGCGGCCAGCCAGCGGTCCATTGCCAACTGGACCACCTTTGAATACACCACCGACATCGGTCTGCGCTTCACCGCCAACCAGATGCGGGCCACCACCGACACCGACGTGGCCAAGGTCTGGTCCCACTCCCCGCTGCAGTACGCCAAAAACTGCAAGACGCCCACCCTGTTCATCCACTCGGACAACGACTTCCGCTGCTGGATGAGCGAGGGCCTGGCCATGTTCACGGCGCTGAAAAAGGCGGGCGTGGAGACGAAGCTGTGCCTGTTCCGGGGAGAGAACCACGAGCTGAGCCGCTCCGGCCGGCCGAAGAACCGGATCTCGCGGATGCAGGAGATCCTGGCCTGGATGGACCGCTACTGCAAATAAGGAGGACGTTTCTATGTTCCGTATCGGATGCCACATCTCCGCCAGCGGCGGATATCTGGCCATGGGAAAGCGCATCGACGCCCTGGGGGGCAACACCTTCGCCTTTTTCACCCGCAACCCCCGGGGCGGCGCGGCCAAGGACATCGACCAGGGCGACGTGGACGCCTTCCTGGCCTTCTGCCGGGAAAAGGACATCGACCGCATCGTGGCCCACGCCCCCTATACCCTCAACCCCTGCGCGGAGAAGGACTACGTCCGGGAATTCGCCCTGAACACCTTCGCCGACGACCTCAAACGCATGGAATACACCCCGGGGCAGTACTATAACTTCCACCCGGGCAGCCACGTGGGCCAGGGCCTGGAGGTAGGCATCGAAAAGATCGCGGAGACGCTCAACGCCGTCCTCTTTCCCGAGATGACCACCACCGTGCTTCTGGAGACCATGGCCGGCAAGGGCAGCGAGGTGGGCGTCCGGTTCGAGCAGCTTCGGGCCATCATGGACCGGGTGACGCTCTCCGAAAAGCTGGGCGTGTGTCTGGACACCTGCCACATCTGGGACGCGGGGTACGACATCGTGGGCGACCTGGACGGGGTGCTCACCGCCTTCGACAAGGCCGTGGGCCTGGACCGGCTGAAGGCGGTGCATCTCAACAACACGAAAAACGACTTGGGCGTGGCCAAGGACCGGCACGAAAAGCTCCCCGACGGGAAGATCCCCCTGGAGGCCATAAAGCGCATCGTCACCCACCCGGCGCTGGAAAAGCTGCCCTTCATCCTGGAGACGCCCAACGACGAGGCGGGCTATGCCGCCGAGATCGCTCTGGTGCGGCAGCTGCACGGCTGATACATACTTCCCTCCTCCGCCGGAAAGACTAACGGCGGTGATGCAGCATGAAGGAGGATCTCACGAACGGTCCGGGGGTTCCGACGGGCTTCGCCATGGCCCTTGCCCAGAACCCGGACGCCATGGACGTGTTCTCCGGCCTGACGGAGAGCCAGCGCCGGCGGGTGCTGGACAAGTCCCGGCGCATCCGCTCCCGGGAGGAGATGCGCTCGTATGTGGACTCCCTGGTGGGACTGGACCCGGAACAGCTCATCTGACGGCGGACCGAACGGTCCGCCGTTCTCCTGTCCCGCAACCCCTTGCAAATCCCGGGATTCTACGAATCGGAGAGCTCTCTCTCCCGCCCGGTAGAGCCCCTCTTCCGGGCGGGAGAGCCGGCGCGCGGAAATGGAGGTTGTGCTTTCGGCCCCGGACGGCTATGATAGGATCAGCATCAAGCCGTACAGGAGGCGCCGAATATGCTGCAAATCTTCACCGATCTGGCCGCCAACATCCCCCAGGAGCTGGTGGAAAAATATACCCTGGGCATCATCCCCATCCACTGCACCGTGGACGGGAAGGTCCTGGACGTGGCGAAGGACGGTTTCGACGGACCGGCCTTTTACGCCGCCATGCGCGCGGGCGCGACGACCAGCACCGCCATGCCCTCCCCCGCGGTGTTTCTGGACGCCTTCGGCGCCGTGCTGGCGCGGGGGGACGATCTGATCTACATCGGCATGTCCAGCGGCATCAGCGGCACGGTGGGCCTGGCCAGATCCGTGGCGGCGGAGCTGACAGGGGAGTATCCCGACCGGAAGATCGCAGTGGTGGACAGCCGGGCCGCGTCCCTCGGCGAGGGGCTGCCGGTGCTCCAGGCGGCGGATCTGCGGGACCGGGGCGCCGGCTTTGAGGAAGTGCTCGCCTTCGCCCAGGATCTGACCGACCACATGTTCCAGATCTTCACGGTGGAGGATCTGGAGTATCTGCGCCGGGGCGGCCGGCTGCACACCGCGGTGGCGGTGGTGGGCAACATGCTCAACGTCAAGCCGGTGCTCTTCGGGGACAGCGAGGGCCACATCGTGCTGCGGCACATGAACGTGGGCCGCCGCCGGAGCCTGGACACCCTGGCGGCCAAGTACCGGGAATTCTGCCAGGACATGACCGCCCCGGTGGGACTGGCCCACTGCGACAGCCCCGCCGACACCGATCTGGTGATCGGCAAACTCCGGGCCGCCGGCTGTACCGGCCCCATCCTCTCCGTGTGCTACGAGCCGGTGACCGGCTCCCACGTGGGACCCGGGACGGTGGCCCTGTTCTTCTACGGGCCCGCGCGGTGACCGACCCAAAAGCGACAGAAAATGCCCCGGGGACTTTCGTCCCCGGGGCGTTTATTGCGTTCTTCTCTCTCAGGCCACCCGGCGGGCGCAGTAGAAGCGGGTGTTGTAATAGCTCTCCGAGAGGCTGGAGATCATCACCCGTCCGCCGCCGGAGGAGGCGTGGATGAACTGGTTGTTGCCGATGTAGATCCCGGCGTGGCCGATGGCGCTCTTGGCGCCGTTGTAGAAGATGATGATGTCGCCGGGCTGCATGCTCCCCCGGGCCACCAGCTTCCCGTCGTAGCTCTGGGCGGTGGCGGTGCGGGTGATGGTGTAGCCGCACTGGCGGAACACATAGTACACAAACCCGGAGCAGTCGAAGCCGGAGGGGCTGGTCCCGCCGTACACATAGCGCACGCCCAGATAATTCTTGGCGGCCGCCACGATCTTCTCCCCGGCGGTGGAGGCGGTGGTATTGGACCGGCCGTCCCCGCCCAGGGACAGATAATCCTGGTGGATGAAGCCGGAGACGCCGCCGTAGCTGACCCGGTACCACTGGCCGGACTTGCCGTTGATGGTGACGGACACCCCTGCCGACAGCACCTGCTTGCTGGTATAGGCCGTGGAGGGGCCCTCCCGCAGGTTCACCGCCGCCGTGGTGACAGCCGGCGTGTCCTCCATCTCCGTGACGGAGGCGGTGACGCCGGAGGTGCTCAGATACTGCTTGTACACATAGCCCTCGGCCCCGTTGCAGGTGACGGCATACCAGTCGCCGGAGGAGCCGGTGATGGTCATTTTCGTGCCGTTGTTGTAGGAGCCCAGAATGGCATAGCCGGTGCCCGGGCCGGCGCGCAGGCACACGCCGTTGCCGGTGATGACGCCGGTGGTCTGTTCCTGGGTCTGGGGCGCGGGGGAGGGCGCAGGCTCGGCGCTGGTGCTGCCGGTGAGGTAGGACACGGGAAGGTAGGCGCTGTGGATGTAGGCGTCCTGGTCCTTATAGGTCACCCGCAGCCAGGCCCCGGACACGCCGGTGACCGGCAGCTCGGTGCCCTCGTTCACCTGGCCCAGGGCGCTGTAGCCGGTGCCCGGGCCGGAGCGGACGTTCACATAGTTGCCGTCCACGATGCCGGTGCCGAAGGAGGACTGGGCCGTGGTCTGGAAGGACAGATAGTCCTTGCTCATATAGCCGCTCTCGCCCCGGTACCAGATCTTATACCAGCCGCCCTCCTCGCCGGTGACCAGCACCACCGTCCCTCTGGGCAGACAGCTCAGCACGGTGCCGGACATGTCCGGCTCGCTGCGCAGATTCAGCGCCGTGGCCGTCACGGTGGCGGCGCCCTCCGTATCCGCCCGGGCCGGGGTGCTCCCCAGCGCCGCGGTCAGGCACAGGAGGATGCCAAGGACCACCGCCCAGCGGAACAGCGTCTCGATCCTTCTCATCTTACCGGGCCGCCAGCGCGCGGTCCAGCCACACGCTGGCCACGTCCATGGCCGCGTACAGGCTGTCCTTCTCGCTCTTTTTCACCACCCGGTCCCGGCTCTTCAGATCCGGATCCGTCAGCTGCAGCTGCACGGAGACCTTGGTGGCCACATCCAGGTCCTTGATCTTCTTGGTGTCCAGGATCTGGAGCATGATGATATATTTGTCCGCCATGCTGCCGAAGTAGATCAGATTGTCCTTCCGGCGCAGGGGGTGGCCCTTGTACTGCAGGGCCGCGGTCTTCTTCTCTGCCATCGCGCTTGCCTCCCTAGGTGATTGTTACTGAATTGTAACATATTGTTTCTGTCCTGTCAACTCCCCAATGGGCACTTTCCGGGGAAAAAACACCGCTCTCCCCCGAAAAAAACGGGGGAAGAGCGGTCATGCGTATTCTCTCTCTGGATCTCCGGCTCAGTCGGCCACCGGAGGCGGCTCCTTCGTGGGCTCCGCCGGCGTGACGGGCTCGGCGGTGACGGGCGGCGCCGTGGGCGGGTCGGTCGCCGGAGGCGGATCGGTCACCACCGGCTGGATGGTGACGGGCGGGTCGGTCTCCGCCGGCGGCGCCGTGGGCGGGGCCTCGCCGGTGGGCGGCTCCTCGCCGGTGGGAGGCGGCGCCTCCTGGGTGGGCGAGGGAGTGGCCTCCTCGGTGGGCTCCGGGGATTCCGTGGCCTCGTCCCCGAACAGCCCCGTGTCGTAGCCGATATAGGGCGAGGGGAAGGAGGCGTAGGGCAGGCCCGCGTGGACCCGCTGCATGACGGTCTTCCAGATGATGGACGCCGGGTTGGAGCTGAAATACATCTGGTAGTTCATCTTGTAGCCCGTCCATACGGCCGCCACGTAATAGCGGGTGAAGCCGGTGAAGTACCGGTCGCGGGCGGAGCTGGTGGTACCGGTCTTGCCGGCCACGGCGGTGGAGCCGAAGTAGGCGGGGGAGCCGGTGCCGCTGGCCACGGCGGCCTGGAGCATATCCGCGATGTTCCAGGCGGTGTTCTCCTTGACGGCCACCTGCTGCCGGGCGGGATTGTCCAGAATCACGTTGTCGTCCCGGTCCAGCACCAGCGAGTAGGTCCGGCCGAAGCTCATCACGCCGTTGTTGGCGAAGGCGGTATAGGCCTGGGCCATCTCCCGGGCGGTGACGCCCCGGCTCAGCTGGCCCAGGGCCAGCGCCGGGTAGACGTAGTCGGAGATCACCCGGCCGGTGTCCTTGTCCACCTCCTCCCAGATCAGGGAGGTGAAGCCGAAGCGGTTGGTCAGATAGTCCCAGGAGGCCTGGCGGCCCATCTTGTCCAGGATCTGGGCGGCCACGGTGTTGCGGCTGCGGATCAGGGCGTCGCGGATGGTGGTCCAGCCGCTGTAGACCATGCCGTCGTTATAGGGATACCAGTTGGGGCTGTTTTTCAAAACGATGTTCGGCGCGTCGTTGACCTTGGTGCTCTGGGTGATCAGGCCCAGGTCCAGCGCCGGGCCGTAGACGGCCACCGGCTTGAAGGAGGACCCTGGCGGCCGGGGCAGTCTCGTGGCATAGTTGTCCGTGAAGCTGCCTTCCTTGACGCCGGTGTCCCCGGCCAGCGCTACGATGGCGCCGTCCGAGGGATCGATGATGACGATGGCGGAGCTCAGCTTCGCCCCGTGGGGGTTCTGCCAGGGCCGGGGCAGGCCGCCCACGTTCTGGTAGATCTCGTCCACGATCTGCTGGATGCGCATGTCCATGCAGGAATAGATCTTATAGCCGCCGTTGTAAATCAGGGCCTCCGCCACGTCCTCGGTGACGCCCCGGGCCTCGGCCATGTCCTCCACCAGGTCCCAGATCAGGGAGTCCTCATAGTAGGTGAAGGGCTCCGTGCTCCGGTCCTCGCCCACGCTGCTGCGGAAGTGGAGGGTCTCGTTTTTGGCGGAGTCGTACTGCTCATAGGTGATATAGCCCTGGTCGTACATCTGCCAGAGGATGTTCTCCTGGCGCTCCTTGTTGTTGGCCTTGGTGTCCTCGCTGATGTAGGGATCGTACTTGGAGGGGTTGTTGGTGATGCCGATGAGGCTGGCGCACTCCGCCAGGTCCAGCTGCCAGACCTCCTTGCCGAAATAGGCACGGGCGGCGGCGCCCACGCCGTAGCAGCCCTCCCCCAGGAAGATCTGGTTCATGTACCAGGTGATGATCTCTTCCTTGGTGTATTTCTTCTCAAAGTCCAGGGCCTGGAAAATCTCCAGCAGCTTTCGCTGGACGGTGACCTCGTCCTTGCCGGTCAGGTTCTTGATCAGCTGTTGGGTGATGGTGGAGCCGCCGAAGTTGCCCCGCATGCTCAAAAACATGTTGCCGAAGGCGCCCACGGTACGCCACCAGTCCACGCCCTTGTGCTGATAAAACCGTCGGTCCTCGATGGCCACGCAGGCGTGCTCCAGGTCCTTGGGGATCTGGTCGTACTCCACGGGGATGCGGTTGATGTCGTAATGGAGCGTGGCCAGCTCCGTCCACTGGCCGCTGCCGGGGCTGGTCTCCGCCAGGATGTGGCTGGACTCGGCTCGGGCCAGCTCCTGGGGCGTCACGTCCAGCTGCTTGTACAGGCTGGTCTTCACGTAGACGGCGAAGATGCAGGCCAGGATCATGCCCGTGGTGATGAACACCAGCAGCGCCGTCAGCAGGATCTTCAGCCCCAGGCGCAGGGTAAAGCCCACGCCGGCGGCCGCCGTATCCGCCGCGGCGCCCACCGCCCGGCGGACGCGCCGGACCTTGCGGCTGCGGAACCACTGGCGCACCCCGTCGATTTTCTGTTTGATCTTTCCCAGAGTGTTCACTGATGCTCCTCCGTGCTGTCCGCGCCCCCGGCGCGGAGAAAGGTACAGATATGGATATTATACCACCTTTTTCCGCAATTGTATATCCCAAAGCGGAAGAAAACATGAACGGCTTCTTAATTTTGCCCGGCCGCGCATGAGCAGCACGGGGAGGGGACATACTGGTGAAAAAGGAGCGGATGGGATGAAACTGCGGATGAAGATCCTGCTGACGGTGCTGCTGGCGCTGTTCGCGGCGGCCAGCCTGCTGGCGGTGCTGACGGATCTGGGCGTGCTGGGCACGGCGGAGCCGGCGGCGGCGGAGAGCGGCTATATGCTGCGCGCCTGGAACGGCTGGGTGGGGGTGTTCTGTCCGCCGGGCGCGGAGGAGCCCGTCACCGTCACCGACATCCGGGTGCGGGACCTGCCCCTATCCGACCGGCTGGCGCTGGCCGGCGGCCTGCCCGCGGAGGACCACGGCCAGGTGGTGCGCATGCTGGAGGATTTCTCTCCCTGAACCGGAAACAAAATTCCCGCTATTTCCTCTTGCAATCTCCCGCCCCAGGCTTTAGAATAGAGGCAAGATCACAGGAGGGAAGACTTCTATGGACAGCGAATTCGGCTCCAGCTACATCACCATCGAGGACGACGAGGGCAACGAGTTCGAGCTCGAGCACCTGGGCACCTTCGAATTTGAGGGCGCGGAATACATGGTCTTCCTGCCCGCCGACATGGACGAGGACGATCCCGACTACGGCTTCATCATCCTCCAGGTGGAGGAGGTGGACGGGGAGGAGCAGTTCGTGTCCGTGGACGACGAGGAAAAGCTCCAGCGCGTCTATGAGCATTACACCCAGATGCTCTTCGAGGAAGAGCAGGACGGCGTCCCCGAGGAGGACTGACCGTCCCGACACCGTATGAAACCTGCCCTGTTCGTGGTTTCAAGGGCCCGGTTGGACCCACATCTATTATAAGGGACGCCATATACGGCGGCGGAGCGCAGGCCTCCCGGCCAAAAACCGGAAGTTGGAAGCGCGGAACCCGCCATGAGGCGACCCACCTGCCGAGTTGTGCAGGTTACAAATCTGGCCCCCACGGCAGGGCGGGCCTCGTCGGAGCAAAGGCAACTTTGCTCCGACGATCGTTTTTTATTTTGCTGCGCTGTCCGTTTCCTGCCCGGCAGTATACCTCTTCCCCCGCCAACGCGCAAGGGAGCAGCATGCCGCCCCCCCTTCACAGGCCCCGCGGCAGGCGGGCAAACCGGCCGAAGCATGTCACGGGGTTTCCCCCTTCGGCTTATCCCCAAAAAATTGCGGACAGCCGTTTCCCGGGCCCTTTTGACAGGGCGGCCGTCCCGTGATATACTGTATAAATTACAGCGACATCCCACTCTGCCCGGAAGGGAGATCAACCCTATGAAAAAGCTTCTGGCGGCGCTGCTGGCTCTGGCGGCGGCCATCGTCCTGGCCGGCTGCGGGCACTTTGTGCCCATCATGCCGGGGACGGACCCCGTGCCCGAGGACGGGGAGATACAGACCCCGGCCGATAGCGGGGAGCAGGAAGACGTCTTTGAACAACAGCCGCTGATGAGCTTCATCGGCTGGAACGATTTCGCCCAGACCTATTACGACGAGACCCCCGTGGCCCTGAGCATCTGGACCGGCGAGCGGGGATTCTCCTCCCCGGTGTTCGACCGGGCCTCCATCATCGCCGCCTGCGACGCTCTGCGGTCCATGACCGTCATCGACCGGGCGGGGGACGCCGCCCCGCTGCAGGAGCAGACCGTCTTCACCTTCACCATGGCCGACGGGGACGAGTACTCCGTGGGCTTCTCGGGCGGCCATCTGAGCATGTACGCCGGCAGCTATGCCGTCTCCGGCGGCGAGGGGCTGTGGAACATCCCCTTCCCCGGCTACAGCGGGGACTTTGACGTGTTCGACCTGTATTTCGACGAGAACATCCGCGCCTTTGCCGACAACTACGGCGCCGACACCCCCGTCTCCGTGGGCCGGCGCTCCAACGGCGGCGCCACGCTCACCAGCAAGGACCCGGAGGTGGTGAGCCGGGCCTTCTCCCTGCTGGCCGGCGCCCGCATCGCCCGGGTGGAGAACAATCCCGACCAGAACATCGACCTGACCCAGACCACCGACTATGTGTTCACCCTGTCCGACGGCACCTACTACACCTTCTCCTTCACCGGAGCCTGCCTGGCGGTCACCGCCAACTCCGATTACGGGCCGGTGTATTACTGGCTGGAGGGCATCGACGAGCTGCCCGGGATGACCATCCTGCCCGAGAGCACCATCCCCGTGTTCGAAGGCGGGGCCCTGACGGATCTGCGGGAGGACATCGCCATCGCCCAGCAGGCCGCCTTCGGCGAGCTGGACGGCCTCACCGTGGCCGGCGTGTTCGTGGATTACACCATCAACGGCCAGAGCGGCTATCTCACCCTCAGCGGGGACACGGCGGCCATGTTCGTGCAGCGCGTCACCGCCATCACCGCCTCCGGCGAGACCGTGGAGCCCTCCGGGGAGGCCATCACCGTCTCCGTCACCCTGTCCGACGGCTCCGGCCCCATCCTGTACTTCACCGGCGACGCCATCCAGCAGATGGTGGGCCTGAACTATCCCTGCGACAGCGGCGCCATGGCCGATCTGCGCAGCGTGATCCTCACCCTGTCCCAGGACGAGAACAACGTGAGCGCCCTCACCGGCGAATTCACCGGCTGACGGCGTCAAAAAACGACTGAAACAACGGCCGGCGCGGTGCGAAAGCACCGCGCCGGGTTTTTTATTCGTCCAGCTTGAGCACCGCCAGAAACGCCTCCGTGGGCAGCTGCACGCTTCCCAGGGAACGCATCTTTTTCTTGCCCTCCTTCTGCTTTTCCAGCAGCTTCTTCTTGCGGGTGATGTCGCCGCCGTAGCACTTGGCCAGCACGTCCTTTCTGAGGGCCTTCACCGTCTCCCGGGCGATGATCTTGCCGCCGATGGCCGCCTGGATGGGCACCTCGAAAAGCTGCCGGGGGATGTTCTCCTTCAGCTTCTCGCACAGCCGCCGGGCACGGGGATAGGCCTTGTCCTTGTGGGCGATGAGGCTCAGGGCGTCCACGCCCTCGCCGTTGAGGAGGATATCCACCTTCACCAGCTCCGAGGGCTTGTAGCAGTTGAACTCATAGTCCATGGAGGCGTAGCCCTTGGTGCGGGCCTTCAGGGTGTCGAAAAAGTCGTAGATGATCTCCCCCAGGGGCATCTCGTAGGTCAGCTCCACCAGCCGCTGGTCCAGATACTGCAGTCCCTCGTAGATCCCCCGCCGGTCCTGACACAGGGGCATGATGTTGCCCACGAACTCCTGGGGGGTGATGATGGTCATCTTCACGAAGGGCTCCCGGGCCTCGGCGATGGCGGACACATCCGGGTAGTTGTGGGGGTTGTCCACATACTTCACCGTGCCGTCGGTCATCTCGATCTCATAGATCACCGAGGGCAGGGTGGTCACCAGATCCAGGTCGAACTCCCGCTCCAGCCGCTCCTGGATGATCTCCAGGTGGAGCATGCCCAGAAAGCCGCAGCGGAAGCCGAAGCCCAGGGCCACGGAGGATTCCGGCTCGAAGGAGAGGCTGGCGTCGTTCAACTGCAGCTTCTCCAGCGCGTCCCGCAGGTCGGGATACTTGCTGCCGTCCTCGGTGTAGATGCCGCAGTAGACCATGCTCCGGGCGGGCCGGTAGCCGGGCAGGGCCTGATCGGCGGGCGCCTCCGCGCCGGTAACTGTGTCGCCGATGCGGGTATCCCGGACGTTTTTGATGCTGGCGGTGAAATAGCCCACCTCTCCGGCGGTGAGGGCGTCGCAGGGTTCCAGCTGGGTGGGCAGAAGGTGCCCCACCTCCACCACCTTATACACCGCGCCGGAGGCCATGAACTTCACGTCCATGTCCTTTTTCAGCCGGCCGTCCTTCAGCCGCACCAGCACGATGACGCCCCGGTAGCTGTCGTACTGGCTGTCGAACACCAGCGCCTTCAGCGGCGCGTCCGGGTCGCCCTGGGGGGCGGGGACGCCGGCGATGATGTCGTCCAGCACCGCCTGGATGTTCACGCCGTTTTTCGCGGAGATCTCCGGCGCGTCCATGGCGGGGATGCCGATGATGTCCTCCACCTCGGTCTTCACCCGGACCGGGTCGGCGGCGGGCAGGTCGATCTTGTTGATGAC
>CANQSJ010000020.1 GCA_947626495.1 uncultured Oscillospiraceae bacterium | reverse complement strand
CCAGGAACAAAAAGCTGGTGGCGGTGATCGAATATGCCGCCGAGACCCTGTCCGGCATCCCCAGCATCATCTACGGTCTGGTGGGTATGCTGTTTTTCTGTTCCTTTCTGGATATGCAGACATCTCTCCTGGCAGGGGCGCTGACGTTGGTCATCATGAACCTCCCCACCGTCCTGCGCACCACCCAGGAGAGCCTCAAGACCGTGCCCCAGAGCTATCGGGAGGGCGCCTTCGGTCTGGGCGCCGGCAAGTGGCGGGTCATCCGCACCGTGGTGCTGCCCGGCTGCGTGGACGGGATCATCACCGGCTGCATCCTGTCCGTGGGGCGCATCCTGGGCGAGTCGGCGGCGCTTTTGTTCACGGCGGGCTTTGCCCATGCAATCCACGGCTTCTTTGAGGGCTTGAATAGCGCGGGGGCCACTCTGACCGTGGCGCTGTATGTCTACGCTAAGGAACAGGGAGAGTTCGGCGTGGCTTTTGCCATCGCCGCCATCCTCATGGTCCTGACGCTGATTATCCAGCTGGCGGCCATGCTGGTAGGACGGTACTTCAAAAAGAGGAGAGACCTATGAGCGACATCATTACAGTAAAAGACTTATGCCTATGGTATGGAAGCGCGCAGGCATTGAAGGATATCAATATCAACATCCCGGAACACGCGATCACCGCCCTGATCGGACCGTCCGGCTGCGGCAAAAGCACCTTTCTCAAGACCCTGAATCGGATGAACGATTTGATCCCCGGCGTAAAGATCACCGGGGAGGTACGGTATGCCGGACAGGACATCTTTGCCCCAGGCGTGGATGTGAACATGCTGCGAAAAGACATCGGCATGGTTTTCCAAAAACCGAATCCCTTTCCCATGAGCGTGTACGACAACATCGCCTATGGCCCCCGGACCCATGGGATCAAGGGCAAGGCCAAGCTGGACGACATCGTGGAGAGGTCTCTGCGGGACGCGGCCATCTGGGACGAGGTGAAGGACCGGCTGAAGAAAAACGCGCTGGGTCTGTCCGGCGGCCAGCAGCAACGGCTCTGCATCGCAAGGGCGCTGGCGGTAGAGCCGCAGGTGCTTCTTATGGATGAGCCGACTTCTGCGCTTGACCCTATCTCCACCGGGAAGATAGAGGACCTTGCATCGGCGTTGAAAGAGAAATATACTATTGTCATCGTCACCCACAATATGCAGCAGGCTGTGCGTATCAGCGATCAAACCGCGTTCTTTCTGCTGGGGGAGTTGGTGGAATACGGCGATACAGAAACGATATTTTCTGTGCCTGTGGATAAACGGACGGAGGATTATATCACGGGGAGGTTTGGATGATGCGATCCAAATTTGACGAACAGCTGTCAACGCTCAACCGGGAACTCATCACCATGGGCGCGCTGTGTGAAAATGCTATTGCAAAATCGGCCAAGGCACTTGCCGAGAGGGACCTTGCGCTGGCCCGCTCGGTCCCCGATCTGTCTGTCCAGATCGACGAGAAGGAGAGGCAGATCGAGGGGCTGTGCCTGAAGCTCCTGCTGCAGCAACAGCCGGTGGCTACTGATCTTCGCGTCATTTCTGCGGCGCTGAAGATGGTGACGGATATGGAACGCATCGGGGATAATTCCGGCGACATCGCTGAAATCATCACGGTGGCAGAGCTGACCGCTGCCGATGAGACGGAGGACATTTCCGCTATGGCGCGGGCTGTTATCAAAATGGTAACGGACAGCCTGGACGCTTTTGTGGCACAGGATGTGGCCGCAGCACAGGCAGTCATCGCTTATGACGATGTGGTAGACGGTTACTTTTCAAAGGTAAAAAAGCTGCTGATCCAGCGAGTACGAAGCGCGGAGACGGACGCGGAGCAGGCGCTGGACCTGCTCATGATCGTGAAGTACCTGGAGCGAATAGGCGACCATGCGGTGAATATCGCCAAGTGGGTGGTATTTTCCATCACCGGCGACAGGGAGGTGACACCGTGAGCCTGATCTACTGTCTGGAGGATGACGACGCCATCCGTAATTTGATCCTCTACACATTGAACGCTGCCGGTTTTGAAAGCCGGGGGTTCGGTGAGAGCGGGAGTTTTTGGAAGGCCATGGGCGAGACTGTGCCCCAGCTGGTCCTTCTGGACATCATGCTCCCCGGTGAGGACGGCATCCAGGTGCTGGAAAAGCTGCGGGCCAAACCTGCGACAGCGGGCATTCCTGTCATCATGGCAACAGCCAAAGGCACAGAATTTGATAAAGTGATTGGTCTGGACCAAGGTGCGGACGACTATCTTGTAAAGCCGTTTGGCATGATGGAAATGGTCTCCCGGATCAAGGCGGTGCTGCGTCGGGCCGGAGCGGAACAAGAGCCGGTCGTACTGCGTATGGGCGACCTTACGCTTGACACATCAGAGCATACGGTGACGGTCCAAGGCGAGCGGGTGGCGTTGACACTGAAAGAGTACGAGCTGTTGCGGCTTATGATGGCCCACCCTGGGAAGGTCTTTGACCGAGAGAGCTTGTTGGAGAATATATGGGATGCGGAGTTTGCCGGTGAGACACGGACGGTAGACGTGCATGTAAGCTCTCTGCGCCTAAAGCTGGGACCATGCGGTGAGTATGTCCGCACAGTCCGGGGCGTAGGGTATCGGATGGAGGCGCCTCAATGACAAAAAAGATATTTCATTCACTGTGTTTGGTGGCTTTTACCGTTTTTCTTGCGTCGGTAGTCCTCATCATGGTAGTGCTGTACGGGTATTTTTCCCGCATCGAGCAGACACAGCTTCGTATGCAGACCCAGCTTGCCACTCAAGGTGTGGAACTGGGCGGAATGAAGTATTTTGACGATATGGACATCCGGGACTATCGGATCACCTGGATCGACGAGGATGGAAGCGTCCTCTATGACAGCGACGCAGACAATGATACTATGGAGAACCATCTGGAACGCGCAGAGGTACAACAGGCGCTTTCCAGCGGTTTTGGTGAGAGCCAGCGGTACTCCTCCACGCTTATGGAGCGGTTCCTCTATGCGGCCCAGCGTTTGGAAGATGGAACAGTGCTTCGCCTTGCGATCGCGCAGAACACCGTACTTACCATGCTTTTGGGAGTGGGGCAGGGTTTCGCCGCAGTCATCGTCATCGCACTAATCGCGTCTGTGCTGCTGGCCCGGCGGCTTTCCAGGCGCATCGTACAACCGCTCAATGCGGTGGATCTGGACAGGCCGCTTGAGAATGAAGGATATGAGGAAATATCCCCCCTGCTGCGCCGTCTGGACGGCCAGCAGAGCCAACTGAAAGCCCAGCAGACAGAACTTCAGCGCCGGCAGAACGAACTGGAAGCCATCATTGGCGGTATGTCGGAGGGTATGATCCTACTGGACCAAACAGGGCGCGTTCTGGCCATCAACCCGGCGGCCATGAACCTGCTGGGGGCAGAGGGGTCCTGTACGGGGAAAGACCTGATCTCGCTCAGCCGCGACTTGGATATCCAACACGCTTTGAACAGGGCGCTGTCCGGGTTCCGGGAGGAAAAGTCTGTTACCATCCGGGACCGGCAATATCTGATCAACGCTAACCCTATCATTTCTGAGGGTAAGGTGTCCGGTGCGGCGCTGCTATTGCTGGATATTACGGAGAAAGCCGAAGCTGAGAGGATGCGCCGGGAGTTTACCGCCAATGTATCTCACGAATTGAAAACGCCTCTTCAGACCATATCCGGCTATGCGGAACTCATCCAAAACGGCATAGCGAAACAGGAGGACGTACAGCCCTTTGCCGGGAAGATCTGTTCCGAGGCGCAGCGGATGATGCAGCTCATCAGTGACATCATCAGCCTGTCCCATCTGGACGAGGGCATGGGAGATATGCACTTTGAAGATACAGACCTATATTCAGTGTCAGAGGCTGTTGTCCAGGACTTACAAGCACGGGCAGACAAGGCGGGCGTGGCCCTCTCGCTCACCGGCGGACCGGCTCCCATAAGCGGCATTCCGCAGCTTGTTCACAGCATCGTATTCAACCTTTGCGACAACGCGATCAAATACAACTGTGAGGGTGGTCATGTGACCGTAGACGCCCGTGGGGATGGCACGGGGGCGGTACTCACCGTGTCCGACGACGGCATCGGCATCCCGGCGGAGCAGCAGGAACGCATATTTGAGCGCTTCTACCGAGTGGACAAGAGCCGCAGCAAGGCCAGTGGCGGAACGGGCCTGGGCCTTTCCATCGTAAAACACGCTGCTCTGGTTCTGGGAGCGGAAATAAGTCTGGAAAGCAATCTTGGGAAAGGTACGGTCATTACGGTGCGCTTTAGCTAATATAAAAATGGGCTGTCCAAGCCAATAATGGTTGGTGAAATATATGGGTAATGATCTTTTCCCCGTCCGTCTGCGTAAACTTCGGGAGGCGAAAAAGCTCAGCGGAAGAACATTGAGTGAGTTGTGCGGATTGTCAGATAATATGATTGCGAGGTATGAGAGCGGAGACAGGGAACCGTCCATACAGACGCTAAAGGTGATTGCAGATTTCTTTCAAGTGTCTCTTGATTACCTTGTGGGCCGAGAAGAATAAAAAATATGCCTGTGCTACCTAATAGGGCGCACAGGCATTATTATTTGTGTTAAAGTTACAAAAGTGACACATTGGTTACAATTACTGCGCTCTGCCCGACGGCAGAAAAGAAAAAACCGCCGTCGAGCAGCCCATTTGCCATACCTATCTACCCTGACGCGGCGGTTTGAGAGATCAAGCTGCCGCGTTATTCTATGTCTGGCGGCTTGGGGAGGTAGCTGCCGTGATCCCAATACTATATTGGCCAGGGCGCTTTGAGGGCTATCGTCAAAAAAGCTCTCGCATCCTCCGGGGCTACTGCAACTATTGGACGGAAGCGTACAAGGATATAACTACATATTACAATTCCCTCGCTTGTATGGCGTCATGCTATACAGGCGTTTTTTCTGTCTATGAGGGCCTTTTCCGGCGCGGAGAGCCTTTTGTAAATGTTTTCTCCCTTCCGGTTGCCAAAATCGGATTTTTACCATTACCCAGGCAAACGGGAGATAAACACCACCCCGCCTTTGCGGACGCGAAGGGAGGTGAGTAACGTGAAAGACACCACTGAGCCCCGTATTCAAAATCAGTTTGGAGCCTTCTGCGCCAAGGTCTTGAAGAACGAGGCCAGGAACATCTACCGGGAGTACGCACACCTTCATGACCGGGAGAAGTCCCTTGACGGCATGACCGCCGCCGAGTTGGAGCAGACCGCCGCGGTGGACAGGTACTTTGAGGACGAACACATCTTTGAGGTGCTGGGCGTCCCCGCGGTCGTATGCGGCGATATTCTGGCCGGAGCACTGGCGCGGCTGCCGGAGGGCAAGCGGGCCGTGATCCTCTTGACCTATTTCCTGGGTATGACAGACCGGGAGATCGGCCGGCGGCTGAACGTCGCCCATCAAACCATATCCAAGCGGCGGCTCACGGCGCTGAAAAAGCTGCGCGGATATATGACGGAGGAGGGAGCAGTATGGCCGGACGAGAGTGCCCATCCCGGTGCCCGTGATCCTGGCCGCCATAGCCGGGGACGAGGCCGCTCTTGCCGCCGTTGTGGGACACTACCGGGGCTATATTCGCGTCCTCGCCACAAGGCCCCTCAAAGACGCCTATGGGAACAGCACCATCCGCGTCGATGAAGATATGCGGCTGCGGCTGGAATCGAAGCTGATCCACAGCATCTTGACTGGCTTTAAGGTGCGCTCTGCCTGACATAGCCCATGACCTGACAAAGAAAGCGGCGTAGCGACTGACGGCGCAGTATAGGGCAGCCAGATACGTTCCGTGTGTGAGGAGCCAAGCGGCGGGTGCGCCAAAACGTCCCCCTGGGGCAGAGCGAGAGACACCAGCGCCGCACACAGCTTTGGCAAAGCTGTCGGCCAGGATACGCACACGGAGAAGATACTTGCGTCGGCTATGCGTCACAGCGTAGGACGCCCCGCCATGGGCATGGAGGGAGGCTCACCACCTATGGAGCGGCTTGTCAGCCGCCGTCTGGTTTTGCCTGGATTCAAAATATGGTGGCTCTGTCGGTCCATATCATCCAACTGTGCGGGCGTCCTATACTTGATGAAAATGCGTCTCACCGTGAGACGCATTTTCTGGCAAGAACAGCCCGCCGGGCACATAACCTATTGTGATGGGAGGGATGGTCTTGGCAAAAAAAGAACGCGAACTTGACGTGATATGCCAATATGCAGAGAAAGGGGAGAGCGCGGCAAACTCCATCAAAAGGAGCCTGCGCGTTTTTATTGAGAGAGAACTCCGAGCGCACCGCGAAAATTTGACAACTGCGCTATGAGGCCGTACAATTATATTGATGAATGGCCGCTTATTGCTGGAGGCGAGATATGTACTTCGAGATAAGCGACCCAATGGCCTACCACGCGGCACTTTATATTCGGCTTTCAAAGGAGGATGAGAACGAGGGACCGTCAGAGAGCGTCACCAACCAACGATCGCTGCTGGATGATTTTGTCCGGCAGCACCGCTTGACCGTGTATGATACCTATATCGACGACGGATGGAGCGGCACCAGTTTCGACCGACCGGCCTTTCAACGCATGATCGGGGACATCGAGGACAAGAAGGTAAACATGGTAATTACTAAAGACCTGTCCCGCCTGGGCCGTGACTACATCATGACCGGGCATTACATGGAACGGTATTTCCCCGAAAACCGTGTCCGCTACATATCCCTGCTGGACGGCATCGACACGGGCGTTGAATCCAGCGCCAACGACATCACGCCTTTTCGGGCCGTTATGAACGATATGTACGCCAAGGACATATCCAAAAAGATACGCAGCGTCAAGCACGACAAACAGCGCAAGGGGCAGTTTATCGGCGGCAAGCCATTGTTCGGTTATAAAATGCACCCAACGGAGAAAAACCGTATCGTGCCGGACGAGCTGGCCGTCCCATTGGTGCAGCGGATATTTGCTATGGCCCTGGAGGGGGTAAGCTGCCGCCAGATCGCCGCCCGGCTGAACGAGGAACATGTGCCCACCCCGGCCACCTATGCAGGATTGACCATTTCCAATCCTGGCCCCTATACGGGCCTGTGGAGCAGTGAGCGCATATCCGATATGCTCCAGAATGAGACGTACATCGGCAACATGGTCCAGGGCCGGTCGGTAAAAATCAGCTACAAGTCCAAGAAATGCGTGAAACAGCCCAGGGATAAATGGGTGGTGGTGGAGGGCACTCATGAGCCGATCATAGACACGGAGACGTTTCAGAAAGTGCAAATGCTTGTCCGCAGCCGAAAGACCACGCAGGTGCGGAAATATGACTTTCTGCTGAAAGGACTCATCTTCTGCCATGAGTGCGGCTATCCGCTATGCGTGATAAACCGCAAGAACGCAGCAGGGGAGGACGTTCTCTACTTCGTCTGCCGGACCTATCAACGGTTCACAAAGGCAGGCGTATGTACTAGCCACGCCATCAAGGAAAGTACAGTCACGGCGGCGGTCATCGACCAAATCCAGAAGGTCTGCCAGAAGTATCTGGATGCGGACGCCTTGCTTCCCGTGGCAGAGGCGGAAGTTGAAAAAGCACGACAAGCAGAACGCCATGAAAACGAGCGTCAGGCCCTTCGGGGCAGGATCGAAAAGCTGACCGCCGACCTGGACAGGACGTACATGGATAAGCTGAACGGACTTTTGGCGGAGGCAGACTTTGACCGTATATACGGGCGCATCAAGCAGGAGCGGCGCTCTCTGGAGGACCAACTGGCCAGCATGGAGGAGCCAGATGCCACGCCGGAGAAGCGGGAGGAGCAGGCAAAGGCACTTGTCCGCCGGTTCATAGACACGGCCTGGGTCAACAGGGAACTGCTGGTGAGTCTCATTGAAAGGGTAGAACTCACGGAGAACAAACAGATCATTATACGGTTTCGGTTCTGTGAATTGAACGACGTACAGTGACACACAACCACCGCGCCACACGGCGCGTTTTCAAGGCCCCATCGCTTACAAACCCGGCGGCGGAAAGTATCGCGCATCGAAAAAAGGGCGCTGGAGAAGCTGCGGGAGCACCTGGAGGACGGAATGTGACAAAATATGGTGGTCCGGTCCGCAAAGAGGCCACAAAACATGGCAGGAAGGCGAAAAAGTACTTGATTTATGCAGGGTTATATGGTATATTCAATGAAGCAAATGTCCTATTCCTGGAGTGGGTACCGTCCCACTCTTTTTCTTGAACTAAAAGAATTTGTCAGAAACTGGAAAATCTGTATGAACCGTATTGAAAAAACCGTGTGGGACCTGGCTTTGCCGGTGGTGGAGCAGGCCGGGCTGGAGCTCTGGGACGTGGAATACGTCACCGAGGGAGGACAGCGTTATCTGCGCGTGTTCCTGGACGGGCCGGACGGAGTGGATCTGGACGCCTGTGAGCGGGTCTCCCGCCAGCTGGACCCCATTTTGGATGAGGCGGATCCGGTACCGGACAGCTACATCTTCGAGGTGGGCTCTGCCGGGTGCGAGAGATCGCTCAAGCGCCCGTCCGATTTCGAACGCTTTCTCGGCTCCAACGTGGAGGTAAAGCTCTACAGCGCCGCGGACGGGGCCAAACAGTGGGTGGGAAAGCTCCTGGCCTACGAGGACGGGGATGTGACCGTTGATTCCGGCGGAGAGCGCCGGTTTTCCAAAAATCAAATCGCCAGCGTGCGTCTGCGGCTGGAAATGTGACGGAGGATAAAGCTATGAACGCCGAATTTTTTGAAGCGATTGAGGATCTGGAGCGGGAAAAGGGCATTCCCCGTGAATATATGTACGACAAGATCAACCAGGCCATGCTGACCGCCTTCCGCAAGGATAACCCCGACGCGGCGGACAACGTGGTGGTGGAACTGGACGAGGACAAAAAGCGCATCGAGATGTTCGTGGTCACCGACGTGGTGGACGAGGTGGAGAACCCCGCCACCCAGATGACCCTGGAGCAGGCCCGGAAGATCTCCAAGCGGGCCAAGGTGGGCGGTCAGATCAAGGTCCCCGTGAACACCAAGGAGCTGGGCCGCATCGCCGCTCAGAACGCCAAGCAGGTGATCATCCAGGGCATCCGCGAGGCGGAGCGCGGCCTGATCTACGACGAGTTCACTACCCATGAGCACGAGATCCTCACCGGCGAGGTGGCCCGCATCGACCCGCGTACCGGCAACGCCGCTCTGAAGATCAGCTCCAACTCCGAGTACACCGACGCGCTGCTCAGCGTCAACGAGCAGATCCGGGACGAGGTGCTGGTGGAGGGCAAGCGGATGAAGGTGTACGTCATCGAAGTCCGCAAGTCCGCCCGCGGCCCCCAGGTTCTCATCAGCCGGACCCATCCGGTGCTGGTGAAGCGGCTGTTTGAGCTGGAAGTGCCGGAGATTGCCGACGGCACCGTGGAGATCATGTCCATCGCCCGGGAGGCCGGCTCCCGCACCAAGATGGCCGTGTGGAGCACCGCGCCGGACGTGGACCCCATCGGCGCCTGCGTGGGTCCCCGGGGCGGCCGTGTGTCCAGCGTGGTAGACGAGCTGGGCGGCGAGAAGATCGATATCGTCAAATACAGCGAGATCCCCGAGGAATATGTGGCTGCGGCCCTGTCCCCGGCGGAGGTACTGCATGTCTATATGGACGAGGAGGGCAAGAGCTGCCGGGTCATTGTGCCGGACAACCAGCTGTCCCTGGCCATCGGCAAGGAGGGCCAGAACGCCCGCCTGGCCGCGAAGCTGACCGGCATTAAGATCGACATCAAGCCGGAGAGCGAGGACTGAGACGATGGCGGAGCCTGTGCGGATGTGTGTCGGGTGTCATGAGCGGGCCGGGAAAAAGGAACTGATCCGCATCGTGCGCACCCCCACAGGCGAGATCGTGGCGGACGCTCTGGGAAAGACGCCCGGGCGCGGCGCCTATATCTGCCGGAAGGCGTCCTGCCTTGCCAAGGCAAGGAAGAGCCGGGCGCTGGAGCGGGCGCTGCAGGTATCCATATCCGAAGCAGACTATGAAAAGCTGGCCGCCGCCGTGGAGGCTGCCGATGGATAAGGCCCTGGGGTATCTGGGCCTGGCAGCCAGAGCCGGGCGGCTGACCGTGGGGACAGAGGACTGCGTAAAGCGGTCCCGCCGGGAGAGCGGCGGATTGATCGTGACGGCGTCGGACGCGGGGGATAACGCCCTGCGCCAGGCGGCTGTCTTGGCGGGCAGAGGAGGGGCCAGACTCATCCACTGCGGATATACGAAACAGGAACTGGCCCAGGCATTGGGCCGGAGCGGTCCCGTGGCCATGGCGGTCGTCTGGGACGACGGTCTGGCAAAGGCTTTTGAAGCCGCTGCCCAAAAGGAATGAGGAAGACAGGAGGAGCGAGTATGAGTTTCATCAAATACCGTGTGCATGAGGTGGCAAAGGATTTTGGCGTCACCTCCAAGGTCATTACGGAGATCCTGACGGCGTATGCCACCACGCCCAAGAACCACATGCAGGTGCTGGAGGACGAGGAGCTGAGCATCATCTTCGAGTATATGACCCAGCACAACCAGGTGGAAAGCATCGCCGAGGTGTTCGCCGACACGGCGGCGCCGGCCGCTCCCGCTGAAAAGAAGGACCAGACGGCCCAGTCCGCTTCGGACAAACGCCCCCAGCAGACCCCGGCCGCCCAGGGCGGCGCGTCCATTTCCCAGAGCCAGCCTCAGCAGCCGAAGCAGCCCAAGCCCGACAAGCCCCACGTGCCCAAGCAGATGCCCCAGAAGAAGGTGGTGGACACCCGGGGCACCGCCAACACCAATCTGTCCAAGTATGACGAGCGCTTCGACCGGATGGCCGGCGACAAGGCCGAGAAGATGAAGCGGGGCAAGGAGAAGATCGGCAACCGCAACAAGCAGCGCCAGAATACAGCCGCCGCCAGCGCCAAACGCCGCCAGGAGGAGCGGGACAAGATGCAGCGGCTCCAGTTCGAGATCGCCAAGAAGGCGCCCACCCGCGTGCAGATCCCCGACGAGATCTCCGTCCAGGAGCTGGCCGTGCGCATGAAAAAGAGCGGCGCCGAGGTGGTCCGCAAGCTGGTCAAGATGGGCGTCATGGCGAGCCTGCCCGACGTGATCGACTATGACACCGCCGCGCTGGTGGCCATGGAGTTCAACTGCAAGGTGGAGCACGAGGTGGTCGTGACCGTGGAGGAGAAGCTCATCGACGACCATGTGGACACGGAGGAGGAGCTGCAGCCCCGCGCCCCCGTGGTGGTGGTCATGGGCCACGTGGACCACGGCAAGACCTCTCTTCTGGACTATATCCGCAAGACGAAGGTGGCAGCCGGCGAGGCCGGCGGCATCACCCAGGCCATCGGCGCTTATGTGGTGGACATCGGCGGCAGCCCCGTCACGTTCCTGGATACGCCGGGCCATGAGGCGTTCACCTCCATGCGCGCCCGGGGCGCCATGGTGACGGACGTGGCCATCCTGGTGGTGGCCGCCACGGAGGGCATCAAGCCCCAGACCGTGGAGTCCATCAACCACGCCAAGGCCGCCAACATCCCCATCGTGGTGGCCATCAACAAGATGGATATGCCCGGCGCCAACCCCGACCGGGTGAAGCAGGAGCTGACCGAATACGACCTGGTGCCCGAGGAGTGGGGCGGCGATACCATCGTCTGCCAGATCTCCGCCAAGACGGGCCAGGGCGTGGATAACCTTCTGGAGATGCTGGCGCTGCAGACCGAGATGCTGGGCCTGCGGGCCAACCCCGACCGGGCCGCCAGCGGCGCCGTCATCGAGGCGCGGCTGGACAAGGGCCGCGGCCCCATCATGACCGTGCTGGTGCAAAACGGCACTTTGAAGCAGGGCGATGTGATCATCGCCGGCACCTCCGTGGGGCGCGTGCGCACCATGATCAACGACAAGGGACAGCGGGTCACCGAGGCGGGCCCCTCCGTGCCCGTGGAGATCGCCGGTATGGGCGAGGTGCCCAACGCGGGCGATAACTTCAACGCCGTGGCCGATGAGCGGATGGCCCGGGAGCTGGTGGAGGAGCGCAAGGCCAAGGAAAAGCTGGCGGCCAGTACCGCTCCCAAGAAGGTGTCCCTGGACGATCTGTTCGCCCGCATCCAGGAGGGCGAGATGAAGGACTTCAACATCATCGTGAAGGCGGATGTGAAGGGCAGCGCCGAGGCGGTGAAGTCCTCCCTGGAGAAGCTCTCCAACGAGGAGGTCCGGGTGCGGGTCATCCACTGCGCCGTGGGCGCCATCAACGAGTCCGACGTGATGCTGGCCTCCACCTCCGGCGCGGTGATCGTGGGATTCAACGTACGGCCCGACAACGCCGCCCGGGACAGCGCTTCCCGGGACCATGTGGACATCCGGCTGTACCGGGTGATCTACGACTGCATCAACGAGATCGAGGCCGCCATGAAGGGCATGCTTGCCCCCAAGTACCAGGAGAAGATCATCGGTCACGCCGAGGTACGCCAGACCTATAAGGTCTCCAAGGTGGGCACCGTCTGCGGCTGCTACGTACTGGACGGCAAGATCCAGCGCAACTGCCAGGTCCGGGTGCTGCGGGACAACGTGGTGGTATACGAGGGCAATCTGGCCAGTCTGCGCCGGTTCAAGGACGATGTACGGGAGGTTGCCTCCGGCTACGAGTGCGGCATGCAGGTGGAGAAGTTCAACGACATCAAGGAGCAGGACGTGATCGAGTGCTTTGTGATGGAGCGGATCAATGGCTAATCATCACATCGACCGGATCAACGACGACATCCGCCGGGTACTGGCGGAGAAGCTGCGGGACGTGAAGGACCCCCGCATCCAGCAGGGGGCCATGCTCACCGTCACCCGCACGGATACCACCAACGATCTGCGCCACTGCAAAGTATATATCAGCGTGCTGGGCGAGGTGGACGAGAAACAGCTGGTCCGCGGACTGAAGTCCGTGGCGGGCTATCTGCGCCGGGAGCTGGGCCACAGCCTGGATCTGCGGTATACCCCGGAGCTGACCTTCCAGCTGGACAGCTCCATCGCCCACGGCGCCTATATCAACCGGCTGATCAACGATCTGGACATTCAACATGACGACGATGACCCTGAATGAGTGCATTAACTATCTGAAAAGCAGCGACGGATATCTGCTCCTGACGCATATCCGCCCGGACGGCGACACGCTTGGCAGTGCCGCCGCCCTTTGTCATATCCTCCGGCGGATGGGAAAGACGGCGTATCTCTATCCCAATCCCCAGGTGACGGCGCAGTACGCGCCCTTTGTGGCGCCCTATCTGGCCCCGGCGGGATATGTGGCGCAGACCCTTCTGGCGGTGGATCTGGCGTCGGAAAACCTGTTTCCCGAGGGATTCCCCGGCGGGGAGGTGGAGCTGTGCATCGACCACCATCCCACCAATTCCCGCTATGCCCGCCGGCTCGTCTGCCGGCCGGAGAAGGCGTCCTGCGGGGAGATCATCCTGGAACTGGCCCAGTCGCTTAAGCTGCTGGACAAGACCGTGGCGGATCTGCTCTATATCGCCGTGAGCACCGACTGCGGCTGCTTTGTGTATGCCAACACCACCGCCGAGACCCATCGGGCGGCGGCACAGCTGATGGAGGCCGGGGCGGACTATAAGGCGCTGAACAAGCTGCTTTTCCGTACGTTCTCCTTCTCCCGGCTGACCCTGGAGGGGATGATTTACGCCGGGATGCGCCGCTATGGGCCGGGGGAGTGCGTCACCGTGGCGACGGTGACACGGGAGATGATGCGCTCCAGCGGCGCCACCGAGGACGACTGCGAGGATCTGGCGTCCCTGGCCGGCCGCGTGGCGGGAAGCCGGGTGAGCGTGACCGTTCGGGAGCTGAACAGCGGCGCCAGCAAGATCAGCCTGCGCAGCGGGGAGGATTTCGATTCCTCCGCCGTCTGCGCCCTGCATGGGGGCGGCGGCCACAAAATGGCCTCCGGCTGCACCATCCAGGCAGCGCCGGAAACGGCCCGGGAGATCATCGTCCGGGACATCCTGGAGGCGCTTTGATGGACGGAATCCTGCTTGTGGACAAGCCTATGGAGTGGACCAGCATGGACGTGTGCGCCCACCTGCGGGGGGTGCTCCGTGAGCGCCATGTGGGCCATACCGGTACACTGGACCCCAATGCCACGGGGCTTTTGGTGGTGCTGGCCGGCAAGGGCACCAAGGCCGCCAAATACGCTGAGAACGATGAGAAGGAATACCACGCCCGCCTGCGGCTGGGCGTTCAGACGGATACCCAGGACATCTGGGGCACCGTCCTCCGTCAGACACCGGCGGAGGTGAGCCGGGAGGAGATCGAGGCCGTGCTGGACCGGTTCCGGGGCCCGATCCTGCAGTTGCCGCCCATGTACTCGGCCATCAAGCGCCAGGGAAAGAAGCTCTATGAGATTGCCCGGCGTGGCGGCGAGGTGGAGCGCGAGGCGCGGCCCATCACCATCCACCGTCTGGTGCTCACCGACCGGGACGAGGCGGGGGACTGGGGGCTGGAGATCACCTGCTCCAAGGGGACTTACATCCGTACCCTCTGCCACGACATCGGCGCGGCCTTGGGCTGCGGCGGGTGCATGAGCGCCCTGCGGCGGGTGCGTGCGGGCCGGTTCACCGTGGATATGGCCCACACCCTGGACGAGATCCGTTCCGACCCGGCGGTCTGCCTGCTGCCGGTGGAATTGATCGGACAAGGAGGGCAGACGTGATGGAAAACGCAAAGCGCGTCGTGGCCCTGGGATATTTTGACGGTGTGCATCTGGGCCATCAGGCGCTAATGGAGCTGACCCGGCAGCGGGCCGCCCAGACCGGCGCCCGGCCCGCGGTCATCACCTTCGACGACCATCCGGACCGCTTCGTCCGCGGCCAGGCGGCGCCTCTTCTCAGCGATAACGATGGCCGCCGGGAGCTGATCCGGCGGGTGGGGGGCATCGACGATGTGGTCATGCTCCACTTTGACGAACAATTTATGCGCACGCCCTGGGAGGACTTTATCCGCTCGGTGGTCGACGATCTGGGCGCGGTGCATCTGGTGATGGGCCGGGACTTCAGCTGCGGCTGGCGGGGCGAGGGAAAGGCCGAGCGCATCGCCGCCTGGGGTCTGGCCAACGGCGTGGGCTGCGACATTGTGGACCAGGTGAAGCTGGACGGGGTGGTGGTCAGCTCCACCTACATCCGCTCGCTGGTGGCCGACGGCAACATGACGCAGGCCGCCCGGTTCCTGGGCCACCCCTACTGCGTCTGCCACCGGGTGGAGCATGGCCATGCCCGGGGCCGACGGATGGGGATCCCCACCATCAATTTCCCCGTGCCGGAGGGCGTGATCGTACCCCGGTACGGCGTGTACGCCACCCGGGCGTGGCTGGCATCCGGCTGCGTGGACGCGGTGACAAACGTGGGGGTGCGGCCCACCTTCGACGGGGACGGCCGGACCACCGTGGAGACCAATCTGCTGGACTATGACGGCCAGCTCTACGGCCAGACAGTGCGCATCGACTTTGTGGACTTTCTCCGGCCGGAGATGCGCTTTCCCGACCAGCAGTCCCTTGCAGAGCAGATCCGTTCCGATATCGGCGCCGCCCGGCGACGGCTGGCGGAGGAGGGGAGCGGCACATGAGAATCCTCGGCATCGACCCGGGGGTGGGCACGGTGGGCTTCGGCGTCATCGACGCGGTGAAGGGAAAAAACAACTATGTGGCCTGCGGCGCGGTGACCACGCCCCCCAACACCCACCTGTCGCCACGGCTGGATATGATCTATAACGACATCAACGAGCTGATCGTCACCTTTTCCCCGGATGCCATCGCCATCGAGGAACTGTTCTTTTCCAAGAACATCACCACCGGCATCGCCGTGGCCCATGGCCGGGGGGTGATCCTGCTCAGCTGCTACCGCAGCGGCGTGCCTGTGTTTGAGTACACCCCCATGCAGGTGAAGCAGGCAGTGGTGGGCTACGGCAACGCCAAGAAAAATCAGGTCATCTATATGGTCCAGCGCCTTCTCAACATGAAAACGCCGCCCAAGCCCGACGACGCGGCGGACGCGCTGGCCCTGGCGATATGCCACGCCAGGAGCATGACCAGCCGCCTGGCGGCGGAAGGAGAGTCAGACACATGTTCTACCATCTGAACGGTACCGTCACCGACCTGGAGCCCGGCCTGGCCGTGGTGGACTGCGGCGGCGTGGGCTTCGCGGTCAACACCAGCGCCTACACCGTCGGCCAGCTACGCTTGGGGGAGAGGGCGAAGCTCTATATCTCCGAGCAGGTCCGGGAGGACGCCTTTGATCTTTACGGTTTCGCCACGCAGGCGGAGAAGCGCTGCTTCGACATGCTCATCTCCGTGTCCGGCGTGGGGCCGAAGGCGGCGGTATCCATCCTGTCCGCCGGCTCGCCGGAGAAGATCTGCATGGCGGTGATGAGCGACGATGAGCGCGCTCTCACCGCCGCCCAGGGCGTGGGAAAGCGCCTGGCCCAGCGGATCATCCTGGAGCTGAAGGACAAGATCCAGAAGCAGACCGAGGGCATGGCCCTGCCGGAGATGGACACCGCGGCGGTCCGTGGTCCGGAGGGGACGGGGAAGCTGGCGGATGTGGTCAGCGCCCTCACCGCCCTCGGCTATACCAAGGCGGAGTGCACCGCCGCGCTGAAGGGCCTGGAGCTGGAGGGCCTCAGTCTGGAGGACGCGATCCGCGCCGCCCTGCGGAATATCTCCAGCCGCGCTTGAGAGCGTGAACTCTGAGCGAGAGGAGCGGGTGAATCCATGAGCATCAACTTTTCCGACGAGGGTCCGGAGCAGGTCCTGACCACCGCCTCGTTCCAGCCGGAGGACGCCACGGAGGCGTCCCTGCGGCCCAAGCGGCTGGAGGACTATACCGGCCAGGAGAAGGCCAAGGAGAACCTGGCCGTCTTCATCCAGGCGGCCAAGATCCGCAACGAGCCGCTGGACCACGTGCTGCTCCACGGCCCTCCGGGCCTGGGCAAGACCACCCTGGCCGGCGTCATCGCCAACGAGATGGGCGTCAACATGCGCATCACCTCCGGTCCTGCCATCGAAAAGCCCGGGGATCTGGTGGCGCTGCTGACGAATCTGCAGGAGAACGACATCCTCTTTCTGGATGAGATCCACCGGCTGAACCGCTCCGTGGAGGAGATCCTGTATCCCGCCATGGAGGACTTTGCCATCGACATCATCCTGGGGAAGGGGCCCTCCGCCAATTCCATCCGACTGGATCTGCCCCACTTCACCCTGATCGGCGCCACCACCCGTTCCGGGCAGCTGTCCGCGCCGCTGCGGGACCGGTTCGGTGTGGTGCTTCGGCTGGAGCTTTACAGCACCGACGATTTGCGTCGCATCGTGGAGCGCAGCGCAGGCATATTGGGCGTGGAGATCGAGCCGGACGGCGCGGTGGAGATCGCCTCCCGCAGCCGGGGCACGCCCCGTATCGCCAACCGGATGCTCCGGCGGGTGCGGGATTTCGCCCAGGTGAAGGGGAAGGGCGTCATCACCCGGTACATCGCCAACGAGGCGCTGCTGCGCCTGGAGGTAGACGAGGCGGGTCTGGACAACGTGGACCGGCGGATGCTGCGCAGCATCATCGAGCTCTATAACGGCGGACCTGTGGGCCTGGAGGCTCTGGCTGCCACCATCAACGAGGAGGCGGTGACGCTGGAGGATGTGTACGAGCCGTTCCTGCTCCAGCAGGGTTATCTGACCCGGACCATGCGCGGCCGCTGCGTGACCCAGAAGGCATACGAGCACCTCGGTATCCAGTATTTGGGACAACAGAGGATGGATATCACCTGATCGAGCGTCTTTTTGGTGAAAAAGCCTTGTTATCTGTCAATTTTTCCCTGATTTCTGCTATAAAATTTGTAAAAAATGCTTGACTTCTATCGCGAAAAAGCTATAATTACTGGTGTGTTATTATAATTATACAAAAGAAACGGATGAGAAACTGCAATCTCTTGTCAGGGAGCAAGTCCCGGGAGCGGAAGAGGCCCTGGCGGAGAGATACGTTCGTATCGTGCGCATTTGTGCGCGGCCGTACTTCCTCATCGGCGGTGACAGCGAGGACCTGATCCAGGAGGGAATGCTGGGACTGCTGTCCGCCATTCGGGAGTATGACGAGACAAAGGGCGCGTCCTTCAAAACTTATGCCCAGGCGTGTATCCATAACCGTATCCGATCCGCTGTCCGCAGCGACCAGCGCATGAAAAACGCTCCGCTGAACGACGGCGTCTCCCTTGATGAAGTCCTCTCAGATGAATCCCAGTCCCTAGGTGCCCACCTTTATGCGCGTAGTCCCGAGGAGCAGGTTCTAGCCAGAGAGACCGATAAAGAATTACTTTCCGCCTATTCACGGTGCTTGTCAAAATTTGAAGCCAGGATCCTGAGCCTGTATCTGGACGGCCTCTCTTACGCGGAGATCGCCGCCGCCACGGGAAGGGATGCCAAGGCCGTGGACAACGCTGTGCAGCGCATACGGCGCAAGCTGGCAAAGCTGCCCTTCGGCGAAAACAGCGCAAGCTGATCGCAATATAATCACCCACATGGGAAAACTA
Source organism: uncultured Oscillospiraceae bacterium (assembly GCA_947626495.1). GTDB lineage: Bacteria > Bacillota > Clostridia > Oscillospirales > Oscillospiraceae > CAJOIG01. Next base: position 27,375 of record CANQSJ010000020.1, on the reverse strand, counting down.
TCAAAAGAGAGGAACCAAAATGTACGAAGACAAGACCCTTGTATGCAAGGAATGCGGACAGCAGTTCGTGTTTACCGCCGGTGAGCAGGAGTTTTATGCGGAACGCGGCTTCCAGAACGAGCCCCAGCGCTGCAAGGCCTGCCGTGACGCCCGCAAGGCCGCTGCCCGTGGTCCCCGGGAGTACTTCACCGCTGTGTGCGCTGCCTGCGGCGGCGAGGCGCGCGTCCCCTTCGAGCCGAAGAGCGACCGTCCTGTGTACTGCAGCGAGTGCTTTGCGAAGATGCGCGCCGGCGAGCTCTAATCGCCCGGTTGCCAGCAAGATATAGAGGAGGCCGGAGCGGCTTCCTCTATTTCTTTTGCGCAACAAAGTTTTTTGTTGAAATCCCGCGGACAAGAGGGTATAATAATCCCACCGAATTTCATTATTGGAGGAAGATCAAATGTATCAGATCACGAAGGATACCATCGTTTATGATATCATGGTGAATGCGCCTGTGACCCAGCCGCTGTTTCTGGAGATCGGCATGCACTGCCTGGGCTGCGCTTTCGCTACCGGCGAGAGCGTGGAGCAGGCCTGCATGGCCCACGGCGTGGAGGTCGAGCCCTTCGTCAAGAAGGTCAACGACTTCATCGCCGCCAACGCCTGATCGTCCGTCCGCGGCGGGGGAGACCCCGCCGCTTTTTTATTGCTTATGATACATCTATCTGACCGCCTTCAGGCGGTTGCCTCGCTGGTGGAGCCCGGCGCGTCGGTTATCGACGTGGGCACCGACCACGCCATGGTCCCGGTCTGGCTCATCCAGACCGGCCGGGCCGCGCGGGTGCTGGCCACGGATATCCGCCCCGGACCGCTGGCCGGCGCTGCGGCGCTGGTGGAAAAGACGGGCACCGGGACAGCCGTGGAGCTCCGCCTGACGGACGGCCTGTCGGGGATTGACCCCGCCGGATGGGATACGGTGATCATCGCCGGGATGGGAGGGGAGACCATGGTCTCCATCCTCTCCGCCGCTCCCTGGACGAGAGAGGGCGTGCGTCTGATCCTGTCTCCCCACAGCAAGCGGGCTCTGCTGCGCCGCTTTCTCTGGGAGAGCGGCTACCGGATCGGATCGGAGCGGCTGGTGGAGGACGCCGGGCGGATCTATCCCATCCTGACCGCCGCCGGCGGCGCGAGCGACGCCTATTCGCCGGCGGAGCTGCATTTGGGGAAGCTGGAGCAGATCGGGGCCGATCCGCTCTTTGCCCGGTACCTGGACGGCTGCATCCAGCGGACAGAGAAGGCCGCGCCGTACAGCGGCGGGGCGGCCGCGCTGGCGGCGGAATACCGCAGCATAAAAAGGAGGCTTTTTGGTGACGACGGTACATGATATCCTTGCCTTTTTGGACGGCAAGGCCCCCATGGCGGGGAAGATGGATTTCGACAACGTGGGGCTGCTGGTGGGCCGCGGAGAAAAACCGGTGCGCCGGGTGCTGGTGAGTCTGGATATCACCGGACCCGTCATCCGGGAGGCGGCCGCGTGGGGCGCGGAGCTGATCGTGAGCCACCACCCGCTGTTTTTCGAACTGAAGGCCGTCTCGGACGGCTCCATGGAGGGCGAGTTGGCCCTCTCGCTGGCGGAGAGTGGCATCGCCGCCATCTGCATGCACACCAATCTGGACGCCGCGCAGGGCGGCGTCAACGACGCGCTGATGGCTGCGCTGGGCGGCATGGTCACCGGTCTGCTGGAGCCGGACACCCGCATCGGGCGGGTGGGGCAGCTGCCGGAGGAGGTGCCCTTTGCAGCCTTTTTGGAAAAGGTGAAAGCATCCCTGAACGGCAACGGCCTGCGCTACCATGACGCCGGTCGGCCCGTCAGGCATTTGGCGGTATGCGGCGGCTCCGGCGGCGGAGACATCGGCCTCGCGGCTGCGGCCGGCTGCGATACCTACGTGACGGCGGATATCAAATACCACCAATTCCTGGAGGCTGTCCACAAGGGGATCAACCTGATCGACGCGGACCATTTCTGCACGGAGAACGTGGTGGTTCCGGTGGTGTGCGGCTGGCTGCGGAAGGCCTTTCCCGAGACGGAGGTGCGCGTGTCCCAGGTCCATGGCCAGACGGCGCAGTTTCTCTGACGCAAAAACTTTGTCATAATGAAACCCTCCCGGGCGTATGTTTTAGCAAACATGCCTTGGAGGGATTTTTGTGGACAGCATCTATGAAGATATTGCCCGCAGGACGGACGGGGACATCTATCTGGGCGTCGTCGGACCGGTGCGGACTGGGAAATCGACCTTTATCAAGCGTTTCATGGAGACGCTGGTCATCCCCAACATTGAAAACGTATATAAGAAAGAGCGCGCCCGGGACGAACTGCCCCAGTCCGGCTCCGGCCGGACCATCATGACGGCGGAGCCGAAATTCGTCCCGGAGGAGGCGGTGGAGCTGTCTCTGGGCGGCCGGACGGCGGCGCGGATGCGGCTGATCGACTGCGTGGGGTATATGGTCCCCGGGGCGGAGGGGCTCTTTGAGGACGGCGCGGAACGGATGGTCACCACGCCCTGGTATGACCACGAGATCCCCATGACCCAGGCGGCAGAGGAGGGGACCCGTAAGGTCATCGCCGAGCACTCCACCATCGGCCTGGTGATCACCACGGACGGCTCCTTTGGGGATATTCCCCGGGAGAACTACCTGGCGGCGGAGGAGCGGGTCATACGGGAACTCCAGGAGATCGGCAAGCCCTTTGCCGTTCTGGTGAACAGCGCCTGTCCGGAGGAGGAGAGCGCCCTCGCCCTGGCAGAACAGCTGTCCCAGCAGTACCAGGTGCCCTGCATGGCGGCGAACTGCCTGGACCTGACAGAGGAGGATATCCACGCGGTGATGGAGGCGGTGCTGTTTCAATTCCCGCTGCAGGAGCTGAGCCTGTGGCTGCCGGCCTGGGCGGAGGCGCTGCCGGAGGACAGCGAGCTGAAAAAGTCCCTGTACGGCATGGTGATGAGCGCGGGAGAGACCATGGACGCGCTGACGGATGCCTACCGCTGCGTGGAATTTCTGTCCCAGAGCGAGCTGGTGAGCGCGGCGCGGGTCAGTGCCGTACAGCCGGGAGCCGGCACGGCCTCCGCCGTCATCGAACTGGAGCCCGGGCTCTATTATAAGACCATCAGCGAGCAGTCCGGCTTCGACATCGCCGACGACGGGGATCTGATGGAGCTGCTGCGCTCGCTCAAGACGGTGAAGACGGAATACGACCACGTCCATGAGGCGCTGGAGCAGGCGCGGCAGACCGGCTATGGCATCATCATGCCCGGTCCCCAGGAGATGGAGCTGGAGGAGCCCAAGATCGTGAACCGGGCGGGACACTACAGCGTCCGTCTGAAGGCCAGCGCCCCGGCCATCCATCTCTTCCGCACCCAGGTGGAGACAGAGGTCTCCCCGGCGGTGGGAGGAGAAAAGGCCTCCGAGCAGATCGTCAGCTTCCTTCTCCAGGGCTTCGACGGAGATATGAACCGGCTGTGGGAATCCAACATCTTCGGCAAATCCCTCTACGACATCGCGGAGGAGGGTCTCACCGCCAAGCTGCAGCGCATGCCGCCCAACATCCGCAACCGCCTGCGGAGCACCATCCAGCGACTGGTGAACGACGGAGGCTACAGTCTGATCTGCCTGATCATATAATAACAAAACCGTTGCGCCGGCCGGGCGATTGGGGGTATAATGGCATTGCGCCGTTATACCCCTTTTTTCGCCCGTTCCCGCCGGGAATAGATGTCCTGCCCGCCTCATAAGTTACAGTGAGGTGGGGTGGTACGATGCGGTTTATCAAGTGGTGGTTTCCTCTGGCGGCGGCGGTGCTGCTGGCCGTGGCGGCGCTCGTCCAGGAGCAGGATGCGGGGGCGCTGGCTCAGGCCCTGACGCCTGGCGTCCTTTTGATCGATCCGGGCCACGGAGGCGCGGACGGCGGCGCGGTGGCCCCTGACGGCACGCTGGAGAGCGACATCAACCTGGACATCGCCCTGCGCCTGGAGGCGCTGTGCCGCTTCTGGGGCGTGGACGCGGTGCTGACCCGGTCCGGGGAGACCATCGACTACCCGCCGGAGGCGGACTCCATCGCCAAAAAGAAGGTGGCCGACCAGCACGCCCGGCTCGCCCTGGTCAATGGAACGGAGGGCGCCGTGCTGGTGAGCATCCATCAGAACAACTATCCCGCCGCCTCGCCCCACGGCATCCAGGTGTTTTATGGCGCGGCGGCCGGCTCGGACGCGCTGGCGGCGCTCACCCAGGCCAATCTCACCGGCCAGCTCTGTCCCGGCAATCGCCGGGTGGCGGCTCCGGCGGATAAAAATATCTATCTGATGAAAAACGCAAAGTGTCCCGCCGTGCTGGTGGAGTGCGGGTTCCTCTCCAATCCGGAGGACCTGCAGGATCTGCAGTCCGGATCCTACCGGATGCGGCTGGCGGCGGTGCTGCTGGGCAGCTATCTGCAATACACGAGAGGTTTGAGCGCATGAAAGAAAAGACGGTTTTTTTCTGCTCCGCCTGCGGCTATGAGACCAGCCGCTGGCAGGGCCAGTGCCCCAGCTGCCGGGCGTGGAACACCCTGGTGGAAGCGCCCGCCGCGCCCAAAGCTGCGGAGAAGGCGCGGCCTGTGCGCCGGGCCATGCCCCGGAAGCTGGCGGAGCTGGATGAGTCGGAAGAGCTGCGGTTTTCCACCGGCATCGCGGAGCTCGACCGGGTGCTGGGCGGCGGCGCTGTCCGGGGCTCCATCGTGCTTTTCGGCGGCGCGCCGGGCATCGGAAAATCCACCATGCTGCTGCAGGCCTGCGGGAGCATCGCGCCGGAGGAGACCATCCTCTATGTGACCGGTGAGGAGAGCGAGCACCAGCTCAAAATGCGGGCGCAGCGTCTGCGTGTCGACCGGGACAATTTACATGTACTGGCGGGCACAGACATCAACGATGTGATCGCCGCCATCGAGCAGCTCCAGCCGTCCATCGTCATCATCGACTCCATCCAGACGGTGTACGACCCCGGCGTCAACACCACACCGGGCAGCGTGGGCCAGGTGAAGCAGTGCGCCATGGAGATCATGCAGCTTGCCAAGGCCAACGGCTTCACTGCCTTCGTGGTGGGTCACGTGAACAAGGAAGGCGCCATCGCCGGACCCAAGGTGCTGGAGCACATGGTGGACTGCGTGCTGATATTTGAGGGAGACGGCAGTCTGAGTTATCGCATCCTCCGGGCGGAGAAGAACCGCTTCGGCTCCACCAATGAGATCGGCGTGTTTGAGATGGTCCGGGAGGGCCTGCGGGAGGTTCCCAACCCCTCGGAGGTGATGCTGGCCGGCCGGCCGGTGGGCGTGCCGGGGACGTGCGTGGCCTGTGTGATGGAGGGTAGCCGTCCCATCCTGGCGGAGGTCCAGGCGCTGCTCGCGCCCACGAGCTTTTCCGCGCCCCGGCGGACCTCCAACGGCTTCGATTATAACCGCCTGTACCTGCTGCTGGCGGTGCTGGAGAAGCGGGGCGGCATGAATGTGAACGCCTGCGACGCCTATATGAACGTGGTGGGCGGCCTGACGCTGGACGAGCCCGCCGCCGACCTGGCCGCGTGTCTCGCCATCGCCTCCAGTTTCCGGGATGTGCCCTTGCCGGACAAGCTGGCTGCAGTGGGGGAGGTAGGGCTCACCGGCGAGATCCGCTCCGTGCAGGCCATGGACCTGCGTCTGGCGGAGATTGCCCGGCTGGGGTTCGCCCAGTGTGTGATTCCGTCCCGCATCCGAGGACAGCTGAAAGCGCCGAAGGGTCTGGAGCTGATCCCGGTGAAGACCCTGCGGGAAGCGGTGGAAAAGACGCTGTGACGGTCCTGATAGGGGAGAGGTACCGGCAGGGTTTGGCGCAAAGCCTTGCGGCGCAAGGGATAGAGGCGTTTTGGCTGCCCGATAACGCCGCGCTGGACCCGCGTCTGGCCGGGCATGCTGATCTCAGTGTGTTCCGCGCCGGAATGCGTATATTCGCGGGAGCAGAGGTACATCCTTATATTGTTAGTTTTTTAACTAACAGGGGATACGTCGTGGAAACGGTCTTCGGTCAGGGAAAGATCTATCCGGCCGACGTGCCGTTGTGTATTTGCGCCACAGGAAGGTACACAATATATAACGAGGCGACGGCCTACGCGCCGGCCGTGGCCGCTGCCGGCGGCATACCGGTGCGCGTGCGCCAGGGCTACGCGAAATGCGCTGCGCTGATCGTGGATGAACACTCCATCGTTACGGCGGACGCCAGCGTCTCCAGAGCCGCAAAAAATGCCGGGATGGACACATTCTATATAGAACCCGGATACATCGCGCTGGACGGATACGATGCAGGCTTCATTGGCGGTGGGTCATTTGTAATAGGCAATACAGTTTATTTCACCGGAACGCTGGATGATCATCCGGATCGGGAACGCATTCTGCGATTCATCACAGAACACGGGAAAACACCGGTTTTCCTTACAGACCGGCCTATATTTGATATCGGGGGCGCCATTCCCGTTTAGCCCTCCCCTAAATTCGGCATAATATTAATTATGCCGAATTATTTGTGTATTTTGCCACTGGACAAGCCCTGCCCCCTCTGTTATTATAAGGTGTTGTTGGAGGGCTTTTCCATGAGCTATCGAGACGAGGCGCCCCAGGTGATGCGGGAGTTTTTGGTGTATCACGACACCATCAAGGGCCAATCCCAGCGCACCGTAGATTCCTATTTTATGGATCTGCGGACGTTCACAAGATATCTGTATATTTCCCGCGGCCTGGTGCCCAGGGATACGGCGCTGGAAGACGTGGATATCCGCGGTGCGGATCTCGGCTTCTACGGCCAGGTGACGCTCTCGGAGGTCTACGACTTTCTGGCCTATCTCTCCCGGGATCGGGAGCTGAACGCCGCCAGCCGCGCCCGGATGATCACCAGTCTGAAGGGCTTTTACCGCTATCTCACCGTAAAGACCAAACAGCTCACCGTGGACCCGGTCCAGGACCTGGACACCCCCAAGCTGCAAAAGTCCCTCCCCCACTATCTCACTCTGGAGGAGAGCCAGCGGCTTCTGAACGCCGTGGACGGAAAAAACCGGGAGCGGGATTACTGCATTTTGACCCTGTTTCTCAACTGCGGGCTGCGAATCTCGGAGATGGTAGGGCTGAATCTGGCGGACATCCGCTCGGACAGCCTCCTCATCCATGGCAAGGGCAACAAGGAGCGCGTGGTGTACCTGAACGACGCCTGCGTCCAGGCGCTGAACGGATGGCTCGCCGTCCGCAAGACCATCGCCACCACCGATAAAAACGCCGTTTTTCTCTCCAGCCGCCGCAAGCGGGTCAGCGTGGACGCCATCCAGGTGATGGTCCACAAAACCCTTCTGAAGGCGGGATTGGACGCCGGCCAGATCTCCCCCCACAAGCTGCGCCACACCGCCGCCACGCTGATGCTGCAAAACGGCGTGGACGTGCGCACGCTCCAGGAGCTGCTGGGCCATGAGAGCCTGAACACCACCCAGATCTACACCCACATCGCCAACGCGGAGCTGAAGAAGGCGGCGGCAGCCAATCCCCTGGCGGGCTTTGCCCCGAAGAAAGACGATCAGGAGGAATGATCGGATATGGTTTTTTCCAGCATCCTCTTTCTATTTATATATCTGCCCATCGTGCTGGCGGTGTATTACATCGTCCCCGGCCGGTGGCGGAACCTCTGGCTCTTTGTGGTGAACCTGGTCTTTTACGGCTGGGGCGAGCCGGTATATATCCTGCTGATGCTGTTCTCCATCTGTCTGAACTACTTCAGCGGCCTGCTCATCGCGCGGTACCTGTCCGCCGGCACCGGCGGCAGGCATGCCCAGGGCGACCGGCCCCGGGCCAAAGCGGTGCTCATCGTGAACACCGTTTTGAACCTGGCGATGCTGTTCTTCTTTAAGTATTTCGATCTGGTGGCGGATACGCTGAGCCTGATCCCCGGCGTGCGCGTGCCCAAGCTGGGACTGAGCCTGCCCATCGGCATCAGCTTCTATACCTTCCAGACCATGAGCTACCCCATCGACGTGTACCGGGGCGACAGCTATGTGCAGAAGAATTTCATCAAATTCGGCACCTTCGTGGCCCTGTTTCCCCAGCTGATCGCCGGCCCCATCGTCCGCTACAAGGACATCGCCCGGCAGCTGGACGAGCGCCACGAGACCCTGGACCAGTTTGCCGACGGCGTACAGCGGTTCGTGGTGGGCCTGGGAAAAAAGGTCCTCATTGCCAACAACGTGGGGATGCTCTGGGACGTGTACGCCAACGCCACGGCTTCGGAGTTGACCTTTGTGGGAGCGTGGCTGGCGGCCATCGCCTTCTCCCTGCAGATCTACTTTGATTTTTCCGGCTACTCCGATATGGCCATCGGCCTGGGAAAGATGCTGGGATTTGAGTTTCTGGAAAACTTCAACTATCCCTATATCTCCCGCACGGTCACCGAATTCTGGCGGCGCTGGCACATCAGTCTGAGCACCTGGTTCCGGGACTATGTGTATATCCCCCTGGGCGGCAGCCGCAGGGGCCTGCCCCGGCAGCTTCTCAATCTGCTGATCGTGTGGGCCCTCACCGGACTCTGGCACGGCGCCAGCTGGACGTTCCTCGTTTGGGGCCTCTACTACGCCTTTTTCCTGATCCTGGAGAAGATGTTCCTGCTGAAGTGGCTGGACAGGCATAAGATCGTGGGCCATGTTTACACACTGCTGGTGGCCATATCCGGGTGGGTCATCTTCCAGCAGACCAGCGTCAGCCAGACGCTGGTGTTCTTCCGGGCCATGTACGGCTTCGGCCAGGCGGGCTTCTGCGCCGGGCAGGATCTCTACTATCTCGCCGGGTTCGGACTGCTGCTGGCGGCGGCCATTTTTGCCAGTCTCCCGGCGGGCAAGACGCTGTTTGCCCGGCTCCCGGAAAAACTCCGGTCCGTAGCCGTGCCGGCGCTGATCGTGCTGGTGCTGGTGATCTCCACCGCCTACCTGGTGGATTCTACCTACAACCCCTTCCTGTACTTCCGTTTCTGAGGTGACGCGATGAAAAAGACCTGTCAGATCATCGCCATAGCGGTGTTCCTGCTGTTCATCGGCGGGTTCTTCGTGCTGAATATCGTCACGCCGGACCGGGAATTCTCCCCGCAGGAGAACAAATACCTGCAGATGCTGCCGGACTTCTCCTTCAAGGCGCTTTTTTCCGGGAAATTCACCAAGGACTTCGAGGACTACACCACCGAACAGTTCGCCTTCCGGGACGGCTGGATCGCTATGAAAGCCCGGTGTGAGCTGCTGAGCGGCAAAAAGGAGAACAACGGCTCCTACTACTGCGGCGACACCATCCTGCCGGACTTCGACAACCCCGGCCAGGAGGAGATCGACCGCCGGGCGGACTATGTGAACGCCCTGGCGGAGAATGTGGACACGCCGGTCTACTTTGGCCTCATTCCCGGCGCCACGGAGATCAACGCCTCTCTCCTGCCCAAAAACGCCCCCGCCGACAGCCAGCAGACGGTGCTGGACTGGGCCTACGGCCGCACCCGGTCCACGGCCGGCAACGTGGACGTGCAGACCGCCCTGGCCGCCCACCGGGACGAGTATATCTTCTACCGCACCGACCACCACTGGACCAGCCTGGGGGCCTATTACGGCTACACCGCCTTGTGTGAGAGCATGGGCCTGACCCCCTCCCCCCTGTCCGCTTATGACCGGCAAACGGTCAGCGAGGATTTCTGCGGCACCACCTGGTCCTCCTCCGGCTTCACCTGGGTAAAGCCGGACACCATCGAGACCTTTGTGCCCGACGACGGGTCCGTCACCGTGATGAATCTGGAAAAGAACCCGCCCCAGGAGGGGCCGCTCTATGTGACGTCCTTTTTGGACGTAAAGGACAAGTACTCCATGTTCCTGGGAGGCAACTCCGCCCTGCGCAGCATCGACACCGGCCACGACGGCCCCACGTTGCTGATCGTGCGGGATTCCTACGCGGACAGCCTCGTCCCCTTCCTGCTGGAGCATTTCTCCCGCATCGACCTGGTGGACCTGCGCTATTACCGGGACTCCCTCACCCGGTATATCAACGACAACGGCTTTGACAGCGTGCTGGTGCTGTATAGCGTACCCAATTTCACCACAGACCAGAACCTGTTCCTGCTGTCCATGTGAGCACAAAGGAGAACGCCATGAAGGTAACCTTAGATCCGGGCGCCATCATGCCCACCCGGGCCCATCCCACCGACGCGGGACTGGATCTGTACGCCCTCCGCGCCGTGGTCATCCCCGCCCGGGGACACGCCACGGTGGACACCGGCGTACACGTGGCCATCCCGAATGGATACGTGGGCATGCTCAAGAGCAAGAGCGGCCTGAATGTAAAGAAAAACATCCTGGGCGAAGGGGTCATCGACGCGGGCTATACCGGCCCCATCGTGGTGAAGCTCTACAACCAGGGCGACGTGGACGTAACCATTGAGGCGGGCCAAAAGCTGATCCAGCTGGTGATCCTGCCCATCCTGACCCCGGAGCTGGAGCTGACGGATTCCCTGGAGGTGACTGAGCGGGGCGACGGCGGCTTCGGCAGCACAGGACAATAAGAAAGACGCGGCGTGTGCCGCGTCTTTCTTATGGATACAGGCTCAGGCGTTCCCGGGCTCGCTCTCCCCTGCCGTCTCTTCCTCCGGTTCCGGCGCTTCCATCTCCGGCAGTGCCGGGGCCTCCGCCGACGGGAAGATGATCTCCGCCTTGAAAAGGTCCCCGTCCAGCGTCAGCTGCAGCCGGCCGCCCATGAGCTCCGTCAGGCTCCGGGCGATGGACAGGCCCAGCCCGCTTCCCTCGGTGCTCCGGGAGCTGTCACCCCGGACAAAGCGCTCCATCAACTCATCCGCCGGGATATCCAGCGGCTCCCGGGAGATGTTCTTCACGGCAATGACCGTCTCCCCGTCGGCGACTTCCAGATCGAAGTAGGCGCGGGTGCCCGCCTGAGCATATTTCAGCACGTTGGTGGTCAGGTTATCCAGCACCCGTCCCAGCAGCCGGGGATCGGCCAGGATGTAGGTCTCGCCGGCGGGAAGGTGCATCACCGGCTCGATGCCGGCGGCGGCCATGCGTTCGGAGTACTCCCCCGCCGACTGCTCCAGCAGCTCCCGCACGTCGAATACCTCGGCGCTGACGGTCAGGGCGCCGCTGACGGCCCGGGAGGCCTCTACCACGTCCTCGGTGAGCTTTTTCAGCTTGGCGCTCTGCCGGTCCAGTACCTCCAGGTACTCCCGCCGCTCCTTCTCCGGGAGGTCCTCCTCCATGAGCAGCTGGACGTAATTGACAATGGACGTGAGGGGCGTTTTCAGGTCGTGGCTGACGTTGGTGATCAGCTCCGTCTTCATTCGTTCGGAGCGCATCTGCTCCTCCACGGCCAGCGCCATGCCGTCGCCGATGCTGTTGAGATCCTCCCCCAGGTCCTTCCATACCGTATGCAGCCGGCCGGTGTCCACCTTATAGCGCAGCTCGCCGGCGGCCAGGGCCGACGACGCCTTGCGGATGCTCCGGGCCTCCAGGCCCCACTTGACGGCGCAGGGGATAAGCGCCAGATCGAACACAATCAGCGCAAAGGCGATCACGTCCTCCACCAGCAGCGTCGCCATCACGCCGACGATGTTCGCGGCCAGTATACCCACCGCGATGGCCAGCGGGGGCACCCGCAGGATCACCCGGCGCAGGAGCAGCTTCTCTTTGAACACCCTCCCGCCCAGCTGATTGGCCAGACAGCAGCCGCCCAACGCCGCCGCAAACAGATGACAGACGCTTCCAATGCGCCGGTAACTGATGCCGATCGTGCTCAGGACTCCCATACTCAGCCCGTACGTCCAGTTCTCGATGACATCGCCGACCAGCGCGCTGAGGATATACAACCCCACCGCCATCACGTCGAAGGGGAACCGGCCCAGAAGGGTGAGACGCCCCTTCCTCCCCTCAAATGCCGCCGCCGTCAGGCTCACGGCCAGCGAGAGCGCCGCCAGCACCGCGCCGACGATGGCCAGCGGCAGGAAGATCGTCCGGATGGGATGGATGTGCTGGAAGATGTAATACTCCCGGTAGCAGCCCTCGTAGGGCTCCACAGGCAGGTTCACATAGCCCTCGATGGTATAAACCACCACTCTATCAGCCGGGGCCTCCGGTATTGAATAAGGGGCCGGGGTCGAATAATTGGAGAATGCATCTTCTTCCACGGCCGCGGCGGGCAGGACAGCAACCTCCGCGTCGCTGTCCAGCTCCGTGGACAGACTGGTGACGGCGTGGGAGCGCTCGTTGGTGGTGTCCGCCAGCACCGTGTCGCCTTCCAGGATGCGATAGGAGAAGGCCTCCCCGCCGTAGCCGCCCAGATCCGTGCTGCTGGGGTCCTTCAGCCAGTTCAGGTTGGCCGACACAGTGTACAGACACTCGGACACATAGTTCACGCACAGGGACGAGTCCTCAAACTGAAAATCGTCGGTGAACCAGCCGTCCACCAGCATATAGCGGAACATGGATGCCGACAGCAGGGCCACCGCGGCGCTGACGAGAAACAGCGCCAGCATTAGAAGCCGGAACCACAGCTTTTCCATGACAGCTCTCATGTGCCCTTACCCCTCGATCTTGTAGCCCTTTCCCCAGACCACTTTCAGATAGCGCGGCTCCGCCGGGTCGATCTCCAGCTTCTCCCGCAGATGGCGGATGTGCACGGCCACCGTGCCCTCCGCGCCCATGGGCTTGTCCTGCCAGACCCGGCTGTATATCTCCCGGCTGGAGAATACCTTACCCGGATTCTCCATGAAAAACTTCAGAATGTCGTATTCTTTGGGGGTGATGGTGATCTCCTCCCCGTCCACGGTGACGGTCTTGGTCTCATCGTCCAGCTCGATGCCCCCCAGGGTGAGGATGGAGGGCTTGTCCTGCCGCTCTCCCAGGCGCATATACCGGCGCAGGAGCGCCCGCACCCGCGCCACCACCTCCTGGGCGTTGAAGGGCTTGGTCACATAGTCATCCGCGCCCAGTTCCAGGCCCATGATCTTGTCCTCATCCTCGCTCTTGGCGGTGAGGAGGATCACCGGAACATTGCTCCGTTGCCGGAGGATCGTCAGCGCGGATACGCCGTCCATCTCCGGCATCATGATATCCAGCAGGATGAGATGCACTTCCCTGGTCTCCGCCAGCGCCAGGGCCTCCCGGCCGTTGGCGGCCTCCAGCACCTTGTATCCCGCGCCGGTGAGATATATATTCAGCGCACGCCGGATGTCACGGTCGTCGTCGCAGATCAGCACTGTATACACGCTCTTCGCCTCCCTTACGACTATAAGGTATCATATCAGACGGAGAGAAAAAAGAGGGAAATTCTTAAGATTTCCTTAAATCAACCCATGAAAATCGCCCCGGAGACCACTCCGGGGCGGGTCGATATCCGTCACTGCTCGGGGATGACGGCCTCATGCTGCACGAAGGCGCGCAGGGAGTTGAGCACCGCCAGCAGGGCCACGCCCACATCCGCGAACACGGCCAGCCACAGCGGGCAGGTGCCGAACATGTCCAGCACCAGAATGATGGCCTTGAAGGCCAGTGCGAACAGGATGTTCTGCCAGACGATGGTGCGGGTGCGCTTGGCGGCCTCCAGGGCGGTGACCACCTTGCTGGGCTCCGCGCCCATGATCACCACGTCCGCGGCCTGAATGGCGGCGTCGGAGGTAGCGCCGTTGAGAGAAACGCCCACGTCCGCAGCCCGGATACAGTCGCCGCTGGTCTCCGCGTCGCCCACGAAGATCAGCTTCCCGCGGCGGAGCTGGGTGTTTTTGATCTCCTTCACCACCGCCACCTTTTCCGACGGCGGACAGTCGGGATAGAACTGACCGATGCCCACCTGGCGGGCAAATTTCTCCGTGGCGGCGGCGCTGTCCTCGGTGATCATGACGATCTGGCGGTCGTTGTCCCAGCTGAGGACCGTGACGGCGCCGGACACGTCCGGCTTTGCCACGCTGCCGAAGACGATCCGGCCGGCATACTGCCCGTCGATGGAGAGATAGATGCAGTTTTCCGCCAGCACATCGCCGCCGGGGTCGATCCCCTGCCCGCGGACGAACTCCAGCGGGCCCAGCAGGATCTTGACCCCATCCACCTCCACGGTGATGCCGAAGGGGTCCTTTTGCTGCTGGAAGCTCTCGATGAGCTCGATATAGATGACGCCCTTATAGGCGGCCTTCACCGCCTCGGCATAAGGGCTCTCGGAATAGGCGCAGGCGTGGGCCGCGATGCGCAGGAACACCTCCGGGTCCATCCGTTCGCTTTTCACGGAGGTGACCCGCAGCCCCTCCCCTTCCAGCGCGCCGGTCTTGTCGAAGATCACGGTCTTTGCCCGGGACACATTGTCCATGGCGCAGGTGTTTTTGAAGAGGATGCCCTGCTGGGTGGCGCCGCCGATGCCGGCGAAGTAGCTCAGGGGCACGGAGATCACGATGGCGCAGGGGCAGGCGATGACCATCAGCACCAGCGCCCGGTAGATCCCCTCCGTGACGGTGGTCTTCAAAAGCAGCGGGGAGATCACCGCAATGGCAAAGGCGATGCCGATGACCACCGGCGTGTAGATCCGGGCGAAGTGGGTGATAAAGTCCTCCGTGCGGCCCTTGGGTCCCCTATCGGAGCGGACCTCCACCAAGGCGGCGCTGGCCTCGGGAGAGCGGTTCTCCATCAGCCCCTCGATGTTGCGCCGGACCTTCGCCACGGCGAAGCCCTGGAACAGCTCGCCCAGCTGATACAGGATCATCACGCTGGCACCCTCGCTGGCCTCGCCGATGATGACGGAGGCCACCGCCACCACGCTCATAAGGAGGCTCTCGTCGAACAGCCTCCGGCGGAAGATATTGGCCACGGCGCGGATAAACACGTCATAGCCCGCCGCCAGGATCGCCAGCGCGTTCAGCGCCAGCGAGAGCCAGGGCAACGTGTCGCCGGCCACCGCTCCGCCAATGAAAAACACAGCAGAAGTGACCAAGCGCCAGACCATCACGGTGTCAAAACCGTGATGGTCGTGGTGATGCTCGGTCATGCAGTCGTCGCATGTGCAGTCGTGGCCGTGACCGGCCACTGCCTGTTTTATCTCCCGCAGAAAGCCCATCAATCAGGCTTTGCCGCTGCAGCCCAGAACGTCCACCAGCTTGTGGCGGACCAGCTCCTTGATGTTGGCGCGGGCGGGCTTCAGATACTCCCGGGGATCAAACTTGTCGGGATGCTCGTCGAAGAACTGACGGATCGTGCCGGTCATGGCAAGACGCAGGTCGGAGTCGATGTTGATCTTGCACACGGACAGGCTGGCCGCCTTGCGCAGCTGCTCCTCGGGGATGCCGACGGCGTCGGGCATCTTGCCGCCGTGGGAGTTGATCATCTTCACGTAGTCCTGGGGCACGGAGGAAGAGCCGTGGAGCACGATGGGGAATCCGGGCAGACGGCGGGAGACCTCCTCCAGCACGTCGAAGCGCAGGGGGGGCGGAACCAGGATGCCCTTCTCGTTGCGGGTGCACTGAGCGGCGGTGAACTTATAAGCGCCGTGGCTGGTGCCGATGGCGATGGCCAGGCTGTCGCAGCCGGTCTTGGTAACGAACTCCTCCACCTCTTCGGGGTGGGTGTAGGAGGAATCCTCCGCGGAGACCTTCACTTCGTCTTCCACGCCGGCCAGGGTGCCAAGCTCGGCCTCCACCACCACGCCGTGGTCGTGGGCATACTCCACCACCTTGCGGGTGATCTCGATGTTCTCGGCAAAGGGCTTGGAAGAGGCGTCGATCATCACGGAGGTAAAGCCGCCGTCGATGCAGCTCTTGCAGGTCTCAAAGTCGGGACCGTGGTCCAGATGGAGCACGATGGGGATCTCCGGGCACTCCTCCACGGCGGCCTCCACCAGCTTCAGCAGATAGGTGTGGTTGGCGTAGGCGCGGGCGCCCTTGGAGACCTGCAGGATCACGGGGGCGTGCTCTTCCCGGCAGGCCTCGGTGATGCCCTGGACGATCTCCATATTGTTTACATTGAAAGCGCCGATGGCATAGCCGCCGTCGTACGCTTTCTTGAACATTTCGGTAGAGGTTACTAGAGGCATGATAAAGACTCCTTTACTTTATTTTTCCGTGGACTTTATTTTACCGCAGTTTTGTGCTATAATCAACCAAAACATGAAATAAATACTTGTTTTGGAGGAACGATCATGTCTGAAAAACTCGTTGGCGCATGTGTCATCGGCCAGTCCGGCGGCCCCACCGCCGTCATCAACGCCAGTGCGTACGGCGCCATTTCCGCCGCTCTTGAGGCGGAGGAGATCACCCAGGTGCTGGGCGCGGATCACGGCATCACCGGCGTGCTGGCGGACAAGCTCTATGACATGGGTCTGGAGGACCCCCAGGAGCTGGCCTATCTGAAAAACACCCCCGCTTCCGAACTGGGCTCCTGCCGGTATAAGCTGGCCGACCCCGAGGTAGACGACACCGACTATAAGCGCATTCTGGAGGTGTTCAAAAAGCACAACGTCCGCTACTTCTTCTACAACGGCGGCAACGACTCCATGGATACCTGCGACAAGATCAGCCGCTTCATGTCCAAGTCCGGCTGGGACTGCCGGGTCATGGGCATCCCCAAGACCATCGACAACGACCTGTGGGGCACCGACCACTGCCCCGGCTTCGCCTCCGCGGCCAAATACATCGCCACCAGCGCCATGGAGGTCTCCAAGGACGGTCGGGTCTATCCCACCGGCCAGGTGACCATCATGGAGATCATGGGCCGCCACGCGGGCTGGCTGGCCGCCTCCGCCGCCCTCGCCACCCACTTCGGCGCGGGCCCCGATCTGGTGTATCTGCCGGAGGTGGACTTTGACATGGATGCCTTCCTGGCGGACGTGGAGCGGATCTACAACGAGAAGAAATCCTGCCTGGTGGCCGTGTCCGAGGGCCTGCACTTCGCCGACGGCACGTTCGTCTCCCAGGCCAAGACCAGCGCCACCGACGGCTTCGGCCACGCCCAGCTGGGCGGACTGGCGTCCCGTCTGGGCGAGATGGTGAAGGAGCGTACCGGCGCCAAGGTCCGCGCCATTGAGCTGAGTCTGCTGCAGCGCTGCGGCGCTCACCTGGCCTCCAAGACCGACGTGGACGAGGCCGAACTGGCCGGCCGCGTGGCGGTCCAGTCCGCCGTTGCCGGCGAGACCGGCAAGATGGTGGCCTTCGAGCGGGCCGCCGACGAGAAGGGCGGCTATGTGTGCAAGACCATCCTCCTTCCCCTCACCTCCGTGGCCAACGCGGAAAAGAAGGTGCCTCTGGAGTGGATCAACCCGGAGCACAACGGCGTCACCCAGGACTTCATTGACTATGTGCTGCCCCTGATCCAGGGCCAGCCGGAGCGCCCCACCGAGTGCTCTCTGCCCCGCTATGCCCGTCTGAAGAAGATCCAGGCGTAAGGGCTTTCAAAACAGCAGAAAGCGGCAGCCGTACTGGCTGCCGCTTTTTCACGTCCGCTTTTGTCCCGATAACAAGCCGGTCCTCCCCCGCATAGAATGGCTCGCAAAGGGGGAAAGACGTTTGTCTAACAAAGAATCTTGCAGTTATAAAGAGGGTCCGCTGCCCGCATGCGCGCCGCTGGCGGTCCCCATGCTCGCTGCCCAGCAGAGCGCGGAGCCGGCATACGAGAGCGCCGACGCTCTGGCCAAGGGCACGCTGTTCCCGGGCCTGGATCTGCCCTTTATGGACTATGTGGCCAACTGTCCCGTGGAGGACACGCCGCTGGCGGAGCTGATGGCCCTGGATTTCGTGTGCCAGGAGCTGGCCCTGTATCTGGACACCCATCCCGGCGACAAGGAGGCCTTCAAGACCTGGAAGAGCTTTACGGCTCTGGCCAAGGAGGGTCGCCAACGCTATGTAGAGATGTGCGGGCCCGTGACGCGCGCCGACACGGCCCGGTTTGACTCCTGGGTCTGGCCGGAGGATCCCTGGCCCTGGAACAACGGAAAGGCGGGTAAGAAATAATGTTCGTATATGAAAAGAAACTCCAGTATCCCGTGCGGATCAAAAACCCCGATCCCGCCATGGCCAAGTATATCATCACCCAGTACGGCGGGCCGGACGGCGAGCTGAGCGCGTCGCTGCGGTATCTGAGCCAGCGGTATTCCATGCCCTACGACCGGGCCAAGGCGGTCCTCACCGACATCGGCGTGGAGGAGCTGGGGCATCTGGAGATCGTGGGCACCATCGTCCACCAGCTCACCCGGAACATGACCGTGGAGCAGGTGAAAAAGGCCGGCATCCAGGACTACTTCGTGGATCACACCGCCGGCGTGTACGCCCAGGCGGCCGCAGGCTTCCCCTACGACGCCGCCAGCTTCCAGGTCAAGGGCGACGTCATTGCCGATCTGGCCGAGGACATGGGCGCGGAGCAGAAGGCCCGGGTGACCTATGACAACATCCTGCGCATGGCGGACGATCCGGACGTGATCGACGTCATCCGCTTCCTGCGGGAGCGGGAGGTGGTCCACTTCCAGCGCTTCGGCGAACTCATGGGCCTGGTGGTGGACAAAATGGACCAGCGCAACGTGTACGCCGTCAACCCGGCGTTCGACAGGAAAAAGTAAGACGTACCCCGGAGGGAGGACCTGGCCTTGCCCGGCCCTCCCCTTTCCGCATCTGCGAACCGGCCCGGCGGGTGAAATCTCCCTTGACCCGAGCGGACGGCAGGGTGTAGAATACCCAAAGAGCAGCGCTGTGCGCCGGAAGGGAGAACACCCGTGGAGGAGAGACAGACAACGGCGGCCGGGAGCCGGGGAATGGGTTTCCCCTGGCTGTTTCCGGCTGCGCTGTTTTACTATGAGCTGGTTTTCCGGCTGTTCACAGGCGGCCACGTGTTCCGCCTGGGAACGGCGCTGGCGCTGGGATTCTGCTGTGCCTACGGCGGCGTGTGCTACGTGCTGAGCACGGCGAGCAGGAGCGCCCGGCGCAACCGGCGCATCGCGTCGGCGCTGCTGGTGCTGGCCGCCCTCCCCTACGGGATCGAGGACTTCCTCTACTGGCAGTTTCAGGTCTATTACAGCCTGAATACCATCTTCAACGGCGCCGGCGACATGCTGACCGGCTTTACGGGCGATGTGTTCCGGCTTCTCTTCAGCGCCGGCGGGCTGCTGCGTCTGGCCCTGTATTTGGCGCCGGGGATCGGGTATTCTCTGCTGTCCTCCCGTCCCGGGCCGGACCGGATCGACGGCCGGCGGCGCGCCATGGCGCTGGCGCGGTCTCTTGCCTTCTTCCTGATATGCCGGCTGGTGGTGGGGATGGCTCCCCAGCTGAGCCTGGTCTATGGGGAGCGATATACCTTCCCCGCCGCCGTGGAGCAGTTCGGACTGCTCACCGGCGTGGGACTGGACGCCCGGGAAAGTCTCTTCGGCCGGGCTACCTTCCAGTCCATCGACAGTCCTCCCGCCGCCGGCGGGGAGAGCACGCCCGAGCCGCAGCAGACGCCGGCGCCGGAATACGCCCTCAATATGCTCGATCTGCCCCTGGACGACGCCGATGCCGGCAGCGACATCCAGTATCTGAATCGCTATGTGGCCGGACTCACCCCGTCCCGGCAAAACGAATTTACCGGCCTGTTCAAGGGCAAGAATCTGATCTTTATCACTGCCGAGGCTTTCTCCCCCTACTGCATCGATCCCGAGCTGACGCCGACCCTCTACCGGCTGGCGACGAAGGGCGTCCAGTTCACCGATTACTACCAGCCCGCCGGCGCTGGTACCACCGGCGGCGAGTATCAGAACCTCTTCGGCCTGCTCCCCATCGACGGCGGCAGCTCCTTCACGGAGATCCTCCAGTCCCCCGGCGCGGTCACCATCGCCGGACTGCTCACCCAGGAGGGCTATTACGGCAAGGCCTTCCACAACAACACCTACACCTACTACGACCGGAACGTGACTCATACCCGTCTGGGCTATTCCGACGGCTTTATGGGCTACGGCAACGGCATGGAGGCGTATGTCCAGGAGCAGTGGCCCCAGAGCGACGACGAGATGATCTCCGGCACCTTCCCCACCTACGTTGACCGGCAGCCCTTCAACGTGTATTACATGACCGTCAGCGGCCACTCCGGCTATTCCTACCTGACCAACGCCATGACCCGCAAGCACTGGGACAAGGTGCAGGATCTGCCCTATTCGGACAATGTGAAGGGATATTTTGCCGCCAATCTGGACCTGGAGGCCGCCATGCGCCATCTGATGGACCAGCTGCAGGCGCGGGACCTTGCGGACGATACGGTCATCTGCCTGACGGCAGATCACTTCCCCTACGGTCTGGACGGCGGCGCGGGCCTGGGCTCGCAGCCCTATCTGGAGGAGCTTTACGGCCATCCGGTGGAAAACGAATTCGACCGGGACCGGTCCTGCTGGATTCTGTGGTGCGGCTCGCTGGAGGACGGCGATCCCATCGTCGTGGACGAGCCCACCTCCAGTCTGGATATCCTGCCCACGCTGTGCAATCTCTTCGGCCTCCCCTTTGACTCCCGGCTCATGCCCGGGCGGGACGTGTTCTCCGACGCCGAGGCACTGGTGTTCGACTGGTACAGCTGGAAGACGGCCTACGGCTATTACATCAGCTCGGAGCAGAAGTTCTATCCCACCGTGGACGAGGCCCAGATCCCCGACGGCTATGCGGAGACCATGACCACCGTGGTGGCCAACAAGGTCAATTACTGCAAGGCCGTGCTGGATTCGGATTACTATCACTACCTCTTCGGCCAGTGACGGATCACACCCGCAAAAAGGACCGCCCCGGATTTCTCCGGGGCGGTCGCTTGCATTCATTCCTCAATGAGTTTGGCGAAGTCCTCCTCCGATATCACAGGTACGCCCAGAGCCTCCGCCTTGGCGAGCTTGGAGCCGGGGTTGGCGCCGGCCAGCACATAAGAGGTCTTCTTCGACACGGAGCCGGAGGCCTTGCCGCCAAAACGCTCGATGACCGCCTCCGCCTCAGACCGGGTGAAGCGCTCCAGCGTGCCGGTGAGCACGAAGATCTTTCCGGCGAAGCGGGTGTCGGCAATCTCTTCCCGGCTGTCAAAGGACACGCCCGCCTCCCGCAAAAGCCGGATCTGGTGCTGGCTCTGCTCCGAGGCGAACCAGTCGGTGAGATACTTGGCGGTGATGGGTCCCACGTCGTCGATCTGGGTCAGGCGCTCCTCCCCCGCCGCCATCAGCTCGTCCAGAGAGGCGAAATTCCGGGCCAGCACCCGCGCGGCCTTGGCGCCCACCTGCCGGATGCCGAAGGCGCACAGCAGCCGTCCAAGGCCCCTGCCCTTGCTCTCCTCCAGATTGGCGATCAGGTTCTCCGCGGACTTCTTCCCCATCCGGTCCACGGCCGCCACGCTCTGGGCGTCCAGATAATAGAGTTCCGCCGGCGTTTTGATCAGTCCCGCCCTGTCCAGGGCCGCCACCACGGCGGGACCCAGCCCGTCGATGTCCATGGCGTCCTTGGAGGCAAAGTGGACGATATTGCGCAGCCGCTGGGCGGGGCACTCCGCGCCGGTGCAGCGGATGGCGGCCCCGTCCTCATCCCGGACCACCGGCGCGCCGCACACGGGACAGGACGCCGGGAAGCGGAAAAAGCCCTCGCTGTCCTTTTTGACCACCTCCAGCACCTCGGGGATGATCTCCCCCGCCTTCTGCACCAGCACCGTATCCCCCACGTTCACGCCCATGTTCTCGATAAAATCCTGGTTGTGGAGCGTGGCGTTGGTAACGGTGGTGCCCGCCAGGCGGATGGGCTCGATGACCGCCTTGGGGGTGAGCACCCCGGTGCGGCCCACCTGGATGAGGATGTCCACCACCCGGCTGGGCTTCTTCTCCGGCGGGTATTTATAGGCCACCGCCCAGCGGGGATATTTGGCGGTGCTGCCAAGAGTCTGCCGCTGGGCCAGGTCGTTGAGCTTCACCACCGCCCCGTCGATGTCGAAGGGATAGTTCTCCCGCCCCTCCCCGATGGCGGCGATGGCGTCGGTACAATCTTTCGGGGTCTTGCAGAGCGTGTGGGCCACCACGGGCAGCCCCATCGCCGCCATGGCCTCCAGAGACGCATAGTGGCTCTCGTAGCGGGCGCCCTCAGCCAGCTGGACATTGAAGAAGATCACGTCCAGCATCCGCTGGGCACAGACGGCCGGGTCCTGCTGGCGGAGAGAGCCGGCGGCGGCGTTGCGGGGGTTGGCCAGCAGGGGCTGGCCCTCCACCTCCCGGCGGGCGTTGATGGTCTGGAAGGTCTCGTGGGACATATAGACCTCGCCCCGGACGATGATGCGCTCCGGGGCGTTTTTCAGCGTCTTGGGCAGGCTGCGGATGGTGCGGAGATTCTCCGTCACGTCCTCCCCCACCTCACCATTGCCGCGGGTGGCGCCCCGGAAAAAGCGGCCGCCCCGGTATTCCACCGCCACGGACAGCCCATCGATCTTCGGCTCGGTCACGTAGTCATGGGGCGCCTCCACGGCGCCGTCCATCCGCTCCACGAAGGCCGTCACTTCCTCAAAGGAAAACACGTCCTGCAGACTCTCCAGGGGCACCTCGTGATCCACCGGCGCGAACGCCTCGCTCACATGGCCGCCCACATGCTGGGTGGGAGAGTCGGGCCGGATCCACTCCGGGTGCGCCGCCTCCATGGCCTTCAGCTCGTTGTTCATCCGGTCGTACTCAAAGTCGGAGACCAGCGGCGCGTCGTTGTCGTAATAGGCCACCGACAGCTCCAGCAGCCGCTCCACCAGGGCGTTATAGCCTTCGATCGTGTAGTTCATCTCAATTCTCCCAGTTCAAATAACTCTCCGGCACCTGCCCCACGAGCACCGTCTCGGAGATGAGGATCTCCGTCTGTACGGAGGTATCCATGTCCCGCCAGGGCAGCAAAAAAGACAACTGTACGTCCAGATCCAGAAACAGCTGATGCCGGGTCTGGTTGATGCCGGCGGAGGTGATCTCGCTGCGAAAACCGGCCGAGCTGGAGGACAGCATCAGCACGTCTACCTCCATGGCCGGGCCCCGGTTCATCAGCATCGCGCTGCCCAGAAGGTTCGCCACGGGGATACGCACCGTCAGCTCCTCCTGCTCCGTCGCCTCCACGGCCCGGGCCAGCACCTCCGCCGCCAGAGTGTTCACAGCCGCCACGTCGGCGGATATGGCGGTGATGCTGCCGCCGGCGTCCCGTTCCAGACTGACCAGCGGCCGCCGGGCAAAAGCAGGGTCCGCCATCACGTCCTTTACGATGGCATTTATCCGGGACACCACCAGATCCCTGGCCGCGGAGGCGGCATATTCCGTCACCATGCTCCGCAGCACCAGCGCCGCCGATACCGCCCCTCCCACCAGCGCAACCGCCAGCAGGAGCAGTACCGTCCGCCGTGCGCCCCGGCGGGCCGGCGATCGGCCCGGTGCGCGTCTGGGCCACCTCACAGACATAGCCTCGCCCCCTTCGGGCAAGTGTATGCGCCGGCGGCGGCCCATAAGACATTATTTTGCCATTTCTTCCAGGAAAAGCGCCGCCAGGCGCTTCTGGTCCTCGCATTCGCTGATCTTCGCCACCGACGCTGGGGAGTGGATGTTCCGCACGGCCACGGACACCGCCGCCACGGCCGCGCCCGTGCCGGAGCGCTGGATGGCGGAACCGTCGGTGCCGCCGGCGATCATGGTCTTGGTCTGCCAGGGGATGCCGTTTTCATCGGCCAGGCGGCCGAGGAGCTTGAAGAGCTCCCGGTTGTAGATCGTGCCCCGGTCCATGAAGGGGATCACAACGCCGCCGCCCGCCTTGCACACCTGATCGGGCCCCACGGCGGCGGGGATGTCGGCGGCGGTGGTGCCCTCCAGCACCAGCGCCACGTCCGGCTGCACGCTGCGGGCGGCCACCGTGGCTCCCCGGGTGCCCACCTCCTCCTGGACGGTGAAGGCGAACCAGCAGTCGCAGGGCAGATCGCTCTCGATCAGTTCCACCATGGCGGCGCATCCGGTGCGGTCGTCGATGGCCTTGGCCTTGATGAAGCCGTCGCCGAAGCGGACCACCGTGTCGTCAAAGCTGCACAGATCGCCGATGCCCACCAGCTTTTCCGCCTGGGCGCGGCTGTCCGCGCCGATGTCGATGTACATCTGCCGCATCTCCGGCAGATCCTTGCGCTGTTCGGCGGTGGTCAGGTGCATGGCCTTGACGCCGATGACGCCGGGGAGCCTGTCCGGCCCGACGAACACCCGCTTGCCCATGAGCACCCTGCGGTCGATGCTGCCGGCCTGTCCGAAGTGGAGATAGCCGTCATCCGTCACCGAGGTGACGATCAGGCCTACCTCGTCCATGTGGGCGCTGAGCATGACGCGCTTGGCCGGGGTGACGGCGCCCTTTTTGAAAATGATCAGATTGCCCATCGGATCGGTGCGCACCTCGTCGGCATAGGGCATGACCCGCTCCAGGATATAATCCCGGACCTCGTCCTCACCGCCGGTGACGCCCGCCAGGCAGCACAGTGTTTCCAGAGTATCCAGCATCGGTCAGCCCTCCAATCCTTCCACGTAAGCCTCGATGAGCGCCTGTACGGCCTGCATATCCACGCGGGACACCACCTCAACAGGCGTGTGCATGTACTTCATGGGCAGGCTGATCAGCGCCGTTGCGACGCCCTCCCGGGCGATCTGGACAGAGAAGGCGTCGGTGCCGCTGCGCCCGCCGGAGATCGCCTCCAGCTGATAGGGAATCTTTTTCTCCTCCGCGATCTGGCGCAGCTGCCGGGACAGAGCCGGGTTCATATTGGGTCCCAGGCCGATGGCCGCGCCCTTGCCGCACAGGCAGGGCGCCTCCGGCCCGTCGGGGGTCTTGGCGTGGGTCACATCCACCACGATGGCCGTGTCGGGCCCCACCGCGTTGGCAGCCACCCCGGCGCCGCGCATGCCCACCTCCTCCTGAGTGCTCACCAGGCAGCACAGGTCCACATGCAGCTTCTCCGCGCTCAGCGTCTCAAAGGCCTTCATGATGATGGCCGCGCAGGAGCGGTCGTCCAAGGCCTTGCCGAAGAGCTTATCCTCACCCATCTCCCCGCAGGAGGCGGCGTACACCACCGGGGTGCCGATGGGAATGCGGCTGACCGCCTCCTCCTGGGAGAGCCCCACGTCCACGCAGAGCTTTTTCTTCTCAATGGCCCGGCCCTGCTCCGCATCCGAGAGCACATGGGGCGGCATGGTGTCGATGACGCCGAACAGGGGCGACTCGGTGAGCACCATCACCTCCCGGGCGGGCAGCATCCGCAGATCCACGCCCCCCACGGTGTCGATGGTGAGAAATCCCTTATCCGCGCCGGTGACCACAAAGCCGATCTCATCTATATGGGCATCCAGCATCACCATCTTTGCCCCGGGCACGCCGCAGCGCTTGAAGGCCGTCACGTTGCCCATCACATCCGTCTTCACCTCGTCGGCGAAGGGCGCCAGATAGGCGGACACATACTCCCCCACCGGGCTCTCAAAGCCGGACGGGCCTCCCAGGCCCGACAATGTCATGGTCAGTTCGGTAAGATCCATTTGCAGCTTACTCCATTTCTTCGATGATCCGGCGGAACGTCTCGCCCCGCTGCTCAAAGTTTTTGAACCGGTCGAAGGAGGTGCTGGCGGGACTCATCAGCACCGTATCCCCCGGCTCGGCGGCGGCCGCCGCGGCCTTCACCGTGTCGGCGAAATCCTCAATCGTATAGATCTCCGGCGCGCCGGGGACATATTCCGGGGCGGCCTCCACCGCGGCGCGGATCTTCCCCGCCGTCAGGCCGGTGAGATAGAGCTTTTTCACGTGCCGGCATACCGCCGGGCCCAGCTTGTCGAAGGGAACGCCCTTGTCCTTGCCGCCGGCGATAAGGATGACCTTATCCCGGAAACAGGCGAGGCCGGCGATGGTCCTGTCCGGACTGGAGGCGATGGAGTCGTTGATATAGGTCACGCCCCGCAGCACCCGGACTGTCTCCAGCCGGTGGGCCACGCCGGGAAATTCCCGGGCCACCCGGGCCATCACCGGCGCCGGGACCAGTCCCCACACCGCCGCCATGGCGCACATCACGTTCTCCACGTTGTGCATCCCGGGGATGCGGATCTCATCCGCCGCCATGACGGCGATCTCCTCCCCGCCGGCCAGACGGGCGCGAATGACCCCGTCGGGGCCGAGATATACCCCCGGCGACACGCTCTCCCGGCGGCTGAACCACCACAAAAAGCTGTTTGCCTCGCCCATGCAGGCGCAAGTCACTTCGTTGTCCCGGTTCAGCACCAGGCGGGCATTCTGCCGCTGGTGGAGAAAGATCTGCTTTTTCGCGTCGATATAATCCTGATAATCCCGGTGGATGTCCAGATGATTGGGGGCGATGTTGGTGATCACCGCCACGTCCGGGGAGCAGTTCATGGAGTGCAGCTGGAAGGAGCTGAGCTCCAGCACCGCCACGTCCTCCGGCCCCATCCCGTCCACCTCCGCCAGCAGCGGATGGCCGATGTTGCCGCCCAGCCACACCTTCCGTCCCGCCGCCTCCTGCATCCGGGCGATGAGCGTGGTGGTGGTGGTCTTGCCGTCGGAGCCGGTCACGGCGATCACCTGGCAGGGACACAGGGCCATAAAGACCTCCATCTCGCTGGTGACGACCACGCCGTCGGCCGCCGCCGCGGCCAGCTCCGGCCGGGTGGGAAGGACGCTGGGGGTGCGGAAGATCACGTCCCCGCCCAGGCCGTCCAAATAGCTCTCCCCCAGATGAAAGCCCACGCCCTTGGCGCACATATCCTCGTAAAAACCGCCCAGCGCATCGGCGTCGGACCGGTCGCATACCGTGGTCTCCACGCCCGCCTCCGCCAGCAGGCCGATGAGCGGCCGGTTGGACAGTCCCGCGCCGATCACGGTCACCCGCTTGCCCCGCAGAGAGGCGAGATATTCCTTCAGCGTCAAAGTATACACCTCACGATCAGAGATATTATAATACAGCATTTTGCGGTTTACAAGAAACGAATCACTACAACCCAGTATCAGCCGTTATCACGCAAAAAGAGACAGGAAAGATCCTGTCTCTTTTTTGATAAACGAGTTTTCCTGTAAGCCGGATTCTGTTAAAAATGGCCATCTATCTAGGCGCGGCGTTGCCGCAGCGCTCCAGCCACCTCCCCGGGGGAGCCGGGCCGGCCTATTCCCCCTCCACGGTGTTGCTCCGGATAGAGTTTACAGCAGCGGTCTGTCGCCAGATCGCCGGGTGGTCTCTTACACCGCCTTTCCACCCTTACCGCGCCGGAGCGCGGCGGTCTGTTTCTGTTGCACTCGTCCTGATGTCGCCATCGGCGGGCGTTACCCGTTATCCTTGCCCTGTGG
>CANQSJ010000019.1 GCA_947626495.1 uncultured Oscillospiraceae bacterium | reverse complement strand
CGCTCCATCACCCAGGGCCGCGGCTCCTTCACCCTGGACTTCATCCGCTACGACGAGACCCCCATGAACGTCCAGCAGAAGATCATCGAGGAGGCCAAGGCGCTGGCCGCCGAGTAATTCCCACGACAAATTACGCTACGGGGAAGCATCTGCTTCCCCGTAGATTGCGAAACAGGGAGGTATCCTTATGGACTCACAAGACCGGCGGTCCCCGCTCCGGGTCGTCATCATCATCCTGCTGGTACTCATCGCCATCGCCTGCGCGCTGCTGGCATGGGCGGTGGTCCGCTATATGCGCGCGGCGGATGCGCCTGCCGACACTCCCGTCATCGAGTCCTCCCCCACCTATGCGCCCGCCACGGCGGAGCCCACCGCCGAGCCCACGGCGGAACCCACCCCGGAACCCACCGCCGAGCCCACCCCGGAGCCCACGCCCGTGCCGGTGGAGCTGGGCGAGACGCCGGACGCCGGCCAGGAGTACATCGACAAGATCGTCTTTTTGGGCGACAGCACCACCTATTGGTTCGCCGGGTACGGCGTGATCCCCTTCACCCAGGTCTGGTGCGACGCCATCGGGACGCTGAGCCTGTTCAACTGGGAGACGGACACCATCGCCTATTACGCCCCCGACAGCCCCAACAGCCCCGTGCAGCTGCCCCTGAAGGACTGCATGGCCCGGCGCCAGCCGGAGATCCTGGTGATCACCCTGGGCCTCAACGGCATCGCGCTACTGGACGAGCAGGAGTTCCGGGACTACTACGTGAATATGCTGGCGGCCCTCAAGGAGGCCAGCCCCGATACCAAGATCATCTGCCAGTCCATCTTCCCCGTGGACGACAGCCAGGTGCCCAACGGCATCAGCAACGCGAAGGTGAACGCCGCCAACGTGTGGATCCGGGACATGGCGGAGCAGATGGGCGTGCGGTATCTCTACTCCCACGACGCCCTCATGGACGAGACCGGCAATCTGCGCCCGGAGTATGACAACGGCGACGGCATGGGCATCCACATGGACACCGACGGCATCAACGACCTGCTGCAGTTCATCCGGACCCACGCCTGGCTGTGACGGCCGCGGGCAAGCGCCTCAGGAGGTTATAGAATGAACAGAAGATCCCGCCGCGGGGGCGTCCCCCCGCTGATGATCGCGCTGCTGGCGCTGATGATCGTGCTGCTGATCGTGCTGATCTATGTGTCTATATGGGGCGGGCGCCGCGCCGGGCAGCCGACCGGCGGCGAGGCCGGAGAGCAGCCGCCCGTCCAGACGGCGGAGCCCTCGGAACCCGTATCCGGCAACATACCCGCCGCCGCCACCGAGGAGCCGGCCACGCCCGCTCCCACACAGACCCCCGCCCCCGCCACGCTCCTGGCGGAGACGCCGGACGCGGGCCAGGAGTACATCGACAAGATCGTCTTTTTGGGCGACAGCACCACCTACGGCATGCGCTATTATGAGGTCCTGCCGGAATACCAGGTCTGGACCCCGGCCAGCGGCACGCTGGCGCTGTTCAACGTGCCCATCGAGACCATCGAATACTTCGCCCCCGGCACCCGGGAGAACCCGGAGATCCTGTCCATCCCCGATTGCGCCGCCAAGGGCAAGCCGGAGTATCTGGTGATCACCCTGGGCCTCAACGGCATCGCCTTCCTGGACGAGACCGGCTTCAAGCAGTATTACCGGGACATGATCGTCTCCATCCAGGAGGCCAGCCCCGACACCAAGATCATCCTCCAGTCCATCTACCCCGTCATCGACTCCATGACCACCTCCGACATCAAAAACGACGGCATCAACACCGCCAATCAGTGGATCTACGACCTGGCCGAGGAGATGGGGCTGCGCTATCTGAATACCCACGACGCCCTCATGGACAGCACCGGCAACCTGATCGCCGAGTACAACTCCGGCGACGGCATCCACCTGATGCCCGTTGGTCTGAAGGCCATCCTCCAGTACGTCCGCACCCACGCCTGGCAATGACGGCGGATCCGCTCCCCCAAGGAGGTACGACATGAACCGAAAGACCCGGGAGGGGTTTTATACCATGTGGACGCTGGCGCTGCTGGCGTGTCTGGCGGCGTGTCTGGCGGTGCTGGTCTATGTGTCCGTGGTGGACGGCGTCCCTACCGCCGAGGCCCAGTCCTCCCCCATCCCCGAGGGCCAGCAGGCCGAAGGGCAGCCCGGCGAGGGCCAGGACCCCGCGGCCGCGGAGGGCCAGGATGCCTCCCAGGCCACGCCCGCTCCCACGGAGTCCGTCCCCGTCAGCACCACGCTGGCCGAGACCGAGGATCTGGGCCAGGACTATCTGGACAAGATCGTCTTCCTGGGCGACAGCACCACTTATGGCCTTTACGCCTACGGCGTACTGCCCCACACCCAGGTCTGGACCCCGGCCAGCGGCACGCTGAGCCTGTTCAACTGGTCGGTGGAGACCATTGATTACTACCCGCCGGACGACCCGGAGCACTCGTCCCAGCTGTCCATCGCGGACACCATCAAGGCCCGCCAGCCGGAGTATCTGGTGATCACCCTGGGCCTCAACGGCGTGTCCCTGCTGGACGAGAGCTCCTTCAAGAGCTATTACCGGGATCTGATCCTTACCGCCCAGCAGAACAGCCCCGACACCAAGATCATCTGCCAATCCATCTACCCCGTCATCGACTCCATGACCCCCGACGGCATCAAAAACGACCGCATCAACAGCGCCAACCAGTGGATCTACGACCTGGCCGAGGAGACCGGCGTCCGGTATCTGAACACCCGGGAGGTGCTGGCGGACAGCACCGGCAATCTGATCAGCGACTACAACTCCGGCGACGGCATCCATCTGATGCCCACGGGCCTGCAGGCCATCCTCAAGTACGTCCGCACTCACGGATACCGCTGATCCCGCGGGAACAAAACAAAGCAGGAGCGGCCCTCTCGTCCGCTCCTGCTTTCCCTATCCGGCCGGTTCACTCCACCAGCCGTCCCTCGGTATCGAAGGTATAGGTCTTGCCGTCGATGGCGTATGTGCCGTTGGCGAAGGCCCGGCCATAGTCGCCGTCAAGGTTGGTGTCAAAGTAATATTGGGCTCCGTCGAGGGTCTGCCAGCCCGTCAACATACGGCCGTAGGCGCCGTCGTGCTCCTCGCTGAGCAGGTACCAGCCGTCGCCCTTCCGGCCCAGCTCGATTTTCGTCAGGCCCGCCAGCAGCTTCCCCTCCTCATCCAGGAAGTACCACGCGCCGCCGTCCTGCGCCCACTCATTGACCGCCATCCGGCCGGCGGGGTCCCCCGCGTTGAAGTAGTGCCACGCGCCGTCCATCTCTTTCCAGCCCGTGAACATCCGGCCGGCGTTGTCATCCTCGCTGAAGTAATACCAGCCGTCGGCCTCCCGGTCCAGACGGATCTCGGCGAGGCCCGTCAGCATCTTTCCCTCCTCATCCAGGAAGTACCACGCGCCGTCGTCCTGCACCCAGTCGTTGACCACCATCCGCCCGGCGGGGTCGCTCTCGCTGAAGTAGTGCCATGCGCCGTCCAGTTTTTTCCAGCCCGTGACCATCCGGCCGGCGTTGTCATCCTCGCTGAAATAATACCAGCCGTCGGCCTCCCGGTCCAGACGGATCTCGGCGAGGCCCGTCAGCATCTTCCCCTCCTCGTCCAGAAAGTACCACGCGCCGTCGTTCTGCACCCAGTCGCCGCAGACCATCTCGCCGCTCTCCGCGAAGAGGTACCACGCGCCGTCGACAGACCGCCAGCCGGTGGCCATGACGCCCTTCTCATCCATATAATATGTATGGCCGTCGTCGGTGACCCAGTCGGATCGGACCGGCTCGCCGTCCCGGTAATAGTACCAGCGGCCGCTCTCCCGCTCCCAGGTGCCCTCCTCCGCGTCCCCGGCGGGACCGGGGTCCTCCGTCTCGCCGCTGTTGGCGGCAAAGGCCGGGGCGCTCAGGGCAAAGACGGCCAGCGCCGCCAGGATCAGGGACAGGATCTTCTTGCCCATCGTATGTTCGTACCTCCTCATTCTGCGCCGCTCACGCGGCAGCCCGCCCCCGGCCGGGGCCCGGGACCGCAAATGCGGCGCGGGCGAAGCCCCACACCGCATCACAGCACATCTGAAAAAACGGCCGTTTTCCCTTGCGCATCCCACAGGGGACCGGTATAATGAGGCCTGGGCGCGTCCGCCGCCGCGCGGGAGCCGACGTCTCCTTCACAGAGCCGCGGGACAGGCCGCCCCCGGCCCGCTCTGATCGTTATAACCGATATCATTATAGCGATCCTCCCATAAATTGCAAGGGAAAAATGCCCGCAAGCGGGATCGGCGGTCCGGGGTCCCTCAACGGGCGCCGGCCAAAGCGGACAGCGGCGCCGCCCTCTCCGCACAGAGGAGAACCGATTGCTTTTCATTGCGCAAAGGAGTTCGGATCGATGGTAAAAATACTGTTCGTCTGCCATGGGAACATCTGCCGCAGCCCCATGGCGGAGTTTGTGATGAAGGACCTGGTGGAAAAGGCGGGTCTGGCGGATGCTTTCTCCATCGCCTCCGCCGCCACCAGCACCGAGGAGATCGGCAACGGCGTCTATCCCCCCGCCCGGCGGATGCTGGCCGCCCACGGCATCGGCTGCGCCGGCAAGACCGCCCGACAGATGACCCGGCGGGACTATGAGGCGTACGATCTGCTCATCGGCATGGACAGCGCCAATCTGCGCAACATGCGCCGGATATGCGGCGGTGACCCGGCGGGGAAGATCCGCCTGCTGCTGGACTATACCCGCCGGCCTGGGGACGTGGCCGACCCCTGGTACACCGGGGACTTCGCGGCCACCTGGCGGGACGTGGACGAGGGCTGCCGGGGCCTGCTGGCCGCCGTTCTGGCGGGCACGGCCTGAGGGCAGGGGTTGACACAGGCGAAAAAGAGGATTATAATGTCCCTATGTTCACGAAATGAGGATTTTTAAAGTATATGAACATCCAGGAATGTGATATTCTGAACTCCCTTGCGGAGGAGCCCTTCGCCACCCAGCGGCAGCTGGCGGAGCGGTGCGGCCACAGCCTCGGCACGGTGAACCGGTGTCTCCAGTCCCTGGTCCGGGACGGCTGGCTGGATGGGGACATGGCCCTGACGGAGAAGTCCCGCACCGCCCTGGCCGCCGGCGCGCCGCAAAACGCCGTGATCCTGGCGGCAGGCAGCGGGATGCGGATGGTGCCCATCAACATGGAGGTGCCCAAGGGGCTGCTGGAGGTGGGCGGCGAGCCGCTGATCGAGCGGACCATCCGCCAGCTGCGCCAGGCCGGCGTCGGCCACGTGACCGTGGTGGTGGGCTTCATGAAGGAGCAGTATGAATACCTCATCGACAAATTCGGCGTGGAGCTGGTGGTGAACCCGGATTACGCGGGGAAGAACAACCTCCACTCCCTTCTGCTGGCCGCGGACCGGCTGCACAACACCTATATCGTCCCCTGCGACATCTGGTGCGCGGACAACCCCTACCGGCGGCACGAGCTGTACTCCTGGTATATGGTCAGCGACCGGCAGGACCCGGCCAGCGCGGTGCGGATGAACCGGAAGGGGGAGCTGACGGCCGCGGCGGGGTCCGGGGGCAACGCCATGATCGGCATCAGCTATCTCATGGAGCCCCAGGCGGCCCTGGTGCGCCGGCGTCTGGCGGAGATGGGCCGGGACCCCCGGTACGACGGCGCTTTCTGGGAGGAGACCCTCTACGAAAAGGGCCGGATGGCAGTATACGCCCGGCCCGTTCCGGCGGAACGGGTGGCGGAGATCAACACCTACGAGCAGCTGCGGGAGCTGGACGGCGCATCCAGCCATCTGCGCTCCGCGGCCATCGCCGCCGCGGCGGAGGCCCTGAACGCCCGGCCGGAGGACATCCGGGAGGTGGAGGTGCTGAAAAAGGGCATGACCAACCGC
Organism: uncultured Oscillospiraceae bacterium; assembly: GCA_947626495.1. Taxonomy (GTDB): domain Bacteria; phylum Bacillota; class Clostridia; order Oscillospirales; family Oscillospiraceae; genus CAJOIG01. Next base: position 47,318 of record CANQSJ010000019.1, on the reverse strand, counting down.
TCTTTTTTGTTTTCCTGCCGGGGCCGGCGGTACATCGCCCGGGTGCCCGGGGAGGGCTCCAACCGGCTCATCCACCGGCAGCAGGAGGCGGCGGTATACGCCGCCATCCGGGGCCGGGGCCTGTGCGACGATCCGGTGTATCTGGACCCGGACAGCGGCTATAAGATCACCGCCTATCTGGAGGGCGTCCGGGTGTGCGATCCGGCGGACCGGGCCGACGTGACCCGGTGCATGGAAAAGCTCCGCGCCTTCCATGCCATGGATCTGGCGGTGCCCCACCGGTTCGACATCTTCGGGACCATCGGTTTTTACGAGTCCCTGTGGGAGGGCGCCCCCTCCGCCTACAAGGACCACGATCTCACCCGGGAGCGGGTGTTCTCCCTGCGGCCCTACATCGAGGCCCACGGGGAGCGGGAGCGGCTGACCCACATCGACGCGGTGCCGGACAACTTCCTCTTCGCCCCCCGGGGCGGCGGCGAGGAGCTGCAGCTGATCGACTGGGAATACGCCGCCATGCAGGACCCCCACGTGGACGTGGCCATGTTCGGCATCTATTCTTTATACGACCGGCGGCAGATGGACCAGCTCATCGACATCTACTTCTCCGGCCGCTGCCCGGAGGAGACCCGGACCAAGATCTACTGCTACGTGGCCGCCTGCGGGCTGCTGTGGAGCGACTGGTGCGAGTATAAGCGGCAGCTGGGCGTGGAGTTCGGGGAGTATTCCCTGCGGCAGTACCGCTATGCCAAGGACTATTACCGCCTGGCGGCGGAACGGATCGGAGGAGCGCTATGAATCGGGTCAAGCGGGCCATCATCATGGCCGCCGGCGAGGGCACGCGGCTGCGGCCGCTCACTTATACCACTCACAAGGCCCTGCTGCCGGTGAACGGCCGGCCGATGATCGAGACCATCCTCCAGGCCCTGGCCGACAACGGCATCCGGGACGTGACCGTGGTGGTGGGCTACAAAAAGGAGCAGTTCGCCTCCCTGCCGGCGCGCTGGCCGGGGGTGCGGCTCATCGAAAATCCCTGGTACGCCTCCCGCAACAACATCTCATCCCTCTATGTGGCCCGGGCCTATCTGCCCGGGGCCATGGTCCTGGACGGGGACCAGGTGATCCGCGACGCCTCCGCGCTGGACCCCTCCTTTGAGCGCTCCGGCTACAACTGCGTGTGGACGGACGGTCACACCGACGAGTGGCTGCTGACCCTGGACGGGGAGGGTACGGTCCGTTCCTGCAGCCGGACCGGCGGCGAGCGCGGCTGGCGGCTTTACAGCGTATCCCGCTGGTCCGAGGACGACGGCCGCCGCCTGGCGGCCGATCTGGAACAGGCCATGGAGGAGGAGAAAAACTGGTCCCTCTACTGGGACGACGTGGCCCTGTTCCTCCGCCCGGAGGACTACCGGCTGGGCGTGCGGCCCATGGCGGCGGACGCCGTGGTGGAGATCGACTCTCTGGCAGAGCTGGCGGCCGCCGACCCCAGCTACGCCGGCTATATCACCCCGAAGGAGGGAATGTAAAGATGGATAAGAAGACCGGCCGCCGGCTGGATCCGGCCACCACCGTGGTGCCCTTCGGCGCCATTTTGATCCTGTGCGTGTTCTTCATCCTGGTCCCGGAGCGGTCCACCGCGGCGCTGAGCGCCATCCGGTCCTTCCTGGGGGACAGTTTCGGCACGTATTATCTGGCCATCGGGCTGGGCGTGCTCGCCGTGTCCCTGTGGATCGCCTTCTCCCCCATCGGGAAGATCACCCTGGGCAAGCCCGGGGAGAAGCCCAAATACGGCTTCTGGACCTGGGGCGCCATGGTGTTCACCTGCGGTCTGGCGGCGGACATCCTGTTCTACTCGCTGTGCGAGTGGATCTATTACGCCCAGGAGCCCCACGTGGCGGACATGGGCTCCATCCAGGACTGGGCCTCCACCTATACGCTGTTCCACTGGGGCCCCATCCCCTGGAGTTTTTACGCCACCCTGGCCGCCTGCTTCGGATTCATGCTCCATGTGCGGGGCGTGCACAAGCAGAAGTATTCCGAGGCCTGCCGCCCCCTGCTGGGGGACAGGACCGACCGGCTGCCCGGCAGGGTCATCGACGTGCTGGCGGTGGTGGCCCTGATCGCGGGCACCGCCACCACCTTCTCCGTGGCCACGCCCCTGCTCAGTGCTGCCCTCACCAGTCTGATCGGCATCCCCAGCTCCAAATACCTGACCATCGCCATCCTGACGGTCACCTGCCTGGTGTACACCTTCGCGGTGATGAAGGGCATCCAGGGGGTGTCCTGGCTGGCCAACGCCTGCATGTATCTTTTCGGGGCGCTGCTGGCCTATGTGCTGCTGTTCGGCGGCGAGGCCCGGTATATCATCGAGACCGGCTTCACCGCGCTGGGGAACATGGTGCAGAATTTCATCGGTCTGAGCACCTGGACCGACGCGCTGCGCACCTCCTCCTTCCCCCAGAACTGGACCATCTTCTACTGGGCCTATTGGATGGTGTGGTGTGTGGCGTCCCCCTTCTTCATGGGCAGCGTCAGCCGGGGCCGGACGGTGAAGCAGGTGATTCTGGGCACCTACGTCTTCGGCGTGAGCAGCACCCTGGTCTCCTTCATCGTGCTGGGCAACTACGGCCTGGGGCTGCAGATGATGGGCGCCTTTGACGCGGTGGGGCTGTATAACGCCTGCGGCGACCTGTACCAGACAGTCATCGCCATCATCGGCAACCTGCCCGCCCACCAGATCGTGCTGGTGCTGCTGGTGCTGAGCATGATCGCCTTTTATGCCACCAGCTTCGACTCCATCACCCTGGTGGCCAGCCAGTACAGCTACCGCCGGTTCCGGGAGGGCGAGGAGGCCAGCCGGGGGATGAAGCTGTTCTGGGCCATTCTGCTCATCCTGCTGCCCATCGCGCTGATCTTCTCCGAGGGGTCCATGAACAACCTGCAGACCGTGTCCATCATCGCCGCCTTCCCCATCGGCATCGTGATCGTACTGATCATCGCCAGCTTCATCAAGGACGCCCGCTCCTATATGGGCGAGCTGGAAAAAGCGGATCGGGCAAAATAGGGGTTGCAAAAGCCGCCGGGATTGACTATACTGTACTGGTCTGATTTTCATAAGGAAAGGTAATGTCCATGAAAAGCTATCTTGATATGACAAAGCAGGAGCTGTCGGCCGAGCTGGCCGCCGTGCGGGCCGCGTACGACGCGCTGGCCGCTGTGCCCCGGAAGCTGGATATGTCCCGGGGCAAACCCAACCCCGCCCAGCTGGACCTGTCCATGCCCATGCTGGCCCTGGACCCGGCCACCCTCACCCACACCGCCTCCGGCGCCGACACCCGCAACTACGGTCTGCCCACCGGCATCGACGAGTGCAAGGCGCTGTTTGCGGACCTGCTGGGCGTACAGCCGGCCAACATCATCGTGGGCGGCCAGTCCAGTCTGAACCTGATGTACGACAGCGTGGCCCGGGCGCTGCTGCTGGGCGTGTACGGCGGCAGCAAGCCCTGGGGCCAGCAGGGGAAGCTGAAATTCCTCTGCCCCGTGCCCGGCTATGACCGGCACTTCGCCGTCACCGCCGCCTTCGGCTTTGAGCTGATCAACATCCCCATGACGGCCACCGGCCCGGACATGGCCCTGGTGAAGCAGTACGTGGAGAGCGATGCGGCCGTGAAGGGCATCTGGTGCGTGCCCAAGTACTCCAACCCCTCCGGCATCACCTACAGCGCCGAGACGGTGCGCGCCTTCGCCGCCCTCAAGCCCGCGGCGGACGATTTCCGCATCTTCTGGGACAACGCCTACTGCGTCCACTGCTTCGACGGGAAGGACGACGAGCTTCTCAACATCTTCGACGCCTGTAAAGAGCAGGGCAGCGAGGACATGGTCTACGAGTTCGCCTCCACCAGCAAGATCTCCTTCGGCGGCGCGGGGGTGTCCGTGATCGCCGCCAGCGAGAACAATATCCAGTTCATCGCCAAGCAGCTGGGCGTACAGACCATCGGCCACGACAAGGTCAACCAGCTGCGCCACGTTCATTTTCTCAAGGACGCCGACGGCGTGAAGGAGCACATGAAAAAGCACGCCGCCATCGTCCGGCCCAAGTTTGAGTGCGTGCTCGGCGCCCTGGATACCGAGATCGCCCCCCGGGGCATCGCCCACTGGAATAAGCCCCACGGCGGCTACTTCGTGGCCTACGAGGGCCTGCCCGGCACCGCCACCCGCTGCGTGGCGCTGTGCAAGGAAGCAGGGCTCGTGCTCACCCCCGCCGGGGCCCCCTTCCCCTACGGCAAGGACCCGGAGGACAGCGTGATCCGCATCGCCCCCACCTTCCCCGACCTGCCGGAGCTGGAGGCGGCCATGGAGCTGTTCTGCGTGGCGGCCCGCCTGGCGGCGCTGGAAACGCTGACGGCAAAGTGAAGATCCATAACCACAAAAAAACGCACGGCTTGCGCCGTGCGTTTTTGCTGTGTCTCCCTGTCTCAATCCTGAAACATGGGGGTAGATAAGTATCTGTCCCCAGTGTCGGGCAGCAGGGCCACGATGGTCTTGCCCTCGTTCTCGGGCCGCTTGGCCAGCTCCACGGCGGCCCACAGCGCCGCCCCGGCGGAGATGCCCACCAGGATTCCCTCGGTGCGGCCCAGCTGGCGGCCCAAGGCGAAGGCGTCCTCGTTCTCCACGGGGATGATCTCGTCGTAGACGGCCGTATCCAGCACCTCCGGCACGAACCCCGCGCCGATGCCCTGGATCTTGTGGCTGCCCGCCACGCCCTTGGAGAGCACCGGCGAGCTGGCCGGCTCCACCGCCACGATCTTCACCGACGGCTTTTTCTCCTTCAGGTACTGGCCCACGCCGGTGAGGGTGCCGCCGGTGCCCACGCCGGCCACGAAGATGTCCACCGCGCCCTCCGAGTCCTCCCAGATCTCCGGTCCGGTGGTGGCCTTATGGGCGGCGGGGTTGGCGGGGTTGACGAACTGGCCGGGGATGAAGGCCCCCGGCGTGGCCGCGGCGATCTCGTCCGCCTTGGCGATGGCGCCCTTCATGCCCTTGGCCCCCTCGGTGAGCACCAGCTCCGCGCCATAAGCCTTGAGGAGGTTGCGCCGCTCCACGCTCATGGTCTCCGGCATGGTCAGGATGACCTTATAGCCCTTAGCGGCCGCCACCGCCGCCAGGCCGATGCCCGTGTTGCCGGAGGTGGGCTCCACGATCACCGCGCCGGGTTTCAGCTTCCCCGACGCCTCCGCGTCCTCGATCATCGCCTTGGCGATGCGGTCCTTCACGGACCCGGCGGGGTTGAGATACTCCAGCTTCGCCACGATCTTCGCCTTCAGTCCCAGCTTCTTCTCCAGATTGGTCAACTCCAGCAGCGGGGTGTTCCCCACCAGCTCGGTAAAAGACTTGTAGATGGCCATGACTCTATTCTCCTCTATTTCCTATCGGTTTAATATGATTTCCGGGGATGCTGCTATTATACACTCTTTCGGCCCGCTGTCAACCGCTTTTCGGATTTTTATAAAAAAGCCCGGCTGTGGCGGCACAGCCGGGTATTTTCTGTGGATTCAGATCACGTAATCGTTGCCGGCGGCGGCGCTGGCCCGGTCCACCACGTCCTGCAGGCTGATGTGGCCCAGGTAATCGGTGACCACCTTGTAAAGGCCTGTCCACATATCCACCGTGGCGCAGGAGGAGCACCGCTCACAGGTGTTCACGTCCGATTCCAGGCACTCCACCGGCGCCAGACTGCCCTCCACCTGCTCCAGGATCTCCGCCACGGAGTAATCCTTGGGCTCCCGGCTCAGGCGATAGCCCCCCAGGGGCCCGCGGGTACCCTTGACGAACCCGGCCTTGCTCAGCTGGGTGACGATCTGTTCCAGATATTTTTGGCTCAGCTCCTGCCGGGCGGCCACATCCTTCAGCGTCACCAGCCCGTCGCCGCTGTGCTGGGCCAGATCCACCATGGTGCGCAGGGCATACCGGCCCCGTGTGGAAATCCTCATAGCCCTCTCCTCCCGGAAAATTAATAAAAATGATGCATTTTTGATGCCGGACCGTTGCAGAAATGATGCCGGATTGTCCTATCTTGTAGCTACCACAGAGGACAGGAGGCTCCGGATATGGCCGCTCTCATCTTTCTTTTCTGCGCAGGCGTGTATCTGCTCCTGTGTCTGTGGGAGCGGATGCTCTTCTGACGGCGCGCCGGCGGGCGCGCTTTTTTTATGCCAGCGCGGCCATCTTCGCCTGCACGTCCGCTTCGCAGGAGCGCATGGCCAGAATGGTCTTCTCCATCAGCGTCTCCAACGGCCAGCCCAGCATGTCGGCGCCCTGCTGGATGACCTCCCGGCTGCAGCCGGCGGCAAAGCCGGTGGACTTGAACTTCTTTTTGAGGCTCTTGACCTCCATGTCCTGCACGCTCTTGGAAGGGCGCATCAGGGCCGCCGCGCCGATGAGTCCGGTGAGCTCGTCCGCGGCAAAGAGGACCTTCTCCATCTCCAGCGTGGGCTCCATGTCCACGCCGGTCAGGCCGTAGCCGTGGCAGCAGGCGGCGTGGATGGTGGCCTCGTCCACCCCGGCCTGGCGCATCAGCTCCTGCTCCTTGACGCAGTGCTCCTCCGGCCACATCTCGAAATCCAGGTCGTGGAGCAGGCCCACCGTGGCCCAGAAGTCCGCCTGGTCGCCGTAGCCCAGGTCGTTGGCGTACCAGCGCATCACCCCCTCCACCGTCAGCGCGTGCTGCAGGTGGAAGTGGTCCTTGTTATACTTGGTGAGAAGCTCCCACGCCTTTTCCCTATCCATTTGCCATATCCTCCGTTTCCTGAATCGTGCCGCCCCCCAGCACCGTATCCCCGTCGTAGAGCACCACCGCCTGGCCGGCGGTGACGGCCCGCTGGGGCTTGTCGAAGACCACCTCCAGCCGGTCCGGTCCGATCTGGGTGACCGTGGCGGGCTGCTCCGTCATGTTATAGCGCACCCGCGCCCGACAGCGCAGGGGCCTGTCCAGCCGGTCGAAGGGGATCAGATTCACATCCCGGGCGATGAGCCGCCGGGAGAAGAGCCGTTCGTTGTCCCCCAGGACCACGGTGTTGTCCGCCGCGCACTTTCGCAGCACATATATCGGCTTTCCCGCCGCCACGCCCAGGCCCCGCCGCTGGCCGACGGTGTAGCCGATGCGGCCCTGATGGCGGCCCAGGACCCGGCCGTCCTCGTCCACGAAGTCCCCGGGGGGATAGTCCCGGCCGGTGTACCGGCGGATGAAGGCGGCGTAGTCCCCGTCGGGGACGAAGCAGATGTCCTGGCTGTCCCGCTTATGGGCGTTGAGAAGGCCGTTCTCCTCCGCCAGCCGCCGGGTCTCCTCCTTGCGCAGTCCCCCCAGCGGGAAGCGGGTGCGCTCCAGCTCGGCCTGGGTGAGCATATACAGCACATAGCTCTGGTCCTTGGCGGGGTCGACGGCCTTTTTCAGCAGCCACCGCCCACCGGGATCCCGCTCCACCCGGGCGTAGTGGCCCGTGGCGATCACGTCGCAGCCCAGCGGCACCGCCCGCTCCCACAGCCGGCTGAATTTCAGATACCGGTTGCACTCGATGCAGGGATTGGGGGTCTCGTCCGCCTCATAGCCTGCCACGAACCGCCCGATGACCTGGCGGTCGAAGTCCCCGGCAAAGTTGAAGACGTAGTAATCCATCCCCAGCCGGGCGGCCACGGACCGGGCGTCCGCGGTGTCGTCTGCGGCGCAGCAGGTCTTCTCCCCCGCCGTCTCGCCGCTCCACAGCTTCATGGTCGCGCCCACGCAGTCATAGCCGGCCCGCCGCATCAGCAGCGCCGCGACGGAGCTGTCCACCCCGCCGGACATGGCGATGAGCGCCCGCGGCACCGTTACTCCTCCGCGGGAGCCTGGTCGTGGTCGTGCTCGTGGGCACAGGCCACGTCGCAGCCGAAGATGGCCGGATCGTAGGCGATGTTGTGCTTGTCGTAATAGTCCTTCACCGCGGCCCGGACCGCCTCCTCCGCCAACACGGAGCAGTGCAGCTTGTGGGCGGGCAGACCGTCCAGCGCCTGGGCCACGGCCTTGTTCGAGAGCTCCAGGGCCTCCGCGATGGGCTTGCCCTTGATCATCTCCGTGGCCATGGAGGAGCTGGCGATGGCGCTGCCGCAGCCGAAGGTGATGAACTTCACGTCGGTGATGATATCGTCCTTCACCTTGATATACATGCGCATGATGTCGCCGCAGACGGCGTTGCCCACCTCGCCGATGCCGTCGGCGTCCTCCATCTTCCCCACATTCCGGGGGTGCTGGAAGTGGTCCATGACCGTTTCGCTGTAAAGTGCCATGATAAACTTTCCTCCTCAGATCAGATGGGGCATCTCGCCCCGCTCGAGCTCGTCCCACACCGGGGACATATCCCGCAGATAATCCACCACCTCGGGCACCGCCCGGAGGATGTGGTCGATCTCCTCTTCCGTGTTCCACACGTCCACGCTCAGCCGCAGACTGCCGTGGGCCACCTCGTGGGGCAGACCCAGGGCCAGCAGCACATGGCTGGGGTCCAGGGACCCGGAGGTGCAGGCGCTGCCCGACGAGGCCGCCACGCCCTTCTGGTCCAGCCACAGCAGCAGTCCCTCGCCCTCGATGCCCTCAAAGCAGAAATTCACCGTGCCGGGGTTGCGCTTTTCCCGGTCGCCGTTGAGACGGCTGTGGGGGATCTTCTCCAGGCCGGTTATGAGCTTCTCCCGCAGGCCGGTGACGTAGGCCATGTCCTTCTCCAGGTGCTCCGTGGCCTCCGTGATGGCCGCCGCCATGCCCACGATGCCGGGGATGTTCTCCGTGCCGCCCCGCTTGCCCCGCTCCTGCTGGCCGCCCTCGATGACGTTCACCAGGGGCACGCCCCGGCGGGCATAGAGGGCGCCCACGCCCTTGGGGCCGTGGAACTTGTGGGCCGCCATGGACAGCATATCCACCCCCAGGGCCTTCACGTCCACGGGGATGTGGCCCACGGCCTGGACTGCGTCGGTGTGGATCAGCACGCCCTTCTCCCGGCACACGGCCGCTATCTCGGCGATGGGCTGGACGGTGCCGATCTCGTTGTTGACGAACATGATGGTCACCAGCGCCGTGTCCGGCCGGATGGCCGCCGCCACGTCTTCGGCGGTGACCACGCCGTTTTCATGCACCGGCAGCAGCGTCACCTCATAGCCCTCTTTTTCCAGCTTCTGCAGGGTGTGCAGCACCGCGTGGTGCTCAAAGGCGGTGGAGATGATGTGCTTTTTCCCCTTCCGGGCGCCGATGGCCGCGCCGGAGAGAATGGCCTGGTTGTCGGCCTCGCTGCCGCCGCCGGTGAAGTAGATCTCCTTGAAATCCGCGTGGATGGCCTTGGCCACCGCCTCCCGGGCCGTCTGCAGGGCCTCGGCGGCCCGCTGTCCCGGGGAGTGGAGACTGGAGGCGTTGCCGTAGGTCTCCGTAAAGTAGGGCATCATGGCCTCCAGCGCCCTGGGGCTCAGGGCCGTGGTGGCCGCGTTGTCAGCATACACATACATAGCGCAAACAAGCCTCTCTCAGGTAGTTTTTTCGACCGTGGTCAGTATAACCCCTATTTCCTAGTCTGTCAACGGGTTATTCCGTTTTTCCTACTAAAAATATGGAAAATAGTTGCACAAAAAGGGAGAGGCGCGGGCCTCTCCCTTTCCTATGCGCTTTTTTGGCGGCTCAGACGCCCACGCTCGCAAAGTAGCCGTTGCAGGACCCGCCGGTGGCCAGGGAGGTGGCGGCCTCAAAGATCACTTCCTGCACGCCGTATTTCTCCACCAGCTCGGAGACGGTGTTGTTCGTGTAGCGGTAATCCACCCAGTAGATATCCTCGTAGTGGTCCACCAGCCAGGGGATGAAGGAGTTGCCGTAGGAGTCCTTCACCACCATGATGGCGCTGCCGTCGGTGATGGTGTCGTTGTGGATGTGGGAGAAGGGCTGGTCGGCGGCGGCGAAGATGCAGTAGGTGTTGTTGTCGTCGTACTCAAACCAGTCGTTGATGATGGGCCAGTCGTAGGTGATGCCGTCCTGCATGATGGTCTGCATGTCGTTGGTGGCCATGGGCACCCAGGCGTAGACCGTGTCCGGATGGGAGGTGAGCTGGGAGGACTTGTTGCTGGTGGTATAGTAGCTGCCCAGGAACCGGTCCGGGGCGAAGGTCTTCATCTCGAACTGGTCCAGCTCGTGGGGCGTCCAGCCCTTCATGCCGCAGAACACCCGGTAGGCGTAATAGGCCCCCAAGGCGGTCCAGTGGTGGTCGGTGCGGAAATAAATGTACTCCGCGTTGTGCTCCCGCAGGGTGTCGTAGACCAGGATGGGCTTGATGCCCGGATCCAGCTTCCCGGCGATATACTCGATGGCGGCGCCCTCGTCGCTGCAGCCCATGTCCGCCCAGACGGTCTCGTCCAGCATCACGCTGGCGCTGATGGGCACGTCCATCACGTACATGGTCACCTTGTCGCCGATGTTCTCATAGATCTGGTTCATGGTGTTGATGTAGGAGTCCGCGCCGTTCTGGCTGAAGTAATATCCGCCGTAGGCGCTGCCGCCGGTGATGTAGATGCCGCCGGGTACGAACTCGCCGATCTCATGGACGGTGCCGTCGGGCAGCGGGGTGGCGGTGGGCTCCGGGGTGGCGGTGGGCTCGGCGCCGGCCTCGGCCTCATCGCCGCCGGCGCCGTCGGCCTCATCCCCCGTGGGGATGGCGTCGGCCACCGTGCCGCCGATCATCTGGGTGCCCCGCAGGCCGTAGTGCTCCTCCATCTCCTGCTGGGCGGCGATCAGATCCTCCCGCATGGGGTAGGTGTCCGCGTACCAGGTGTCGATCCCGCTGAAAAAGGTGCCGTCCCAGAGGGAGGCGAAGGAGAAGGACGGAAACTGGGTGAGCTTGCGCTTCTCCACGACGGAGGTGTCCGGCCGGGGCCAGACCAGCCCCGCCCCGCCCAGGATCACCATGGCCAGGGCGAAGGCGACCGCCTTCATCAGGCGCAGGATGCTGTTTTGCCGTTCACGATCAAACATGTGCCGCGCCTTTCCTCAGAACTGGAAGTAAAGAAACGGGTTGTAGCTGTCCCCCACCAGGGCCATGGCCGACAGGAGCAGCAGCAACACCGGGTGGACGACCTCCCACACGCCGTTGACGATGTAGAAAAGCTCGCCCCGCTCCGACAGCTTCCGCAGCTTTCCCCGCAGCCACTTCCCCAGAGGGGTCGCGGCGGCGCAGCAGAGCAGCAGGAAGAACAGGTTGTTTTTGAACAGCAGCGACACCGTCGCGCTGGAAAAGCCGTTGTGATTCATCCCGAACAGGCCCTTCACGGCGGTCCCCAGCAGGGACAGGTCCGTGAACTTGAAGATCATCCAGCTGAAGGTCACCAGGATGAGCACGCCGCCGTGGCGCAGCACCTGAGGCAGGAACCGCTGTCCGTCCTTGCCCAGCACGAACCGCTCCACGGCCAGCAGCACGCCGAAATACAGGCCCCAGAGGATGAAATTCCAGCTGGCGCCGTGCCACATGCCCGTCAAAAACCACACCACGAACAAGTTCAGCAGCTGCCGGCCCGTGCCGCAGCGGCTGCCGCCCAGGGGGATGTACACATAGTCCCGGAAAAAGCTGCTCAGGGAGATGTGCCACCGCCGCCAGAACTCCGTGATGGAGCCGGACATATAGGGGTAATCGAAGTTCTCCCGGTAGTGCAGCCCGCACATCAGGCCCATGCCGATGGCCATATCCGAATAGGCGGAGAAGTCCAGATAGATCTGCAGCGTGAACGCCGCCGCGCCCAGGAGCATGCCCATGGCCGGCACCGCCGCCAGCGCCGATGCGTCGGACACCAGCAGCTGGTCCGCGATCACGGCGCAGCCGTTGGCCAGCACCGCCTTTTTCGCCAGGCCGATGGTGAAGCGGCTGATGCCCGCGGACACCTCCTCCGACTTGGTCCGGCGGCGGATGATGTCCCGGTACACGTCCTTGTAGCGGACGATGGGGCCGGCGATGCACTGGTGGAAGAGGCTGGCGTACAGCAGCAGCAGCCAATACCGGCTCTGGGCCTTCACCTCGCCCCGGTATACGTCGACGACATAGGAGATCAGCTGGAAGGTGTAAAAGGAGATGCCGATGGGCAGCACGATCTGGGGGATGACCTTCGGCACGCCGAAAAGGCTCTGCACGTTGCCCAGCAGAAAGCCGGTATACTTGAAGATCCCCAGGATCACCAGGCACAGCCCCACCGTCGCCCACAGGCAGATCTTCCGGGCCGGGGAGCCCTCCCACATCTGGATCAGCAGCGCCCCCACCCAGCAGATCAGCACCATTCCCAGCAGGAGCAGCAGATACCGGGGGCCCGCCCAGCTGTAAAACACCAGCGAGAAGGCCAGCATCGCGATATTTTTCGCCTTGGGCGATTTCAAGAGCAACTGGCTCAGCAGGTTCGCCGGCAAAAACAGGAAGACGAACAGCATACTGGAAAAGACCACGGCACTACCCTACCCAATCTCTGAGATGGAATCAGCGTATTTCTCTCTGGTAATATTACTCCACTTGGAGGAAAAAAGAAAGGTCCAGTTTTTCGCCCCGGCGGCTTTCAGGCCCGCTCCGCCTCCAGCCCGGCGATGACGGCGGCCATGGCGTCCCGCTTCTTCTCCATATCCTCCGCCAGGCGGAACTGGGCCCGGGCCCGGTCCAGGTTATGGCCCGGCCGGTGGACGGCGAAATACACGTCCCCCTGCAGATAGTCGGTGAGGAAGCGGACGCCGTTTTCCATCGTCATGGTCCAGGCGCCCAGGGGCAGCGTCGCCCTCTCCCGCTCCGTCAGACCGGGACAGGCGGCCAGATATCCCCGGGCAAAGACGCCGAAGGCCTCCAGGCTCAGCCCCATCGCGTCCAGATCCCGCTCGTCCTCGGGGGCGGTGGCGGCACCGAAGCGGACGGAGTCGCCGAAGTCGTAGGCCGCCAGCCCCGGCATCACCGTGTCCAGGTCGATGACGCACACGGCTTCCCGGGTGGTCGCATCCAGAAGGACGTTGTTGAGTTTGGTGTCGTTGTGGGTCACCCGGACGGGCAGCTCACCGCTCAGGCGCATCCGCTGCAGCGCGCCGGCGGCCTCCTCCCGGGCCAGGGCAAAGGCGATCTCCGGCCGCACCTGCGCCGCCCGGCCGCACACATCCGCCCCGACGGCGGCGCGGAGCTTCCGGTACCGGTCCGGGGTGTTGTGGAAGTCGGGGATGGTCTCATGGAGCGTGCCGGCGGGAAAATCCGCCAGCCAGGACTGGAACGAGCCGAAGGCCACGGCGCTCTGGTAAAAGTCCTCCGGCGTCTCCGGGGCGTCCAGACAGACGCAGCCCTCCACGAAGTCGTAGACCCGCCAGACCTCTCCGTCCCCGTCCGTAGCGAAGGGCTCCCCCTCCCAGGTGGGCACCAGGTGCAGGCACCGGCGCCGGCCGCCGGTCCTCTCGGCGATGAAGGCGCTCACCGCCGTCACGTTCTCCATCACGCCCGCCGGATCGGGGAACACCGACCGGTTCAGCTTTTGCAGGATATACCGGCGTCCGGCGTCCGTCCGGACCAGCCAGGTGCCGTTGATGTGGCCGCTGCCGTAGCGCTCACAGCGGACCGGCGCTCCCTCCAGCCGGAAGCGGCGGATGACGTCTTCCATGCCCTCGCCCCCGCAACTGTCGAATTTTCTCATATTATAGCGTTTTTCCCGCCGGATGTAAAGCCGCCCGGCCCGGAAGGGAGAATTTTCCGCCGGGACGGCCGCCCGGTTCCGGCACGTTGCGCGTGTTGTATCGTTGACATCGCGCCCCCAATAATGGTATATTATAGGTTGTGTTTTTGCGTGCGGCCCGCCCGGTCCGACGCGGAGCAACCGACAGAACAGAATAGTAGAGGATCAAAACATGACCAAATATATTTTTGTCACCGGCGGCGTGGTCTCCGGGTTGGGCAAGGGCATCACCGCCGCCAGTCTGGGCCGGCTTTTGAAGTCCCGCGGGCTGAAGGTGGCCGCCCAGAAACTGGACCCCTACATAAACGTGGACCCGGGCACCATGAGCCCCTATCAGCACGGGGAGGTCTACGTCACCGAGGACGGCGCCGAGACCGACCTGGATCTGGGCCACTATGAGCGGTTCATCGACGAGGATCTGAACAAATACTCCAACCTGACCACCGGCAAGGTGTACTGGAACGTGCTCAACAAGGAGCGCCGGGGGGAGTATCTGGGCTCCACGGTGCAGATCATCCCCCACATCACCAACGAGATCAAGGAATTCATCTACAACGTGGGCAAGAAGACCAACGCCGACGTGGTCATCACCGAGATCGGCGGCACCACCGGCGACATCGAGAGCCAGCCCTTCCTGGAGGCCATCCGCCAGGTGGGCCACGAGGTGGGCAAGGAGAACGCCCTGTTCATCCACGTGACCCTGGTGCCCTTCATCAGCGGCAGCGACGAGCACAAGACCAAGCCCACCCAGCACTCCGTCAAGGAGCTGCAGGGCATGGGCATCGCCCCGGACATCATCGTGCTGCGCTCCGACGAGCCCATCAAGGACCCCACCATCTTCCGCAAGATCGCCATGTTCTGCAACGTCAAGCCCGACTGCGTCATCGAAAACCGCACCGTGCCGGTGCTGTACGAGGCGCCGCTGATGCTGGAGGAGAGCGATTTCTCCCTGATCGTGTGCCGGGAGCTGGGGCTGTGGACCAAGGCGCCGGATCTGCTGGAGTGGAAGGCCATGGTCCGGTCCATCCACAACCTGACCCACACCGTCACCATCGCCCTGGTGGGCAAATACGTGCAGCTGCACGACGCATATCTGTCCGTCAACGAGGCCCTCAAGCACGCCGGCTATGCCAAGGGCACCAGCATCCATCTCAAGTGGATCGACTCGGAGACCGTGACGGAGGCCAACTGCCCGGAGGTGTTCGCCGGCGTGGACGGCATCCTGGTGCCCGGCGGCTTCGGCAACCGGGGCATCGAGGGCAAGATCGCCGCGGTGCGCTACGCCCGGGAGAACAACATCCCCTATCTTGGCCTGTGCCTGGGCATGCAGGTGGCGGTGATCGAATTTGCCCGCCACGTGGCGGGACTGGAGGGCGCCAACTCCCGTGAGTTCGACGAGTACGCCCCCCACCGGGTCATCGACTTCATGCCCGGCCAGAACGACGACATCGACAAGGGCGGCACCCTCCGTCTGGGGGCCTATCCCTGCGTCGTCGCCCACGGCACCACCATGGAGAAGTGCTACGGCAAGACCGAGATCAGCGAGCGGCACCGCCATCGCTATGAGTTCAACAACGACTACCGGGAGCGGCTGCAGGCCGCCGGCCTGGTCATCAGCGGCGTCAGCCCCGACGGGCGGCTGGTGGAGACCGTGGAGGTGCCCGGCCACCCCTTCTTCGTGGGCGTGCAGTTCCACCCGGAGTTCAAGAGCCGGCCCAACCGGCCTCACCCCCTGTTTTTGGGCTTTGTGTCCGCGGCCCTGGATCACTCCCAGGGCGGAAAGGAATGATCGGCTGATCCATGTGCGGTATCATCGGATTCACGGGAAGCTCGCCCGCCGTTCCCATCCTGCTGGACGGTCTGGAGCATCTGGAATACCGGGGCTATGATTCGGCGGGCGTGGCGGTGATCAGCCCGGAAAAGGGGCTGCAGATCCAAAAGCGCAAGGGCCGTCTCAGCGCGCTGCGGGAAAAGCTGGACGGTCTCCCTCCCCTGGAGGGCACCACCGGCGTGGGCCACACCCGCTGGGCCACCCACGGCGAGCCCAACGACGTCAACTCCCATCCCCACGTGAGCCAGAACGGCCGGGTGGCCATCGTCCACAACGGCATCATCGAAAATTACGCGGAGATCAAGGAATTTCTCCTGCACCGGGGCGTGCGCTTCCGCTCGGACACCGACTCGGAGGTGGTGGCCCAGCTGCTGGACTACTACTTCACCGACGGCAGCGACCCGCTGGACGCGGTCTACCGGGTGCTGGAAAAGCTGGAGGGCGCCTACGCGCTGGGCATTTTGTGCGCCGACCGGCCCGACATGCTCATCGCCGCCCGGAAGGACGCGCCGCTGCTGCTGGGCTACGGCCAGGGGGAGAATTTCATCGCCTCCGACGCCACCGCCATCATCGCCCGCACCCGCACCGTCGCCTATATGGAGGACGGCGAGGTGGCCGTGCTCACCCCCCGGGGGATCGACGTCTACGACGAATACCGCCGGCCGGTGGAAAAGCAGCGCCACACCATCGACTGGGACGTGTCCGCGGCGGAAAAGGGCGGCTACGCTCACTTCATGTTCAAGGAGATCATGGAGCAGCCGGAGGCCCTGCGCCACACCGTCTCCCCCCGTCTGCGGGACGGCGAGGTGGCGTTCGACGAGCTCTCCCTCACGGAGGAAAAGCTGCGCTCCTTCCGGCGGATCTTCATCGTGGCCTGCGGCTCCTCCTACCACGTGGGCATGCTGGGCAAGTACAGCCTGGAGCGGTTTTTGCGCCTGCCGGTGGAGGTATGCCTGGCGTCGGAATTTCGCTACAGCTCCCCCCTGGTGGATGAGCGCTCGCTGGTGATCGTCATCAGCCAGTCCGGCGAGACGCTGGATTCCATGGCCGCCCTGCGGGAGGCCAAGGCGCTGGGGGGATACATCCTGTCCATCGTGAACGTGGTGGGCTCTTCCATCGCCCGGGAATCGGACGACGTGCTCTACACCTGGGCCGGGCCGGAGATCGCCGTGGCCACCACCAAGGCCTACAGCACCCAGCTGGTGCTGCTGACCATGTTCGGGCTGTGGATGGCCCGGGCGCTGGGCCGGGCGGGGGGACCGGAATACGCCGCCGTCACGGCGGAGCTGGGGCTGCTGCCGGAGAAGCTGGAGACGGTGCTGGCCGGCACCGACGTCTATCAGTACCTCGCCAGCCTCTACTTCAACCGGGACTGCGTGTTCTTCATCGGCCGGAACCTGGACTACGCCCTGGGACTGGAGGGGTCCCTGAAGCTGAAGGAGATCAGCTACATCCACTCCGAGTCCTATGCCGCCGGGGAGCTGAAGCACGGCACCATCTCCCTCATCGAGCCGGGCACCCTGGTGGTGGCGCTGGCCACCTACGGCCCCCTCATCGACAAGGCCGTCAGCAACATCGTGGAGGTAAAGGCCCGGGGCGCGGAGGTGGTGGCCCTCACCACCGAGAGCCAGCGGGAGCGGATGGAAAAGCTGGCCGACCACGTCATGGTCATCCCCGATACCCATCCGGCGCTGCAGCCCAACCTGGGGGTGGTGCCCCTGCAGCTGTTCGCCTACTACATCGCCCTGCAGCGGGGCTGCGACATCGACAAACCCAAGAACCTGGCCAAATCTGTCACCGTGGAGTGAATGAACGATATGTCCAAAGAATTTTACGAAAATCCCCTGTGCGCCCGGTACGCCTCCCGCGAAATGCAGCACATCTTCTCCCCCGACTTCAAGTTCTCCACCTGGCGGAAGCTGTGGATCGCCCTGGCGGAGAGCGAGAAGGAGCTGGGACTGCCCATCACCGACGAGCAGCTGGACGAGATGCGCGCGCATATTTACGACATCGACTACGAAAAGGCGGCGGACTACGAAAAGCGCCTGCGCCACGACGTGATGGCCCACATCCGCACCTACGGCGACGCCTGCCCCAAGGCCAAGGGCATCATCCACCTGGGGGCCACCAGCTGCTACGTGGGGGACAACACCGACATCATCCAGATGCGCGATGCTCTTATCCGCATCCGCACCCTGCTGGTGAACGCCATCGGGGCGCTGGCGGATTTCGCGGAAAAGCACAAGCACGTGCCCACCCTGGCCTACACCCACTTCCAGGCCGCCCAGCCCACCACTCTGGGCAAGCGGGCCTGCCTGTGGACCCAGGATTTTCTCATGGACCTGGAGCGGCTGGAGTACGAGCTGGCCCATTTGAAGCTTCTGGGCTGCAAGGGCACCACCGGCACCGGGGCCAGTTTCCTGGAGCTGTTCGGCGGCGACGGAGATAAGGTGGTTCAGCTGGAAGCGCGCATCGCCCAGAAAATGGGCTTTGACGAGAGCATGCCCGTGTCCGGCCAGACCTACTCCCGGAAGGTGGACGCCTTCGTGCTGAACGTGCTGGGCGGCATCGCCCAGAGCATGTATAAGATGGCCCAGGACCTGCGGCTGCTGGCCCACATGAAGGAGTTCGACGAGCCCTTCGAGACCGAGCAGGTGGGCTCCTCCGCCATGGCCTACAAGCGCAACCCCATGCGCTGCGAGCGGGTATGCTCTCTGAGCCGGTACGTGACCAACGCCGTGCGCAACACCGCCGACACCGCCTCGGCCCAGTGGCTGGAGCGGACGCTGGACGACTCCGCCAACCGGCGCATCACCCTGCCGGAGGCATTTCTCGCCACCGACGGCGCCCTGACCCTCGTCATCAACGTGATCCGGGGCGGGACCGTGTACCCCAAGGTGATGGAAAAGCACCTTTTGGAGGAGCTGCCCTTCATGGCCACGGAGAACATCCTCATGCACGCGGTGACCCTGGGCGGCGACCGGCAGGAGCTGCATGAGGCCATCCGCCGGCACTCCCAGGCGGCGGCGGTGAAGGTGAAGATGGAGGGTGGAGACAACGACCTTCTGGACCGGCTGCTGGCCGACCCGGCCTTCCACCTGACGAAAGCCGATCTGGACAAGGTGCTGGACATCTCCAAGTTCGTGGGCCTGGCCCCGGAGCAGACGGAGACGTTCCTGGCCGTCCATGTGCGCCCGGTGCTGGCAAAGTACGCCGCCGAGCTGGGCGTGGAGGCAGAAACGAACGTGTGAGCGCCGCCGGCGCCCACAAGCGAAAGAGAATAAGATAAGGAGGAAGCACCATGCAATTTTGCCGTCGCTGCGGCGCCAGGCTGCCGGACGATTCCCTGTTCTGCACCAAATGCGGCACCCCCATCGTCCCGGCGGACGAGGAACCCGCCGCACTTGTTGAGCCTGCTGCACCCACCGTACCTGCCGGGCCCGCCGTACCTGTCGAGCCCACCAAACCTGCTGCGCCTGCTGCACCCACCGCGCCTGCCGGGCCCGCGAAAAAGGGCATGAGCGGCAAGACCCTGGGCATCCTGGCCGGCTGCATCCTGCTGGTTGTGGTGGTGATCGCGGCCGTGGCCCTCATCCCAAAGGGCGGCAGCGGGTCTGCGCAGAGATATGAGCTCTACACCAACGATGCGGTGATGTTCTCCATCCAGTATCCCGAGGGGTGTACGGTGTCCGAGCCCTATGAGAACACGGTGCTCATCGAGAACGGCAGCGACTTCCGGGTGGCGGTGGAGTACGCCTACCAAACCGTGGCTGGAGACGCCTACATCTACTCCGCCGACGATTTTTCGGAGCTGCGGGACGAGATCGGCGACAGCGTGGTCACGGACTTTCTGGGCAGTGGCCAGGCCGAGATCACCGGCTTTCAGGGCGATGTGGCGAGGTGGTCCGGCGCGGCCTTCACCTTCTCCCTGGACCAGAACGGCCAGCCTTACAGCGGCTGCCTCTATGTCCACGACGGCCAGGGGGACTTCGGCGTCTACTGCATCCAGACGCTTATCAACGACGCCTCCGACCAGGCGGACCTCTACCGGGAGCAGATCGTCCACATGGTGAAGAGCTTTGCCGTCACCGGCGCCTATACGGCCCCCGGCTATAAGCTCTGGACTGTGGACACGGGCTATCGATACGACAAAGAGCTGTACATGATCACCGGCGACGGCCTGGATACGGCCGAGCCGATGTTTATTGGTGAAAACAACATCGTATTCCAGCAAGAGGGACTGGGCAGAGAAGGACTGGGGTATTTCTACGTGGACGTGCGAAAGACCGACTACAGCTCCGATGATGCGCCGCCGGAACAGGTCCTGGACGAGATATGCCCCCGCAATGACTCCATCAGAGACGTCGAGCGTATCTCGCAGGTCAGTCAGTTCCACCGGGGCCGGTTCGATTACTGGACCGTGGACCTTTCCTATACCTTCTCCTCGGAGAACGACCCTCGCATGGGCACCATTGCGATCGCGGATATCGGCGGCACTTACTGGTGGATCGATGTCCGTTACCTCGACGAGTACCATGACATAGCCCTGACCACAATGAACGACATCCTCATGTCCCTCACTCTGGATACGTGAGCGGGACCGGCAGAAGCTGCACGAGGCCATCCGCCAGCACGCCCAGGCCGCCGTATAGAATAAGAAACAGATAACGATAAGGAGGAAGCACCATGCAATTCTGCCGTCGCTGCGGCGCCAGGCTGCCGGACGATTCCCTGTTCTGCACCAAGTGCGGCACCCCCATCGTCCCGGCGGAGGAAAACCCCGTCGAGCCCGCTGCGCCTGTCGAGCCTGTCACACCCGCCGAGCCTGCTGCGCCTGTCGAGCCCGCTGCACCTGTCGCACCTGTTGAGCCCGTTGCACCTGTCGAGCCCGCCGAGCCCGCCGAGCCCGCCGAGCCTGCTGCGCCTGTCGAGCCCGCCGAGCCCGCTGCACCTGTCGCACCTGTTGAGCCCGCTGCGCCTGCTGAGCCTGCTGAGCCTGCCGCGCCTGCTGAGCCCGCCGAGCCTGCTGCGCCTGTCGAGCCCGCCGAGCCGGTCGAGCCCGCTGCGCCTGCTGAGCCCGTTGCACCCGTTGCACCCGTCAAGCCCGCTGCGCCCGCAAAAAAGGGCATGAGCGGCAAGACCATGGGCATTCTGGCCGGCTGCATCCTGCTGGCAGTGGCGGTGATCGTGGCCGTGGTCCTCATCCCAAAGGGCGGCAGCGGGTCTGCGCGGGGATATGAGCTCTATACCAACGACGCGGTGATGTTCTCCATCCAGTATCCCGAGGGGTGTACGGTGTCCGAGCCCTATGAGAACACGGTGCTCATCGAAAACGGCAGCGACTTCCGGGTAGCGGTGGAGTACGCCTACCACACCGTGGCCGGGGACGCCTACATCTACTCCGCCGACGATTTCTCGGAGCTGCGGGACGAGATCGGCGACAGCGTGGTCACGGACTTTCTGGGCAGCGACCAGGCCGAGATCACCGGCTTTCAGGGCGATGTGACGGACTGGCCCGGCACGGCCTTCACCTTCTCCCTGGACCAGAACGGCCAGCCTTACAGCGGCTGCCTCTATATCCACGACGGCCAGGGGGACTTTGGCGTCTACTGCATCCAGACGCTGATCAACGACGCCTCCGACCAGGCGGATCTCTACCGGGAGCAGATCGACCATATAGTGGAGAGCTTTGCCGTCACCGGCGCCTACACGGCCCCGGGCTATAAGCTCTGGACCATGGAAACGGGCTATCAATACGACAAAGAGCTGTACATCATCACCGGCGACCGCCTGGATACGTCCGACCTGATACATCGTAAAAACGGCATCTTACTCCTGAAAGATGGAACGGGCGCGTTTTTTTTCAGTGCGGACGTGAAAAAGACCGATTACAGCTCCGATTATGCGCCGGAGCAGGTCCTGGACGAGGTGTGCCGCAAGCTCTACTTTGACAGTGACTCCGTCCGCGACGCCGAGTATATCTCGCAGATCAGTCAGTTCCACCGGGGCCGGTTCGATTACTGGACCGTGGACCTTTCCTCTTCCCTCTCCTCGAGGTATGAACCTTACACGAGCACCGTGGCGATCGCGGATATCGGCGGCACCTACTGGCGGATCGAAGTCCGTTGCCACGACGATTACGACGAGTACCATGACATAGCCCTGACCACAATGAACGACATCCTCATGTCCCTTTCCCTGTATAACTGAGCGGGACCGGCACCTGGATACACATCACATATAAGAAGGAGATTGCATCATGATCACAGCAGTCGTGGGTATCAACTGGGGCGACGAGGGCAAGGGCCGCATGGTGGACCTGCTCAGCAGCCAGTATGACATCGTCTCCCGCTATCAAGGCGGCAACAACGCCGGCCATACGGTGGTGAACGACCGGGGCAAGTTCATTTTGAACCTGCTGCCCTCCGGCATTCTGCGGCCCGAGACCGTCAACGTCATGGGCCCGGGCATGGTGGTGGATCTGGGCCACCTCACCGGCGAGATCGGCCGGCTGACGGAAAAGGGCGTGGCCATCGGGCCGGAGAATCTGAAGATCAGCGACCGCGTCACGATATGCATGCCCTTCCACCCCCTGCTGGACGGACTGGAGGAGGACCGGATGGGCGCGAAAAAACAGGGCTCCACCCGCCGGGGCATCGGCCCGGTGTACTCCGATAAGTACATGCGCAAGTCCATCCGCATGGGCGACCTGCTGTTCCCGGAGATGCTGAAGGACCGGCTGGCGGACATCGTGGAGTGGAAGAACCTGACCATCGCCGGGGCCTACGGCCACGAGCCCATCTCCGTCACGGAGATGTACGACTGGCTGATGCAAAACGGCGAGCCGCTGGTGGACAACATCTGCGACACCACCCAGTACCTCACCGCCGCCGTGGACAGCGGCAAGAGCCTGCTGCTGGAGGCCCAGCTGGGGGCGCTGCGGGATCTGGACTTCGGCATCTTCCCCTACACCAGCTCCTCCTGCACTCTCGCCTCCTTCGCCCCCATCGGCGCGGGCATCCCGGCCAAGCATCTGGACAGCGTGGTGGGCATCACCAAGGCCTACTCCTCCGCCGTGGGCGGCGGCCCCTTCGTGTGCGAGTTTTCCGGCGACGAGGCCCACGCTCTCCGGGAGGCGGGCGGCGAGTATGGTGCGGCCACCGGCCGGCCCCGGCGTGTGGGCGGCTTTGACGTGGTGGCCAGCCGCTACGGCGTGCAGATGCAGGGCGCCACAGAGCTGGCGCTGACCAAGCTGGACGTGCTCTCCGGCTTTGAGAAGATCCCCGTGTGCGTGGCCTACGAGTACGAGGGCGAGCGCATCGACGCCTTCCCCCTGGAGCCGGTGCTGGAGAAGTGCAAGCCCATCTATGAGTACCGGGAGGGATTCTCCGGCGACATCACCGGCTGCCGGAAGTTTGCCGACCTGCCCAAGGCCGCCCAGGCCTACATCCGCTACCTGGAGGAGGTGGTGGACTGCAAGTTCACCTACATCTCCGTGGGCGCCGACCGGGACCAGTACATCTACATGGGATAAAACACAGCATCCAAGGGAGGCGCGCCCCACGGCGCGTCTCCCTTATACTATTGCGGTACGCAACAGCGCGGCAGATCGGTAGTTGGCGAGGTGATTTCTTTGAAAAGATTGTCCTTCAAAACGCAGATATATATTTCATTGGCTATTCTCGTATGCTCTTTTGCCTTTGAACAGATTTTTAAGATGGGTATATTTCATAATGTTGCATGGATTATCATCGGGCTGCTCTTTTTCATAAATCCTGTATGGCCGAAATCCGTGGATTGGAGAAATCATGCTGAATTGAAAAAGGGTGTGCGGATCGGTAGTGTGCTGGTGATCATCGTGTTTGGGTTTTTGATACGCTCTGTAGTATAACTTCCCATTTGCCGCGCCGCGTTCTCTTTTGTTCACAATTCGCATTTACAAACCCTTCCAAAGCGCGTATAATGCGCTCAAAGCTCCACGGGAAAGGGGATAATAACATCATGAGAAACTACAAAGAGGAATTTGAAAAGCGGGTGGCGTTCATAAAGGAGACCCTGGCCAAGAGCGGCCAGAAGGGCATCGTGTACGGCAATTCCGGCGGCAAGGACTGCACCCTGGTGGGCATCCTGTGCAAGGCGGCCTGCGACAACACCGTGGGCGTGCTCATGCCCTGCGCCTCCCAACGCAACTTCAGCATCGATCTGGAGGACGGCAAGGCCGCCGCGGCCCAGTACGGCATCGAGACCCGGCTGGTGGATCTGACCCCCGTGCGGGAGGCGGAGCTGGCCGCCATCCAGGGCGCAGTGGAGATGACCGGCGCCGCCATCGCCAACATCGCCCCCCGCCTTCGCATGACCACCCTGTACGCCATCGCCGGCGCGGAGGGCCGCCTGGTGGCGGGCACCGGCAACCGCTCCGAGGCCTATATGGGCTACTTCACCAAGTGGGGCGACGGGGCCTACGACCTCAACCCCATCGCGGACCTGACGGTGACGGAGATCTACGAGTTTCTGGCGTATCTGGACGCGCCCATGTCCATCCGCACCAAGGCTCCCTCGGCGGGGCTCTTCGAGGGGCAGACCGACGAGAAGGAGATGGGCGTCACCTACGCCGCCATCGACCAGTTCCTCCTCACCGGCGAGGCCGACGAGCAGGACCGGGCCGTCATCGACCGGTTCCACCGCATCAGCGAGCACAAGCGCCAGCCCCAGGTCACCTACCCCGGATGAGCCTTCGCCAGATCGACGCCCGGCGGCTCACCGACGCCGTGGCGGAGTTATACGTGCGGGCGTGTCTCGTCCTGCCGGAATCGGTGAAGGCGAAGCTGTACGCCTTTGGCAACCCCTATATCATCGAGAATTTTGAGAAAAACGGGAACATCCCCCTGTGCCAGGACACGGGCATGGCGGCGGTGTATCTGGAGGTGGGCCAGGACGTCCACCTCACCGGGGACATCCCCGCCGCCGTGGACGAGGGCGTCCGCCGGGCGGTGAAGGAGGGGTATCTGCGCTCCTCCATCGTGGCGGATCCCCTGCGCCGGCAAAACACCGGGGACAACACCCCCGCCGCGATCTACACCGAGCTGGTGCCCGGGGACCGGGTAAAGGTCACCGTGGCCCCCCGGGGCTTCGGCTGCGAGAACAAGGCCCGCATCGCCATGCTAACCCCCGCCGACGGAATCGAGGGCGTGAAGGCCTTCGTGTTGGAGACGGCAAAAATGGCGGTGCCCGACGCCTGCCCGCCGGTGATGATCGGCGTGGGGATCGGCGGCAACTTCGACCTCGTGGCCCACATAGCCAAGCGGGCGGTGCTCCGGGAGGGGCCCAACCCCGACTCCTTCTACGCGGCCTTGGAACAGGAGCTGTATGAGGCGACGAAAAAGTTCTCCATCGGCGTGAACATCCTCGCCGCCCCCACCCACATCGCGGGCCTGCCCTGCGCCGTTTCCATCGGCTGCCACTCTCTCCGATACGCCAGCGAGGTGCTCTAATGAAAAAGCTGCCCCTTCTCTGGGCCCTGGCGCTGCTTCTCCTGGCCGGCTGCTCCGGCCCGGACGGGGACGCGGTCCAGACCCCGGCCCCCTCGGCGGGCCGCCGGGTCATAGAGGTGGACAGCGAGACCCTGGAGCAGATGAACGCCCCCACCCCGGCGCCGGCGGATCTTCCCGCTCCCAGCCCCACCCCCGCCTTCGTCCCTTCCCCCTCCCGGGAGCAGGTGCTCGCCGCCCGGGAACAGGCCCTGGCGGGCATGAGCCAGGAGCAGATCGAGCATCTTTACGATGTCATCCAGGGGGCCAACAGCTGGTGGGAGGGCAAATATCTGTACGACAACATATTCGACTCCCTGGCCGACCCGGAGGATCTGGCCTGGAACTATTTTGACCAGACCGGCGAGATAAACGTGGGCACAAGCTACACCGGGGACATGTCCCGGGAGGACATCAGCGCCATCATGGAGCGGGAGGACCTCACCTGGCAGGGCTTCTGCGACAAATACGGCACCGAAGACACCATCTCCTATCTGGTGGTGCAAAACGACTGCGACGCGGACGGTTTCATCGCCATCCTGGAGGATATCATCGCCGGCGTCCAGGACGAGACCTTTAAAAACGACCTGCGCTCCCTGGCGGACGCGGCGGACGACGCCCGGAATACCCACGACATGGGCCGGGCCAATGACCTGTTCAAGACCCTGCACGATATGGATTACTACCTTCTGCGCTACGCCCCCGACGACTTCCGGGACGACGTGCAGGACAAGGGCCTGGTCACCAAATACTACGGCATGCTCTCCTTCTATCGGTGAGAGCCTGGGCATACAAGGAGCAAGGCTGACGATGGATCGAAACGAAAAACACATCACCACCCCCCTGACGGACGAGACAGTGCGCTCTCTCCATGCCGGGGACCAGGTGCGCATCACCGGCGTGATCTACACCGCCCGGGACGCGGCCCATAAAAAGCTGGCGGAGCTGCTGGCGGCGGGCGAGAGTCTGCCCTTCGACCCCGCCGGCCAGATCATCTACTACACCGGCCCCACCCCGGCGCCCCCGGGACGGCCCATCGGCTCCTGCGGACCCACCACCTCCTACCGGATGGACCGCTATACTCCCGCTCTGCTGGCGGCGGGACTGAAGGGCATGATCGGCAAGGGCCGCCGGGGCCAGGCGGTGCTGGACGCCATCCGGGAGAACACCTGCGTGTACTTCTCCGCCGAGGGCGGCTGCGGCGCGCTGCTGGCCAACTATGTGAAGCGCTGCGACGTGGTGGCCTTCCCCGAGCTGGGCACCGAGGCGGTGCACCGGCTGGAGGTGGAAAACTTCCCCGTCAGCGTATTCTGCGACTGGACCGGCGAGCTCTACTCGCCCTATTTGTGATACGGAGGACACACCTTTGGACTACTTAAAAGCATCTCTCCAGGCCCACGCCCAGTGGCGGGGCAAACTCTCCGTCGAGCCCAAGGTGCCGGTGGACAGCACCGAGGCCCTGTCCCTGGCCTACACCCCCGGGGTGGCCGCCCCCTGTCTGGAGATCCAGAAGGACCCGGCCAAGAGCTACGCGCTCACCGGCCGGTGGAACACCGTGGCCGTGGTCACCGACGGCTCCGCCGTGCTGGGGCTGGGGGACATCGGCCCGGAGGCGGGCATGCCCGTGATGGAGGGCAAGTGCGTGCTGTTCAAGGCCCTGGGCGGCGTGGACGCCATCCCCCTGTGCATCCGCTCCCACGACGTGGACGACATCGTCCGCACCGTGTCCCTGCTGGCCGGCTCCTTCGGCGGGATCAACCTGGAGGACATCGCCGCGCCCCGCTGCTTTGAGATCGAGGAGAAGCTGAAGGATCTGTGCGACATCCCCGTGTTCCACGACGACCAGCACGGCACCGCCGTCATCGCCCTGGCGGGGCTCATCAACGCCCTGAAGGTGGTGGGCAAGCGTCTGGAGGACGTGCGCGTCGTCATCAACGGCGCCGGCGCGGCGGGCACCGCCATCGCCCGGCTGCTGACCGGGGTGGGCGCCGGGGATGTGATCGTCTGCGACCGCACCGGTCCCATCGCCGCCTGCCGGCCGGACCTGAATTCCGCCAAGCGCGCTCTGGCCGCCGTGACCAACCGCGCCGGCATCACCGGGTCCCTGGCCGACGCGCTGCGGGGCGCCGACGCGGTGATCGGCGTGTCCGCCCCCGGTTCCGTCACCGGCGAGATGGTCCGCTCCATGGCGGAGAGGGCCATCGTGTTCGCCTGCGCCAATCCCATGCCGGAGATCTTCCCCGACGAGGCCATCCGCAACGGCGCCGCCGTGGCCGCCACCGGCCGCAGCGATCTGCCCAACCAGCTCAACAACATTCTGGCCTTCCCCGGCATCTTCCGGGGCGCCCTGGACGTGCGGGCCAGCGACATCAACCAGGCCATGAAGGTGGCCGCCGCCCACGCCCTGGCGGGGCTGGTGGGCGAGGACGAGCTCTGCGCCGAGTACATCATCCCCCGGCCCTTTGATCCCCGGGTGCGGGACGCGGTGGCCGCCGCCGTGGCCCAGGCCGCCCGGGATTCCGGCGTAGCGCGGATATAACGCCCGCCGCCCATCCGGCAAACTCCACAAAAAAACGATCTCCCGGGACTCATGCCCGGGAGATCGTTTTTCCTATATGACGCGGCCGGTCTCTACCGAAAATCCCGCGGGGTGAAGGGGCTGTAATAGGCGTCCGCCGCCAGATCGATCGCCTCTTCTATCATCGCTTTCAGCTTTACAATATAATCTGCCAGAAAAACGCTTTCCTCCTCGTTCAAGGTCTGACCGTTCAGAGCTCTGGCCAGCAATGTTTTGGGATCATACACCGGAGCGTTCTCCTTTTCCATAGCCTTTCTCTCCTCCTTCTCTTTTTTCGCCTCTTCGAACTCCTTTTTTGACTGAGCATAGGTCTTGTACGCGTACAAAACCGCCAGAATGAACGCGATCACAAGAAGCAATTCCACGGCCCATATCCCCCCTGTCAGGATCTGAATGCCACACCGGCCTCCCGGCCGTTTTCCTCACATATCGAACAGCGTCATCTGGCTGGTCTCGGGCAGTTCGCCAAAGGCGCCCAGCTTTTTCAGCACCTCGATGTGGGCGGAGCTGACCTTGGGGCATACCGCCGCCAGCTCCTCCACGGATACGAACCGGCGGCCGCCCTCCCGGGCCCGGGCCAGGTCCTGGGCCGCCGTCTGGCCCAGACCGGACACGGCCACGAAGGGCACCCGCAGCAGCTTGTCCCCCACCGGGTCAAAGGTGAACGCGCTGGACTCATACAGGTCAATGGGGGCGAAATCGAACCCCCGCATATAAAACTCATACACCATCTCCAGCGTGGTGACCAGATCCTGCTCCTTGGCGGTGGCGTTGGGGTTGCCGTTGATCTCCTTCAGCTTGGCCCGGACCCGGTTCGCGCCGCCCATCATCATCTCCGCGTCGAAGCCGTCCTTCTGGCTGCGGCGGTAAAACAGCGCAGAATAAAACGCCAAGGGCTTATGGACCTTGTACCAGGCGATGCGGAAAGCCATCAGCACATAAGCCACCGCGTGGGCCTTGGGGAACAGGTACTCGATCTTATGGCAGGAGTCGATGTACCACTGGGGCACGCCGTGCTCCTTCATGATCTGGACCTGCTCGTCGGTGAGCTGCTTGTTCTTCTTGCGCACGTTCTCCATGCTTTTGAAGGCGGTGTTGGCGTCGATGCCGCAGTTCATCAGATAGATCATGATGTCGTCCCGGCAGCCGATGGTCTGGGAGACGGTGGCGGTCTTGGACCGGATCAGATCCTGGGCGTTGCCCAGCCACACGCCAGTGCCGTGGGAATAGCCGGACAGGCGCACCAGCATGTCGAATTTGTCCGGCTGGGTGTCCACCAGCATCTGGCGGGTGAAGCCGGTGCCGAACTCCGGGATGCCGATGGAGCCAGTCTGACCGATGATGGGGTCGTTGTCCGGCAGGCCCAGGGCCTTGGGCGAGGAGAACAGGCTCATGGTGTCAGCGTCGTCCAGACGGATGGTCTTGGCGTCGGTGTCCGTCAGCCGCTCCAGCATGTTGATCATGGTGGGGTTATCGTGGCCCAGCTCGTCCAGCTTCAGCAGATAGTCCTCCATGAAGTGGTATTCCAGATGGGTGGTGATGATGTCCGTGCCCGCGTCGTCCGCCGGGTGCTGCACCGGGCAGAAGTCAGTCACGTCCTTGTCCTGGGGGATGATAACCAGCCCGCCCGGGTGCTGGCCGGTGGTGCGCTTGACGCCCACCAGCCCCAGGGCCAGACGGTTCATCTCCGCCTGGTTGAAGGCGAGGGCCTTCTCCTCGGCGTATTTCTTCACGTAGCCGTATGCGGTCTTCTCCGCGATGGTGCCCACGGTGCCGGCCTTGAACACGTGGTCCGCGCCGAAGAGGGTCTTGGTATAGGCGTGGGCGTTGGCCTGGTACTCGCCGGAGAAATTCAGGTCGATATCCGGCACCTTGTCCCCCTTGATGCCCAGGAAAGTGGCGAAGGGGATGTCGAAGCCCTCCTTGCGCATCTCCACGCCGCAGTGGGGACACAGCTTGTCCGGCATATCCGCCCCGCAGCCGTAGCCCTGGCCGGAGGCAAAATCCGTGTGGTAGCACTTGGGACACAGGTAATGGGCCGGCAGGCTGTTCACCTCCGTGATGCCCGCCAGGTAGGCCACCAGGCTGGAGCCCACGCTGCCCCGGCTGCCCACCAGATACCCGTGGGCCAGGGAGTCCGCCACCAGCTTCTGGGCGGACATATAGATCACGTCAAAGTGGCGGCCCAGGATGGTGTTCATCTCCTCGTCCACCCGGTCTTTGATGAGCTTCTCCGGGTGGGGGCCGTACATCTGGTGGAGCTTGCCGTACACCAGATCCTTCAGCTGATCGGCGGAATTCTCGATCACCGGCGGATAGAGGCGGTGCTCCGGCAGCAGCTCCACCTGTCCCTCCACCATGTCCGCCACCAGGTTGGTGTTGGTCACCACCACCTCGTAGGCCCGCTCCTCGCCCAGATAGGCAAACTCCTCCAGCATCTCGTCGGTGGTGCGGAAATAGATGGGCATCTCCCGGTCCGCGTCGGAGTAGCCCTTGGCGTTGAGGAGGATGTGGCGGAAGATCTCGTCCTCCGGGTCGAGAAAGTGCACGTCGCCCGTGGCGCACACCGGCTTTCCCAGCTCGTCGGCAATGGAGAGGACCCGGCGGTTGAAATCCCGCAGTTCCTCCTCGTTTTTCGCCATGCCGCTGTCCAGCATGAAGGCGTTGTTGGCGATGGGCATGATCTCGAAATAGTCGTAAAACGCCCCGATGCGCTTCAGCTCCGCCCGGCCCCGGTGGCGCGCCACCGCCTGGAAAAACTCCCCCGCCTCGCAGGCGCTGCCCACGATGAGGCCCTCCCGGTGGGCCATAAGCAGGCTCTTGGGGATGACCGGCACCTTCCGGAAGTGCTCCAGGTGGCTCTTGGAGATGAGCTCATAGAGGTTTTTCAGTCCCTTCCGGTTCTTCACCAGCAGGGAGATGTGCCGGGTCCGGGGATGGCGGCCTGCCGCCTTCAGCTGCCGGCGGCAGTTCTCGTTCACCTGGCTGAGGCGCTCCACCCCCTGCTCCGACAGCTTGGGGATGAATTTCTCCAGGATCCGCCCGCACACCAGCGCGTCGTCGCTGGCCCGGTGGTGGTTGAACCCGGGCAGCCCCAGCCGGTCGGAGACCATGTCCAGCTTGAATTTCTTCAGATCCGGCAGCAGCGCCTGGGCAAGGGTCAGGGTATCGATGACCAGCGGCTCAAAGGGCCGGCCCATCCGCTCCGCCGCGGCGCTGATGAAGCCCACGTCGAAATCCGCGTTGTGGGCGCACAGGGGCAGATCCCCCGCGAAATCCAAAAACGCCCCCACGGCGCCGGCCTCGTCCGGGGCGTCGAACACGTCCCGGTCGGTGATGCCCGTCAGGCGCTGGATACTCTCCGGGATGGACATATTGGGGTTTACATAAGTCTGAAACCGGTCGGCGGGCTCCCCCTTCACAAAGCGAACCGCGCCGATCTCCGTGATCCGGTCCTTCTCGTCGGAAAGGCCGGTTGTCTCGATATCAAAGGCCACGTAATCGCCGTCCACCGGCCCGTCCCCGGGCCCTCGAACAGCGATTCCCTCGTCAATATCGTTTACATAATACCCCTCCATACCATAGAGCACGCGGATGTCCTTGGCCGCCTTGGAGGCGGCGGGGAACGCCTGGGCCACCCCGTGGTCGGTGATGGCCACCGCCGGCATGCCCCAGTATTGGGCACGTTTCACGGCGGCCGCCGGGTCGGTCAGCCCGTCCATGGTGGACATCTGGGTGTGCAGATGCAGCTCCACCCGCTTCACCGGCGCGTCGTCCCGGCGGGGCGCCGGGGCCTCGGCGGTCTGGATGTGGCGGGGCTCCAGCTCCACCTCTTTGCTGTAGGCGTTGAATTTCATGGACCCGGACACGGTCAGGTACATCCCCTTGCTGATCTTTTTGGTGAAGGACTGGTCCTCCTCCTTGGGGATATACTTGCTGACCCGCACGCTGCCGGTGCCGTCGGTCATATCGAATTGGAGCACGGTGGCCCCCAGGCGCTGGATCTCCCGGGTCTCCACGGCGAACACCCGCCCGGACACCACCACGGTCTTCTGCTCCGGGGAGGCGTCCTTCATGGGGGCGGGCCGACCCTTGATGGCCCGTCCCAACAGCACCTTGCCGGAGCCGGAGGGGGCCGCCTTTTCCGCGGGCCGGGGCTCCTCCTGGGGCCAGGAGGCCTCCACCTTCACCGCCTGCAGACCCAGATATCCGGCGATGGCCCACTCCACCGCCGTCACCTCCGCCGGTGCGGGCATGGCGGGAAACAGGACCTTGACGGTCATGGCCGTCCGCTCCCGATTCACCGTGCCCTCCAGCACGAAGGCGCCCCCCAGATCGCCGTAGCTCTTCTCCAGCTCCTGGCAGCAGGGGAACATCTCCAATAACGTTTGCTTTTCCACCGCTATGTACTCCAGATCTGTCTTATGTCCGTTCGATGAGCTCCATGAGCCCGTCCAGCAGCTGCTCCTCCGGCACCTTTGTGCGCACCACCTGGCCCTTGACGAACAGGCTGCCGAAGCCCTTGCCCCCGGCGATGCCGAAATCCGCCTCCCGGGCCTCCCCGGGGCCGTTGACCTCACAGCCCATCACCGCCACGGTGATGTCCCGGTCCAGACCGGCGAGCCGCTCCTCCGCCCTTTTCGCCAGGGAGATGAGGTCGATCCTCGTCCGGCCGCAGGTGGGGCAGGACACCAGGCGCACGCCGCCCTTTCGCAGTCCGCAGGCCCGCAGTATAGCCAGGCCCGCCTTTACCTCCTCCGCCGGGTCGGCGGTGAGGCTCACCCGGATGGTGTCGCCGATGCCCTCCATGAGAAGGGTGCCGATGCCCACCGCGGAGTTGACCAGACCCCCGTAACTGGTGCCCGCCTCCGTGACGCCCACGTGCAGCGGGCAGTCGAACCGCTCCGCCGCCAGCCGGTAGGCCGCCACCGTGAGGGACACGTCCGAGGCCTTCACCGACAGGGCGATGTCCTCAAAGCCCACGTCATGCAGCGCGGCGATCTCCCCGGCGGCGCTCTCCACCAGGGCCTCCGCCGTGGGGCCGCCGTATTTTTTCAGCAGGCTCTTTTCCAGCGAGCCGGTGTTCACGCCGATGCGGATGGGGATGCCCCGCTCCCGGCAGGCCGTGGCCACCGCCGCCACCCGCTCCTTCGCGCCGATGTTGCCCGGGTTGATGCGCACCGCGTCCACCCCGGCCCGGGCCGCCGCAATGGCCAGCCGGTGGTCGAAGTGGATGTCCGCCACCACGGGCATGGGCGCCTGGGCCATGATGGCGGGCAGAGCCGCCGCCGCGGCCTCGTCCGGCACGGCGATCCGGATGATGTCGCACCCCGCCGCCCGCAGGCGGCGCATCTGCTCCACCGTGGCCGCCGCATCCCGGGTGTCGGTGTTGCACATGGACTGCACCGTCACCGGGGCGCCGCCGCCCACGGCCACGCCGCCCACACAGATCCTCTTGGTTTCATCCCGTTTCATCTGCCGATCAGCCTCGCCACGTCGTTGTACATCACATAGATCATCAGCCCCATGAGCAGCACCATCCCGGCGGTGTTCACGTAGGCCTCGTATTTGGGATCGATCCGCCGGCGGAAGATCCGCTCGGCGACGAGCGTCACCAGCAGGAAGAAGATCCGCCCGCCGTCCAGCGCCGGCAGAGGCAGCAGATTCATCACCGCCAGGTTCACCGCGATGAACGCCGCCAGATAGAAGATGTTCAAAAGGGCGGAGGCCACCGTGGGGGCCTCGTTGCCCACCTGGGTGATCATACCCACGATGCCCACCACGCCGGTCATCTGGTCCACGCCCACCGCGCCGGTGATGAGGTCCGTCAGCCCCAAGCGCACCATGCGCACAAAGTCCAGCGCGCAGTACCAGGTGTATTTGACCTTCGCCCAGAGGCCGGACTCCGTGTTCTCAAAATAGAGCCCGTAGCGCATGACCTTCTCGCCGGTCTGTTCGTCGGTGTACTC
The DNA here is from genome assembly GCA_947626495.1 of uncultured Oscillospiraceae bacterium. GTDB lineage: Bacteria > Bacillota > Clostridia > Oscillospirales > Oscillospiraceae > CAJOIG01. The sequence continues at coordinate 13,682 of CANQSJ010000019.1, read as the reverse complement.
CCGCAGGGTCATGGGGTAGTCCTCCAGGACCACCATCTTCCCGTCCCGGATCAGCTCCAGATCCATCCGGCCGCTCCGGTTCCGGGTCATATAGAGGCTCACGTCGCTGGCCAGATAGGTCCGCTCCCCGTTGACCCGGTAAAAGGTGTCCCCCACCTGGATGCCGTCGGCGCCCTCGTAGGGGCAGCCCTCCATGAATCGGGTCACCGTGGGGGGCGAAAAGGCGTCGATCTGGGTATAGCACAGCGCCACCAGCAGCAGCCCCATCAGAAAATTCATGGAGGCCCCCGCCACCAGGATGATGAACTTTTTCCAGGGCGCGGCGTTGGAGAAGGCCGCCGGGTCCGGCGAGTCGCCCTCCTCCCCCTCCATGGCGCAGTACCCGCCGATGGGCAGCGCCCGCAGACTCAGCTGGGTGCCGCTCTTCGTCTCCCGCTTCCAAAGCGCCGGGCCCATGCCCATGGAAAACTCCAGCACCCGCACCCCGCACAGCCGGGCCGCCACAAAGTGGCCCAGCTCATGCACGCCGATGAGGACGCCAAAGATCAGTATCGCAAGGAGGATATACAGCAATGTTCCCATATCGTGCCTTTCCTGTGATCTGCTGGAAACAGTCTATGTGGATCAGAGAGAAAATATCGCCTGTCCCGCCAGACGCCGTGCCTCGGCGTCCGCCGCCAGGATGTCCTCCATGGTAGGCTCCGCCAGGCTGGGCATGCGCTCCACCGCCGCCGCCACCCGGTCATAGATGTCATTATACCCGATCTTCCCCGCCAGAAACAGCGCCACCGCCGTCTCGTTGGCGGCGCTCATCACCGCGGGGGCGATCCCGCCCCTGCGGGCGCAGTCCATGGCCAGAGCCAGGCAGGGGGTCTTGGCCGGATCCGGGGCCTGGAAGGTCATGTTTTGCATCTTCCAAAAATCCAGCCGCTCATAAGGCGAGGGCGCCCGGTCCGGCCAGGTCATGGCGTACTGGATGGGCAGACCCATGTCCGGCACCGCCATCTGGGCCAGCACCGTGCCGTCGACGAGCTCCACCATGGAGTGGATCACGCTCTGGGGGTGGATGACCACCTGGATGTCGTCGGGCGTCACGGAAAAAAGGTGCATGGCCTCGATGAACTCCAGCCCCTTGTTCATCATGGTGGCGCTGTCCACGGAGATCTTGGCTCCCATGTGCCAGTTGGGGTGGCGCACCGCCTGCTCCGGGGTGACAGAGGCCGTCTGCTCCCGGGTCCAGCCCCGGAAGGGGCCGCCGGAGCCGGTGAGCAGGATTTTGTGCAGCTGCTCCCGCCGGCCCTCCAGGCACTGGAAGATGGCGGAGTGCTCCGAGTCCACGGGCACGATCTCGGCCCCCGCCTCCCGCGCCGCCGCCATGACGATGGACCCGGCGCAGACCAAGGTCTCCTTGTTGGCCAGGCAGATGCGCTTTTTGGCCGCGATGGCGTCCAGGGTGGGCCGCAGGCCCACGGAGCCGGATACCGCCGTCACCACGCCCTCGCAGTCCACGGTGGCCGCCCGGCGCAGGCCCTCCAGGCCCTCGCCGATCTCCACGTCCAGATCCGCCACGGCGACGCGCAGCGCCGCCGCGGCCTTTTTGTCGTACACCGCCGCGTAGGAGGGGCGGAATTTTCGGATCTGCTCCTCCAGCAGGCCGACGCTCTTTTGGGCGGTCAGGGCCTCCACCCGGATGCCCAGCCGCTCCGCCGCCGCCAGACTCTGCCGGCCGATGGACCCGGTGGAGCCCAGCACGGAAATGGAATGGATCATAAGTTTACGCCTCTTGTCCCACGTCGCCGAAACGGCGCTGGCGGTGCCGGTAGGCGTCTATCGCCTTGTCCAGCTCCGCCTCGTCAAAGTCCGGCCACAGCACGTCGGAAAAATACAGCTCCGTATAGGCCAGCTCCCACAAAAGGAAGTTGGAGATCCGCTTCTCCCCGCCAGGCCGGATGAGCAGATCCGGGTCCGGCACGTCCCCGCCCCACATATAGGAGCCGAAGCGCTCCTCCGAGAGCGGCGGGCAGCCCTCCGCCGCCCATCTCTCCGCTGCCCGGACGATCTCGTCCCGGCCGCCGTAATTGAGGCAGATGTTCACCTGCGCGCCGGTATAGACCGCCGAGCGCTCCATGCACGCCCGGCACATGTCCCGCAGCTGCGGGGTGAAGGGGGACAGGTCGCCGAAGATGCGGATGCGCACCTTTTCCTTCTCCATGTCCTGCAGTGCCTGGCGCAGATACCGCTCCAACAGCTCCAGTATGGCGTCCACTTCCTCCCGGGGCCGCTTCCAGTTCTCCGTGGAGAAGGCATACACCGTCAGATATTCGATGCCCAGCTTCTGGCAGTACCGGGCCGCCCGGTGGAAGCTGTCCGCCCCGGCGGAGTGGCCCGCCGTCCGGGGCAGGCCCTGCCGCTGGGCCCAGCGGCCGTTGCCGTCCATGATGACGGCGATATGGCGGGGGAGTTTTTTAAACTCTCCCGCCAGTTCCGTTTTTGCCGCGGCGCTCATATCGCGAACAGCTCTTTCTCCTTGGCCTCGGTGAGCTTGTCGATGTCCTTGATGTTGTCGTCGGTGAGCTTCTGCAGATCCTTCTCCAGATCCTTCTGGTCGTCCTCGGTGATGTCGCCGGCCTTCTGCTGCTTTTTGATCTTGTCCATGGCGTCCCGGCGGATGTTGCGCACGGCCACCTTGGCCTCCTCGCCGTACTTGCGCACCTGCTTGGCCAGCTCCTTGCGCCGCTCCTCGGTCAGCTGGGGGAAGGCCAGACGGATGACGCGGCCGTCGTTCTGGGGGTTGATGCCCAGCTCGGAGGCCTGGATGGCCTTCTCGATGCCCTTGAGGACGGAGCCGTCCCACGGGGTGATCACCAGGGTGCGGGGGTCGGGAACGGAGATGGCGGCCACCTGGTTGATGGGCGTGGCGGTGCCGTAATAGTCCACGGTGATGCCGTTGAGCACAGCGGCGTTGGCCCGCCCCGCCCGCACGGCGTCGAACTGGCCGGACAAGAATTCCTTGGCCTTGGTCATTTTTACCTCAAATTCCTTCAGCTCAGACATTGCCAGGTCCTCCTTTGATGATGATTTTATAAAAAACTTCGCAGTGATCTCACTTCACGACGGTGCCGATCTTCTCGCCCCGGGCGGCCCGGCCGATGTTCTCCGGCGGGTCCAGGGCAAAGATCAGGGTGGGGATGGCGTTGTCCCGGAGCATACAGGCGGCGGTGGAGTCGATGACCTTCAGTCCCTGGGCGAGGATCTGGTCGTAGGTGATGGACGCCAGCTTTTTCGCCGTGGGGTCGGTCTTCGGGTCGGCGGTATAGACCCCGTCGATGTTCTTGGCCATCAGCAGCACGTCCGCGCCGATCTCGGCGGCCTTCAGCGCCGCGGCGGAATCGGTGGAGAAATAGGGGTTGCCGCTGCCGGCGGCGAACAGCACCACCCGGCCCTTTTCCAGATGCTCCATGGCCCGCAGATAGGAATAGCTCTCCGCGATCCGGGGCATGTCGATCATGGTCATCACCCGGGCGGGCACGCCCTCCTGCCCCAGCACCTCCGCCAGGGCCAGACTGTTCATCACCGTGGCCAGCATGCCCATTTTATCCGCCTGGGAGCGCTCCATTTTGCCGCCTCCGTCCTTGGCGCCCCGCCAGTAGTTGCCGCCGCCGGTGACCAGGCCGATCTGCACGCCCGTCTGCGCCAGCGCGCCGATGGCGCGGGACACCCGGCGCATCACCTCAAAATCCAGTCCCCGGCCGCTCTGGCCTCCCAGGGCCTCGCCGCTGAGCTTCAGCAGCACACGCCGGTATCCGTTGTCCATAGATGCGCCTCCTCGTCTGTTTTCTCCATTGTACGGAACAAAGGTTACATTTTCAACCTCATCCGGGCACGGCCGGACGCCGCTATAAATTTTATCACAGATGCCATCCGATTTCAACCGGCTTCGCACCGCCGCCGGTCTATCATCGGTCTATGGAGAGCGTGTATCTGGATGAACTGTTCTGTCTGGACCTGATTGTGGACTACTTTCTGCTGCTGGGCACGGCCAAGCTGTGCTCCCTGCCCTTCCGCCGGCGGCGGTATCTGGGGGCGGCGGCGCTGGGCGCGGCATGGAGCGCGGCGGGGCTGCTGCCCGGGATGGGCTGGCTGCTCAGGCCGGTCTCCCGGGCGCTGCTGGCGGCGGCCATGACGCTGGCCGCCTTCGGCGGGGAGCGGCGGCTGGGGCGGTGCTTCGCCGCGTTTCTGGCTACCTCCGCCCTGTTCGGCGGGGCGGTATACGCCGCGGGGCTGCTCCGGGGCGGGTCCGGCGGACAGCTGCTGCGGCTGGATATGCGGGTGCTGATCCTGGCCTTCGCCCTCTGCTACGCCGCGGTGAGCCTCCTCTATCGGGGCGCGGCCCGCGCCGCCCGGCCGCAGATCCATACCGTGACGGTGGAGCGGGCAGGGCGGACGGTGGCCCTCCGGGCCCTGGAGGACACGGGAAACGACCTCGCCGACCCCATCACCGGCCGGGCCGTGTTCGTGGCGGAGGCGAAGGCCCTGGCCGCGCTTTTCACGGCGGCGGAGGCGCCGTGGCTGGGAGCGGAGGCGGCGGAGGCGGCGCTGCACCTGTCCGGAGCCCGCCTCGTCCCCTACACGGGGGTGGAGGGCCGGGGCGGGCTGCTGCTGGCCTTTCTGCCGGACCGGGTGACGGTGGACGGCCGGGAGCGGGACGATCTGCTGGCCGCCGTATCCCCCGGCGCCATCGGCGCCGGCCAGGCTTACGACGCCATACTGTAAAAGGAGAGTGCCTATGAACAAACTGCGACTGCTCCTGATACGCCTGCGGCTGCGTCTGTCGCGCCCCGGCAGGATCTACTACATCGGCGGCAGCGACGTGCTGCCCCCGCCCCTGGACAAGGAGGAAGAGGAGGCCGCCATCGCCGGACTGATGGCCGGCGGCCACGACGCCCGCCAGAAGCTCATCGAGCACAATCTGCGCCTGGTGGTGTACATCGCCCGCCGGTTCGAGAACACCGGCGTAAACATCGAGGACCTGATCAGCATCGGCACCATCGGCCTCATCAAGGCCATCGGCACCTTCGACCCGGCCAAGCGCATCAAGCTGGCCACCTACGCCTCCCGGTGCATCGAGAACGAAATCCTCATGTTCCTGCGCAAGCGCAGCTCCCACCGGGCGGAGATCTCCATCGACGAGCCGCTGAACACCGACTGGGACGGCAACGAGCTGCTGCTCAGCGACGTGCTGGGCACCGACGGCGAGGAGGTGAGCCGCCCCCTGGAGGACGACGTGGAAAAGCAGCTGCTCATGGAGGCGGTGGACCGGCTGGACGAGCGGGAGCGGTCCATCATCCTGATGCGCTTCGGTCTGGGCGGACACCGGGAGCTGACCCAAAAGGAGGTGGCCGACCGGCTGGGCATCAGCCAGAGCTACATCAGCCGTCTGGAAAAGCGCATCATCCACCGGCTGCGCCGGGAGCTGATCCGCCAGCTGTGAACGGCGGCGCCGCCCGGGACAGATGTCCCAGGCGGCGTTTTTGCCCTTCGCGGTCTATTCCCTTTTGCCCCGCAGCCGCCGGACCGCCTCCAGCACGTGGGCCGCGTCCGTCACCGCCCGCTCCCGGGGCAGCGTCCCGTCCCGCAGCGCCCGGAGGGCGGTCTTGAAGTCCCGTTTCCCGCCGGGCATGAACAGATCGTTCCCCGCCCGGAGGGTGGCGTCGGCCCGGGCCATGGGATATTTCCCCTTTCCGCCCATGGCGGCCACCACCCAGTCGGTCATGACCAGGCCGCCCCAGCCCCACTCGTCCCGCAGCAGCGTCACCAGCAGATCCGGCCGCTGGGAGGTGTGCTCGCCGTTGAGCAGGTTGTAGCTGGTCATCAGCGCCGCCGGGTCCGCCAGGCGCAGGCAGATCCCGAAACCCCGCAGATAGATCTCCCGCAGCGCCCGCTCGCTGACCGCGCTGTTGGAGCGGAAGCGGTTGGTCTCCTGGTTGTTGCAGCAAAAATGCTTCACCGTCACGCCCCGGCCGGGGTGACTCTGGACCCCCTGGGTGACGGCCGCGGCGGTCAGGCCCGTGAGCAGCGGGTCCTCGGAATAATACTCAAAATTCCGGCCGCACAGCGGATTGCGGTGGATGTTCATGGCCGGCGCCAGCCACAGATGGACGCCGAAACGCTCCATCTCCGTGCCCACAATGTCCCCCACGGTCCGGCACAGGTCCATGTCCCAGCTCTGGGCCAGGGCCGTGCCGATGGGGATGGCGGTGCAGTACTGGTCCAGCACCGGGCCCTTGGCCCTGCCGCCCCCGCCACCCATGATCCGGCGCATCAGGGGGCCCATCAGCTCCTCCATCCCGGCGGGGAGGGTGCCGCCCACCGCCAGGGCCATGTCACCCCGGCGGGTATAGTGCTGCGCCAGGCGCAGACCCGCCGGGCCGTCGGCCATCACCAGCGGCGGGATGTCCTCCATCCGGGAGCAGGTCTCCCCCGCCGCCCCGGCCACGGACTGGGCCGCGTTGCCGATCACGCTGGCCAGCCCCGCCCCGTCCTCATACTGGCCCACGCAGAGGTGGATGAGTTCTTCGTCGGACAGCCGCTCCGCCCGCTCCGTCGCCTCCCGGCCCGGCCGGGCGGGCGCGGGCACGGGGCGGTCTTCCAGCGCCCCGGGGTCCACCGCCAGCACCGGCAGATTGGCCGGGCAGGCTTCCTCCGGCCATGGCGCGGGCCGCCAGTCCTCAAAATCCGGCGTTCCGCCCACGTGCTCCACCCGCCGGACGGTGACCTCCCGGTCCAGCGTCAGAGCCGCGGCCGGCACCGTATCCCGGCTGCTGGTCCCCACCCGGAGGATGTACCGCCCCGGCTCCAGGATGTAGGCCCCGGCGGCCGTATCGTAGCCCGCCAACTCCGCCAGATCAAAGCGGACCGTGACGGTCTGCGTCCCGCCCGGCGCCAGCTCTTCGGTCTTGGCAAAGCCCGCCAGGGCCTGATAGGGCCGGTCCAGCCGTCCCCAGGGCACGGACACATAGACCTGTACCGTCTCCCGGCCGGGACGGTTCCCCACGTTGGTCACGGGCACGCGCACCGCCGCCGTGCCCCCGGACAGGTTTGTCTCCGCCCTGCCCAGGGCAAAGCGGGTATAGCCCAGCCCGTAGCCGAAGCAGAAGGCGGGCCGGACGCCCGCGCTGTCGAAATACCGGTAGCCCACGTAGACGCCCTCCCGGTAGCGGGTATCGTCCGCGCCGCCGAAATCCCCCAGGGCGGGCAGCGCGTCCCAGGCGCTCCAGGTGGAGGCCAGCTTCCCGGAGGGATAGGCCCTGCCCAGCAGCAGATCCGCCAACACCCATCCGGTCACGGCTCCCAGCTGCCCCAGCAGCAGCACGTTCTCCACCGCCGCCACCGGCGTCAGATCTACCGGTCCGCCCACGTTCAGCACCAGCATGAACCGCCGGTACCGCTTATGGGCCGCCAGGATGTCCCGGATCTCCGTGTCCGTGAGCCGGTAATCTCCCGGCTCGTTGCGCCGGTCGTTCCCCTCGCCGCAGGAGCGGGCCAGCACGTATACCGCCGTGTCCCCCTCCGCCTCCATGGGCAGCGAATAGGCCGGCTCCGGCATCACCGCGCCCATGCCCAGCACCATGGCCAGGGTGTGCCGCCGGCGGGCCTCGGCCCGGATGCTTCCAAGGAACGCCTCCCGGGCCCGGGCGTAAACGGCGTCATAGCCGTCCAGCCAGGCGCCGCTGGTGACGGTGAAGCCCGCCTCCCGCAGCCCCTGCTCCGCCGTCACGGTGAACCGGGAATTCACGTCGCCGGAGCCGGTGCCACCCTTCACGGTGCGCCGGCCGCCGCTGCCGTACAGGGCGATCTTCCCCGGCCCCTCCAGCGGGAAGTCCCCCTTCGCCCGCAGCAGCACCGCGCATCCGGGCGCCAGACGGCGCAGCCGCTCCAGCGCGGAGCGCTCATAGTCCAGCCACTGCTCCATTCTCCGTCCCTCCCTGGCGTTTTTCTTTATTTTATCATGGCCTCCCGGCGGTTGCAAGCTGGGACAGCCTCCGGTCAAAAGCGGCCCTCCGACGCGCGTCGGAGGGCCGTTCTCTTTATTTTTGGACGCTCCCGGAGCGGTCGGTCAGTGCACGAGAGAGCTGATGAGGCCCGCCACGCCGGAGCGGTCGGTCCCGGAGGCGAGGATCTCCTCCACGGCCCCGTCGCCCAATTTGCCCAGCAGCTCGCCCTCGGTATAGATCTGCCAGGGCGACAGCTCCTTGCGCGCCGCCGCTTCCTCCAGCAGCGCCGCCGCCAGATCCACATAGCTGCCCTTCTCCGCCTTCAGCTTCTCCGCCAGAGCGGGCAGACGCTCCTCGTGGACGGCCCGGAGGGTCAGATTCTCGTCCGCGCAGGCGCGCAGAACGCCGTCGCACAAAAACCGGCGGGCCTCCTCCTCGCTCCACTGAGCGTCGATATAATAGGTCTCCCCCTTCAGGCCGTAGAGGAACCGCTTGGCGTCGTAATAGCCCAGACGGATGTTCCGGCGGCTCTGCTCCGCCTCGAACTCCAGGATGCCGCCCAGCTTCGCCTTGGGGGCGAGGGTGTACACATGGGTGCCCTCCGGGATCCGGACGGGCCGCATGATCCCGGGGCCGTACAGCCGCATGGCGATGATGTTGGTGTAGCCGTTTTCGATGAGCACATGCAGGGGCAGCACGTCCCGAACGCCGCCGTCGGCGTAGAGCTTGCCCGCAAGCCGCTCGATGCGGAACGCCGGCAGATACGCGCTGGCCAGCAGCATGTCGTGCAGCTCATCGTCCGTCAGATCCTTGGCCCGCAGCTCCAGCTCCTTCTGGTCGGAGACGGAATAGGTGACAATGTAAAACTCCTGCTCCGAGGCGCGGATGGCCGCCGGGTCCGCCACCTGGCGGATCCAGTTGCGCAGGGGCGTCACGTCCAGCCCCCGGTTGTGGACGATGGCCGACACCTTCTGCAGCACCCGGGGCAGATCCAGTTCCAGCAGATCCCCCCGCACCAAATCGCCCATCTCGTCGTCGTCCACATCCATCACCTCGGAGTAGTGGATGTTGGACCAAAGCTCCTCAGCCCGCGCCTCGTCGCCCATGGCGATCAGCGCGCCGTTGAGCGCCCCCACGGACGTCCCGGCCACCGCCGAGATGCGGATCCCCGCCTCCAGAAGCGCCTTCCAGGCGCCGATCTGATAGGCCCCTCTGGCGCCGCCACCCTCCAATGCCATCGCGTAAGATACCGACGGATCGATCTGCAGTTTCATAGAGCACCTCCCGTGTTCTGTCTGAAGTGGAATGTCTGTTCTTGTACCCCGCCGGTCACCTCTCGGCGACCGCCGCCTCCGTCAGGGCCGTGAAGATCTCCTGCTGGGCCGGCATGCGGTCAAAGCGGGGATAGGCCCTCTCATAGGCGGACAGCACCGCCCGGGCGTCCGCCGGGGTGAGGCGGCCGACGAGGGGCAGGGAATAGGTCTGCGCGGCCCGCAGCATCCAGTAGGCCGCCTTGGGCCCGGTATAGTCCGACGGGGCGCGATACAGGCACTCCAGCACCTGGCGCACCTCGCCGGAGGAGACGGCTGTATCCTGCGCCATATCCTGAAATAGCGCCTGTACCTGCTGGGTGAAGCGCTTGTTGCAGGGCTCGTCGCCCAGCCGGCCGCCCAGCCCCATCATCCCCTGGCCGAACCGGCGGTCGGCGGCCAGGCGCGTCATCTCGCTCATATAATCCCGGCAGAGCTGCCGCAGCCGGCACAGATAGTCCTCTTCTCCGCTCATAGCGTCCTCCCCCGGTCCGGTGGGTCACCGGCCCCTGCAAAATGCGCTTACGACGGGCGAGCCGTCACTTCGCGCCGTATTTTTCCCGGTACTTCTCCGGATCGCGCTTCCACTGCAGGTACTTCTCCCGCAGGCACCTCCCGCAGGGGCGATACCCGGCGGCGAGAGCCGTTTTCTCGTCGGCAAAAAACACCCGCCCCCGCTCATAGCTGCCCGGGTACTTGCGGATCGAGGCCAGCGCCGCGGGGCAGTCCAGACGGCCGTAGATCCTGGCGCGGCTGTTCCCGCCCAGGGTCCCCGGCTGCCCGGAAGTATAAAACTTGCCGTCGGCGCCCAGCAGCTTATAGGCCTTCATATCCGTCTCTCCTCTTTCCCGATCCTTTCAGTCCCCCCAGGGCGGGGCCGCCGGGATATTATAGACATATTTATAATTCCGTCGCAGAAGGGGCGTTCACCCGCAGCAGCAGTGCCCCGCGCCGTCCCGGCTGTGGCTGTCCTGGCCCGGGTCCTTCATGCACAGGTGCACCGCCGCGGTGGTGAACGTCCGGGGCAGGGCCAGGATGTTGGGGTGGGGCCCCACGTATTTCTTCATGGCGTCGGCCAGGGCCTCCTCCACCGTGGCCCGGGTCTTCAGCCCCATGGAGCGGGCGATGCCCGGCTCCCGGGCCCCCACGATGTAGATGGCGCTGGTGTCCTCCTCCGCCAGATGGCCGCAGCTCATCATGGAAAAGCCGTGGAAGGGGTGGAAGGCGTGGGCGAAGCGGTACTTGTCCGTGTACTCCTTCCGGGTGGCGAAGTACTCCCCGTACCGGTCCATATCCGGCAGGATCTGCATATAGTCGTGCTGGAACATCTCGTACAGCTCCCGCAGATAGGGCCAGCGCTCGTCGTGAAACCACCCGTCGCAGATGCTGGGCACGATGAACACACAGTGGTCGGCCATCACCCGCTTGTGGCGGATCACCTGGGCCGACAGGGCCTGCATCATCTGGATGGGGTTGGTGCCCATGCCCGCGCCGTAGTGGAAGTCGGTGGGCATGCCGAACACCACCACGTCGTACTTCTTCTCCGCCCAGTGGACATAGGTTCGCTTGTCGGCGGTGGCCCAGGAGACGGGCTGCATTTCCTTGGCCCAGCCGGAGTTGATCTCGATCTGGCGGCTCTTGGAGTCCAGCACCGCGTCGCAGCAGAAGAACTTGCGGCCCATCTTCTCCTCCATGAACATGCCCTGCTCGTCGAACTTCGAGCGCATGACGCTGTTCGTGGACACGGGCACGAAGTCGGCTCTGTGCATCACCCGGGGCACGTGGTGGGCGGCGATGCTCCGCCAGTGGGTGATGCCGGTGGCGCAGTGCTTGTACCCGCCGGAGTAGCCGCCGTAGGGGTTGCCCTGGGTGTGGCCGATGAGGATGGGGATGTCCGCGTCAAAGACGTACTTGTTCATGAGCACGTGGTCCCCGGAGGCGGTGAACCCCAGGTCCACCATGTGCTCGTAGTCCTCGCTGTCGTGGCTGGTGATCTGGCCGGTGGGATAGAACTCGCCAAACAGCTCGTCCCCCAGGATGGTGCGCATCTCCTGTACCGTGGCGCGGGGATGCAGGCCGTTGGAGATCAGCAGCAGGATGTCCTTTTTCTCCACGCCCGCGGCGTACAGCTCGTCCAGGCAGGCCCGGATGGACACCTTCCGGTGGCTGGTGGGCTGGACGCCGCCCTTGACGATGTCGGGGATGACAAACACCGCCGTCTTTCCCGGGCCGGCCAGCTCCCGCAGGGAGGGCATGCCGATGGGGTGGCGGATGGAGTCCAGGGTGGCGGCGTAAAGGCTGTCCCAGTCCTGCGCAAGGCAGGGGGGATCGGGCACCGTCTCGCCGGGGATGAACACATCCGTCCAGTCGGGAAGCTGGGCGCTCATCATGCCGTGGCCGTATTCAAAATCCAGTTTCATGGGTCGCTCTCCTTTGTCGTGAAGTTCTCACCGAAGGGTGTATCGCGCCGTCCCGGCCCGGTACATGGCGCTGATGACTACATAGCGCCGTATCCGGTCCCTTAAAATTGTACAGATAGTACAATCATCTGTCAACAGCTATTTTCCCGATCCTGCCCGCCGGGATTCAAAATAATGGAAAATCCGCCGACCCGGGCCCCCGGCCTCACCCTCTGTCCAGGGGGATCCGGCGGGCCGCCAGCAGGGCCAGGGCCAGCTTGGCCAGGTCCGGGATGACAAAGGGAAACACGCACCAGCCCAGGGCCGTCATCACCCCCACGGCGCCGTTGGCCCGGGCGTAAACCAGCATGAACCAGGCCGTGCCGAAGCCATAGCACACCGCCAGCCCCAGGATAAGCGCCAGCGCCTGGGCCCACAGCCTTCGGCCGAACAGCTTTTCGGCCAGCATATAAATGAGACCGGTGAAGAGAAATCCCACGATGTAGCCGCCCGTGGTGCCCAGCAGTACGCCGACGCCGCCCCTGAAGCCGGAAAAGACCGGCATGCCCGCCGCGCCCAGGAGCAGATAGACCACAATGGCCAGCGTTCCCCGCCTGCCCCCCAGCAGGCTCAGCACGCAGAACACCGCGAAGGTCTGCATGGTGAAGGGCACGGTGGTGGGGATGCTGATCCAGGAGCACACCGCGATGATCACCGCCCCCATGGCAATATAGGTGATGTCCCGCGTGTCAAAACGCTTTGCCGTCTCCGTCACAGGCTCTCCCCCCTCTCCGGCCGGACGCTGACCTCTCCGGAAAAGAGCGCCTCCTCCGTCCCGTCCTCATAGCGCACCACGAGCCGGCATGCGTCGTCCACCGCCAGGGCCAGCGCCCTGCGGGTCCTGTCCCCGCGCAGGACGTTCACCTGCTTTCCCACGAGACAGCTTCTCGCCTGATACTCCGCCACGAACGCCCTGTCCGGCAGGGCCGCGTATATCTCATAAAAGCACCGCAAAAACGCCGCCGCCAGCCGGTTTCGCATGTCCCTCTCCCGCCGAGGAAAGGCCGCGCCCGCTATATCCGCGATCTCCGCCGGGAAGCCGCCCGCCGGCTCCAGCACGTTGATGCCCACCCCCAGCACGGCCCAGTCCAGCGTCCCCGACTCCATGCCGACGCCCGCCTCCGTCAGGATGCCGCAGACCTTTTTGCCCCGGATGAGCACGTCGTTGACCCATTTGATCTCCGCCCGGTCCGAGCCCAGCGCCTCCGCCGCCCGGCATACCGCCACGGCGGCCGCCGTGGTGATGAGCGGGGCCTCCGCCGCCGCGAGCTGGGGCCGCAGCAGCACGCTCATGTAAAGGCCCGTCCCCTCCGGGGAGCAGAAGCTGCGCCCCATCCGGCCCCGGCCGCCGCTCTGCCGCCGGGCGATGAGGGTGTGCCACACCGGCAGCGCCGCCGCCTGCGCCTTCAGGAGCGTATTTGTGGACGCACACACATCCACCACCTCCACCGGGATCCTCTCAGCCAGGTCTCCCAGATACCGCTCCACGCCGGCCGCCGTCACGGCGTCGCTGTCTTCAGCCAGCCGGTAGCCCCGGTTGGTCACCGCCTCGATGTCGTGGCCGTCCTCCCGCAGCGCCTGGATGAGCTTCCATACCGCCGCCCGGGTGACGCCCAGCGCGGCGGCCAGATCGTTGCCGGACATGTAGTCCTCCGTCCGCTCCAGCGCCGAGAGCAGCGCCTGCTTTTTCTCCATAGCGTCCCACCTCCGCCTCTGAGGATACCATATTGACATCCTATTGTAAACTGCAATCGTGAAAACAAGTTTACAATCAGCCGTCGTGCCCGCAAAAAGCCGCCGGGATCTCCGCGATCCCGGCGGTTTTTCCGCAGCGCGCGATGGGCCATGAAGTGGAGTGGCCCGCCGCCATTGGATTACAGTATTATGGGTTCTTGCGCAGGATCTCGTCTACCTGCTCC
>CANQSJ010000018.1 GCA_947626495.1 uncultured Oscillospiraceae bacterium | reverse complement strand
TCCCTCCGCTCCCTTTGAGATCTCGCTCTATTTGCACCTTTAGGGTGTTTACACAAAATACGGGACTGTCCCCCTTCGCCGCTAATATGACGCCAAAGGGAACGGCTTCCCTCCGCTCCCTTTGAGATCTCGCTCTATTTGCACCTTTAGGGTGTTTACACAAAATACGGGACTGTCCCCTTCGGCCTCCCGGCTGCGCCGTTCTCTGGCGGCCTTCTGCTTCTGTTTTGCCCGCTGCTCGTTCTCCAGCGCCTCCCAATATGTACTGGCCTCGTTTTTCTGGAAGTGGTAGCACTCCTTCTTCAGGCATCTGTGCTGCTCCAGGATACACTTGTCGACTGCGCCCGGGTGAAGGGAGCAGTGGCACCATCCGATGATTTTGCCCATGCGCATCTCCTGGACGGCGCCGCTGACCAGCTTCGTTTTGACGATTTCGTTTCTCTTTTTCCGCAGCGCCTCGATCCCCGCGGATGCCTTTGACAGCATCCCCGCCTTCGGCAGAGGGAGCGGCGGGGGAGGGGTGGGGTTGCAGAACTTGCAGGGGCGGCGGCCGTTTGCCGCCGTGGCGTAGTATTTTGAGCCGAGAAGCAGCTTGCCGTTCAGGTAATGCTTGCATTCCCTCCGGTGAAAGACCCCGGAGCCTGCGACGTAGATATAATTAAAGGGGACCTTTTTGAGCCAGATCCTGTTCCTGTCCCGCCGGGTCTGCTGCGGCTTGGGAGCGGGAGGGGGCGTTGGCCGCCCGGGACGGGGCCGCAGATTCAGCCCGCTAAACAGGCGCCGCATCACCTCCACGTCGTTGGAAGAGCGATGCCCCGGGAAGGGGGGATCCATCCCAAGAGCGGCCAGCAGGTCGTAGGGCGCGTTGCCCGGCAGCCCGCGTCTCGCGGCAAAGCCCCGCGCCCGGCCGGACTGGGCGCTGACCGCGGGAACGTCGCCGGAGACATATTTGCCCCAAAGCTCTTGGAAATACCGCAGATTGCTGGCCGACCACACCCAGATGCCGTCGTCGGGCCGGAGCCACCGGGAGAGGGCGACGACGCCCTCCTGCTCGGACACGCCCTCCGCGAACCGGGCCTCCGGATAGCCGCCGCAGGCGACGTGGTCGGGGTCATAGACCCATCCGTCTGCCGGCCGCACCAGGATATCCAGCCGCTCCGTGGTCCACCAATCGGGCGTGACCCGCATGGCGGAAAGCTGTGTCATGTGTTTTTCCAGATCGCCGACCCACTCTATATCCAACAGAACGATCATGACCGCACCTCCTATGCTTGCAGTATAGCGGTGCGGTTGTCCAATAAAATGGATAGCAGCGGCAGATCGGAAGCAGGGTGCCGGGGGAGAGGCGCGTGTCCGTCCGCCGGCACGGGCGTTGACGGGGCGGGACGGGCATGGTATACTGAGAGCGGACCGGTCATGCCGCTGTGGCGCCGGCCCACATCATGAGGGGGGTTGGAAGATGGTTTTTGTCGTGATCCTGATCGTTTTGGTTTTGGTAGTCCTGGCGGTAAGCTATGCCGCCTACCGCATCCCGTTTTATCACCCCGATCACTCCGAGAGCCCCTATAATCTGCCTCCGGAGGAGCAGTACGATCCCTACCGGCAGTCCATGACGGCCCTGATCACCGCTCTGGACGCCGAACCCTTCGAGGCGGTGGAGATCGCCGGCTACGACGGAGCGAAGCTGTTCGGCCGCTATTATCACAAGCGCGACGGCGCGCCGCTGATCATCGGGTTCCACGGCTTCAAGAGCACCGCCCTGCGGGACATGTCCGGCGCCGGGGATCTGGCGCGGCAGATGGAGATGAACATCCTTCTGGTGGACCAGCGGTCCCACGGCAAGAGCGAGGGCAAGACCATCTCCTTCGGCGTGAAGGAGCGGTTTGACTGCCTGGGCTGGGCGCAGTATGCCGCGGAGCGCTGGCCCGGCCGGCCCATCGTGCTGATGGGCGTGTCCATGGGGGCGGCCACGGTGCTGATGGCCGCGGATCTGGATCTGCCGGGAGAGGTGAAGGGCATCATCGCCGACTGCCCCTATTCCGACCCGGGCGCCATCATCAAAAAGGTGGGGCGGGACAGCATGGGGCCCGCGTCCATTGCGCTGTATCCCTTCATTCTGCTGGGCGCCCGGCTCTATGGCGGCTTCGGCCTGACCGCCGCCAGCCCGGTCAAGGCGGTGCGCCATGCGAAAGTTCCCATCCTGCTCATCCACGGCGAAGACGACCGGTTCGTGCCCTGCGACATGAGCCGCCAGATCTACGACGCCTGCTCCGGGGAGAAGACGCGCCTCACCATTCCCGGCGCTCCGCACGCCATCGCCTACGTGCTGGACCCGGCAAAATACGGCCAGGCGGTGCGGCGGTTTTTGGGCACGCTGGGCCTGCTGGAGCAGACCGACGCCTGAGACGCTCCAGGCCGACAGGGGAAGAGGAGACAAAATAACGGCCCGCCGGAAGTCCCGGCGGGCCGCTTTGGAGATACGCAATGAGGACGGCGCGGCCGTCCTCATTCTTTTTGCTTTGCGGAGGCGATATACAGCGGGATGGCGGCCAGCTGGGCGGCCACGGAGACGCCGATCATGGCCGGGATACTCACGTCGTAGAGCACCCCCAGCAGCCAGCTGCCCAGAAACCAGGCCACGCCGAAGGCGCACTCGAAAATGCCGTATCCGGTGGCGCGGCTGCTCTTGGGCACCATGGTGGTGACGGCGGCCTTCAGGATGGACTCCTGGGCGCCCATGCCCACGCCCCAGAGGGCGATGCCGGCCAGCAGCATGGGGACGGAGCGGGCGGCGAACACAAACAGGGCGAAGGGTGCGGAGAGCACCGTGGACCACACCAGGGCGCGCACGCCCTTTTTGTCGTACAAAAACCCGAACACCAGCGCCGCCACCGCGTCCACCAGCATGGCTCCCGCATAGAGCAGGGGCAAAGTGCCCGTGCTCACCAGGGAGGAGGTCTCCGCCAGCCCGGCCGCCAGACCGGTGTAGGTGTTGGACACATGCATGATGATGAGGGAGTAGTCGATGAAGCCGAAGGCGAACAGGCTGATGCCGGCGATGTAGAGGATGAACGCCTTTTTCAGCCGGAAAGGCACATATTCCTTGGGGGTCGGCTCGAACCGCTCCGGGTTGGGGAAGCGGTGTTTCGTGACAAGCAGCAGGATGATGGTGATCGCCCCCGGCACGGCCAGCACGGCGAAGCAGACGGAGTAGACCCGGAAGGCGGAGCCGTCCGTCTTCAGCAGCATGACGAGGTACAACAGCACCGGCCCCAGAAACGCGCCGATCTGGTCCAGCACCTCCTGGATGCCAAAGCTCCGGCCCACGCCCTCCTGGCTGGCGGCGAAGGACATGATGGTGTCCTTGGCGGGCTTTTTGATGGCCTTGCCCATCCGCTGGACGATGAGCAGTCCGCAGGCGGCCAGCCACCCGTGCTCGCCCACCAGGGCCAGGGCCGGCACCGCCAGCACGTCCAGGATGTACCCGGCGATGGTCATGGGCCAGTAACGCTTCGTTTTGTCCGTGATCCGGCCGAACACGTAGCGCATGGAGTAGCCCACCAGCTCTCCCAGTCCGGAGATGAAGCCGATGGTCCCGGCGGAGGTCCCCAGCAGAGACAGGTACGCGCCCCGGATGCTGCTGGCGCCCTCGTGGGTCATGTCCGAGAACAGACTCACCACCCCGAAAAGCAGGATGAAGGTCATGGCCTGGGACAGGCGTTTTGTTTTCTCTTTCCCGTTCATGCTCTCTCACTCTCCCCGGCCGGACCCGCGGGTCCGGCTGTCACGGATAATCGCACAGGAGGAACAGGGGCTTGATGATCAGCGTGGAAATGGTCCTCCATAGGGAACCGGCGAAGGAGCGATGCCCCTCCGCCGGCGGGTATGTTGGACGATTGCTGCGCGATAGCGGCCTTCTTGCTCTTGTTGGCGGCAACCAAAGCATTACGTAGTATTATAGCGCGGTGCAATACCGATGACAAGCCGGCGAAAGGGAGCTGTTTTCACAAAACTTTGGTAATCGCTTTGTGAAAAGTGACAAGTAATTTCTGCTTATATTAGTATTTTCTTACAAAGGCATCCTGGAAAAGCAAAACGGTATAAATAGAAACCCCGGAGGGGACTGCAGCGCAGCCCTTCCGGGGTCCTCGCGATCAATGGGTCCGACGATCAGTCGTCGAACACAGTCTGGCCGTCGACCTCTGTCTGCAGAGCTCTCAGGGCCTTCTCCACCAGCTTACGGCGGAGAGCTTTCTCTTCCGCGGGCTCCAGCGCGGGATTGCCCAGGGGATGAGGGATGGCGATCGTCGGAACGATTCTGTTCGCGCCGACCGTCATGGAGATCGGGGTGACGGTGCACATGTGGACCACAGGCAGGCCAGCCCGCTCTACTTCTTTCACCATCGTTGCGCCGCAACGAGTACAAGTCCCTCAAGTTGATGTTAGGATGACGGCATCTACGCCGTCAGCCTTCAGCTTCTGGGCGAATTCCGCTGCGAACTTCTTCGCGGAGGCAACGGCGGTACCGTTGCCGACGGTGGCGTAATACAGGTGGTGGAGCTCGCCGATCTTGCCCTCTTTCTCCATGTCGCGGAGCACGTCCACCGGGAGCACACGGTCGGCGTCCGCGTTGGCGTACACCGGATCGTAGCCGCCGTGGGCGGTCTCGAAGGTGTCGGCAGTCAGATCCATCACGCCGGCGATGTCATACTCGCCGTAGTGGGAGGCGCTGGAGCTCTCGATGTGGTCCGGGTTGCCCTTGGGCACGATGCCGCCGGAGGTGACCAGCGCGATCTTGGCGTGAGCCATGTCCTTCACGGCGGGGTTCGGGGCCACGCGGTCGAACACGGGCATGGGGAACTCGGTCTCGAAGGGCTTGCCGGCCAGCTTCTTGATGAGCATCTTCACCGCACGGGCGGAGCCACGCTCTTTTTCAAAGAAGTTGACGCGCACGCCGTTGGGCATATAGCCCTCCTCCACGGAGGCGCCGATGCTCTCGCCCTTGCCCAGCTTCAGGGCCAGGGGGGCCAGCTTCGCCACAGCGTCGCGCATGCCGGCGGCGCTGTTCTTGGTGGAGATGATATAGATCTTGTTCTTGAACATGTCCGCGCCGGGGTTCTCCACGTACATACCGGTCACGGAGGGGATGCCAAGCTGCTCCTGGACGGCCGCGGCGATGGTGCCGCAGGCCACGCCGTAACGGCCCGCGTTGAAGGCGGGGCCCGCCACGAACACGTCAGGCTTCTGGCTCTTGACCATCTCCAGGATATCGGCGGTGGCCTTGTCCAGATTCTCGTTGAAGTAGGAGTCGCCGCAGACGACGGTGGCTACGATCTCGGCCTCGTCACCGAATTTCTGCATCAGGGCCATGCCCGGGCCCACTACTTCACCGACGCGCAGTTCAGCAGGGTAATCAGCCTTTTCCTCGCCGCCGATCTGGGCGAAGAACTGGTTGATATAGTGAACTACTCTCAGTTTTGCCATTACAGGTTTTTTCCTCCTTTCTTTCCTTATCTGGCGCTCAGGTTGATAAAGCCGGTCTCATTGGTGGCGCCGGTGATGACCTGCAGCTCCACCTTCAGAGAACCGTCGGCCTGCAGAGTTTCCTCGCTGGCACCGGCGATCTTGTTGACGTAGTCCAGCGTGCCGATCACCTTGTCCATCTTGGGCAGGATGATGACCTCGTTGGCGTTGCCGCCGGTGACCACCGCGTCGGCCGCGGCGTCGGCGTCGGCCAGAGACTGGCTCTTGCCGTCACGGCCGGCGTATTCGTCGGTGATGATGACGGTCTTGACGCCCTGGGCCTCGATCTTCTTGCAGTTCATGATCAGGTCGGTGTCGGGGTTGCCGAAGCCTTCCTGGGACACAATAACGCCGTCCAGATCCAGCAGGCGGCACATCTTCGCGGTCCAGTCGGAAGAGCGCTGCTTGTCCGCCAGATAGACGTTCTCGTTGGTGATGATCTGGCAGACGAAATTCAGGGTCTTGCCGTGCTGGGCGAACAGATCCTCCACCACGGGGTTGTTCTCATGGACATAGGTGGGGTTCTTGTCGCAGGCGGACACGCAGTTGCCGGACACGATGGCGCCGTCCATGGTCTCGGTGGGCCAGAGAATGGTGGACAGAGTCTTTTTCGCGTCCACGCCGTAGACATAGGTGTCATGCAGCAGGCCCTGGCTCTGGAGCATCTGCACATAAGCCACGCGGGGCAGGTTGGGATACTTCTCGATGCCCTCCTTGATGCCGCAGGTCTCATAGACCTTGGTCTCGTCGGGGGTCACGTCCCGTCCCAGCTCGCCCAGGACCGTCGCCACGCGGAAGCCGGCCAGACGGACGGCCTTCTCGTAGTCGTGCTGCTTCAGACCCTCCACCGGCTCGCACACCATGACCAGGTTCAGGGTCTGGGAAAACGGGGTATACTTGGCTCCGGGGCCGGACATGTCGATGATGCCCTCCTGGAAGCCGACGATCTTGCCGGCGGTCACGACGGCCATGCCCTTGAGGACATGGGTCTTGCCGGAGCCGACGGTATCGACCTTGGCGATGATGCCGGGGAAGATGCCTCCGGGGCCCTCGACCTTTACCCGCGGCTCGATCACGTCCTTCACAGGGGTGATGCGCACCGATTCGCCGGGCTTGGCGATGTCGAACGACACGGCCTTGATGGTCTCGTCCTCCAGGACAACTTTCTCCAGCGCCGCCTTATCGACGTACAGCACGCCGTCGGCGACCTTGGATTCCGCTGCAAATTGGATGTCTTTGATGAAAATGTTGCCAATTTCCAGTTTCAAGTTCCTGTTACCTCCTTACTGGCGCCGGGCGGCCCACCGCGCGGCAGCCAAATGTTTTTTTATTTACTTGCCAATGGGTCTCACTGGTTTGCCGATGCCAGCGCTCCCTCCAGCAGCGTCCAGTCGATGAGCCGGCAGTCAAGATCTACCGCGGGGCGGTACCGGTCACATCTCTGCTGAAATTTCGCGCAGGCCAGGATCGCGTTTTCGATCAGTCGCAGGGATTGCTCGTCCACATCACCCTTTCCCATGGTCAGTATGATGGATTTATACGGCGTCTCTCCCGGCTTTACGCTCCCCGACAGGGGATGGGAGAGCAGCTTCGCTCCCTGATGGACGCGGTCTCTGGCCGCCTCCAGTACGGACTTATAAGAGCACTGCAGGTATTCCACCGGGGCGCCGGGCCCCAGCTTTTCCACGACGAGCGGGTTGTTGGTGAGGATGATCGTCTGTGCCAAGTCTCTGTTCGCCTCCCATGCGCAGACCCGGACTGTGCCGCAGACAAAAACGGACGATGCGCGTCGGCCGGTGCATCGTCTGTCCTTCCTCTCTGTCCCGTGGCCGGGCGGAACGCGCACCCGCTTCGGAATCTGTAAATTTACACAAGAACAATAACGTCAACCCTGAAATTTACTGCAATTATACTATTAGTTACCAATAAAAGCAACAATTAACGGGAGTTTATAGCATTTTGCAATAAATTGGCAGACTTTTCCCCCGCGCGGGTCCGGCGGGAGGGGAGAGGCGGCGGGAAGGGCTTGCGGGGTTGAAAAAACTGGTATATAATCGGGACGGGCAAGGGTCTGTCCCCGGTCCGCATTTGTCCGCCGGTGGCGGACAGAGGCCGGAATGGGAGCGGACCGGCCGGAACGGGGAGAGCGTGTCGCGGCGGGACACGGGATAGTTTGCGCCCGGGCGGCGGAAAATAACCGGCGCGCCGCGCATAAGTCCCTGTTTCGGGCCAATCGCCCCCAAAAGGAGACGGCGGTATGATCTATCTTGACAACGCGGCCACCACGCTCCGCAAGCCGCCCCAGGTGGCGGCGGCGGTGGCGGAGGCCATAACCAGCATGGGAAACGCCTCCCGGGGCGCCCATGACGCGTCCCTGTCCGCGTCCCGGACGGTCTATGAGGCCCGGTGCCTGACGGCGGAGCTGCTGGGCTGCCCCCGGCCGGACCATGTGATCTTCACCTGCAACGCCACCGAGGCGCTGAACATCGCCATCGGCGGGCTGTTCGCCCCCGGCGATCACATCATCAGCACGGATCTGGAGCACAACAGCGTGCTGCGGCCGCTGTACCGGCTGGAGCGGGAGCAGGGCGTGGCGGTGGATTTCGTGCCCGCGGACCGGCGGGGCTGCGTGGATTACGGGGACTTCGACCGGCTGCTGCGGCCGGAGACCCGGGCGGTGGTGTGCACCCACGCCTCCAACCTGACGGGCAACATGCTGGATCTGGCGCGGCTGGGCCGCTTTGCCAGGGAGCACGGCCTGCTGCTGGTGGCGGACTGCTCCCAGACCGCCGGCGCGGTGCCCATCGACATGGGCGCGCTGGGGGTGGATGTGCTGTGCTTCACCGGCCACAAGGGGCTCATGGGCCCCCAGGGCACCGGCGGGCTGTGCATCCGGCCGGGGGTGGAGATCCGCCCCTGGAAGGTGGGGGGCAGCGGCGTACAGTCCTATAGCTGCACCCAGCCGGAGGAATACCCCACCCGCCTGGAGGCGGGCACCCACAACGGCCACGGCCTGGCGGGCCTGGCCGCGGCGGAGCGGTTTCTGCTGGAGGAGGGGGTGGACCGGATCCACGAAAAGGAGACGGCGCTGGCCCGGCGGTTTTATGAGGGGGTGCGCGCCATCCCCGGTGTGACGGTCTACGGCGATCACGGCGCCCCGGACCGGGCGGCCATCGTGTCGCTGAACCTGTGGGACCGGGACTCCGGCGAGATCTCCGACGCCCTGGCGGAGGAGTACGGCATCGCCACCCGCCCAGGGGCTCACTGCGCTCCCCGGATGCACCAGGCGCTGGGCACGGTGGAGCAGGGTGCAGTGCGCTTCAGCTTTTCCTACTATAACACCGACGCCGAGGCGGACGAGGCCATCCGGGCCGTCCGGACTCTGGCGGAGGAGACGGCCCCCCAGGGGGCGTGAGGAGGGGGCCATGCGGGAAAAAAAGATGATGCTGGTGGTCACCTTCCACACCACCGCCGACGCCATGGCCATGGAGAAGGTCTGCAAGCGGGACCAGGTCCCCGGCCGGCTGATCCCCGTGCCGCGGGCCATCTCCGCCGGGTGCGGTCTTGCCTGGAGCGCGCCGCCGGAGAACGAGGAGCAGATCTGCCAGGCCATGGCCCGGGTGGGGCTGGAGCCGGAGGAGCTGCACCGCTGTCTGGTGTAAACGGGAAGGCTTGACTTTCCCGGCCGGGTAAAATATAATAAATGCGCGAAGACTCAGATTTGGGGGCGGGTAGGTAACTGGTGTGCCTCCTGGTCTTCAAAACCAGTGTAGGGCGTGAAGAGCGTCCTGGGTGGGTTCGATTCCCACACGTCCTCGCCAGAAAAGCGCGCCTCCGGGGGAACCGGGGGCGCGGTTTTTATGCCTTTTCCGATCATAGAAAAATTTTATAAGACGCCGGCGCTATCGCAACTCGCGATTGGACAGCCGGCGGTTTGTTATTTATAATAAATTCGCGGCGTTTCGAGCCAGCCTTGACGGTTGTTTTATACGAAACGTTAATAAAGAAGGAGGAATTTTTATGGACCGTCTGTTTGACGCAAAATGGAAGCTGGCCCTGGGCGGCGTGGTCCTGGGCGTGCTGGCCGTGGTTCTGGCCCTGGGCGGCAACCCGGGGAACATGGCCATCTGCGTGGCCTGCTTCATCCGTGACATCGCGGGCAGCCTGAAGCTGCACACCGCCCCGGTGGTACAGTACTACCGGCCGGAGATCGTGGGCTTTGTGTGCGGGTCGTTTTTGATCGCCCTGGCCACCAAGGAGTATCGCACCACCGCCGGCTCCTCTCCCGTGATCCGCTTCATCCTCGGCTTCATCATGATGATTGGCGCTCTGGTCTTCCTGGGCTGCCCGCTGCGGATGCTCATCCGTATGGCCGCCGGCGACGCCAACGCCTATGTGGGCCTGGTGGGCTTTGCCGCCGGCATCGGCACCGGCTGCCTGTTCCTGAAAAAGGGCTTCAGCCTGGGCCGTGCCTATGAGGTGAAGAAGATCAACGGTTACATACTCCCGGCGCTGCTGGTCATCGGCCTCATCGTCAGCGTGGCCACCAGCCTGTTCGCCGTCAGCGAGTCCGGCCCGGGCAGCATGCACGCGCCGGTGTTCATGGCCCTGATCGTGGCGCTCATCTTCGGCGCCATCGCCCAGAAGACACGCGCCTGCTTCGCGGGCAGCCTGCGGGACGTGTTCCTGATGAAGGACTTCTCCCTCATCAGCATCCTGGGCGGCATGTTCGTGGTGCTGCTGGTCTACAACGTGGCCACCGGCAAGTTCCACTTCGGCTTCACCGGCCAGCCCATTGCCCACGCCCAGCACATCTGGAACATCCTGGGCATGTACGCGGTGGGATTCGCCGCCGTGCTGGCGGGCGGATGCCCCCTGCGCCAGCTGGTCCTGGCGGGCCAGGGCTCCTCTGACAGCGCCATCACCTTCCTGGGCCTGCTGGTGGGCGCCGCTTTTGCCCACAACTTCGGTCTGGCGGGCGTTGCCGCTGCCGCGGCCACCGAGACCACCGAGGCCGTCGCCGGCGGCCCCGGCACGGCCGGCAAGATCGTGCTGATCTGCTGCATCGTGGTGCTGTTCATCATTGCCGCCACCAACCTGAAAAAGGCTGAGGCCAAAGACTGATAAGGAGGGTCAAAATGGACTATATCGTAGTGGATGCCAGAGGCCTGTCCTGCCCGGAGCCCGTGATGCTCACGGCGGCCGCCCTGCAGAAGAACCCCGGCAAGGCGCTGAAGATCCTGGCCAGCGAGGCCCATGTGCGCACCAATGTGGAGAAGCTGCTCAAGTCCAAGAAGGTGGCGTTCACCTCCTCCGAGGTGGGCAGCGAGTATGAGATCATAACGAAATAATATTCGCAAAGGGCGTGACCCGGCGCAAAACCGCGTCACGCCCTCGCTTTATGCAAATTACGCAGGCGCGCTGCGCCGGAAAGGAAAAGAAAATGAATGTTGGCGTGAAGGAGATCAGCCTGAAGAAGCTGCAGAAGGACGCGGAGGACAATTTCCGCAACGGCTATTACTGCTGCGAGGCCCTGATGGCGGCCATCCGCACCGATTTCGCCCTGGATGTGCCCGAGGAGGTCATCGCCATGGCCTCCGGCATGGCGGTGGGCGCGGGCCGCTCCGGGTGCATGTGCGGCGCCCTCAACGGGGGCATCATGGCCCTGGGCCTGCTGTTTGGCCGCACCGAGCAGGACGGTCCTACCAACCCCAAGTCCGTCAAGTGCATGCAGCTGAGCCATGAGCTGCACGATTGGTTCAAGCAGGCCAACGGCAAGAACGCCATCTGCTGCCGGATCCTGACCAAGGAATTCGACATGGGCAAGGGCGAGCACAAGCAGCAGTGCATCCGCTTCACCGGGCTGGCCGCCTGGAAGGTGGGCGAGATCATCTGCCGGGAGATGGGCGTGCGCAACACCGACGAGGAAGTCGCATGAAGAAGTTTCTTCAATCCGTCCCGCTGCCCATCTGCGGGGTGATGCTGGGTCTGGCGGCCCTGGGTAACCTGCTGCAGGCGGTGTTCACCAATGTGCTGGGCAGCGCCGCCGCGGGAGACGCGCTGCGGTATGTGTGCGGCGCGGCGGCCAGCGTGCTGTGGTTTATCGTGGTGCTGAAGGTGATCGTCTGCTTTGCGGGGGTGAAAAAGGCCATGGACGACCCGGTGGTGGCCTCCGTGTCCGGCACGTTCCCCATGGCCACCATGCTGCTGGCGGCCTATGCCAAGCCCTTCATCGGCGGCGCGGCCCAGATCATCTGGTTTGCCGCCATCGCCCTGCATGCGGCCCTCATCGTCTGGTTCACCGCCAAGTTCATTCTTCACTTTGACCTGCAGAAGGTGTTCCCCAGCTATTACATCGTGTATGTGGGCATCGCGGTGGCCGCGGTGAGCGCCCCCGCCTTCGAGCAGCTGGCCGTGGGAGCGGCCACGTTCTGGTTCGGCATCGTGACCTTCGTGGCGCTGTTCGTGGTGGTCACCATGCGCTACGCCAAGCACCCGGTGAAGGAGCCGGCCCGGCCGCTGTTTTGCATTTACGCGGCGCCGGTATCCCTGTGCCTGGCCGGCTACATCCAGTCGGTGACCCCCAAATCCGTCGGGATGGTGGCGGTGCTGCTGACGGTGTCCACAGCCATTCTGGTGGTGGTGATCTGCCGGCTGCCGGCGCTTTTGAAGCTGAAGTTCTATCCCAGCTATGCGGCGTTCACCTTCCCCTTCGTCATTTCCGCCATCGCCGCCATGCAGTCCATGGCCTGCCTGAAGAACCTGGAACGGCCCCAGCCCTGGCTGAAATATGTGGTGCTGGCGGAGACGGCGCTGGCCACGGTGCTGGTGGTCTACGCCCTGGTCCGCTACATCCAGGCCCTGGCCGCCGCCCAGAAGGCGGAGCAGAAACCGTAATATAAGCAGTAATATAATTTGTATGCAAAAACAGCGCCGCGGCTTATGGCCGCGGCGCTTTGTGCGTTATGGGCGTTATGATAAGATGCGTTCCGCCACGCCGTCCCAGGTGGCCCGGGAGAGATCGGCGGGACAGACAGGTCCGGCGGCGACCGCCTCGTCCAGCGCCAGGGCCAGCCGCTCCTCAAAGGCGGGTAGGGTCCCCGGCAGGGGCTCGTCCACCCGGTCCATGGCGGGCAGAGGCACGTACCGCACGTCCGCGCCCGGGGCGAACGTGTCCATCCACGCCCGCAGCCCCGGCAGATCGGACACCACCGCCCGGGCGCCGCAGGCCAGCGCCTCCAGCAGCGTCAGGGGCACGCCTTCGGAGTAGGAGGGCAGGACGAATACGTCGCACCGGCTGTATACCGCCGCCAGCTCCCGCTGGGGCAGGGGCCCCAGAAACTGCACCGGGATGGGCGACGCGGCCGCCAGCTCCCGGGCCAGGGCGTACTCCGCCTCGTTCCCCGCGCCGCCGGCCAGCAGCGCCTGGGTCCGCGCCGGGTCCGCCTGCATCCGCGCCAGACTCCGCAGCAGGCTCATCACGCCCTTTTTCTCCGCGATCTTCCCGGCGAACACGATCCGGGCCATGCCGTCGGATGCTCGGCCGCCCAGGGGCCGGAAGATCTCCCGGTCGTAGCCCACGCCCACCAGGCGCATCCGCTCCCGGGGCACGCCATAGATCGCCGCAATGGGTCCGGTCTGCTCCTCCTTCAGGACCAGCACCCGGTCCAGCCCCCGGATGCCCTGGCGGATGGCCTCCCGCTCCAGGGCGTGCTTTTCCATCTGGCGCAGATCCGTGTTGTGGCAGATGCCGTACACCCGCCGGTCCGGAAAGGCCTGCCGAACGGCGGCGGTGAGCAGATAGAGGTGGTGGCAGAGGATCAGATCTGGGTCCAGCTCCTCCACGGCCCGGCGGATGACCGCCAGAAACGCGGCCCGGAACCGGGCCACCATCTCCGGCGTCATGTCCCGGTAACGGGTGCTCCGGTAGGGCATCTCGTCGGACATGCCCGCCACGGGAAAGGGGAGAGCCTCGCTCTCAAAGCAGACCGGATAGAACCGCACCCCCTCCGGCAGGGAGACGGCGTCCCCCTCCGTGACGCCGGCCACGGCGGCCTGGGCGTGGCCCCGGGCGGCAAAGGCGCGGATCAGCGCCGTGAACACGGTGCCGCTGCCGGTGCCGAAGGGCTTCTGGGCGGAGATGTGCAGGATCTTCATAGGCGGCTCCTCATAAATCATAAAAAAACGCCGGCGGTGCCGGCGTTTTGGCCTGTCTCAGGGACGGATGACCGACTGGGCGGCGGTGAGCGTCTCCACGATGTCGTACATGTTGGACACCGTGCCCACCCGCAGCTTTTCCGTCAGCCCGTAATAGTTGAGGCAGGTGCCGCAGGCGGTGATCTTCACGCCGGCCTTCTCCAGGTTCTGCAGATCCTCCAGACTGTCGGAGCCCTCGCAGGGCAGGAAGGCGCCGGAGTTGTAGAAAATGATCTGCTCCGGCAGCTTCTGGGCGTTGGTCAGGGCAAAGATGAACGCTTTCATCAGCGTCTTGCCCAGCGCCTCGTCCCCGGAGCCCATGGTGTTGGAGCCGATGGCCACCACCGCGCCGGGACCCTCCGGCTCCGCGGCGGCCGCGCAGCCGGCCTGCACCTGGATGGTGACGGCATACCGGTTCTCGCCGGACTGGACGGCCTCGGCGGCGAACTGCCGGGAGGCGGCCAGCTTCTTCAGGTTTTCCACGGCCGTGGTGTTGTCCACCAGCACGGTCAGCTCCCCATCCTCCGTGAAGGCGTCCATGGCCTTTTTCGCGTTGACCACGGGCAGAGGACAGGCCATGCCGTTGCAGTCGATGGTGTTTTTCATAATTTTATCCCTCCTTAAGGCTTGACTTCTGCTGGTTAATATTGTAACATCCCCTTCGTGATGTGGCAAATTGAAAGCATCTATAAGTCCCGGGCCGCCCGTCTGCGGGGCCGCAAAAGAAAAAAGGGTATAAAAAATAACAATATTTCATAAGAAATGCCTTCCGGGTCTTGGCAATTTTGCCATGATGTGTTATAATCTTTACTCGGAAGAGCGGGGAAAGGGTATGCTATGCCCTGATCTATAGAATATCACAATAAATACTCTGTCCGCCGTCTCCTCCGGCAGAGAGATTTCCATTGGCAGACAAGATGCTATTATCAGATTTAGGAGGAATCAACATGGACAAACTCTATGACGTGATCGTTCTCGGCGCGGGCCCCGGCGGCCTGGCGGCGGGCCTTTACGCCGGACGGGCCCGGCTGTCCACCCTCATCATCGAAAAAGGCCAGGACGGCGGCCAGATCGCCATCACCAACGACATCGAGAACTATCCCGGCCAGGTGCTGGAGGGCGAGAGCGGCCCCAGCCTGGTGGCGCGGATGACCAAGCAGTGCGAGAACTTCGGCTGCGAGCGGGCCGCCGACACCATCAAGTCCGTGGAGCTCAGCGGGGACGTGAAGGTCCTCACCGGCGCCAAGGACACCTATAAGGCCAAGACCCTTATCATCGCCACCGGCGCTTACCCCCGGCCCATCGGCTGCAAGGGCGAGCAGGAGTATATGGGCAAGGGCGTCAGCTACTGCGCCACCTGCGACGCCAACTTCTTCGAGGACCTGGAGGTCTTCGTGGTGGGCGGCGGCGACGCGGCCGTGGAGGAGGCCATGTACCTGACGAAATTCGCCCGGAAGGTGACCATCATCCACCGGCGGGACGAGCTGCGCGCGGCCAAGTCCATCCAGGAGCGAGCCTTCAAAAACGACAAGCTCCACTTTATGTGGGACACGGTTGTGGAGGAGCTGGGGGGCGACGAGATCCTGCAGACCATGAAGGTGAAGAACGTCAAGACCGGCGAGGAGACCGTCTACGAGGCGGACGAGGACGACGGGCTGTTCGGCGTCTTCGGTTTCATCGGCCGGGTGCCCAACTCCGCCGTGTTCCAGGATACCGGCCTGGAGATGGACAGGGCCGGCTATATCCCCACGGACGCGGACATGCGCACCAACATCCCCGGCGTCTTCGCCGCGGGCGACGTGCGGGTGAAGAGCCTGCGCCAGGTGGTCACCGCCGCGGCGGACGGCGCCATCGCCGCCACCCAGGCGGAAAAGTATATCAACGAACACGCTTAAAAATAATTTAGGAGGATTTTGATCATGCTGGAACTGGATAAGACCAATTTTGAGGCAGAGGTGCTGCAGGCTGAGGGTTACGTTTTCGTGGACTTCTTCGGCGACGGCTGCGAGCCCTGCAAGGCCCTGATGCCCTTCGTGCACGCCCTGGCGGACGAGTTCGAGGGCAAGCTGAAGTTCTGCCAGCTGAACACCACCAAGGCCCGCCGTCTGGCCATCGCCCAGAAGGTCCTTGGCCTGCCCGTCATGGCCATCTACAAGGGCGGCGAGAAGGTAGAGGAGCTGGTGAAGGACGACGCCACCGAGGAGAATATCCGCAAGCTGGTGGAGAAGTACGCCTCCTGAGAGAGGACGAGCTATGCTTATTTCGCCCCGGCGCCCGGCAAATGGCAATGGGGATGAGATAAAACCATTCTTGAAGAAAGGAGTAACAATCAGAAAATGGCGATCCTGAAGGATAAGAAAGTCGTGATCATTGGCGACCGCGACGGTATCCCGGGGCCTGCGATCGCGGCGTGTGTTGAGACCGCCGGCGGCGAGGTAGTGTTCTCTTCTACCGAGTGCTTTGTGTGAACGAGCGCAGGCGCAATGGATCTTGAAAACCAGAGGCGGGTCAAAGAATTTGCCGAAAAGTATGGCCCGGAAAATGTCGTCGTGGTGTTGGGTGCTTCTGAGGGCGAGGCCGCTGGCCTGGCCGCGGAGACCGTTACCGCCGGCGATCCTACGTTTGCAGGTCCGTTGACAGGGGTCCAGCTTGGACTCACGGTATACCATGTTTGCGAGCCCGAGATCAAAGAAGAGTTTGATCCGGACGTTTACGAAGATCAGATCAGCATGATGGAGATGGTCCTGGATGTTGACGACATCGTGAACGAGATGAGCGCAATCAGGGACGAGTACTGCAAGTACTTGTAAAAAGAAGAATTGAACTGGAGAGCACAAAAACGCGCTTTCTGATTCGAGGACTCGAGAAGAAGGCGGTGAGATCTCTCACCGCCTTTTTCTGAATAGAGTTTCTCTATATACTTTGAATAAGGTTGGTATTTTTCTATGAATGCAGTCATCAAGGGCGCCAGCTATATTCTGGCCCATGTGCCGGGGATGGTGATCCACAACGGTTCCACCCAGATCACCGAGCGCATCGTCAACCCTGAATCCGATTACCTCAAGCAGCTGCCGGAGCATCTGCGCACCTACCAGCAGGCGGTGGAGTACTGGCCCAACCAGGTCTACATCGGCAACAAGACCCCCGACGATCTGGCGGCGGTGGAGTTCCCCTATTACGACAAGCCCCTGGCCGGCGCGGAGCGCTACGGCAAGTTCGGCGAGATCATGCCCGAGGCGGAGTTTTTGCTGCTGATGCAGTGCACCGACGTGTTCGACGTGCTGCTGCTGGAAAAGGGCTTCGTGGCCGCCCATAAGGACGCCTTCGCGGCCGACCCCATCCTCTCCGAGGACATCGTGGCCCGGCTGAAGGAGGGCGTGGAGATCGCCGACATCCAGCACTTTGTCAGCGACGAGCACGCCGAGGGACTCTATGCCGACGGCAAGCTGGTGGGCTGCGTCAAGCGGGCCCACGACATCGACGTGAACCTGAACGCCGAGGTCATGCACGAGAACCTGGTCAACAAGGCCAGCAACACCCTGGCGCTGCTGTACGCCGTGCGCAACGCCGGCATCGAGAAGGCCGACGTGGAGTACGTCATCGACTGCTCCGAGGAGGCCTGCGGCGATATGAACCAGCGGGGCGGCGGCAACTTTGCCAAGGCGGCGGCGGAGATCGCCGGCCTGGCCAACGCCACCGGCTCCGACGCCCGCGGCTTCTGCGCGGGCCCGTCCCACGCCATGGTGGAGGCGGCGGCCCTGGTGAAGGCCGGCGCCTATAAGGTCGTGGCCGTCACCGGCGGCGGCTGCACCGCCAAGCTGGGCATGAACGGCAAGGACCATGTGAAGAAGGGCCTGCCCGCGCTGGAGGACTGCCTGGGCGGCTTCTGCGTGATCGTGGCGGAGAACGACGGCGTCAGCCCCGAGGTGAACCTGAACATCCTGGGCCGCCACACCGTGGGCACCGGCTCCGCGCCCCAGAACGTCATCGGCTCTCTGGTGGCCGACCCCCTGGAGCGCAATGGTCTGAAGATCACCGACATCGACAAGTATTCCCCCGAGATGCAGAACCCCGACATCACCAAGCCCGCGGGCGCCGGCGACGTGCCCCAGGCCAACTATAAGATGATCGCCGCCCTGGCGGTGAAGCGGGGCGAGCTGGAGAAGAAGGATCTGGCCACCTTTGCCTCCAAGCACGGCCTGGTGGGCTTCGCTCCCACCCAGGGCCACATCCCCTCCGGCGTACCCTACATTGGCTTCGCCCGGGAGGACATCCTGGCCGGGAAGATCAGAAACGCCATGATCATCGGCAAGGGCAGTCTGTTCCTGGGCCGCATGACCAACCTGTTCGACGGCGTGTCCTTCGTGATCCAGGCCAACACCGCCGCCCAGGAGTCTGCCGCCGGCGGCGTGAGCGAATCCGAGGTGCGCGGCATGATCGCCGACGCCATGAAGGAATTCGCCGCCGTGCTGATGGCGAAAGAATAAGGCGGGCAGTGCTATGGCAGGAAAGATCGAGAAAATTATCGCCGAGACCTTTCTGGAGATGGCGGAGGGACTCACCAGCGGCAGCTACGGCAAAAAGCCCAGAATCGCCCTGACGGGCATGGGCTCCGAGCACGGTGAGGCCAACGCCATGGCCGCCGCCGTGGAGGCCGCCCGGGACGGGATCGAGGTCTGGTACATCGGCTCTCTGGAGGCCGAGGGCGTCAAGACCGTCCACGTGGCCAGCGACGAAGAGGGCCACGACAAGATGCAGGAACTGCTCAAGGCCGGCGAGGTGGACGGCGCCGTGACCATGCACTTCCCGTTCCCCATTGGCGTGTCCACCGTGGGCCGGGCCATTACGCCCGCCTTCGGCAGGGAGATGTATCTGGCCAACACCACCGGCACCTCCAGCACCGACCGGATCGAGGGCATGGTGCGCAATACCATCGCCGGCATCATCACCGCCAAGGCCTGCGGCGTGGCGGAGCCCACCATCGGCATCCTGAACGTGGACGGCGCCCGGCAGACGGAGAAGCTGCTGCATCAGCTGGACGAGAACGGCTATCCCATCCGCTTCGCCGAGTCGGCCCGTGCCGACGGCGGCGCGGTGATGCGGGGCAACGACGTGCTCCAGGGGTCCGCGGACGTGATGGTCATGGACTCCCTGACCGGCAACGTGATGAGCAAGCTGCTCAGCTCCTATTCCACCGGCGGCAGCTTTGAGGCCGTGGGCTACGGCTACGGCCCCGGCATCGGCGAGGGCTATGAGCAGCTGGTGATGATCATCTCCCGTGCCTCCGGCGCGCCGGTGATCGCCAATGCCATCCGCTTTGCCGCGCAGCTGGTGCGGGGCAAGGTGTTCGAGGTGGCCAGGGCGGAATTCGACGCGGCCAACAAGGCGGGTCTGAAGGAGCTGCTGGCGGGGCTGAAGAGCGCCGCCAAGGGCACGGAGAAGGACGAGGAAGTCGCCGCTCCCCCCAAGGAGATCGTCACTGCCCAGATCCCCGGCATCGAGGTCATGGACTTGGACGACGCGGTGAAGGTGCTGTGGAAGATGGGTATTTACGCCGAGAGCGGCATGGGCTGCACCGGCCCCATCGTGCTGGTGAGCGAGGCCAATAAGGACAAGGCGGTCCAGGCCCTGAAGGACGCCGGCTACGTGGGCTGACAGGGCGCTGAGCCAACAAATCGCATCGAAGGGAGGTGGCGCGCGTGGCGGAGAAGATACGTCTGACCCAAATGACGAAAGCGGCAGGTTGAGCGGCAAAGATAGGTCCTGAGACCCTTGCCCAGGTCATGGGCAAGCTGCCAAAGTTTGCGGACGAAAATCTCTTGGTCGGCGTCGCCACCTCCGACGATGCGGCCGTTTATAAGGTGAGCGACGAGCTGGCCCTGATCCAGACGGTGGACTTCTTCACCCCCGTGGTGGACGATCCCTATCTGTTCGGCCAGATCGCCGCGGCCAATTCCCTGAGCGACGTGTACGCCATGGGCGGCGTGCCGAAGCTGGCGCTGAACCTGGTGGGCTTTCCCGGCTGCCTGGATCCCTCTGTCCTGGGGGATATCATGGCCGGGGGCGCGGACAAGGTCCGGGAGGCGGGCGCCATCCTGATCGGCGGGCACTCCATCCAGAACGACGAGCCTTTGTATGGGCTGAGCGTGACGGGCTATGTGCACCCGGACCGGATCTGGAAAAACTTCGGCGCCAAGCCGGGGGACGGACTGATCCTGACGAAACCTCTGGGCTCCGGCGTGGTGAACACCGCCGTGAAGGGCGATATCGCCTCCGACAGGGCCCGGCGGGAAGCCGTCGAGGTGATGCGCTCGCTGAACCGGAAGGCAAAGGAGGCCCTGGAGGGCTTCAACATCCACGCCTGTACGGACGTCACCGGCTTCGGCCTCATCGGCCACGCCGTGGAGATGGCCGAGGCCAGCGACGTGACGCTGGTGCTGGAGCGGGGGAGCATCCCCCTTATCGCGGAGGCGGAGGAGTACGCCGCCATGGGCCTGGTGCCCGCGGGGGCGTACCGGAACCGGGGCTATTACGCCTCGCTGACCGATCTGGGCGACACACCGGAAGCCCTGGCGGATCTGCTGTTCGACCCCCAGACCTCCGGCGGCCTTCTCGTCAGCGTGGACGCCTCCGACGCCCAGCGGGCCATGGACCGGCTGGCCGACGCGGGATTGGACACCCGGGCGGCGCTGATCGGCTATGCGGCCGAAAAGGGCGACAAGCTGATCCGGCTGGTATAAGCCAACAGAAGAGATTTTCCTCGCAAAACTGACATCACCGCTCCTCCCGCCCCTTTCCGGGCGAGAGGAGCGACGTTGCGGAGAAAACAAAATGGATAAAAACGAACTGTTCAGAAACATACCCAAGGTGGACGTGCTGCTGGAACGGGAGAGCATGGCGGCGCTCATCGGCCGCTACGGCCGCTCTCTGGTGACGGAGGCGGTCCGGACCGAGACGGAGCAGCTGCGCCGGACCATCCGGGAGACGGAGGATGAGAGCGCGGCGCTGGCGGCTGTGGCGGGACTGGAGGAGAGCATCGCCCGCCGGCTGGAGGAGCTGTGCACGCCCCGGGTGCGGAAGGTCATCAACGCCACCGGCACCATCCTGCACACCAATCTGGGCCGGGCGCCCATCAGCCGGGCCCAGGCGGAGAAGCTGGCGGACATCGTCACCGGCTATTCCAATCTGGAGTACGATCTGGAGGGTGCCCGCCGGGGGGAGCGGTACGCCCATTTCGAGTGGCTCTTGTGCCGTCTCACCGGCGCGGAGGCCGCCATGGTGGTCAACAACAACGCCGCCGCGGTGCTGCTGGTGCTGAGCACCCTGGCCGCCGGGGGCGAGGTGCTGGTGAGCCGGGGCGAGCTGGTGGAGATCGGCGGCAAGTTCCGGGTACCGGACGTGTGCCGGCAGAGCGGCGCGACGCTCCGGGAGGTGGGCACCACCAACAAGACCCACTTCTCCGACTATGAAGAGGCCCTCGGCGACGAGACGAAGGCGATTTTGAAGGTCCACACCAGCAACTACCGCATCGTGGGCTTCACCGAATCTGTGCCGGCGGCGGAGCTGGCGGAGCTGGCACACGGGCACGGCGTTCCAATGATCGAGGATCTGGGCAGCGGGGTGCTGGTGGATCTGGAGGATTACGGCCTTGGCCACGAGCCCACGGTCCAGGAGTCTGTCCGTGCGGGCATCGACGTGGTGTGCTTCAGCGGCGACAAGCTGCTGGGCGGGCCCCAGGCGGGCATCATTGTGGGAAAGAAGGAGTACATCGCCCGGATGAAGCGCCATCCCCTCACCCGCGCCCTGCGGGTGGACAAGTTCACCGTGACGGCCCTGGAGCTGGTGCTGCTGGAATATCTCAAAAAGGAGAGCGTAGCCCGGAACGTGCCGGTGCTGCGGATGATCTCGGAAAAGGAGCCCTCTGTCCGGGCCAGGGCGGAGAAGCTGGCGGACATGCTGCGCCGGCGGGAGCTGCGGGCGGACATCGCCGTGGCGCCCTGCCAGAGCCAGGTGGGCGGCGGGAGCCTGCCCCTGGAGCGGCTGGAGAGCGCCGCCGTGACGCTGGATCCCTGGCAGATGAGCGCCGACGCGCTGGAGCACGCCATGCTGGCGCTGCCCGTGCCCATCGTGCCCCGGGTGGCGGAGGACAAGGTCCTGCTGGATATGCGCACCGTGGCGGAGGATGAGTTGGAGACGGCGGCGCGGATGCTGGGGGAGGTGTTGGGATGAAGCATGTCATCATCGGCACCGCGGGCCACATCGACCACGGGAAGACCCGGCTCATCCAGGCCCTCACCGGCCGGAACACCGACCGGCTGGAGGAGGAGAAGCGCCGGGGCATCACCATCGACCTGGGCTTCACCTGGTTCGATCTGAAGGACGGCACCCGCTGCGGCATCATCGACGTGCCCGGCCACGAGAAATTCATCAACAACATGGTCTCCGGCGTGGTGGGCATGGACCTGGTGCTCATGGTCGTCGCCGCCGACGAGGGGATCATGCCCCAGACCCGGGAGCACCTGGATATCCTGCAGCTTCTGGGCATCGAGAAGACCATCCTGGTCATCACCAAGTGCGATCTGGTGGACCCGGAGTGGCTGGACATGATGGAGGAGGAGATCAAGGAGGGGCTCAAGGACACCATCCTGGACGGGGCTCCCTCGGTGCGGGTGGCCTCCACCACCGGTATGGGCATCGACGAGCTGAAGGATCTCATCTGGAAGATGGTCCGGGACGAGGTGCCCGAGCGGGATGTGAACAGCATCCCCCGGCTGCCCATCGACCGGGTGTTCACCATCTCCGGCTTCGGCACCATCGTCACCGGCACGCTCCTCAGCGGCACCATCACCAAGAACGACGATCTGGAGCTCTATCCCATCGGGAAGATGTGCAAGATCCGCAACATCCAGGTCCACGAGCGGAACCAGGACTCCTGCCAGGCGGGCCAGCGGGTGGCCATCAACCTGTCCAACGTGAAAAAGAGCGACATCAAGCGGGGCTACTGCCTGGCGCCGCCGGACAGCATGGAAAACAGCCGCCTTCTGGACGTGCGGCTGCGGGTGCTGCCCAGCTCGGAGCGGGTGATCCGCAACCGGGAGCGGCTGCATCTGTTCGTGGGCACCAGCGAGGTGCTGTGCCGGGCGGTGCTGCTGGACAAGGATGACCTGGGCCCCGGAGAGGAGGGCCTGGCCCAGCTTATATTGGAGGACGTGCTCACCGTCAAGCGTGGGGACCGGTTCGTGGTGCGGTTTTATTCGCCACTGGAGACCATCGGCGGCGGAACGGTGCTCAGCGCCAACTCCCGGAAGAAGAAACGGTTCCAGGAGGGCGTGCTGGACGAGCTCAACCGCAGGGAATCCGGCACGCTGGCGGACCTGGCGGAACTGCACATCCGGGAGGCCTGGGACAGCATGATCACCCTGTCGGATCTGGCGAAGGCGACGGCCCACTCCCGGGAGGAGCTGACGCCCTATCTGCGCCAGCTGGAGACCGACGAGCTCATCGAGAGCTACGAGATGACCGCGGACGCCTATTACTGGCACGCCGACGCCGCCTTCAAGGTCCGGCAGGACATCACCAACGCCCTGAAGGAGTACCACTACCGGTATCCCTACCGGTTCGGCATCAACAAGGCCGTCATCCACCACACCTATCTGAAGCGGGTGAAGACCAACATCTTCGACCGCGTCCTCCGAAAGATGATCGACAAGGGCTATTTTAAGCTTCACAGCGAGTATCTCATGCTGGCGGAGTTTGACATCCCCCACGACAAGACCTACAACGCCGTGGAGAAGCTGCTCATCGACACCTTCGAGACTGCGGGCTACGAGATGCTCCGCTTCAGCGAGATCGACAAGCGGCGCTATCCCGACGAGACGGTGATGGACATCCTCGCCCTGCTCATCGAGGACGGCCGCTGCGTCCGGGTGGGGGACAGCCTGCAGCTGTACACCATGAAGCATTTCATGGACGACGCCCAAAAGATGGTGGAGGATTTCTTCCGGACCCATGAGGTCATCACCATCAAGGACGTGAAGGAGATGTGCGGCTGCAGCCGCAAGTGCGCCAAGCCCATCGTGGAGTACATGGACTCCATCAAGGTCACCAAGAAGGTGGGCGCCGAGACGGAGCGGGTGGCGTTCCGATAAGGGCCGGAGGTGAAGGACAGTGAATCTGAAACAGATCGAGGCGTTCGTGAAGATCGCCAATAACAACAGCTTCTCCCGCACGGCCAAGGAACTGTATCTGACCCAGCCCACCGTCAGCGCCTATATCACCAACCTGGAGGCGGAACTGGGGGTGCAGCTGTTCGCCCGGACCACCAAGGCGGTGGAGCTGACCGAGGAGGGCAGGCGCATCTATCTCTACGCCCGGGAGATGGTGGAGCTGGCCTATACCATCCAGAACATGTTCCGCGCGGACCACAAGGACGAACCGGAGCGGCAGATCGTGGTGTCCGCCTCCACCTTGCCGGCCCAGTACCTGCTGCCCCGGATCCTGGCGGAATTCAGCCGCCGGTACCCCCAGACCCGCTTCCGGGTCATCGAGTCGGATAGCGAGGGGGTCATCGCGGACATCGTGGACCACAAGGCGGACCTGGGGTTCGTGGGCACGGCTGTGCCCCGGCCCAACTGCGAGTATGTGCCCTTTTTCCAGGACGAGCTGGTGGTGGTGACGCCCAACAGGGACAGATACCGGACGCTGCAGGAGGAGAAGGGCTCTCTGGACTGGCTGCAGGACGAGACGTTCGTGCTGCGGGAGGACGGCTCCGGCACCCGGCGGGAGGCCATGGCCTATCTGAAGGAGCTGGGCATCGAGGAGGGACGGCTGCGGATCGTCGCCAATTTCGCCAACTCCGACGCGGTGCTGATGAGCGTGCGGGAGGGGATCGGCATCTCGGTGATCAGCCGCCTGGCCGCCCAGGAGAGCATCCGCCGGGGGGACGTGCTGGCCTTCCAGCTGTCGGAAAAGGGCGCCTTCCGCCGGATCTATATGGTCACCAGCCAGATCCGGCCCGCCTCCGACGCCGTCCAGAAGATGACCGCCCTGGTGAAGAAGCTCTATGGCACCGTGTAAAAAGGCCCTGCTGTACGGGGACTCCAACACCTACGGTTTCGACCCGGAGGGGGGCCACGCCGGCGGCCGCTATCCGCCGGAGAGCCGCTGGCCGGACATCCTGGCCGCCGCCCTCGCGGGGACGTGGGAGGTGGCGGTGGACGCCCTGCCGGGCCGTTGCCTGCCGCGGCTGGACTTTGAGTGGGCGGATTTTTCCGCTGCGATGGCCCAAAATGGCCGTCTGGCGCTCTTTGCCGTGATGCTGGGCACCAACGACTATCTGTCCGCCTCCCGGCCGGACCCGGAGCGGGTGGGGGATGTGCTGGAGGCATTTTTGTCCCGGACCATGGCCGGCCCCCTGGCGGGGGTCCGGACGCTGGTCATCGCCCCGCCGTACCTGGATTTCGGCGCCGACCGGTATTACGGCCGGTTCTCCACCGTGTCCGGGGAACTGAGCCGCGTCATGGAGCGGCGGGCCGTCCGGCAGGGGGCGGATTTTCTGGACGCGGGGGCGCTGCCCCTGGCGCCGGACGGGATCCATCTGCTGCCGGAGGGACACCGTCTGCTGGCGGATAAGGTGCTGGCGTATATGCGCCGGCTCGGGATATGAAAAAGCGGCCGTCTCCGAAAAACGGAGACGGCCGTTATTTGCGGTCGTTTCAGCCGGCGGCCTGGGTCACCTTGTTCAGGCTCAGCCGCTTCCACCGGCCGGACTGGTAGCGGAAGGCCATCAGCACCGTGCGCAGCAGCTGGTCGGCCACCAGGGCGATCCAGGCACCCCACAGGCCCAGATGGAGGTAGTTGACCAGCAGGATGCACAGCATTGCCCGGACGCCCAGCACCGTCACCGCCATGACAATGGCCGGGAAGCGGGTGTCCCCGGCGCCGCGCAGCCCGCCGGCCACGATGAACTGGTCGGCCTGGAAGGGCTGGCTGGCCGCCAGAAGGATCAGGATGGGCGCGCCCATGGCGATGATCTCCGGGTCGTTTTTGAACAGCGCGATGATCTGGTCGTTGAACAGCACCATCAGCACCATCAGCACGAAGGATGCGGCGATGCCCATGTCCCGGGTCTTGCGCATGTACACCGCGGACATGTCGTACCGCCGCTTGCCGATGGACTGGCCCATGAGGGTGGTGGCGGCGGTGGCGAAGGCCTGGCCCATCATGAAGGTGAGGGACTGTACGTTCATGCACACCTGGTGGGTGGCGTAGGTGGTGTCGCCCAGCCCGGCCACCTGGCGGACGTAGATGATGATGCCGGCCCGGAGGAACAGCTGCTCCATCATGGAGGGAACGCCAATGCCCACCACCTGGCTCATCAGCCGCCGGTCGAATACGAACTTTTCCTTCAGATCCAGATAGACATAGTGCTTGCGCCGCAGGGCCACGGCCATGGCGATGAGGAAGGCGCAGGTCTGGCCGATGATGGTGGCCCAGGAGGCGCCCGCCACGCCCATTTTGGGCACGCCGAAATGGCCGTAGATCATCACGTAGTTGAAAAACAGGTTGATGAGGTTGGCCAGGGTGTTGTAGATCATGGGCGTGCGGGTATCGCCGATGCCCCGCAGCGCCGCCGTCACGGTGATGCCCAGACACAGGGGGATGAAGCCGTACAGCTGGATGTTCAGATAAGTCACGCCCTGGGACAGGGTCTCCGCGCTAATGCCGGAGCCGCCCATAAAGCGGATCATGGGCCCGCAGAAGACCAGGCCTACGGCCATGAACAGGGCGGACATGAGGAAGTTGAGAAGTATGGCGTGCTTGAACACCCGGTTGGCCCCGTCCCGGTCCTGCTGGCCGCGGAAGCGGGCCACCATGGCCGTGGCGCCCACGTTCATGGCCTGGATCATGGTCATCAGCAAAAACTTCGGCTGGGTGGCCAGACCCACCGCCGCCAGGGCCATCACGCCCTCCTGGCCGGGCAGGCGTCCCACCATGATCTGGTCGGCCATGCTGGTCAGCTGGGTGAGGACCAGCTCCACCAGGCTGGGCCAGGCGATGAGCGCCACGTCGCGGTACAGCCGCCGGTTGGTGATCCCCTCCGGAATCCGGATCCGGCCCACCTTTCCGAGAGCGTCGGGGGAGTCCGGCTGGCCGTAATCCAGGTCATCCAGAGCCGTATAGACCGTTTTCCCCTCCAGCTTGCGCTTGCCGTCCACCCGCAAATGCCCCCTTACATGAAAAAACGCGTCCGAAGACGCAGGAACTGTCTTGAACGATATTATTTTAGGCTCGACGTTTTTCGCTGTCAATAGCCGCGGGAGAAGTTTGTGACCTTGCACAAATCGGGAATAAAGGGACCGGGTTGTCCGGTCCCGATATCACATATCCCGCAGCGCTTTTTTGAACTGGAAGAAAAAGAGGATCGACGTGAAGGTGACGGCCATCACGTCCGCCACCGGCTCGGCGGTGTAGACGGCCATGGTCT
This sequence comes from uncultured Oscillospiraceae bacterium, assembly GCA_947626495.1. Classification (GTDB taxonomy): domain Bacteria; phylum Bacillota; class Clostridia; order Oscillospirales; family Oscillospiraceae; genus CAJOIG01. Next base: position 26,045 of record CANQSJ010000018.1, on the reverse strand, counting down.
GGTCGGCCATGAGGCGGGGCATCAGATAGATGAGCGGCAGCAGCAGGACGAACTTTCGCATGATGGCCACCGCGGAGGAGGCGGCCGCCTTTCCCAGGGACATAAAGGTCATCTGGCAGGCGACCTGGATGCCGAATAGGAACATGGCCCCGCAGTACACCCGCAGAGCGCGGGAGGCGAAGTCCAGCAGCGTGGGGTCCGGGGTGAATATGCCGGCGAACAGCCGGGGGAAGAGCATGATCAGAGCCCACAGGGAGCAGGAATAGGTGAGGCTCACCGTCAGCAGCAGCCGGAAGGAGGAGCGCACCCGTACGGCGTTTTTCGCGCCGTAGTTGTAGCTGACGATGGGCTGGGAGCCTTGGCCCAGGCCCTGCAGGGGCATCATGGCGAACTGCATCACGCTGGTGAGGATGGTCATGGCCCCCACGGCCACGTCCCCGCCGTAGCGGAGCAGAGAGGCGTTGAAGCACACGGAGATGACGCTCTCGCTGCCCTGCATGACGAAGGGGGCGATGCCCAGCGCCACACAGGGGAGGGTCAGATCCAGCCGGATGGGAAGCGTGTCCTTCTTCAGGCGCAGGATGCTCTTGCGCCCGGAGAGGAAGATCACCACCCACGCGCAGGAGACGCCCTGGCTCAACACCGTCGCCAGCGCCGCGCCCCGCACGCCCATGCCCAGCAGGAAGATGAAGATGGGGTCCAGGATGATGTTGCACACCGCGCCGATGAGCACGGTGAGCATGCCCATCCGGGCAAATCCCTGCGCGGTGATGTAGGCGTTCATGCCCAGCGTCAGCTGGACGAAGACGGTGCCCAGCGCGTAGATGCGTATGTAGGACACGGCGTATTCGATGGTGTTCTCGCTGGCGCCGAAGGCCAGCAGCAGCGGCCGGTGGAAGGCCAGCAGCAGCCCGGTGATCACCAGCGAGACGACAAGCTGCGCGGTGAAGCAGCTGCCCATGGTCCGCTCCGCGGTGTCGTTGTCCCCCTGCCCCATGAAGATGGAGGCCCTGGGCGCGCCGCCGCCGCTGATGAGGGAGGCGAAGGCGGACACGAACAGGAGGATGGGCATGCACACGCCCACGCCGGTGAGGGCCAGATCGCCGTTGACCGGCATGTGGCCGATGTAGATCCGGTCCACGATGTTGTAGAGCATGTTGATCAGCTGGGCCGCGATGGTGGGCAGCGCCAGCCGGAACAGGAGCTTTCCTACCGGGTCGGTGCCGAGGAAGCTGTTGTCTTTTTCCAAGATATGCCAGGTCCTTTCTCCCAGGTTTTTCCCGGCCGGTCTGCGCCGCCGGGACCCGGACTGGTGGGCCGGGATCACAGATCAAGAGCCCCCGGCCATGCCAGGGGCTCTTCCTTGCCGGGATCAGTAATTCTCGGCGTGGACCTCGAAATAGGCCTGAGGGTGGTTGCAGGTGGGGCAGACCTCGGGGGCCTCGGTGCCCACGATGATGTGGCCGCAGTTGCGGCACTCCCAAACCTTGACCTCGCTCTTTTTGAACACCTCGGCGGTCTCCACGTTCTTCAGCAGGGCGCGGTAGCGCTCCTCATGGTTCTTCTCGATGGCGGCCACCAGACGGAACTTCGCGGCCAGCTCAGGGAAGCCCTCCTTGTCGGCGGTGTCGGCGAAGCCGGCATACATGTCGGTCCACTCGTAATTCTCCCCGGCCGCGGCGGCGGCCAGGTTCTGAGCGGTGTCGCCGATGCCCTCCAGCTCCTTGAACCAGAGCTTGGCGTGCTCCTTCTCGTTGTCGGCGGTCTTCAAAAACAGGGCGGCGATCTGCTCGAAGCCCTCTTTCTTGGCCTTGGAGGCAAAGTAGGTGTATTTGTTGCGGGCCTGGCTCTCGCCGGCAAAGGCGGCTTCCAGGTTCTTCTCGGTCTGGGTGCCAGCGTATTTGCTCATCGTTCGATCTCCTTTGTGTCAGATTCAGCGGCGCCGGTCCCCGGGGACGGACAGGCCGGCTGTACCCTGATTTTACCATAGGCCGGGCGCGGATGTCAATGGATGGGGGCCGCCGGAGAGCCTGTCCTTGCATTTTCCGGGCAAGTATGGTAATATACTACTTTAGTGAACATAACACCGTCCGGCCCTGCCGGGCGGAGGGGAGGAACCCATGACGATCCTATACGCCGCTCTGCTGGGGCTTGTCCAGGGCGTGGCGGAATTTCTGCCCATATCCAGCTCCGGCCATCTGGCCCTGCTGGAGAACATCCTGGGAGCCAACGGGCTGATGGAGCTGGACGGCAGCGCCTTTTTCAACATCATGCTCCATCTGGCCACCCTGGCGGCGGTGATCATCGCCTACTGGCCGGACATCGTGGATATGCTCTGCGAGGTGGGGTATATGGCCTCCGATCTGGTCCACGGCCGGGGCCTCTCCGCCAAGGGCAATCCCACCCGCAAGCTCATTTACATGATGCTGCTGGCCACGGTGCCCCTGTTCGTCATCGTCCCCTTCAACGACGCCATCGAGCGGCTGAACGCCATCCCCTGGTTCATCGGCGCGGCCCTGATCCTGACAGGCACGCTGCTGTACATAGCCGATCGGATGCCCCGGGGCAAGAAGACGGCCGGTACCATGACCGTGGCGGACGCGCTGGTGATCGGCCTGGCCCAGGCGCTGGCCACCATCCCGGGCCTGAGCCGGTCCGGGACCACCATCGCCGCCGGCATGGGACGGGGACTGAAGCGGTCCTTCGCGGTGCGATTCTCCTTCCTCATCAGCCTTCTGTCCGTGGCCGGGGCCGTGGTGCTGCAGGTGCTGGACGTGCTGGAGGAGGGCATCGACACGGCGCTGCTGCCCGCCTATGGGGTGGGAATGCTGGTGGCCGGCGTCACGGGATATTTCTCCATCCGCCTGCTGCAGCGGATCGTGCGCAAAGGAAAATTCGGCGGCTTTGCCTACTACTGCTGGTTCGTCGGCGTGGTGAGCATCACCGTCTGGTTCAGACTCAACGGATAACGGAGGCACTATGGCACAGAAGAAGACCACGTCCCGCGCCGGGACCGGGAAGAAAAAGACCGCTTCCCGGAGCGGGAGCAGCGCAAAAAAGACAGGCTCCTCCACCCGGAGCGGCGCGGCGAAAAAGCCGGCCTCCCGCGGCGGAAGCCACAGCGCGTCGTCCGCCTCCCGGTCCAGGACCCAGACGCGGCCCCAGCCCCGGACCCGCCAGCCCATCCGGCGGCAGGTGGGGTGTGTGGTGCTGCTGTTTTTGGGCATCATCTCCGCCATCGCCTGGTTCCCCGTGGACGGGTGGCTGGTGAACGCGCTGCGCAGGATTTGGTTCGGCACGCTGGGCTGGGGCTTTTACATCACCCCGGTGTGCCTTTTGTGGGGCTCGCTGATCCTGGGCTTTCACCGGGGCCGCCCGGTGGCGGCGCGGCTGACGTGCGTGCTGCTGATGCCGCTGGTGTTCGGCGCGTTCATCCACGCGCTGCTGTTCGCCCGGGACAGCGTCTTCGGCGGCGGATTCAGCAACGGCATAAAGACGCTGTGGATCGTGGGGCAGGACGCCTCGGAGCACTGCGGCGGCGTGCTGGCCGGCTCTCTGGGGGCGCTGCTGCGCACCTCTGTGGGCGTGGTGGGCAGCTTTCTGGTGCTGGTGGCGGCCTTCATCCTGCTCGTCGTGGAGGGGACAAGCATCTCCCTGACGGAGATCCTGGCCCGATACAAAGACCGGCCCCGGCTGCGCTATGAGCTGCAGCCGGAGGAGGAGCCGGATGAGAGCGAGCTGCTCACCGATGAGGACTATTTCTTCCCCCTGGGCGGCGGCGATCCCATCCCCCGCACGGAGACCCCAGGCCCGGCGGTTCCCCCGGCCAGGAAGACCGCGGTGAAAAAGCCCGCCCCCGAGGTGAAAAAACCGTCCCGGCCCAGCTTTTACGACCAGAGCCGGGAGGAGGCCAAGGACGAGCTGTTCGCCCAGTTCGACGTGGACCCGGAGGCCATGGCCCGGGTGGCGGCGGCCCTGGACGCCAAGCAGACCGCCCGGCCGAAAAAGGCCCGGGAGGACAGGCCCGCTCCGGCGGCAAAACCGGCCGCGGAGACGAAGAAGACGTCCCCGGCATCCGCTTCGACGGCTGCGGCGGAGACGGCGCCCCTGGATCTGGAGGAGGCGGCCGCCATCGCCGGCGTGGAGTTGAATTCCGCCGATCTGGATCAGGGCGCGGCGGCCCTGGAGAAGATCCGGATCGACAAGGACGCCGAGGCCGCGGCGGTGGCCCAGGAGATCGCGGCGGCGGAGGAGGCCGAGAAGCCCGCCTACATATTCCCGGACGTGTCCCTGCTCAACCGCAGCGGCGACGACTCCTATGATGCGGACAGCGATCTGGACGAGACGGCGGAGCAGCTGGAGAGCGCCATCCGCTCCTTCGGCGTGGGCGCCAGCATCACCGGCGCGGTGTACGGGCCCACCATCACCCGCTACGAGCTGAAGCTGGAGCAGGGGGTGAAGCTGAACAAGATCACCAACCTGGCCGGGGACATCGCTCTGAGCCTGGGCGTGGTCAGCGTGCGCATCGCCCCCATCCCGGATAAGATCTCCACCGTGGGCGTGGAGGTGCCCAACAAGACCGTGCGCACGGTGTGGCTGGGGGACCTCATAGACTCCGACGCCTTCCGCAACGCCAAGAACAAGCTCTCTGTGGCCCTGGGCAAGGACATCGGCGGCAACATCATCGTGGGCAACATCTCCAAGATGCCCCATGTGCTCATCGCCGGCACCACCGGCTCCGGCAAATCCGTGTGCATCAATTCCCTGATCCTCAGCCTCCTCTATAAGGCCACGCCGGAGGAGGTGCGCATGATCATGATCGACCCGAAGATGGTGGAGCTGGGCATCTACAACGGCATGCCCCACCTGTACGTGCCTGTGGTCACCGACCCGAAGAAGGCGGCCGGGGCCCTGCAGTGGTCGGTGGTGGAGATGCTCAAGCGCTACCGGCTGTTCTCCGAGGCCGGCGTGCGGGATCTGGCGGGATACAACGCCCAGCAGGCCCGCAGCGGCGAGGAGACCCTGCCCCAGGTGGTCATCATCATCGACGAGCTGGCGGACCTGATGATGGTGGCGTCCAAGGAGGTGGAGGAGTCCATCTGCCGGGTGGCCCAGATGGGCCGCGCCGCGGGCATGCACCTGGTGGTGGCCACCCAGCGGCCCTCGGCGGACGTGATCACGGGCCTGATGAAGGCCAACATCCCCAGCCGCATCGCCTTCGCGGTGTCCAGCGCGCTGGAGAGCCGCATCATCCTGGATCAGCAGGGCGCGGAAAAGCTGGTGGGTGCGGGGGACATGCTCTACTCTCCCATCGGCAGCAAGCCCATCCGTGTCCAGGGCGCCTTCGTCACCGACGAGGAGCGGGAGGAGATCATCAACTTCGTCAAGAGAGAGGCGGAGGCGGAGTACTCCGACGAGATCCTGGCGGAGATCGAGAAGGCCGCCGCCGACAAGGACCAGAAGAGCGGCGGCTCCGCCGAGGAGGAGTCCGCCGAGAAGAGCGACTACGACGAACTGCTGCCCCAGGCGGTGGAGGTCATCTTCGAGACCAAGCAGGCCTCCGTATCCATGCTCCAGCGGCGGCTGAAGCTGGGTTATTCCCGGGCCGCCCGGCTCATCGACCAGCTGGAGGAGGTGGGCGTGGTGGGCCCCTACGAGGGCTCCAAGCCTCGCCAGATCATGCTCACCAAGCAGCAGTGGCAGGAGATGCAGTACGCCCACGGCACCGCGCCGGTGGACACCATCGCCCACGAGTTTGCCCAGCTGTCCGAGGACGATCAGTTCGCCCCCACGGACGAGGAGCTGGCGCAGGAGGACGCGGCGCCCTTCCAGCAAGATGAGGAGAGCGGGGAGGAGGACGAGCAGCTGTGAGCGAGCTTTGCCCGCCCCTGGCCGAGGAGCGGCTCCGGGCCCTCGGGCCGCTGGAGCTGGCCCACGTGGGCGACGGGGTGTACGAGCTGATGGTGCGCACCCATCTGGCCGCCGCCGGCGGCAGGGTGGGGGATCTGCACCGGGCGGCGGTGCGGTATGTGGCCGCGCCGGCCCAGGCCGCCGCGCTGCAGGCGCTGTCCGGATGCCTGACGGAGGAAGAGGCCCAGGTGGTCCACCGGGGCCGCAACGCCCACGTCCACGGCTGCCCCGCAGGATGCACGGTGGCCCAGTATCACGCCGCCACGGCCCTGGAGGCCCTGTTCGGGTACCTGTGGCTCAGCGGCCGGGCGGACCGGGCGCGGGCGCTGTTCGCCTGCATTTTGGAGGAAGATCATGCCTCTTGACGCTGTTTTTATGACGGAATTGGGCCGGGAGCTGTCCGAAGCGCTCACCGGCAGTAAGATCGACCGTGTCCACCAGCCGGAAAAGGACACGGTCGTACTTGCCCTGCGGGGAAGCGCCGGCGGGGCGAGGCTGCTCATCTGCTTTGGCTCCGGGTCCGCCCGGATGTGCCTGACCCAGGCGAGCTTTGAAAACCCCGCCCAGCCGCCCATGTTCTGCATGCTGCTGCGAAAGCATCTGCAGGGTGCGCGGATCACCGGCATCACCCAGCCGGAGGGGGAGCGGATGCTCCTCATGCATTTGGCCGCTTACGACGAGCTGGGGGAGAGCGTGGAGAAGACCCTGGCGGTGGAGCTGCTGGGCCGAAATGCCAACCTCATCCTGGTGGACGGCGACGGGCGCATCCTGGACGCCGCCCGCCGGGTGGACCAGGAGATGAGCCCGATGCGGCAGCTGCTGCCGGGGCTCATCTACCGGCTGCCGCCCAAGCCGGAGCCGGGGAAGTTCTCCGGGCTGTCGCCCCTGGTGCGCCGGGAGATGGAGTGGCGGGGCCTGCCCGCGGACCGGTCCGGCCTGGAGGGGCTGGAGCGGACCCCCACCATGCTGGTGGAGGACGGAAAGCCCAAGGATTTCACCTATCTGCCCATCCTGCAGTACGGCCCGACGGTGGAGAGCGTGACCTACCCCGGCTGGTCGGCGCTACTGGAGGCGTTTTATGCCGAGAAGGACAGGACCGAACACCTCCGCGGCCGGGCCAGGAGCCTGACGAAGCTTGTCCGCGGGGCCAAGAACCGTTCGGAGAAGAAGCTGGCCCTGCGGCTGCAGGAGCTGGCCGCCACCGAGGACCGGGAGACGGACAAGCGCCGGGGCGATCTCATCACCGCCAACATCTGGCGGATGAAGCAGGGCGTGTCCAGCGTTACGCTGGAGGATTTTTATGAGCCGGATTCGCCGACGGTGACCGTGCCGCTGGATCCCCGGAAGTCCCCCCAGCAGAACGCCGCTGCCTATTATAAGCAGTACGCGAAAAAGAAGACCGCCCGGGAGCATCTGACGGCCCTCATCGCGGCCAACCGGACGGAGGCGGAGTATCTGGCGTCCGTCGCCGTGGAGCTGGACCGGGCCCAGACCCAGGCCGATCTGGACGTGATCCGTCAGGAACTGGTCCAGGCGGGATACATCCGGGAGCAGCGGGGCAGGGGAAAGCGCCGGGAAAAGCCCGCCCAGCCGCTGCGTTTTGTGACCAGCGGCGGCCTGGAGGTGCTGGTGGGCCGAAGCAATCTGCAAAACGACGAGCTCACCTTCCGGGTGGCCCGGCGGACGGATCTGTGGCTGCACGCCCAGAAGCTCCACGGAGCCCATGTCATCCTCCGGTGCGAGGGGGGCGAGCCGGACGAGCGGTCCGTCTACGAGGCGGCGTGCCTCGCGGCGTTTTATTCCGAGGGCGGCCAGGCCGGCCACGTGGCGGTGGACGCCACCCAGGTCCGGTTCGTGAAGAAGCAAAAGGGCGCCCGGCCCGGCATGGTGCTCTACACCGATCAGCGCACCATCATGGCCGAGCCGAAAAAGGAGATCGGATAGGCATTTGGAAGAAAGGATGGGATCGACCATGAGAGAGCTGACGCTGTTTTATCTCGCGGACTGCCCTTACTGCCGCAACGCCAGGAGGGCCCTGGAGGAATTGACCGTGGAGGATCCGGCCTACGAGCGGGTGCCGGTCCAATGGATCGAGGAGAGCCGGCAGCCCCAGGTAGCGGAGCGGTATGATTACTATTATGTACCGGCCGTCTTCGCCGGGACGGAAAAGCTGTATGAGGCGCGCCCTCTGGAGAGCTACGCCAGCTGCAAGGACCACCTGCGGGCGGCCCTGGACACGGCGCTGGCGGAATGAAACCAACTATACAGGGAAAAGGGCCTGCTCTCAGCAGGCCCTTTCCGCGTTTATTTTCCGCCCACAAGGCCGATGGCGTTGGCCAGCAGCTCCGCCGCGCCGGCGCGGGTGAGGACGGCTTCCACATCCTCCCAGTTGCGCATCATCACGCCGCAGGCGGTGAGGTTCGCCACTGCCTGGGCCCAGCTCTCCCGGCTGTTGGCCTCGCCCACGTAGGCCGCGGCGCTGACCACGTCGGTAACGCCCAGGACGGAGTTGAGCGTGACACAGGCCTCCCGGATGGTGATCGTCTCCGCCGGATCAAAGGTGGCGCCCGAGATCCCCGACTGGCCCTGGATATAGCCGTTCATCAGCGCCGTGGCCACGTAGGGCTTCAGCCACTGGCCGATCTCCCCGTCGTCCCGGAAGCCGGTGGAGCTGACGCCCTTGAGCAGATCGCAGCCCGCAGCCGTCATGCACATGGTCAGAAACTCGCCCCGGGTGACCTCCGCGTCCGGGTTGAACACGTAATCGTCCCCCACGTATTCGCCGGTGAACACGCCGTTCTCCGTCAGGACGACGGCGGCGTACTCGCTGCCGTTGCCGGTGAGGTCGGAGTAGGTCACCTTGGACTTCTGCTTGATGAGTTTGATGATCACCGTGCCCTCCTGAGAGGTGTTGCCGGCGCTGTCGGTGGCCCGGAAGCCGAAGTAATCCTTGCCCCGCTTGCCCTCCTTCGGGGTGTAGACGAAGGTGCCGTCCGGGGACAGGTTCACCGTGCCCTTCATGGGTTCGGTGGCGATCTCGAAGGTCAGATCGTCGCCGTCCGGATCATGGGCGGTGAGCTTGCCGCCCACGGACACGCCCCGATACGTCTCGATCTGCTGGTTCTCCGCCACGGGCGACGTGCTGCCGGCGGAGGAGGGAGACGCGCTCTCAGCGCCGGTGCGGCCGCTGACGGAGACGATGGAGTGGTTGGGCGCATAAACGGAGCCGGTCTCGGAATCGGTCTCGGCGGCCGGACTGACGCTGGCGTCGGGATCGGCGTCAGCGGTCGGGTCGGCGTCGGTTCCGGACGTGTCGGCGGCTGTGGTGACCGTGCCGTCCCGCCCCAGGTCGGACACGTCCCGCAGCGGGGCGGCCGCTAGGGCGGGCGTGGCGCCCAGGAGGATGAGAAAGAGCAGGGCCCATGCGATTGTACGTTTCATGTAACGACCTCCATGATGATTTGTACCGCTATTGTTTGCGGGAGCCGTGCAAAATATTCCCAGCGGGCGGCCCGCCGGAGCTTGGCACATTCTGTGATATCATAAGCGGCGCCGCCGGCGGATATGACAGGGGCGGCGGCAAAATTGCCGGCGGGGCCTTGACAAACCACATGAATCTGGTATAATTATCAGGCGCTAAATGCGGGGTTGCTGGAATTGGCAGACAGGCAGGCTTGAGGTGCCTGTGTTCGTCAGGACGTGTGGGTTCAAGTCCCATACCCCGCACCACGTCAGAAGAGCTTTGAAGATGTCAGATCCCCGCAGGCGGGGCTCCTCCATCAGTCAAAGCTCTTCTTCCTTTTCTCCCCAAGGGCAGGCGTGTCCTTTGTGGGCGGGGAAGCGCGGGCGCGGGACCTTGCAACCGATGCCGGCGCGTGATAAAATAGAGAAAAATGGGACACAGAGGAGGATCCGACATGGACGTGAACGTGAACGCTTTTTCTGTTTTTGACCGCCAGTGGGCGCTGGTCACCGCCGGACAGGAGGGGCACTTCAACACCATGACCATCAGCTGGGGCGGCCTGGGCACGCTGTGGGGAAAGCCCGTGGCCACGGTATATGTCAAGCCCGTCCGCTACACGCATGATTTTCTGGATCAGTATGATCGGTTCACCGTCAGCTTTTTCCCGGAGGCATACAAGCAGGCGCTGGCCCTTCTGGGCAGCCGCTCCGGCCGGGACGGGGACAAGGTGGCCGCCGCGGGACTGACGCCGGAGTATCTGGACGGGGCCGTGACCTTCCGGGAGGCCAGCCGGACGCTGGTCTGCAGGAAGATCTACCGGCAGGATCTGGATCCCGCGGCCATTCCGGAGGAGGAGAAGGCGCTTTACTATCAGACCGAGGCGCCTCACACCATGTATATCGGCCAGGTGCTGGAGGTGCTGGAGAAGTGAGGCGGGAGGAGATCTATCTCGCCGGCGGCTGCTTCTGGGGCGCCCAGCGGTATCTGGACTGCCTGACCGGCGTGCTGAAAACGGAGGTGGGCTATGCCAACGGCCGCACTGCCGATCCCACCTACGAGCAGGTGAAATATGAGGGCACCGGCCACGCCGAGACGGTAAAGGTCACCTTCGACGCCGACGTGATCGGCCTGCGGGAGCTGCTGGAGCAGTTCTACAAGGCCATCGACCCCACCAGCTATCACCGCCAGGGCGGGGACATCGGCGAGCAGTACCGCACGGGGGTGTATTACGCCGACGAGGCGCAGCGGGACGTGATCCGCGCCACGCTGGACGCGCTGCAGCGGCAATATGACGCGCCGCTGATGGTGGAGTGCCTGCCGCTGGAGAATTTCTATCCGGCGGAGGAGTACCACCAGAAGTATCTGGAGAAGAATCCCGGCGGCTACTGCCACATCGGTCCGGCCCTGTTCGCGGCGGCGCGGGCGTTTAAGCCCGGAGGCGGGACGGCCTGAGATGGAATACACGCTGAAAAAGGGGCGCTTCACCGCCGCGGTGACCACCCGGGGCGGCGAGCTCATCTCCTTCCGGGACGGAGAGGACACCGAGTATCTCTGGCAGGGGGACCCGGCGGTCTGGCCGGGGCGGAATCCCATCCTTTTCCCCATCGTGGGGGCGCTGAGAGACGGCAAGGTCCGCTTCCCGGAGGGGGAATATGCCATGGCCCGCCACGGCTTTGCCAGAGACGCCCTCTTCACTTTGGCGGAGAGGGGAGAGGACTTCGCGGCGCTGGAGCTGACGGAGAGCCCCGAGACCCTGGCCCGGTACCCCTATCCCTTCCGGCTGCGGGTGATCCATCGGCTCACGGAGCGCGGCTTTGAGACGGTGTACAAGGTGAAAAACACCGGCAGCGGGACCATGCTCTACTGCATCGGCGGCCACACCGCTTTCAACTGCCCCCTGCGTCCGGGGGAGCGGTTCGAGGACTACCGGCTGGTGTTCGATCAGGCGGAGGACGCCCCCTCCGTGGCTGTGGGCCCCGGCGGGGTGCTGGGCGGATATCTGAAGGAAGCGCATCTGCGGGGCACGGACACCATCGCGCTGCGCCACAGGATCTTCGATGAGGCGGACACCCTCATTTTTGCGGGGCTGCGCTCCAAAGGGGTGTCCCTGGTGCACGGCGGCACCGGCCGGGGCCTGCGGATGGATTTTCGGCAGTTTCCCATGCTGGGCATCTGGACCATGCCGGGAAAGTGCGCCCCCTATATCTGCATCGAGCCCTGGCACGGCTGCGCCGCCTTCGCAGACGAGACGGGCCGGTTCCGGGACAAGCCCTACAGCATCGCCCTGGCGCCGGGGGAGGAGAGGACCCTGGCCTTCTCGGTGGAGGTAATTGAATAAGAGAACAGAGTGTTCACGCCATCGCGCGCCTCCCTTTTTCGGGGGGCGCGCTAAATTTATGTTTTTCTTAAGGTTCTCTTAAATCATTCCGCCTGTTTTTTCGGTAGTATATGGCAGAGAAAGAGAGTATGCCCATGAGCGACGACGAACTGGTCAAACGAATACGGCAGGGCGACGAGGCCGCCGCGGAGGAGCTGATACGCCGCTGGTACCCGTCTGTGCTGCGCTATTGCCGGTGGCGGCTGGGGCGGGGCGACGGAGCGGAGGATCTGACCCAGGAGACCTTCCTGCGTCTGTTTCGTGCCATGCCCGGCTATAGGAGCGGCGGCAGATTCAAGGCCTATCTCTTCGCCATCGCCGGGCGGCTGTGCATAGACGAGCTGCAGCGGGCGGTCCCCGTCCCCCTGGAGGAGGGGGAGCGGCTGGCGGACGAGCGCGACGGGCTGCGGCAGACGGAGGACCGGGACGAGATACGCCGGCTTTTGGACGCGCTGCCCCCGGAGCAGCGGGAGGCGGTGGTGCTGCGGTTCGGGGAGGGCATGACGTACCGGGACATCGCCAGGGCGACTGGCTGCGATATGCGCACGGCCCAGAGCCGCGTCCGATATGCGCTGAAAAACATGCGGAAGGGGATCAGCCATGGGAAATAGGGATCTGAAAAGGCGGCTCGCCGACTATCTGGACCGGACCGGGCAGGAGGAGATAGACGACGGGCAGATCCGGCGGACGGTCGCACGCTGTGTCGGGATCATGCGGCAGCAGCCGGCCGCGCCTGCGGGGGACTGGACCAGCTTTTGGCGTTTTTTGTCGGATGTGTTCCACTTTGAAGGGATCGCCCTTCTGCTCCCCCAGGGAGCGGTGCTGCTGGCAACCTGCCTTGTGGCCGCGTCGTCCCCCCTGAGCCCCTATGCGCTGCCCATGTATATGCCGCTGTTCATCCTGGCGGTCATACCGACCTTCTTTCGGGGGCAGCGCTGGCGGGTGAGCGAGATGGAGGCGGCGACCCGCACCTCCGGGGCGCAGCTCGCCCTGGCGCGGCTGATCCTGGCCTGCGGGGCCACGCTCACGTGCGTGACGTTTCTGCTGGGACTGGAGGTCTGGCTGCGGCATTCCTGGGAAAATCTGGGACGGATGGTTCTGTACTGTCTGGTGCCCTATCTGACATGCATGACCGCCATGCTGGCCCTCATCCGAAAGCGGGTGAAGGACGGCGGACCGCTGTGCGCCGCCGCCGCCCTGGGATCGGTGGCGTTCTGGCGATTCTCTTCGGTCCTGTTTCCCTGGCTGTACGAGGTGTCCGCCCTGGGGATCTGGATCGCCGCAGTGCTGGCCTATGCCGGCCTCTTCGCCAAGGAGGTCGCCTATATCATCCGCGCGGGCAGGGATGTGGACATGTATGGAGTCGTCGGCTGAAAACAGCGAACTGCGCGAACAAGGAGGTTGCGATGTATACCGACAGAGAAAACCGACGGGAAGCGTACGGCGGGCCGTACCGGCGTCCGAACGCGTTCCGGAGAACGAAACGGGCGGGAGGCAGGGCGGTACAGGCCGTGCTGACGGTTGCCGTCCTGGCGGGGATCGTGTGCGCGACGATCCTGTATCTCCGGCTGCGGCCGCGGCCTGCGCCCTTGCCGGATGCCGCGGCGGCGGGCACACCACCGGCCATCGTGTGGACGGCGGCGGAGAGCGCGTCCCCGGCCGCCGCTCCGGAGCAGACGGAGCAGCCTGCCGCCGATGAGGCGTCCGGGGTCAGCATGCTGGAGTGGAAGGAGGGGCAGTTCGTCGCGGTGGAATACGGCTCGGCCACCTCCACGGAGCTGGACACCAGCGGTTTTACCGATCCGTCCACGAAAAACAGCCACGATCTGGTGGAGTGGGTGAAAATGGCCTGGGAGAACCAGTGGGGCTACGTCTGGGGGACCTTCGGCTACATCCTGACGCCGGACCTGCTTGCCAGCAAATTCGCCCAGTATCCGGAGGAGCTGGAGGAGTATGCGGACGTCATCCGGGAGAAGTGGATCGGCAGAAGGGTGGCGGACTGCGTCGGTCTGATCAAGAGCTACGGCTGGTACGATCCGGCGGTGGATTCCATCGGATATAACATCAACGGCATGCCGGACACCGGCACGGACGGCATGTGGGAGGCCGCCTCCGTCAAGGGCGACATGGACACCATGCCGGACGAGCCGGGGGTGCTGGTGTACTCCACGGCGGGGCATATCGGCGTTTACATCGGCGACGGATACGCGATCGAGGCGATATCCCATGCCGGCGGCGTGGTGAAGACGAAGGTGGCCGACCGGCCCTGGACCGGCTGGCTCCAGTGCCCCTATATCCGCTATGACACCGACGGGTGAGCGGTCCCCCGCCCGGGCGGGCCGCGTTCATCAAAACCGACAGGGAGGACGACAGAGATGGAACTAGCGATCGACCGGCTGACGAAGCGCTTTGGCGGCAAGACCGCGGTGGACTGCGTCAGCGCCAGTCTGACAGCCGGCGTCTACGGCCTTCTGGGGGCCAACGGCGCGGGCAAGACCACCCTCATGCGCATGCTGTGCGCCATTTTGAAGCCCACCGCCGGGGAGGTGCGCTTCAACGGCCGGGAGGCGGCCGCCATGGGGGAGGCATACCGGGACGTGCTGGGATACCTGCCCCAGGACTTCGGGTACTATCCGACCTACACGGTCGCGGAATTCTTGTCCTACATCGCGGCCCTCAAGGGCATCCCCCGGGACCGGGCGGCCGGGCGCGTCCGGGAGCTTGTGGACATGCTGGGTCTGCAGGAGCTTGCGGGCAGGAAGCTCCGGACCTTTTCCGGCGGCATGCGGCAGCGGGTGGGCATTGCCCAGGCGATGCTCAACGATCCGCAGGTGCTGATCCTGGACGAGCCCATGGCGGGGCTGGACCCCAAGGAGCGGGTGCGGCTTCGGAACCTTCTGGCGGAATACGCCGGGGACAAGATCGTGGTCCTCTCCACCCACATCGTGTCGGATGTGGAGGCCATCGCGGACCAGGTGTTTGTGATGAACGCCGGCAGGTTCGTTGTCCATGGCACGGTCCTGGAACTGGCGCGCCGGGTCGGGGGGAAGGTCTGGGAGATCACGGTCCCGAGGGCGCAGGCGCGGCAGTGGCAGGAGCGGATCACGGTGGCCAGCTACCGCCATGAGGGGGAACAGGCGGTGCTTCGCGTCATCGCGGAGGAGCGGCCGTCGGAGGGGGCCGTGCCCTGCGAGCCCACTCTGGACGACGCGTACCTCTATTCCTTCGGCGCGTCGGAGGCGGGGCGGTAGGATGGAACTTTTCGCGTTGGAACACAGGGGCCTTTGGCGCAGGACCGGCGTGCGGGTGTGCGCAGCGCTGTGCTTTGTGTACTGCGTGCTGTGGGGGTGTGTGCTGGACTACCAGTGGCTCGATTTCGGCAGCTCCGACTACGCCGCCAGCGTATACAACAACCACTTCGACGGCTATTGTATGATCCGGACGTACAAAGCGCAGGCGGCCGCCTGCGGCGACACAATGACGGAACGGACGCTGCGGCGGATGGTGCGGGATTATAACGAACTGGGCCATCCGGGCCTGCAGTCGAAGGCGGACTGGGTCCTGGCGGAGACGTATCTCACGGTCCTGTACCCGGATCTGGACGATCCGGACACATTCCTGCCGATGATCTACTATGTGGACGGGGCGGAGCTCACCGACTTTTACGGCCGGCGGCAGCAGGCGCTGGAGCGGCGGCTGGAGCGCGAGCGGCAGGAGGGGCTGCTGACGGCGGCGGATGTGGCGATGCTTTTGGAGATGGACAGCCGCGTGGAGACGCCCTGGCGGTATGAATGGGCGCAGGGCTGGGATTACGCGGTGGGCTCTCTGGGGGGCATGGGCCGGCGGACAGCGCCCTTCCTGGCCTTCGCGCTGGCGTTCGTCTTTTCCTGGGAGTGGCACAGCGGCACGGCCCCGCTGCTGCATGCCGCAAAGTACGGCCGGCGAAAGCTGGCCCTGGCCAGGATCTTCAGCGGTCTGGCATTCACGGCGGAGCTGTTCGCGCTCGTCGCGGGAGGGCGGCTCCTGGCCCAGCTGGTCTATCTGGGCACGGACGGGTGGGACATACCCATCCAGGTCACCGACCCTCTCGCCGTGGCGCCCTGGAATATGCTCCAGGCGGAGGCCTTTGCGATGGCGTTTGTTTTTGGGGGGATGATCGGCTACGCGTGCCTCGTCATGCTTTTGTCGGCGTGGGGGAAGAGCGGCGTGCGATCGCTGGTCCTCGCCCTGGCGATTGTGTATGTGCCGGACCTGCTGGAGGGCTATCTGCCCCGCTGGGTGCAAAGCGCCCTGGAGATCCTTCCCCTGGTGAGAAGCGCCAACGTCATTTACCGCACGGACGTATACCACATCCTCGGGAGGGGCGTCTGGGCGCCCTATCTGCTCATCGCCGTGCCGGTGCCCATCGCCCTGGCGTGCGTCCCCCTCGCCGTCAGGCAGTGGTCCCGGCGACAGAGGACATGAGAGCGGCGAAAGGACAAAAAACCGCCCCGCGCTTTTTGCGCGGGGCGGCTGCCTTTTTGTCTGGTTTACAGATACTGCATCAGGTTGTAGGCCACCACCAGGCCGGAGAACATGATGGACACGGTGGAGCAGAGCTTGATCAGGATGTTCAGACTGGGGCCGGCGGTGTCCTTGAAGGGGTCGCCCACGGTGTCGCCCACCACGGCCGCCTTGTGCTGCTCGGAGCCCTTGCCGCCGTGATGGCCGGACTCGATGTACTTCTTGGCGTTGTCCCAAGCGCCGCCGGCGTTGGACATAAACACCGCCATGGCGAAGCCGGTGACGGACACGCCGCCCAGCAGACCCACTACGCCGGTGGGACCCAGGACCAGGCCCGTGGCGATGGGCACCACCACGGCCAGACACGCGGGCACCACCATCTCATGCAGGGCGCCCTTGGTGCACAGGGACACGCACCGGGAGTAGTCGGGGTCGGCCTTATATTCCATGATGCCGGGGATCTCCCGGAACTGGCGGCGGACCTCCACCACGATGGACTGGGCGGCCTTCTGGACCGCGTTCATGGTCTCGGCGGAGAACACGAAGGTGAGCATGGCGCCGATGAACAGGCCCACCAGCACGGTGGGGCTGGTGAGGGTGAAGTTCATCAGCTGGCCGCCGGCCTCCAGGGTCTTGGCCTGGGCCATGTTCACATAGTCCACCAGCAGCGCCAGTGCGGTGAGGGAGGCGGAGCCAATGGCGAAGCCCTTGCCGGTGGCGGCGGTGGTGTTGCCCAGGGAGTCCAGCGCGTCGGTGCGCTCCCGGACCACCTCGGGCATCTCGCTCATCTGGGCGATGCCGCCGGCGTTGTCGGCCACGGGGCCGTAAGCGTCGGTGGCCAGGGTGATGCCCAGGGTGGAGAGCATGCCCACGCCGGCGATGCCGATGCCGTACAGGCCCTGGTTGAAGCCCACGGAGAAGGCACCGGAGCCGTCCATGATGGTGGTGGAGCCGCCAGCGGCGAAGTAGCTGACCAGTACCGCCGCGCCCACGATCAGGATGGAGGTGAGGGTGCTCTTCAGTCCCAGGGACACGCCGCCGATGATGATGGTGGCGGTGCCGGTCTCGGAGGCGGCGGCCAGATCCCGGGTGGGCTTATAGTTGTCGGAGGTGTAATACTCGGTGAAGTAGCCGATGGCGCAGCCGCCGGCGAGACCGGAGAGGATGGCGATGTACACGCCCAGCCAGTGGCCCTCCGCGCCCAGCACGACGTAGCACAGCGGGCAGGCCAGCACGGCGCTGAGGATGGCGGCGGTGTATGTACCGGTGCGCAGGCTCCGCAGCAGGCTCATCTGGGTGGCGTCCTCCCGGGTGCGGATGAGGAAGGAGCCGATGAGGGAGCAGACGATGCCCACCACCGCCAGGGCCAGGGGCAGGAACATGCCGTTCCAGCCGTACTGGGCCGTGCCGGCCAGGGCAAAGGTGGCCACGATGGAGCCTACGTAGCTCTCGAAAAGGTCCGCGCCCATGCCGGCCACGTCGCCCACGTTGTCGCCCACGTTGTCGGCGATGGTGGCGGGGTTGCGGGGGTCGTCCTCGGGGATGCCGGCCTCCACCTTGCCCACCAGGTCGGCGCCCACGTCGGCGGCCTTGGTGTAGATGCCGCCGCCCACACGGGCGAACAGGGCCACGAAGGAGGCGCCCATGCCATTCATCACCATGATGTTGGCGATCTCATGGGGCTCGTTCATGTGCAGGCCGTATTTCAGTACGAAGAACCAGATGGTGATGTCCAACAGGCCCAGACCCACCACCACGAAGCCCATGACGGAGCCGGCGGAGAAGGCGATGTTCAGGCCCTTGTTCAAACTCTCGCTGGCGGCGTTGGCGGTGCGGGCGTTGGCGTTGGTGGCGATCTTCATGCCGATGAAGCCCGCCAGCACGGACCAGATGCCGCCGGTCAGGTAGGCGATGGGGGTCACCTTGGGGATCATCTTGCCGTTGGTGCCGAAGGCCATGATGAGCAGGATCACGAACACCACGCAGAACACCTTGGCCACGGTGGTGTATTGGGCTTTGAGGTAGGCGTTGGCGCCCGAGCGGATGGCGGAGGCCAGCTTTACCATCCGGTCGCTGCCCTCGGAGGCGCGCATGACCTTGTTCCGCTGCAGCCATGCGAACACCAGCGCCATAGCGGCGCCCGCGAAACCCACCCAGAACAGGTTCTCAAACATTGGCACATCACTCCTTGCTGTTTGTTTTAGGTGTATATCATAAACCGGGAAAGGCGGGATTTCAAACATTAATTTTGGAATTATGGCAACTTCGCGCATTTTCTCACTATTGAACAAAAATGAACGCCTGTTTTTTACGCATAAAGTCCGGAAATCCTTTGCGGAGACAGCGGATAATTACGAAAATCACCGGAAATGAGCGAAAACACCGTGAATGCCGGCTAGGAAGAGGCGTCATTTCCTTTGGCAGATTCAACAATAAGGGAGGAGATCAACAGGAACAATATGGGATAAATGATATAGAAACGCTGCGAAATGAAGGAGGGCGTGCAAAACCGGATTCCATCCAGGGGGAAATGGCGTGACGGAAGGGGAGGTGCCGTAATACGGAAGTTTTTCGCCGGAAGAGACTGTTTTTGGCGCCGCACGGGAGCGCACAGCGACTGAAAATGTGTCGCCCAAGGGCAGGAAAACGCCGGCCGGAGCGGGGGCTCCGGCCGGCGTCGCTGCCAGGATTTGTGCCTTGCGGAAGAGGGGGAAAACCGCTATCATATCCCCATGAAACGGTTTCTACATAGCTTCAAAATGATATCGCCCGGCGGGCTCACAGCGGTGCGGATCGTCCTGATCCTGTGCTGTGCCATGGCCTTCGCGGGGTTTGTGGTGTGTCTGTTCGCCGGGGAGCCGGGGGTGGCCAGCTATGGCCGTTACCGGCTGGCGGCGGCGCTGGCGGACGCTCCGGCGGGGGTGCTGCTGCTGGCAGGGATCGGGCTTATGGTCGTGGAGGATCCGGCCAGGAAGCGATGATGGCCTGCAGCTGCGGGCGGGTGACCAGCGCGTTCAGCACATCCAGCAGGGCGTTGGCGGTGAGACCTGCCGGCAGATCCAGGGCCCTCTGCACCGCCTTCCGGCGGGCGGCGCTGTCCGGCCGGCCGGCCAGGCCCATGGCGTAAAGCTCCGCCTTGGTCAGCGGGGGGACGCATCCGCCGGGGGCGTCCTGTCCGTCCAGCGTGGCCCCGGACCGGCGGAGAGCCTGTTCCAGCACCTGGGGGCTCATGCCCTCCACGCCCAGCTTCCCCTCCTTGGAGGGGGAGCGTTTTCTTTTCTCCTTGCCGGGCACGTCGGGGATATAGGCGTGCTTCACCAGGGCCGGGTCAATGGCGCTCTTCAGGAAGCTGCGGATGAGAAAGCCGCCGCCGTCGCTGTCCGTCAGCACCACCAGACCGCGGGCCTGCGCCAGCCGGCGCAGCAGCGCCAGCTTTTCCCGGTCGGAGAAGATGCCGAAGCCGTCGGTGGCCACGATCAGCCCGTCCACCACGTTTTCCAGGGCCGCCTTGTCGTACCGGCCCTCCACCACGATTGCCTCTCTGACCCGGATCATGCTCTGTCCATGGCCAGGCGCAGGATCAGCTCCTTCAAAAGCGCCTCCGGCTCGCCGCCGGTGTCCTTCATGGCGTAGTCGCACCGGGCGCAGGCCGACACGGCCCGCGCCAGCCGGTCGGCGGAGAAGCGCCGGCAGGTCTTTTGCAGCATCTGCATCCGATAGGACTGGTTGGCCAGCTCCGGCACGCAGGCGGCGATGAAGCGCTCGCCCTTGCCGCTGTCCACCGCCAGACGGGCGGCGTAGAGCCGGCGAAACTGCTCCCCGATCATGGCGATCTGGCCGTGGGGGGTCTCGTCCTTGTTGGACAGCAGATCCGCCAGCAGACGGGCCGCGCCGTCGTAATCTCCGGCGCCCAGGGCGTCGGTCAGGTTGAAAATGGTGGTCTCCGGGGCTTTTTTTGCCACGGCGTCGATGTCCTCGCGCCGGACCGCGTCCCCCGGGGCGTAGGCGGTGATCTTCAGGATCTCCGGGATGAGGCCGTTCATCCGGTCGCCGCAGACCCAGATGAGATGCCGGGCGGTGGCGCTGTCGATCTTTTTGCCCAGGCTCTCCACCCGCCGGACCACCCATCGCAGCAGCTCCGCCTCGCCGGGGCTGGTAAAGGCGATGTCCACGCCGGCCTTCTTCATGGCCTTGACGGCCGTCAGCCGATTGTCCGGGGCATAGCCGGGGGAGAAGACGAAGGCCACCGTGGCCCACTCCGGTATGTCCGCCAGAACGGCCTTCAGCCCCTCGGGATCGTACCCGCCCGTCCGGTTCACGTCGAAGTCCCGGACCTCCGTGAGGGTGCGCTCGCCCATGAAGGGCATGGCCTCCACGCTCTGGCGCAGGGCGCCCAGATCCAGTCCGGGCCCCTGGAGCCGATGGTAGTTGAAGGCCTCCGTGCCCTCGGCGAGGCACAGCTTCTTCAGCTCCGCCAGATAGCTGTCCCGCAGATAGTCCTCCTCGCCCCAGAGGATATACACCGGCCGGGGGCCGTCGGCCCGCAGCTTTCGGATCTCGGAGCCGTAATCCAGTGTGATCTTTTCCCTGCTTGCCATGGCTGTCAGCCTCCTTGTCCCAGCGGAATGGTCACGTCGCCCTCCCGGTCTGTGCGCAGCACGGTGGGGCAGACCAGCGCCAGCCGGTCCAGCGTCGCCTCCGCGGGCTGGCCGTATGTGTTGTAGCCCACGGATATGACCGCGGTCTCCGGCTTGGCGGCGGCGAGAAACAGCGTCCCGGTGGCGGTCCGGGAGCCGTGGTGGCCAGCCACCAGAATGTCCACATCCGGCACCGAGCGGGCCCGGAGCAGGCTCATCTCCGCCTCCGTGCCGGCGTCGCCCATGATGAAGGCGCTCTGTCCCGCCGCCAGGGCGTGGACCACGATGCCCCGCTCGTTGTCGCCGTCGCCCTGGGGCAGCAGCAGATCCAGCGTCATGCCCCCGATGCGGGCGGTCTGCTCCTGGGAGAGGAACGTGACGGCCACGCCCCGCTCCCGGGCCATCTCCAGGATCGGGTCCAAAAGCTGGTCCGCGTCGTCCGTCCCGGCGGGCAGAATCAGCCGGTCCACCTTCATCCGGCACAGCAGCGTCAGCACGCCGTTGGCGTGGTCGTGGTGCAGATGGGTCAGGATCAGCGCGTCCGCCCGGGTGTGGCCCACGCTGAGCAGATAGTTGGCGGCCCTGTCCCCGGCGTTATCCAGCCCGGCGCCGCCGCAGTCGATCACCACCGCCGTGTCCCGGTCCGCCAGCACCACGCACTGGCCCTGGTCCACGTCCAGCACTGTCAGCCGCGCCTCCCCGTCGGGAATGGAGAGTTTGGCGGCGATCAGCACCAGGCACAGCCCGATGGCGCCCGCGCATACCGGCACGTCCAGCGGCAGCCGCCGGCCCCGCCTGCGCAGAAGGATCCACAGCGCCGCCAGCGCGTACAGCCCCGCCAGCCACAGCGCCGAGCTGACCGTGCCGGCATAGAGCCCCGCGAAGGGGATGGACGCGACGGCGCGGTAGACGGCCCGGCACCAGCGCACCGGCCAGGCCAGAAGCTGGCCCAGCAAGCCGCCCAGTCCCGGGATGAGCGCGCCCACGGCGCACACGGCGTACCCCGCGCCGAATATCGCCTCCACCACGAACAGCGTCAGCAGATTGGCGACGGGGGAGAGCAGGGGGATCTGGCGGAAATACAGGGCGGCCAGGGGGATGGAGAAGGCGGTGGCGCCCAGAGAGCAGGCCACGTTCCCCGCCAGAGCGGCCACCACCGGCCGGTGCATGGGCAGACGCTTCTCCATCCAGGCCAGGATGGAGGGGAGCAGCCACACCAGCCCCGCCATGCAGGCGAAGCTGAGCTGCAGACCCACGCTGCCCACGGCCATGGGATTCACACCCAGCAGCAGGAGCAGCGCCGCTCCCAGGCTGGTGGCGCCGTCCGCCTCCCGGCCCGCCGTGGGAGCCAGCAAATAGATGCTCTGCATCACCGCCGCCCGGACCACGCTGGGCCGCAGGCCGGCCATGAGGGCGAACAGCCATATCGCCGGCAGACACGCCAGACTGGACCGGCGGCCCTTGCCCAGCAGCAGCTGCAGAAAGGCCACCAGCACAAACAGGTGCATCCCGCTCACCGCCACGATGTGCAGCACCCCTGCCACCCGCATGGCGGCGTACAGCGCCACGTCCTTTTCCAGATCCACCGTGTCCCCGGTGAGCAGAGCCTTCACGAAGGGGGCCGCGTCGGCGGGGAAGAGGCGCTCGCACAGCCCCTTCACCTCCTGGCTCAGCCGCTGGGGGAAGAAGATCCAGCTGTGAGCCCACCGGCCGGTGACGGACAGAGACCCCGGGGTGATGTAGCCCAGGATGTCGATTCCCTGGGAGGTATAGGTGTGGCTGCGCTCGCCGCGGCGGATGAGGGCGGAGGTGAGGCGGATCTCCGCCTGAATCTCGTCCCCCGGCGACAGCTCCGGCAGGGAGCCCTCATAGAGATACAGCAGGGCCTTCCGGGCCGGCTGCTCCGCCTGGGTGAGGCGGACCTGCACCCGCTCGTAGCCGTCGTAGCGCTCCGGATAGTCGGTGACGATCGCCCGGGCGGAGACGGTCTGGCCCACCGCGGCCTCCGCCGGGGCCACCCGCAGACGGTACCGAACCTGCCAGGCGAGGATCCCCGCTGCCGCCGCCAGCAGACACAGCGCCGCCCGGGACCGGACGGACCGTTTCCGGATGAGCAGCGAGCAGGCGGACAACAACACAAGGGCTGCCGCAAGATACGGCAGCCCCTCTGTCGGCAGAATGTACTCGGCCAGGGCCGCCGCCGCGGCAAAGCCCAGCGCCGCCCAAGCCAGCTTTCGCATTTACGCCATCCGGTCGTCCATGCGCCGGCCGCCCAGGATATGGAAGTGCAGATGGGGCACGGTCTGGCCGGCGTCCGGGCCGGCGTTGGACACCACCCGGTATCCGCCAGTGAGGCCCTCCGCCGCCGCGATTTGAGGGATGACGGTGAAGATGTGGGCCACCAGGGCGGCGTTGTCCGCCGTCACGTCGGCGCAGGAGGCGATGTGCTCTTTGGGCACCACCAGGATGTGGGTGGGCGCCTGGGGATTGATGTCCCGGAAGGCAAAGCACCGTTCGTCCTCATAGACCTTGGACGAGGGGATCTCCCCGGCGATGATCCGGCAGAAAAGGCAGTCGCTCATGCCGGCCGCCTCACTGCGCGATGACGGTGGCGAAGAGCACCAGATCCTCCTCGCCGTCGTTGACCAGGCTGTGGCTGTGGCCCTTGGGGCAGTAGTGTGCCGTGCCGGCCTCCGCCGGCTCCCACTGGCCGTCATAGAGGCACTTGCCCTTGCCGGAGAGGTAATAGAACACCTCGCAGTTGTCCTCGTGGGTGTGCTCTCCGATGGAGGCGCCCGGGATCAGACGGACGAGCATGGCCCGGCTGTCGCCGAAGCTGACGCGCTTCATGGCCGTCTGCTTCTCGCCGCCCTTGAAGTTGGGGAGGATGGTCTCCTCGATGTTGGGAAATTGGATGAGCATGGCAGAGACTCCTTTCTGTTTCTGATCGGGCCTGTTACAGACCCAGTTTTTTCACTACGAAATCGTCCACGATGGCCAGGGCGTTGTCGGTCTTGTGCACGTCGGAGCCGCCGCCCATGGCGGACTCCGGCTTGCCGCCGCCCTTGCCGCCGGTGACGGCGGAGACCTCCCGGACCAGCTCGCCGGCCTTCACGCCGGCCTTCACGGCCTCGGGCCCGCACACCGCCAGGAAGGTGACCTTTTCGCCGTTGTCGGTGGCCAGGACGGCCACGATGTTGGCCGCCTTGTCCCGGAGAATATCGCCCATCTGGCGGAGCCGGTTGGCGTCCGCATCGGGCACCGCGGCGGTGAGCACCCGCAGGCCGCCCAGCTCCCGGGTGGAGAACAGCATCCGCTCGGTCTCGCCGGCGGCCTCCCGGGCCTTCAGCTTCTCCACGGTCTGGTGCAGGCCCTTCAGCTCCGCCATGATGGCGTCTGCCCGACTCTCCAGCTCCGTGGGACGCACCTTCAGCACCGCCGCGGCCTGGTTCAGCCGCTCCTGGAGCCGGCGCATGCCCTCCAGAGACGCCTTGCCGGTGACGGCCTCGATGCGCCGCACGCCGCTGGCCACGGAGAACTCGCTGACGATGCGGAACACGCCCACCTTGGCGGTGTTGTCCAGATGGGTGCCGCCGCAGAACTCCACGCTGTAGCCCTCGCCCATGTCCACCACACGGACGGTGTCGCCGTATTTTTCACTGAACAGGGCGATGGCGCCCCGCTTTTTCGCCTCCTCGATGGGCAGCACGTCGGTGTGGATGGGGTAGCCCTCCAGCACCGCGTCGTTGACCATGTTCTCCACTTGGCTCAGCTCCTCGGCCGTCAGGGCGGAGAAGTGGGTGAAGTCGAAGCGCAGCCGGTCCGGCTCCACCAGGGAGCCGGCCTGATGGACGTGCTCGCCCAGCACGGTGCGCAGAGCCTTGTCCAGCAGGTGGGTGGCGGAGTGGGCCCGCATGATGGCCTTGCGCCGGTCCGTGTCGATGGAGGCGGTCACCCCGTCGCCCAGCTTCAGGATGCCGCGGGTGACCTTGCCGTAGTGCATGTACTTGCCGCCCTTGTTCTTCTGCACGTCGGTGACGGTAAACACCCCGTCCCCGGCGGTGAGCACGCCGTGGTCGGCTACCTGGCCGCCCATCTCGGCATAGAAGGGGGTCTTGTCCAGCACCACGATGCCCTCCACGCCGGTCATCAGCTCCTCGGCCTGCTCGTTCTCCACCACCAGGGCGACGATTTTGGCCCCCTCCATGGAGGTGTGCTCGTAGCCGGCAAACTCGGTCTCAGGCACGTCCTTGCCGAACTCCACGCCGGCCCAGCCCAGATCGCCCAGGGCCTCCCGGGCCTTCCGGGCCCGCTGACGCTGCTCCTCCATGAGGGCCTGGAAGCCCTTTTCGTCCACGGTCATGCCCTGCTCGTCGGCCATATCCGCCGTCAGATCCAGGGGGAAGCCGTAAGTATCGTAGAGCTTGAAGGCGTCGGCGCCGGAGAAGACCGTCTCGCCCCGGCTCTTGTGGTCCGCCAGCATCTCGCCGAAGATGCGCATGCCGCCGTCGATGGTGCGGGCGAAGTTCTCCTCCTCCACCCGGATGACCTTGGTGATGTAGCCCTGCCGCTCCCGCAGGTCGGGGTAGTGGCCCTCGTTCTCATGGATGACCATGTCCACGATCTTATAGAGGAAGGGCTCGTTCATGCCCAGCAGCTTTCCGTGGCGGGCCGCCCGGCGCAGCAGCCGGCGCAGCACATAGCCCCGGCCCTCGTTGGAGGGCAGCACACCGTCGCAGATCATCATGACGGAGGCACGGATGTGGTCGGTGATGACCCGCAATGACACGTCCATCTTGTGGCTCTGGCCGTAGGTGGCGCCGGTGAGGCGGGACACCTCGTTGGTGATGTTCATCACCGTGTCCACGTCAAAGAGGCTGTCCACGTCCTGGCACACCACCGCCAGACGCTCCAGGCCCATGCCGGTGTCGATGTTCTTCTGCTTCAGCTCGGTGTAGTTGTCGTGGCCGTCGTTGTCGAACTGGGAGAAGACCACGTTCCAGACCTCCATGTACCGGTCGCAGTCGCAGCCCACGGTGCAGGTGGGCTTGCCGCAGCCGTACTTGGGGCCCCGGTCGTAGTAGATCTCGGAGCAGGGGCCGCAGGGGCCGGAGCCGTGCTCCCAGAAGTTGTCCTCCTTGCCGAATTTATAGAT
>CANQSJ010000017.1 GCA_947626495.1 uncultured Oscillospiraceae bacterium | reverse complement strand
GCTTCCCTCCGCTCCCTTTGAGATCTCGCTCTATTTGCACCTTTAGGGTGTTTACACAAAATACGGGACTGTCCCTGTTTTCCTGACCGCTTACAATAAGCGCGGTGCTACTCTAAAATGAACACAAACCCGGAAACGCCTGACACACAAGGCTTTCCGGGTTTCACTTACAATTACAGCGGCGCGATACATAGGAACGACTGATGCCGACGATGGCCGCCACCTCCCGTTGAGGCAGAGGCGGCCGGCCGCTCAGCCCATAGCGCAGACGGATCACCTCCGCCTCCCGGCCCTCCAGCACCGTGTCCACCGCCCGCCGGATCTGCTGGACCGCCTCTTTGCGGCTCAGCTCCTCCAGGATGTCCGGGTCGGTGGAGATGGTATCCAGCAGCGCCAGTCCCTCCCCCTCTCCGTCCGTATCCAGCGCCTCGGACAGCGACACGTCCCCGGCCGACTTCTTCTGGCCGCGAAAGTACATGAGGATCTCGTTTTCAATACATTTGGAGGCGTAGGTGGCCAGGCGCACGCCCCGGTCCGGGCGGTACGTGGACACACCCTTGATGAGTCCGATGGTGCCGATGGACACCAGGTCCTCTGCGTCGGCGGCGGTGGTATAATACTTTTTGATGATGTGCATCACCAGACGCAGATTGTGCTCAATGAGGGTGTTCCGGGCCTGCAGATCCCCTTCCATGGCCCGTCGGATGTACTCCTGTTCCTCCTCGGCCTTCAACGGCCGCGGAAAGGACGAGCCGTTGTCCCCCAGCCGCAGCATCAGCAGGGCGCTGGACAGGAGCAGCATGAACGTTGCTGACAGCATAGCCGCCATCACCTCCCTGAGCAGACTATGCGCCGCCGGGTCGTCCTGATTCGACAAAAATGGCGCGTGGCTGTGTGCGGCGGAGAATGACGCATCTCATGCAAAGTTTTATTTTTTTGGAAGGGTGACCAACCCCTTGCCCCGGGTGGAAAAGCATGGTATAATTTTTCCACAAAAATACTGTTACAGGAGACGATACCAATGATTACCAACGCATATCTCAAACGCGTACTGCACGACGTAGAGTGCCGGGACGGCCACGAGCCTGAATTTCTGCAGGCTGTGCAGGAGGTCTTCGAGTCCCTGGAGCTGGTGATGGATCAGCATCCCGAGTGGGAGAAGGCCGGCCTGATGGAGCGCTTCGTGGAGCCGGAGCGGGTGATCGAGTTCCGCGTCCCCTGGGTGGACGACTCCGGCGTGGTCCGCGTCAACCGCGGCTACCGGGTCCAGTTCAACTCCGCCATCGGCCCCTACAAGGGCGGACTGCGCTTCCACCCCTCCGTGAACCTGTCCGTCATCAAATTCCTGGGCTTTGAGCAGACTCTGAAAAACTCCCTCACCACCCTCCCCATGGGCGGCGGCAAGGGCGGCTCCGACTTCGACCCCAAGGGCAAGAGCGACGGCGAGGTCATGCGCTTCTGCCAGAGCTTCATGACGGAGCTCTACCGCCACATCGGCCAGTTCACCGACACCCCCGCCGGGGACATCGGCGTGGGCGGCCGGGAGGTGGCCTATCTGTACGGCCAGTATAAGCGCATCGTGGACCGGTTCGAAGCCGGCGTCCTCACCGGCAAGGGGCTGACCTTCGGCGGCTCCCTGGCCCGCACCCAGGCCACCGGCTACGGCCTGTGCTATTACGCCGCCGAGGCGCTGGAGCACCTGAAGGGCGAGAGCTTCGCCGGCAAGACGGTGGTCATCTCCGGCTCCGGCAACGTGGCCCAGTACGCCGCGGAGAAGTGCATGCAGCTGGGCGGCAAGGTGGTGGCCATGAGCGACTCCCAGGGCTATGTGTACGATCCCAACGGCATCGACCTGGAGGTCCTCTTTGACATCAAGCAGGCCCGCCGCGCCCGCATCAGCGTCTATGCCGACGAGGTTCCCACCGCCGAATACCATGAGGGCTGCCGGAACATCTGGAACGTGAAGTGCGACATCGCCCTGCCCTGCGCCTCCCAGAACGAGATGGACGAGGCCGGCGCCAAGGCCCTGGTGGCCAATGGCTGCATAGGCGTCTTCGAAGGCGCCAACATGCCGCTGACTCCCGAGGCCATCGCCGTGGTCCAGGGCGCGGGACTGCTCTACAGCCCCGGCAAGGCCTCCAACGCTGGCGGCGTGGCCACCTCCGGACTGGAGATGAGCCAGAACTCCATGCGTCTGAGCTGGTCCTTCGAAGAGGTGGACGAGCGGCTGCACACCATCATGAAGAACATCTACCGCGCCTGCTACGACGCCTCCGTCCAGTGCGGACGGCCCGGCGATCTGATGCTGGGCGCCAACGTGGCCGGCTTCCTGAAGGTGGCCGAGGCCATGATGGCCCAGGGCATCGTCTGACCGGAACGCACAAAAAACCGCGGTATGGGTTCGCCCATACCGCGGCTTTTTATTCTGTTTATGGCTGTTCCCAGCCCTTTGCCCTCTCCACGGCCTTGTGCCAGCCGGCCATCAGCTGCTCCGCGCGAGCGGCGTTCATGGCCGGCTCAAACCGCCGCTCCGTCTGGCGCAGGGAGCGCACGTCGGACAGCTCCGACCACACCCCTGCGGCGAGACCCGCCAGGAACGCCGCGCCCAGCGCGGTGGTCTCCACCGTCCGGGGACGGTCGATGGGCCGGCGGAGCACATCCGCCTGGAACTGCATGAGCAGATCGGACACCGACGCGCCGCCGTCCACCCGCAGCACATCCAGCTCATGGCCGCCGTCCGTCTCCATCAGCCCCAGCAGATCCGCCACCTGATAGGCAATGCCCTCCAGCACCGCCCGGCAGATATGGGCCCGGCCCGTGCCCCGGGTGACGCCCACCAGGGCGCCACGGGCGTAGGGGTCCCACCAGGGCGCCCCCAGGCCTGTGAACGCGCTGACCATATAGGCGCCGCCCGCGTCCGGCACCTGCTCGGCCAGGATGTCGCACTCATGGGCTGTGGAGATGAGCCCCAGCTCGTCCCGCAGCCACTGGATGGAGGAGCCGGCGTTGAAAACGCTGCCCTCCACAGCATAGGCGACGGTCCCCCCCACCTGCCAGCCCACGCTGGTGAGCAGGCCGTTCTGGCTTCTGGGGGCGTAGGAGCCCACATTCATCAGGGTGAAGCAGCCCGTGCCGTAAGTATTCTTCGCCTGACCCGGCAGGATACACCCCTGCCCCAGCAGCGCCGCCTGCTGGTCGCCCGCCGCGCCGCATACCGGGATGCCCTCCAGCTGCTCCAGGCCCCGGATGCCCCGCTTCACCTTCCCGAACAGCCCCGCGTTGGGGGCCACCCGGGGCAGCATGGACATGGGCACGTCCAGCGCCCGGCACATCTCCTCGTCCCAGCGGAGGGCGTCGATATCAAATAGCATGGTCCGGGAGGCGTTGGACGGATCGGTGACGTGCTCCCCCGTCAGGTTCCATATCAGCCAGGAATCCACCGTGCCGAACAGGAGCTCTCCCCTCTCCGCCCGCGCCCGGGCGCCGGGGACATTGTCCAGGATCCACCGGATCTTCGTGCCGGAGAAATAGGGGTCCGGCACCAGACCGGTGGTGGCCAGGATCTTCTCCTTCATCCCGTCGGCCACCAGCTTTTCCACGATGGGCGCGGTCCGGCGGCACTGCCAGACGATGGCGTTGTACACCGGCTCGCCGGTGTTTCTGTCCCACACAAGGGTCGTCTCCCGCTGGTTGGTGATGCCGATGGCGGCAATGTCCGCGCCCGCGAGGCCGGACTTTTCAAAGGCCGCCCCCAGAGCGTGGAACTGGGAACTGACGATATCCGCCGGATCATGCTCCACCCAGCCGGGCTGGGGATAGTGCTGCTCAAAGGGATACTGGGCCTGGGAGACGATGTTCCCCTGCCGGTCAAAGATGATGGCCCGGGAGCTGGTGGTCCCCTGGTCCAGCGCGATCACATAACCGTCCATGCGTGACCCTCCTCATTGACGAACCAGCGCGGCTCGTAGTAAAATAGTTGAAAATATTATAGCACACAGGAGGACAGTTTTCCATGGTCAAGATCCGTGATTTTACCTTTCCCTCCTCCGACGGCGTCCACGCCATCCACTGCCGCCAGTGGCTCCCGGAGGGGACGCCCCGGGCGGCTGTGCAGCTGGTCCACGGGGTGGCGGAGCACATCCGCCGCTACGACGCCTTCGCCTCTTTTCTCGCCGGGCATGGCTACGCCGTGGTCGGCGACGACCACCTGGGCCACGGGGAGAGCATAAACGACGACTCCGAGCTGGGCTGGTTCGCGGAAGAGAACGGCTGGAAATATCTGGTGCAGGATGAAAAGCTCCTGCGGGACCTCCTCCGGGAGCAGTTCCCCGATGTGCCGCTGGTGCTCTTCGGCCACAGCATGGGCAGCTTCATCGCCCGCACCTATATCGGCTGGTATCCCGGCGACCATGACGGCTGTGTCCTGTCCGGCACCGGCGCGCAGCCCGCTGCGGTCTGTGCGGCGGGAAAGCTCATGGCCAACCGGGAGATCCGCTCCAAGGGAAGCAAATTCCGCAGCCCGACGCTGCAGAAGCTGGCCTTTGGCGGGTATTTAAAGGGCATCGAGAACCCCATCGGCGCCAACGACTGGATCTGCCGGGACGAGCAGGTGATCCGGGCCTACGACGCGGACCCCCTGTGTGGCTTCACCGCCACGGCGGGCCTGATGCGGGACATGATGGAGGGTTTGGCCACCATTGGCCGGGCGGACCATATAGCGCTGATGGACAAGTCCATGCCGGTGCTCTTCATCGCCGGCTCCGCCGACCCGGTGGGCAGCTGGGGCAAGGGCGTGGAAAAGGTGGCCGCCGCCTTCCGGAAGGCGGGAATGGAGGATGTGACCGTGAAGCTCTATCCCGGCGCGCGCCATGAGGTGCTCAACGAGTTCGGCAAGGAGACAGTCTGGGCCGACGTGCTGGCCTGGATGGAAAAACGGCTGTAATTTCCGCCGGAAAAGGAGGCCGAACATGGCACGCATCGTGACCATAACCGATATCGCCGCGCCGGAGCTGGACGTGTATGCCCGGCTCACCCAGGCGCAGCTGCGAAACCGGCTGGAGCCGGAAAAGGGACTATTTATCGCCGAGAGCGTCAAGGCCATTCAGGTGGCCCTTGGGGCCGGATGCGAGCCGGTGAGCCTTCTCATGGAGCAGCGGCACCTTCAGGGCCAGGGCGCGGCCCTTGCGGAGCGCTGCGGCGACGTGCCGGTGTACACCGGGCCCCGGGAGGTGCTGCGCGCGCTCACCGGCTACACGGTGAACCGGGGCATCCTCTGCGCCATGAGACGGCCTGCGCCCCGCCGGCCGGAGGACATCCTCGCCGGTGCGGAGCGTCTGGCGGTCCTGGAGGGGATCGTGGACACCACCAACATGGGAGCCATCTTCCGCTCCGCGGCGGCCCTGGGGATGGACGGTGTGCTCCTGTCCCCCACCTGCTGCGATCCGCTGAGCCGCCGGTCGGTCCGGGTGAGTATGGGCACGGTGCTGCAGGTTCCCTGGGCGGTGCTGGACGATTGGCCGGAGGCGGCCCTGGCGCTGCTGCATGACCGCGGCTTCGCCACAGTGGCGCTGGCGCTTGATCGGCGGGCGCTGGACATCGACGACCCCGTCCTGGCAGCGCTGCCGAAAATCGCCGCCGTACTGGGCACAGAGGGCGACGGTCTCTCCGCTGCCGCGGTGGCCGCCTGCGACTACACCGCCAGGATCCCCATGTCCAACGGCGTGGACAGCCTCAACGTGGCCGCCGCCGGCGCCGTGGCCTTCTGGCAACTGCGCCGCCGCTGACAACAGAAAAAATATCACCCCGGACGCCGGTCCGGGGTGACGCTATATGGGGAGAAAGGCAAAGGCCACCGCGAAGACGATGGCGGGCAGCAGATTCGCCACCCGGATCTTTCGGCCCCACACCAGGTTCAGGCCCACGCAGAAGATCAGGATGGACCCCACCAGCGACAGATTCGCCAGCGCCGGCGGCGTCATCAGCGGGCTGACGAGCCGCGCCAGGACCGTGACGGTCCCCTGTACGATGCCCACGGGAATGGCGGAAAAAAGGCACCCCTTCCCCATGGAACAGGTCATCACCATCACGATGATCAGATCCAGCACCGCCTTGGTGGCCAGGATGGACCAATCGCCGAAGATCCCGTCCTGGATGGCGCCCACCACCGCCATGGCCCCCACGCACACGGTGAGGGACGCGGTAACAAAGCCCTCCACAAACTGCTTTTCCCGGGCGTTGCCAGTCTTGATCTTCAGCCACTGGCCGAAGCGCTCAAAGGCGCTGTCTATGTTCAGAATCTCCCCCACCAGCGCGCCCAGCGCGAGGCTGCCCACAATCAGCATGGAGCCGCCGCTGACCAGCTTTCCGTCCTCAAAGGACAGCATCCCCTCCATGGCCCCGGCGATGCCCAGAAACAGCACGCATACGCCGCACGCCTTGTTGAGGGTGTCCTGCATCCGTTCCGGGAGGAACCGGCCGCAGGCCATGCCCAGCAGGCCGCCCGCCACGATGCCCGCCACATTCAGGACCGTTCCCAGTCCGATCATAATTCTCTCTCCTTCCGCCCTGCCGCAAAGGCCGCCGTCTCCGGACGGCGGCCTTTTGCCAGTCGGCCGATCGATCAATCCGCCGCGGTGTCGCACCAGACGCAGCGGACTGCGCCGCCCTCGCCGGGATAGAACACCTGGGCAAGCTCCTGCTCCGTCTGGCAGATGCACCGGCGGTTATGGCACTGATGGCCGCCGGTCACCGCGTTTGCGGGAAGGCCCGCCTGGGGCGCCGGGTCCTTCGCCTCGTCCAGCAGCTTCAAGATAAGGGCCATGCGCATGTACTTGCCGTTGAGGGCCTGCCGGAAGTAGGCCGCCCGCGGGTCGGCGTCCACCGCCACGCTGATCTCGTTGACCCGGGGCAGCGGGTGCAGTACGGCCATATCCTTTTTGGCGGCGGCCATCTTCTCAGGGGTGAGCACGTAGCTGTTCTTCAGCCGTTCGTACTGGGCCGGGTCGGCGAACCGCTCCCGCTGGATGCGGGTCATATAGAGGATGTCCAGCTGGGACATGGCCCCGTCCAGATCGGCGGTCTCGGTGTAGGGGATGCCCTGCCTGTCCATGGCCTGGCGCACATAATCGGGCATGCGCAGCTCCTCCGGGGAGATGAACACGAAGCGTGTGCCCTCGTACCGGCTCATGGCCCCCACCAGGGAGTGGACCGTCCGGCCGTACTTGAGGTCGCCGCACAGGCCGATGGTCAGATGGTCGAACCGGCCCTTCTCCCGCCGGATGGTCAGCAGGTCCGCCAACGTCTGGGTGGGGTGGCAGTGGCCGCCGTCCCCGGCGTTGATGACGGGGATGGAGGCGTTCAGCGCCGCCACCAGCGCCGCGCCGTCCCGGGGGTGGCGCATGGCGATGATGTCCGCGTAGCAGCTGACGATCTTGGCCGTGTCCGCCACGCTCTCCCCCTTGGCCGCGGAGGAGCTGGCCGCCTCGGAAAATCCCAGCACGTGGCCGCCCAGCTCGTACATGGCCGCTTCAAAGCTGAGGCGGGTGCGGGTAGAGGGCTCAAAGAAAAGCGTGGCCAGCTTTTTCCCCTCGCAGGCGTGGGCGTACTTCTCCGGGCGGGCGATGATGTCCAGCGCCGTGTCCGTGAGCTCGTCCAGCTCCTGCACGCTCAGGTCCAGAATGTCGATGAGGCTTCTCATGCCTTTGCCTCCATCCAGCTCTCGTCGGAGGGGTTATTGCGAAACGCGATCAGGCGCTTCACGTCCTCCGGGCGGATATAGCCCTCCTGGGCCGCCACACGGGCGATCTCGTCAAAGTCCGTGAGGGACACGTTTTGCACATTGGCCGCCGCCAGCCGGTCCAGGCCCTTTTGCATGCCGTAGGTGAAGATGCTCACGACGCCCAGCACGTCGGCCCCGGCCTGACGGAGCACGTCCACCACCTCCAGCACGCTGCCGCCGGTGGAGATCAGGTCCTCCACCACCACCACCTTCTGCCCCGGCTCCAGAGCGCCCTCGATCTGGTTTTTCCGGCCGTGGTCCTTGGCCCCGGAGCGCACGTACCCCATGGGCAGGCCCATGATGTGCCCGGTGATGGCCGCGTGGGCGATGCCGGCAGTGGAGGTGCCCATGAGCACTTCCGCATCGGGGTAATTCTCCCGCACCAGCTGGGCAAGGCCGTTCTCCACGTCTGTGCGCACCTCCGGCGCGGTCAGGGTCAGGCGGTTATCGCAGTACACCGGGCTTTTGATGCCGCTGGCCCAGGTGAACGGCTCCTCCGGCCGAAAAAATACCGCTTTAATGCTCAAAAGGTCCTTCGCGATCAGCGTTTTCAGTTCCATGTTTCTCTCCTCAATCCACAAATTCCGCCACGCACTGCTGATAGGCCGCTACCGGGTCGGCGGCCGCGGTGATGGGCCGGCCCACCACGATGTAGTCGGAGCCGATCTTCTTCGCCTCCGCCGGGGTCATGACCCGCTTCTGATCCCCCTTGTCCCCATCGGCAAAGCGCACGCCGGGGGTGACGGTGAGAAACTCCGCGCCACAGCGCTCATGCACCTTCCCTGCCTCCAGAGGGGAGCACACAACCCCGTCCAGGCCGGCCTTTTTGGCAGTCTCGGCGTAGTGGAGCACCACCTGGTCCATGGGCTTATGGATGAGCAGGTCCCGCTCCATGCTCTGCTGGTCGGTGCTCGTCAGCTGGGTCACCGCGATGAGCAGCGGCCTCGTGCCGTCAGGACGGGTCAGCCCCTCCAGCGCCGCCTCCATCATGGCGGTGGTGCCCGCCGCGTGCAGATTCACGATGTCCACGTCCAGGCCCGACAGCACCGCCATGGCCTTTTTCACCGTGTTGGGGATGTCGTGCAGCTTCAGGTCCAGAAAGATCTTGTGTCCTCTGGCCTTGATCTGCCGCACGATCTGGGGCCCCTTGGCGTAATAGAGCTCCATGCCGATCTTCACAAAGGGCTTGGTCTCCCCCGTGAATTTGTCCAAAAATCCGTATACGGCCTCAGCGCTGGAAAAGTCGCAGGCCACGATCACGTCCTTACCCATGGGCGCCTCCTATGATATCTCTGAGATTTTTGATTCCGTATTTGTCCATGGCCGCCGGCAGAGCCGCGATGATGTCCCGGCAGGCGCAGGGGTCCCGGAGGTTGGCCGCGCCCACCTCTACCGCCGTCGCCCCAGCCAGCATCATCTCGATCACGTCCTCCGCGCTGGACACGCCGCCCAGCCCCACCACGGGGACAGACACCGCCTCGTACACCTGATACACCATCCGCACCGCCAGCGGGAACACAGCCGGGCCGGACAGGCCGCCGGTGCCGTTGGCCAGCAGAGGCCGGCGCGTTTTCAGGTCGATACGCATGGCCTGGACGGTGTTGATGAGGCTCAGCCCGTCCGCGCCCGCGTCTTCACACGCCTTGGCGACGGACACGATGTCCGTCACGTTGGGCGTCAGCTTCATAATGACCGGCTTTTTCGTCACCGCCTTCACCGCCCGGACGACGCTTGCCGCCGCGGCGGGGTCGGTGCCGAAGCTCATGCCGCCGCCGTGGACGTTGGGGCAGCTGATGTTCACCTCCAGCCAGCCCACCTGGGGCTGGGCGTCCAGTTTTTCGCAGGTATAGGCGTACTCCTCCGCCGAAAAGCCGCTGACATTGGCCATCACCGGCTTGTGGAAAACTTTTTTCAGCCGTGGAAGCTCCTCTCCGATGACCGCCTCCACGCCGGGGTTTTGCAGGCCCACGGCGTTCAGCATCCCCCTGGCGCTCTCCGCGATGCGGGGCTGGGGATTGCCGAAGCGAGGCTCCCTTGTCGTACCCTTGAAGGAGAAGGTGCCCAGACAGTTGATGTCGTAATATTCCGCGAACTCATACCCGTAGCCGAAGGTGCCGGAGGCGGGGATGACGGGGTTATCCAGCTCCATGCCGCACAGAGATACGCTCAAGCGTCCCACAGGATCTCCCCCTTCCGGAACACCGGCCCGTCTTTGCACACCCGTTTCGGGCCGGCCGTCGTCTGACGGGTGCAGCCCATACAGGCGCCGAAGCCGCAGCCCATCCGGGCCTCGAAGCTGAGCTGGCCGTCCCCCGCCGCTTTATCATATACCGCCCGGAGCATGGGCTCAGGGCCGCAGGCGTAGTAAAAGCTGTAATTTTCCGGCAGCGCGTCGGTGACGAAGCCGGGCACGCCGCAGCTTCCGTCCGCCGTGGCAACGGTCACAGCGCAGCCCAGGGCGCGAAATTCGTCCTCATAAAAGATCTCGTCTTTTGTGTTGAAACCCAGCACCACCGAGACGGCCTTACCCGCAGCCCGCAGCCGCTTCGCCAGCAGGACCAGCGGCGCGGAGCCGATGCCGCCGCCCAGCAGCAGGGGACGCTCCCCCGCCAGAGCCGTATCAAAGCCGTTTCCCAAGCCTGTGAGGATGTCCAGCGGCTCGCCCGGCGTCATGGCGGCCATGGCCTCCGTGCCCCGGCCCACGGTCTTATAGATGAGGGTGAGCAGGCCCGGCTCCGCGTCGCACACGGAGATGGGCCGGCGAAGGTAAAACCCCGGCAGGGCGATGTTCGCGAACTGTCCCGGCGCGGTGACGGCGGAGGTGTCCCCCGCCAGCCGCAGCCGGTATACCGTGCCCGTCAGGGGGACGTTCTCCGTGACGGTGAATGTGCCCTGTCTCATGCGTCGATGGTGGAGATGGTGAGGGTGGTCTCCTCCAGCACGTCCAGCAGCACCCGCACCGTGTCCAGGCTGGTGAAGATACTCACGTTGTTCTCCGTGGCCAGGCGGCGGATCGTGGCGCCGTCGTTGCGCACGGACTCGGAGCCCAGTTCCCGGGTGTTGATGACATACGCCAGGTGGCCCTGGCGGATGGCGTCGGGGATCTCCTCGCTGCCGTCGCTGATCTTGTGCAGCACGTGGGTGCGGATGCCGTTCTCCTTGAGGAAGGCCGCCGTGCCAGGGGTGGCCTCGATGTTGAAGCCCAGCTCATAGAACCGGCGGATCAGAGGCAGGGCCTCGGGCTGGTCCTTGCGGGCGATGGTGGCGAAGACGGTGCCGTAATTCTGCAGCTTCGTCCCTCCCGCCTGCAGGGCCTTGTAGAGGGCGCGGTTGAGCTTGTTGTCATAGCCGATGGCCTCGCCGGTGGATTTCATCTCCGGCGAGAGGTAGGCGTCCATGCCCTTGAGCTTGTTGAAGGAGAACACCGGCACCTTCACGTAGTACCGCTCCTTCTCCGCGGGGTACAGATCGAAGATGCCCTGCTCCTTCAGCCCCTTGCCCAGAATGACTTCCGTGGCGATGTCCGCCAGGGACCACCCCGTGGCCTTGGAGAGGAACGGCACCGTCCGGCTGGAGCGGGGGTTCACCTCGATGATATACACGTTGTCGCTGCAGTCCACGATGAACTGGATGTTGTATAGGCCCACGATGCCGATGCCCAGGCCCAGCTTTTTGGCGTACTGAAGGATGATGCCCTTCACCTTGTCGGAGATAGAGAAGGTGGGATAGATGCTGATGGAGTCGCCGGAGTGGATGCCGGTGCGCTCTACCAATTCCATGATGCCGGGTACAAACACATCCCGGCCGTCGCAGATGGCGTCTACCTCCACTTCCTTGCCCTGGATGTATTTGTCCACCAGAACCGGCTTATCCACGTCGATCTCTACGGCGGTCTTCAGATACTGGCGCAGCTGCTCCTCCCCCGCCACGATCTGCATGGCCCGGCCGCCCAGCACGAAGGAAGGCCGCACCAGCACGGGGTAGCCGATCTCCGCCGCCGCCTTCACCCCGTCCTCGATGTCCGTGACGGCCTGTCCCCTGGGCTGGGGGATGCCCAGCTCTTTCAGGATCTTCTCGAAGCTGTCCCGGTTCTCCGCCCGCTCGATGGCATCGCAGTCGGTGCCGATGATCTTCACGCCCCGCTCCATCAGAGGCTGGGCCAGATTGATGGCCGTCTGGCCGCCCAAAGAGGCGATGACCCCCTCCGGTTTTTCAAAGTCGATGATGGCCATAGCGTCCTCCGGCGTCAGCGGCTCAAAATACAGCTTGTCGGCGGTGGTGTAGTCGGTGGAGACGGTCTCGGGGTTGTTGTTGATGATGATGGCCTCGTATCCGGCCTTTTTGATGGTCTGCACGGCGTGGACGGTGGAATAGTCGAACTCCACTCCCTGGCCGATGCGGATGGGGCCGGCCCCCAGCACCACGATCTTCTTTTTGTCCGTCAGGCGGGAGTCGTTTTCACCGGAGTAGGAGGAGTAGAGATAGGCGATGTACTTGCCGGTGTGCAGGGTGTCCACCATGCGGAACACGGGGGTGATGCCCCGGCTCTTGCGCTTTTCATAGACCTCCACCTCGGTGAGGTTCCACAGCCCGGCGATGTACTTGTCCGAAAAGCCCATGACCTTGGCGGCGCGGAGGGTCTCCACGTCGTTCACATGGGTCCTGAGCCGCTTCTCCATCTCCACGATCTTTTGCAGCGACTCCAGGAACAGCTCTGTGATCATGGTCACCTCATGGAGTTTTTCGATGCTCACGCCCCGGCGGAGAAGCTCCGTCACGGCGAAGATGCCGTCGTCCCGGAAGTCGGCGATATAGTCCAGCAGCTCCTCGTCGGTCTGCTTTTCAAACTTCGCCATATAGAAGTGGCACACGCCGATCTCCAGGGACCGGACGGACTTGAGCATGCACTCCTCCAGATTGGAGCCGATGCCCATCACCTCGCCGGTGGCCTTCATCTGGGTGCCCAGGATGTTGGGTGCGTCGGCGAACTTATCAAAGGGGAACCGGGGGAATTTGGCCACAATGTAGTCCAGACTGGGCTCAATGGCGGCGGTGCCACCGGCCACAGGGATCTCCTCCAGGGCCATGCCCATGGCGATCTTGGCGGTCACCCGGGCGATGGGATAGCCGCTGGCCTTCGATGCCAGGGCCGAGGAGCGGCTGACCCGGGGGTTGACCTCAATGAGAAAGTACTCGCTGGAATTGGGGTTCAGGGCAAACTGCACGTTGCACCCGCCCTCGATCTTCAGCTCCCGGATGATCTTAATGGCGCTGTCGTTGAGCATTTTGAGGTCGTGCTCACTCAGGGACAGGATGGGCGCCACCACGATGGAGTCGCCGGTGTGCACGCCCACCGGGTCCACGTTCTCCATGCCGCAGATGGTGATGGTGTGGTCATTGGAATCCCGCATGACCTCGAACTCGATCTCTTTATAGCCCTTCACGCTCTTCTCCACCAGCACCTGATGCACCGGGGACAGCTTGAAGGCGTTCAGGCCGATCTCCACCAACTCCTCCTCGTTGTTGGCAAATCCGCCGCCGGTGCCCCCCAGGGTGAAGGCCGGCCGCAGCACCACCGGGTAGCCGATATGCTCCGCCGCCGCCTTAGCCTCCTCGATGGAGTAAGTAATCTCCGAGGGGATGACGGGCTCGCCGATGGACTGGCACATCTCCTTAAAGAGCTCCCGGTCCTCCGCCCGCTCGATGCTCTCACTGGGGGTACCCAGCAGCTGCACCCGGCACTCCCGGAGCACGCCCTTCTTCTCCAGCTGCATGGCAAGATTGAGGCCCGTCTGTCCGCCGATGCCGGGGATGATGGCGTCCGGCCGCTCGTAACGCAGGATCTTGGCGATGTACTCCAGGGTCAGCGGCTCCATGTACACCTTGTCCGCGATGGCGGTGTCCGTCATGATGGTGGCGGGGTTGGAGTTGCACAAAATGACCTCGTACCCCTCCTCCTTCAGGGCCAGACACGCCTGGGTTCCGGCGTAGTCAAATTCCGCCGCCTGGCCGATGACGATGGGGCCGGAGCCGATGATGAGCACTTTTTTGATGTCCGTTCTCTTTGCCATGTTTTCCTCCAAAAGCGATATCGTAAGTGTTTATTTTTCGTCTCTGTAAACGGTCCGCCCGCCGCACACCGTCAGACAGCAGGTCCCGTATACCTCCCGGCCGGCGAAGGGCGTGGCTCTGCCCTTGGACAGGAAGCTCTCCGGATCGATGGCGTACTTCCGGCCCAATTCCCAGACGGAATACTCCTCCCCCGCCGGAATGCCGAACCGCTCCCGGGGAGCGACCGCCAGCAGCTCCACAAGGCGCTCCAGCGTGAGTACGCCGGGCCTGACCAAGTACGTGTACAGCACCGGAAAGGCGGTCTCCAGCCCCACCACGCCCATCAGGCTCTTTTCCAGGCCCCGGGATTTCTCCTCCGCGCTGTGGGGGGCATGGTCGGTGGCGATCATGTCAATGGTGCCGTCCAGCAATCCCTCTATGAGCGCTTCTCTATCCTCTTTTCCCCGCAGGGGCGGATTCATCTTGAAGCGCCCGTCCTCCTGCAGATCGTTTTCGTCCAGCGTAAGGTAGTGGGGCCCGGTCTCGCATGTCACGTCCACCCCTTCGGCCTTGGCCGCACGGATGAGCGCCACGCTCTCCTTGGTGGAGACGTGGCAGACGTGGTAGGCGCAGCCAGTCTCCTTCGCCAGGCGCAGATCCCGCTCCACCTGCCGCCACTCACTCTCGGAGCTTATGCCCCGGTGGCCGTGGGCGGCGGCATACGTCCCGGCGTGGATATACCCGCCATGGAGCAACGTATTGTCCTCGCAGTGGGCGGCGATGATCTTGCCCAGGCTTTTTGCCCGCTCCATGGCCGCGCGCATCATGCTCTCGGACTGGACGCCCCGCCCGTCGTCGGAGAAGGCGATCACATCCGGCGCCAGCGCATCCAGGTCCGCCAGGTCCGTCCCCTTCTCGCCCCGGGTGATGGCGCCGTAGGGATAGACGCGGATGCAAGCGTCCCGGTCGATGATATTTTTCTGTACCGCCAGGGTCTGCGCGCTGTCCGGCACCGGGTCCAGGTTGGGCATGGGGCACACGGCGGTGTACCCGCCCCGGGCCGCGGCGGCGGTACCGCTGGCGATGGTCTCCTTATAAGAAAATCCCGGCTCGCGAAAATGCACATGCACATCGCAAAAGCCGGGCAATATAACGAATTCTCCGCCCTTGTCAATGGAAACGGGAACGGATGCTCCGCCCATGGGAGGATAAAAACGGGAATACGTCTCCGGTTTGAAAAAAGCGGCGTTCACCTGGTTTTCCATGGACGCTCTCTCCTTTCGCACGCGGCGCATCCCGCGCTCCGGGATGCCATTTCGCGCATTATAACATGGCAGGGAGCGCTTGTCAACGCGCCCCGAAACTTTTTCCCCGGGCGGTCTCCGGCGGCGGGGACGGCTCCGCTGCGCGCCCCTGTAGAAAAGCGAAACGCCGGGCGGTCCGCCCTCCTCCGGCCGGGTCATGTCCGGCCGGAGGGTGCCGATCAGGTCTTCATCTGCCGGCGGCGGGCCAGGTTGATCATGCCCTCCTGCATGTCGTTCAGGTTCTGCAGCAGCCTGCCCGCGCCATAGGCGGTGCAGCTGAGGGCGTCGTCTACCAGGATGGTGTCGATGCCCGTCCGGTCGGCCACCAGCTTGTCCAGGCCCCAAAGCTGACTGCCGCCGCCGGAAAGGACGATGCCGTTCTGGGACACGTCCCCCACCAGCTCCGGCGGGGTGCGCTCCAGCACCAGATGGATGGCGTCCATGAGCCGTGCCATGGGCTCCTCCAGCGCCTCGATCATGTCCGCGGAACTGATGGTGACGCTCCGGGGCAGGCCCGTCACCAGGCACCGGCCCTTTACCTCCTCGTAGGTGACCTCCGGCCGGGGATAGACGCAGCCGATGGAGATCTTCAGCTCCTCCGCCGTCCGGGCGCCGATGAGAAGATTGTGCTTTTTGCGCACATAGCGGACGATGGCCTCGTCGAATTCCGCGCCGGCGGTCTTGATGGATTCCTGCTCCACCACCCCGCCCAGGGATACCACCGCCACCTCCGTGGTGCCGCTGCCGATGTCCACGATCATGTGGCCGTCGGCCTTGGTGATGTCGATGCCCGCGCCCACCGCAGTGGCCAGGCACGCCTCTTTCAAATACACCTTCCGGGCGCCGGCCTCAATGGCGGCGTCGATCAGCGCGCGCTCCTCCACGCCTGTGATGCTCCCGGGCACGCAGATCATCACCCGGGGCTTGAACAGGCTGAAGGAGGTGATGCGCCCGATGAATTCCTTCAGCATCCGGGCGGTCATATCGTAATCGGATATGACCCCCGCCACGATGGGGCTGATGGCCACGATGTTGGCCGGCGTGCGGCCCAGCATCTTCTTGGCCTCCTCCCCGATGCGCAGCACCCGGCCGTTGGTGCTGTCCAGCGCCACCAGCGAGGACTCCCGCAGGCGGATGCCGCGGCCACGTACGTACATAAGGGTGGTCATCGTCCCCAGGTCAATGGCTATGTCTCTTTCAAAAAACAGCATGGTATCTCCTCCTACCGCGTGCTTGCAAGCGTGGCGCACCGCACATCCTCCGCTCCTGCCAGGAGCAGGGTCTTGGCGCACTCGGACAGAGTGGCCCCGGTGGTCACGATATC
Source organism: uncultured Oscillospiraceae bacterium (assembly GCA_947626495.1). Classification (GTDB taxonomy): domain Bacteria; phylum Bacillota; class Clostridia; order Oscillospirales; family Oscillospiraceae; genus CAJOIG01. The sequence continues at coordinate 36,834 of CANQSJ010000017.1, read as the reverse complement.
GTCGATCAGCAAAATGCGCTTTCCCGCCACCGCCGCCGGATCCTTCACCCGATAGGCGTCGGCGATGTTGGCCCGCCGCTTCTCCGGCTCGCCGGTCCGGGACTGGGGCCGGACGCCCCGGCGCTTTACCAGCGTCGGCGTCAGCTCCCGGCGGAGCCTGGCCGCCGCGTTTCGGGCGATCAGCTCCGACTGGTCATAGCCCCGGCTGCGGCGTCTGCCCCGGTCCAGGGGCACCCAGCTGATAAGGTCGTATTCCCCCTCCAGCTGCTCGTAGATCAGCGAGGCCACCAGCTCCCCGAAAACGGGGGCATAGACCTGGACGCCGCCGAATTTGTACCGGTGGATGGCCTCCCGCACGTCCCCCTCATAATAGAGCGCGGACACGCACTCGGAGAAAAAATCCCCCTTCCGCCGGCGGCCATCCTCCGTCCGGGGCAGCTTGGCCTGGCAGGCGGGACAGATCCTGGGCCGGCCCGGCGGCGCGATAAAGCCGTGGCAGAATACGCACCGGGTGGGATACACCAGGTCCAGCAGGATGTCGGCCGGCCTACTCATCGGCAATGAGACGCAGGCGCAGCGCGCTGTACCGCTTGGCCCGCCGGGCATTTTCCGTCATGGTACGTATGACGCCGTCGTCCCCAACGATCACCAGCAGCTCCGCCGCCCGCGTCACGGCGGTGTAGAGAAGGCTCCGGTACATCAGCTGGGGCGCGGCCCGCACCGCGGAGAAGACCACCGCCCGATACTCGCTACCCTGGGCCTTGTGGACCGTGGTGGCCCAGGCGTGGTCCAGTTCCGACGCCTGCTCGAAGGCGTACTCCGCCCGACGGCCGTCAAAGTCGATCACGAAGCTCTCCGCCGCCGGATCGATGGAATCGATATAGCCGATGTCCCCGTTGAAGACGCCGTAGCCGCTCTCCAGAGAGCTCGTCTTCCAGAGGATGTCATAGTCGTTGCGGATCTGCATGACCCGGTCGCCCTCCCGATAGGTCCGGCCGGCGTAGACGAATTCCTGCTTGCCCACCGCCGGGGGATTGAGGGCCTCCTGCAGCGCCCGGTTCAGCTCCTCCGTCCCCGCCGGTCCCTTCCGGGTGGGGGTGAGCACCTGGATCTGGCCGGAGGGGATGGCCATATTCTTCGGCAGCCGCTCCTGACACAGAGACACGATGGTCTCCTGGGCAGCCTGGGGCTCCCGCCGGCGCAGGAAATAAAACCCGCCGTTGTTGGCCCGCAGATCGGGCACCTCGCCCTTGTCGATCTGGTGGGCGCTGAGCACGATGCGGCTGTCCAGCTTCTGGCGGAAGATTTCCGTCAGACGCACGGTCTCCGCCACCCCGGAGCGGATCACATCCCGGAACACCGCCCCCGGTCCCACGGAGGGCAGCTGGTCCGCGTCGCCCACCAGCACCAGCCGGCAGGTGGGGCCGATGGCCGCCAGTACCGCCTTCATCAGGCTCATATCCACCATGGAGCACTCGTCCAGGATCAGCGCGTCGCAGTGCAGCCGGTCGCTCTCATTCTTGCGGAAAACGGTGCTGTCCGTCTCCGGGGAGAAGCTGGCGTCCAGGAGCCTGTGGATGGTGGATGCCTCCCGTCCGGTGAGGTCGCCCAGGCGCTTGGCCGCCTGCCCCGTGGGGGCTGCCAGCAGGGTCTCCAGACCCATGGCGTCGAACAGCGCCAGCACCGCCCGCAGAGAGGTGGTCTTGCCGGTGCCGGGGCCGCCGGTGATGACCACCAGCTGGCGGTGGACGGCGGCGTCCAGCGTTCTGCGCTGCTGGGGGGCAAAGCGGATGCCCTGCTCCGATTCCAGCTTTTCGATGGTGCCCTCCACCGAAACGCGGGTCTCCTCATACACCTCGCCGGCCATATCCCGCAGCCGCTGGGCCACATACGTCTCCGCGGCATACAGCGGCGCCAGATAACAAGCAGTCACGTTGGAGACCGGCTCGCAGACCACGTCGCCCGCCTCCAGAAGGATGTCCAGCCCCTCCCCGATCTGCTCCGCGTCCACGCCGATGAGCTGGGCGGTGGCGGCGGTGAGCTTATCCACGGGCAGGAAGCAGTGGCCGTTATCGCTGTTGTGGCGCAGCTCGAAAAGCAGCGCCGCGGCGATGCGCTGGGGAGAGTCGGCCTCCATGCCGTGGGCCAGCGCCAGGGCGTCGGCCTCGGCGAAGGTACCGCCCACCTGGATGCCCGCCAGAATATAAGGGTTCTCCTCCACCCGTTCCAGAGCCTCGTCCCCGTAAAAACGGTAAAGGCGCAGCGCCATCAGCGGCGCGATGCCGGCACTTCCAAGAAATTCCATCAGCGAGCGCATCCCGGTCTGGCGCCGGAAGGCGGCGCTCATCTCCTGGGCCTTCTGCATGCTGATGCCCCGGAGCGTGGCCAGCTTTTCCGGGTGGTCCCGAAGCACGTTCAGCGCGTCGTCGCCGAATTGGCCGACGATCAGCGCCGCCGTGGCCGGGCCGATGCCCTTGATGACCCGGCTGGACAGATAGTCGAAGATGGCGGCCGCGCCGGAGGGCATGGTCCGCTCCGTATAGGCGGCGCGAAACTGCTCCCCGTGGGAGGCGTGGCGGGTCCACTCCCCCCATGCCACCAGGCTCTCCCCCGGCGCCGCCAGAGGAATGCAGCCCACCACCACGGCATGGGAGCCGTCGTCCACATCCAGACGCAGCACGGTGTAGCCGTTGTCCTCATTGAAATAGATCACCGAGGCTACCTGACCGGCGATCCTCTCCAACGCCTGCTCCTGCATATCAGAACAGCAGTTGGATCACGCCGACGGTGGCCAGGGACACCAAAAGTCCCGCCGTCAGCACGCCCAGCATGATGGGCGGCATCGCCCGCTTCATGCGCATATTCAAAAGCGCCGCGATCAGCGCGCCGGTCCAGGCGCCCGTCCCGGGAAGGGGCACGGCCACGAACAGGGCGAGGCCCCAGAACTGGGCCTTCTGCACCCGCATGGCCCGCTTTCCCGAGCCCTTGCTCTCCAGCCAGGCCACGAACCGCCGTGCCCGGTCGGAGCGCTCGCGCAGCCAATCCATCACCGTGCGCACAAAGGCGATGATGAAGGGCACCGGGAGCAGATTGCCGATCATGGCGATGACCGCTGCCTGCCACACAGGCAGGCCCAGGCTCGCGCCCACGGGAATGGCGCCCCGCAGCTCTATGATGGGAAGCATGGAGACGATCAGCGTCGCCAGCGCCTCCCCCGCGCCCATATCCGCGATATAGCTTGCGATCTGCATCGATGCTCCTTACTTTACCAGGGCCCTGCGCAAAAACTGACCCGTATAACTCTCCTTGCAGCAGGCGCACTCCTCCGGCGTACCGGAAAAGACCAGCTGTCCGCCCTCGTCGCCCCCCTCGGGGCCCAGGTCCACGATATAGTCAGCACATTTTATGACGTCCAGATTGTGTTCAATGACCAGCACCGTATTGCCCGCGTCGGTGAGCCGCTGCAGGATCTCCAGCAGCCGGGACACATCCGCGGTGTGCAGGCCGGTGGTGGGCTCGTCCAGGATATAAAACGTGTTGCCGGTGCTCCGCCGGGCCAGCTCCGCCGCCAGCTTCACCCGCTGGGCCTCGCCGCCGGACAGGGTCGTGGAGGACTGACCCAGCTTCACATAGCCCAGTCCCACGTCCCAGAGAGTCTGCAGCTTCTGGCGGATGAATTCCTGGTTCCGGAAGAAGTCCAGCGCCTCCTCCACCGTCATATCCAGCACCTCGGCGATGTTCTTGCCCTTGTAGCGCACCTCCAGCGTCTCCCGGTTATAGCGGCTGCCGTGGCATACCTCGCAGGGCACGTACACATCCGGCAGGAAGAGCATCTCGATCTTGATGAGGCCGTCGCCGGAGCATGCCTCGCACCGGCCGCCCTTCACGTTGAAGGAGAAGCGGCCGGACTTGAACCCCCGCAGCCGGGCGTCCTGGGTGGAGGCAAACAGGTCCCGTATGTCGTTGAAAAGGCCCGTATAGGTGGCCGGATTGGACCGGGGTGTGCGGCCAATGGGGCTCTGGTCGATGTCGATGACCTTGTCCAGATACTCCAGACCGGTGATGCTCCCGCACTTGCCCGGGCGTACCTTCCGCCGGTTCAGTTCAGCGCCTAGTTTCTTTTCGATGACCTCATTGACCAGAGAGGACTTGCCGCTGCCGGACACGCCGGTGACGCAGGTGAACGCCCCCAGAGGGATGTCCACATCCAGATCCTTCAGATTGTTGGCGGCGGCGCCCCGGACGGAGAGAAAATGGCCGTTTCCCCTTCTGCGCCGGGCGGGGACCTCGATCCTCTTTGTGCCGGCCAGATACTGGCCCGTGATGGATTCGGGGCAGGCCATGATGTCCTCCGGTGTGCCGGCGCACACCACCTGTCCGCCGTGGACGCCCGCGCCGGGCCCGATGTCCACCACCCAGTCCGCCGCGCGGATGGTGTCCTCGTCGTGCTCCACCACGATCAGGGTATTGCCCGCGTCGGTGAGGCCCCGCAGCGTGCGCAAAAGCATGGCGTTGTCCCGCTGGTGCAGGCCGATGCTGGGCTCGTCCAGCACGTACAGCACGCCCATCAGCGCCGAGCCGATCTGGGTAGCCAGGCGGATGCGCTGGCTCTCGCCGCCGGACAGGGTGGCCGCGGCCCGTGACAGGGTCAGGTACCCCAGTCCCACGCTGACCAGAAAGCCCAGCCGCTGGCGGATCTCCTTGAGGATGCGGTCGGCGATGAGCGACTCCTTCTCCGTCAGGCGCAGGCTGTTCAAAAACGCCAGCTCATCCGTCACGGGAAGGCGGCTGAACTGAGCGATGCTCAGGCCCCCCACCGTCACCGCCAGCACCTCCGGCTTCAGCCGGTCGCCGTGGCAGTCCGGGCAGTCATACTCGCCCATGCACTCCTCCAGCGTGGCCCGCGCCGAGGGGGACTGGGTCTCCTTGTACCGGCGCTCCAGGTTGTTGACGATCCCCTCGAAGTCCTTTATCAGCGTGCCGTAGCCGGATCCCCGCTCATAGCGCAGCTCCAGCGGCTCGCCGTTGGTGCCGTAGAGGATGGCGTTGATGGCGGCGTCGGAGAGGGTCTTGATGGGGTCGGACAGGTCAAAATGGTACTTCCGCCCCAGGGCCTCGTAGTACATCCGGCAGATGGAGTCCCCCCGGACGTTGGACCAGCCGTAGGCCATGATCCCCCCGTCCAGGATGGACAGATTGGGGTTCGGCATCACCAGCGCCGGATCCACCCGGAGCATGGTCCCCAGTCCGCTGCAGGTGGGGCAGGCGCCGTAAGGGGCGTTGAAAGAGAACAGCCGCGGGGTCATCTCCTCGATGGAGATTCCGCAGTCCTCGCAGGCGTAATTCTGGGAAAAGCTCATCTGCCGGTCCTGCCCGGGCAGATCCACATATACCACCCCGCCGGAGAGGCCCATGGCCGTCTCCGCGGAGTCAGTGAGCCGGCGGATCACGTCCTGCTTCATCACAAGCCGGTCCACCACGATCTCGATGTTGTGCTTTTTGTTCTTGTCCAGAGGGATGGATTCGGCCAGATCGTAGGTCTCCCCGTCCACCCGGGCCCGCACATAGCCGGAGCGCTGGGCGTCCTCAAAGATCTTCCGGTGTTCCCCCTTCTTTCCCCGGATCACCGGGGCCAGGATCTGCAGGCGGGTCCCCTCGGGCAGTTCCATGATCTGGTCCACGATCTGGTCGATGGACTGCTGGCGGATCTCCTTGCCGCACTTGGGGCAGTGGGGCACGCCGATCTGGGCCCACAGCAGACGCAGGTAGTCATGGATCTCCGTGACGGTGCCCACCGTGGACCGGGGGTTGCGGGACGTGGTCTTCTGGTCGATGGAGATGGCCGGCGAGAGGCCGCCGATATAATCCACGTCCGGCTTGTCCATCTGGCCCAGAAACTGCCGGGCATAGCTGGACAGGCTCTCCACATACCGGCGCTGGCCCTCGGCGTAGATCGTATCGAAAGCCAGACTGGACTTTCCGCTGCCGGACAGGCCGGTGAATACCACCAGCTTGTCCCGGGGCAGTTCGATGTCTATATTCTTCAGGTTATTGGCGCGGGCTCCCTGAATGGTGATCTTCTCTGGCATTGCTCTCGGTGTACCTCTCGTGGGATTTCTGCAACGATCTATTATACACTATGGTAAAGACAAATTACAATCAAAATCGCAAAAATTAATCTCCCGTTAACAGCCGTTCCCCCACTGCCCCGGCCGGCCGGGATCCAGAGGCTCCAGCTCGGCCGTGAGCCGCCGGCTCAGGGCGAGAAACTCCCCCCAATTGCGGGTCTTGCCCAGGCGCTTGGCATACGCCTCGCCGTCCTGGAAGCCGGGCAGCATCAGCGCCCAGATGGCCTTCATCCGGTTCATGGCGCTGGCGGGTCCTCCGAAGGCGGCGCAGTACGCCTCCCAGAGCTCGTCCAGAAACGAGCGCAGCGTCTCCCGGCCGGGATCAGCGCCCCGCATCCGGGCAAAGAGCGCCGGGTCCGCTACCAGGCCGCGCCCCAGCATGACGGCCCCCAGGCCGGGATAGCGCTCCCCTGCCCGCCGGATATCCGCCGCCGTGCACAGATCGCCGTTGTAGCATACCGACGCCCTGCTGAGGGCCATGGCCTGTCCGAAGGCGGTCAGATCGGGCTTGCCGCCGTACTGTTGGGCGGCCGTGCGTGCGTGGATGGTCAACTCCGCAATGGGATAGTCGTTATATACCTCCATCAGCGCGGCGATCTCCTCCCCGCTCCGCACCCCCAGCCGGGTCTTCACGGATACCGCCGCCGGCGGGGCGGCGAAGATGCCGTCCAGCAGCCGGCGCAGGCTGTCCCTGTCCGCCAGAAGCCCCGCGCCCTTTCCCTTGGCCGTGACGGTGCCGGAGGGACAGCCGGCGTTCAGATTGATCTGCTCATAGCCCATGTCCGCCAGCTGCCCCGCCGCCCAGAGAAAATCCTCCGCCTTCTTTGTCAGCAGCTGGGGCACCACGGGCACGCCCCGGTTGTTCTCCGGGGCGATCTGCCGCCGTTCCCGGGGCGGAAAGACATGGTTTTGGCCAGGGCTCAGGAAGGGGGTGAAATACTTGTCCGCCCCCGGATAATACCGCCGGTGGATCCGGCGGTAGATGTGATCGGTGACGCCCTCCAGGGGCGCGAAATAGAGTTTCATAGTTTTATTGTACCACAGCCGCCCGTCCGGGCGCAAGAAGCCGCCCCGGCGCTTGCCGGGGCGGCATATCGTACCGTCTTATGATGTTCTCACGCCCAGGATGCCGTTGATCTGCAGCAGGTCCTGGATCACGTCCTGGAGCGAGGCCTTGCGGTGCACCTCGAGGATCAGGTTGGCCAGGGGCATATCCCCCTCCTTGCCGATCTCCATCTGATCGATCTTCAGATCGCAGTCCCGGAAATACTCCACCGCCCTTCCCAGGGCGTCCGCGTCCTCGTATTCCAGCTGCAGGCTCACCAGGCGAGCGTTGTTCATGATCCGAAACTCCAGCCGGGAGAACAGCAGCTCGGCCAGCAGGATGAACGCCGTCGCCAGCACGGCGCCCTCATAGTACCCCGCGCCGCAGCACAGGCCAATGATGGCGGAGGTCCAGAGGCCCGCCGCGGTGGTCAGCCCCTTCACCCGGCGGTGCCGGGTGACGATGATGGTGCCGGCGCCGATGAAGCCGATGCCGGCGACCACCTGGGCTCCCAGACGGGCGATGTCGGTATACATGTGCAGAGAGAGATAGAGATACTGGCTGGTGAGGGTGGTCATGGCCGCGCCCAGGCAGATGAGGATGTGGGTCCGGAACCCGGCGGCCCGGCGCTTGAGGGACCGCTCGATGCCGATGGCGCCGCCGCACACCGACGCCAGCAGCAGCCGCACCGCCACCGAGAGAAAGTTCAGATCCCGCAGCGGATCGAGAAATGTCAGCATGGCTTCCGACCTCCTTTAATCTTCCTGGATGAAGCGGACGCAGTCCAGCGCCGACAGGGCGGAAAGCAGCCGCATGTGGGTGTACCGCTTCGGCAGGTGCACCACGATGGAGAAGGCCGCGTTCTTCCGGTTCTGACGGCTGATCTCCGGCTCGATGGAATAGATCTCCCCCTCGTAGGAGCGGATGCATCCCACCACTTCCTGCAGATCGTCGGTGCTGCCGGATTCCATATAGAAGGTCAGGTTCCGGGAGTTGGCGACGATCTTCCGCTCCAGCGCCGGCAGCACCTTCACCGCCAGGAAGATCAGGCAGAAGCCCACCAGCACGCACTCATAAAACCCGGCCCCGATGGCCAGTCCCATGCAGGCGGAGGCCCACAGACACGCGGCGGTGGTCATGCCGTGCACCTCATGGCGGGCGGTGACGATGATGGTCCCCGCGCCGAGAAAGCCGATGCCGTTGATGACCTGGGCGCCGAAACGGGACACATCCGTCAGCACGCCGATCTGGGCGGAGGTCTCCGCCCAGCGGGTGGTGAGCATCAGGTACTCATACTGCCCCAGCATAACCGTGGCCGCCGAGCCCAGGCACACCAGCATGTATGTACGGAACCCTGCCGGCTGGCGCTTGTGCTCCCGGTTCATGCCGATCACGCCGCCGCACAGCACCGCCAGCGCCATGCGCACCGCCGTGGACAGGAACGTCAGCTCCCGCAGGCTGTCCAGCACTCCCATGGCCTTCACCTCCAAAAAACCAAGAGAGCGGTGGCGTCTACCGCCGCTCTCCGGATACTATATGCGCTCCGCGCACGGTCCATCCCGCGATGGGCCGCCGGGCGCGGGACAAAAAGCAAAAACTGAGCGGAGCCGCTTGCTCTGCCCGGTCTGGATGTATCAAGGATTATCCCTTATAAAATAGCACTTTTCCGGGAGTTGTCAATTGGATTTTAGAAGAAATTCGCTCCGGTCAACCGATTTTCTCCGTCTCCCCCGTTTTTTCCCTCTCCCGGCCGATCCTCTTGCGGCGGGGGACGGTCTGTGGTATGCTCACAGTATCCCGGGAAAGGAGCGGCGGCACATGACGAAAGAGATCCACTCGGAAAAGGATATGGAGGCCCTGGTGCTGGAATGGGGCTTTCTCCCTTTTTTCAAAAACGAGTTCAAGGGCTTCTCCATCGAGGAGCACACACCGCCGGAGCTCTGGTATGACAGCGACGGCGACTGGGCGCCCTGGGACTGGAAGGGTCCCGTGGCCAGGGCCGGCACGTGTGTGTACGGAAAGTTTTTCTGGAAAAAGGCGGGCTTTGTGAGCCTGGAATGGTTTCCCGACTTCGCCAATGTCCGCCGGGACGGGTACGACTTCGACGCCCGCTTCGACGACGGACTGGCCTCCTACAAGGACAGGGAGCTCTATGAGACGGTGGTCCGCCACGGCTCGCTGCAGACCGGCCAGCTGAAGAAGCTGTGCGGCTACGGCGGAAAGGACGGAAAAAAGGGATACGAGACCGTCATCACCCGCCTGCAGATGCAGACCTATCTCACTGTGGCGGATTTTGACTACGCCACCGACAGGCACGGCGTCCCCTACGGCTGGGGCATCGCCCGTTACGCCGCGCCGGAGTCCCTGTTCGGCTACGACGCCGTCACCGCCGCCTATGCCCGCAAGCCGGACCAGTCCCGGCAGCGGCTGCTGGAGCATCTGCAAAAGCGCCTGCCCCAGGCAAGCGAGGGACAGCTGGTCAAGCTGCTGAATATGTGAACGCCCCCCGCAGGAGGAAAAGACCATGTGGTTCGATAACGCCTATTTCATAAACGGCACGGCCTATGCCGGAAAATCGACGATGGTGGAGCTGCTGGCGGAAAAGTACGACGGTATCGCCTGCGGGGAGAACTACCACAACAGGCTCCTGCCCCAGCTGGACAAGGAGCAGTTCCCCGGCCTGACCTACACCAGGGACCTGGAGGACTGGCACGACTTTATCCGAAGGACCCCGGACGAATACGAGGCGTGGGTCGACAGGACCAGCAGAGAGTGCGAGACGCTGGAGCTGCGGATATTGGAGCAGGTGTGCGGGCAGGAAAAGCCGGTGTTCGTGGACACGAACATCTGCCTGGAGACGCTCCGGCGCGTCGCTCCCCATGACCACGTGCTGATCATGCTTGCCGATCCTGAGGTGTCCGTGCGCCGGTTCTTTGACAGACCGGACAGGGATAAACAGTTCCTGTACCGGCTGATCATGGAGGAGCCGGACCCGGCCTGTGCGCTGGAAAACTTCCGGCAGTGTCTGACGCGGATCAATTCACGGGAGAGATACGACCGCTTCCTGCACGCCGGCTTTCACGTGCTGCTCCGGGACGAGAGCCGGACCGTAGAGCAGACGCTGGCCCTGGCGGAAAAAGCCTTCGGCCTGGAAGCTGAATAAAAAGACAGGACGCCGCAAAACGCAGGTTTTGCGGCGTCCTGCTTCTTCTTACCTTTTCACGCCGTGGCGGGCTCCAGAAGGGTCAGCTTTTTATTATCCGCATCCAGACGGCACATCACGCCGTAGGGCAGCACGCCGATGGGCTCCGCGTGGCCGAAGTTGACGTTATACAATATGGGCAGCTCCGGATGATGCGCCTCCCGGCCCACCACCCGGCGGTAGACATCCTTATAGGGCTCGTACTTGCTGCGCCGGGCGGGCTTGCCCACGAGGATGCCCTGTATCACGTCAAATATCCCCTGAGCAGCCATGTTGCGCAGATACCAGGTCAGATATTCGACAGAAATGTCCTCCTCGCTGGTCTCCAGAAACATGAGCTTCCCCGCCCATTCATCTTTTGAAGGCCAGATGGCCGTGCCCACTACCTCAGGGAACACGTCCACGCACCCGCCCAGCAGCGGCCCCTCCGCCACGCCGGCGCCCTGTATGACCTCGTAGCCTACCGTCTCCGGGTGGTAGGCTTTGAGCCGGTGCATGTTCTCCGGCTTCCACCGGATCTTCTCGTCCTCGTCGTCGTACCAGTATGGCGCGGAGGGGATGTCCAGAGTGGGCTTGGGCGCAAAGAGCGTGTCCCGGATCATGGCGGCGGTATAGTCGTTGATGCGCACATACTCGGAGAAATTGTTCATCAGGCTGGCGCCGTAATAGGAGATGAGCCCGGCCTTATAGCACATCAGGTGGTTGGCGGTGGTATCGGAAAAGCCGGTGAATATCTTGGGATTATCCCGGATGACGTCAAAGTCGATGTAGGGCAGCAGCCGGATGGCGTCGTCCCCGCCGATGGCGTTGAAAATGGCCTTGACGGACATGTCCCGGAAGGCGTCCATCATGTCCGCCGCCCGGGCCTCCGGGTGGTCATAGAGATAGTCCCGGCCCTTCAGGGCGTTGGGCATGACCTTGACATGCAGCCCATAATCCCCCTCCAGGCGTTTCCTGGCGATGTCCAGCTTGTGGATGGCCCAGCTCTCACCCAGCGTACCCGCCGAAAGGCTGACGACGGCCACGGTGTCGCCCTTTTCCAAGTGTTTTGGTTTGATCATATCGTCAGTTCCTCGTCGGTGACGGTCCCCTTGCAGACGACGTTGGTGGGGCCGGTGAGCAGCAGCGTCTGATAGCTGCCGTCCCCGTCCCGTTCCACCGTCACGGTGAGGGTCCCGCCGGGCATACGTACCGGCACGTCCCAGCCGTCCACCCGCTCCAGCGCCGTCAGCGCCGCTACCAGTGAGGCCGCGCCGGTGCCGCAGGCCAGGGTGAAGTCCTCCACGCCCCGCTCATAGGTCCGGGCGTGCAGGCCGCCGTCGTCCGCAAATTCAAAAAAAGTCACGTTGGCTCCCTTGGGGAACGCGGGATGGTACCGCAGCGCGCGGCCCAGCCGGCGCAGCGCGTCCTCGTCGGCGTCCTTAAGGCCCGGATAGGGCACGACGGCGTGGGGCAGCCCCGGCGTTCCCAGCTCCACATAGGCGCAGGGATAGCTCACCTCGTCCACCTGGACGGGATAGTCCGGCTCGAGCACCGAGGGGTCGTTGAGCCGCACCCGATACTGGCGCTTGTCGATGCGCGTGCCCGTCACCGTGCCGGAGACGGTCTCCACCCGCTGGGTGCCCCCCGCCAGGCCATTTTCATAGCCGTAGCGGCAGATGCACCGGGCACCGTTGCCGCACATCTCTCCCTCCGAGCCGTCGGAGTTGAAAAACACCATCCGGTAATCCCCATCGGCCTGGGCCGGGCGCACCACCATCAGCCCGTCGGCGCCGATGGACAGCCGCCTCTCGCAGAGCGTCCTGGCCAGATCACCCAGCTTCCCGTCCGGGATGCGCGCGGCCATGTCGTTTATGATGATAAAGTCGTTCCCCGCCCCGTTCATTTTCCAAAAATCCATGCTCATTCTCCTTTCCGCCTTCTCCCGGCACCGAAAATTGTACCCTCTCCGCCGCCAAAAGTCAAATGGAGCCAGCACGGCCGCTGCCGAAGGGCAGCGGCCGCCATCCGTCTTTCCGCCGGGCCGTCACGGCCGGTCCTCCAGCCGCCTCAGCTTCGCCCGGAAGGAGATGGCCCGGGGCGTGGCCACGGCGTCGAATTTCACCATAAGGGCGCCTTTGTCCGCGTCTATCTCCACCACCGTGCCGGGGCCCAGCACCTCGTGCTCCACCCGGGTCCCCACCGGAAAGGCGTCTCTCTCCCCGCCCTCCGGCAGAGCGCGCTCGCTGCCCGCGATGTACTCCCGGGCCTCCGCTATGAGCCCCTCCCGGGGCGGATCGGTGTACTCCAACAGCGCCGGGTCGATGTCCAGCACGAACCGGGAGGGATACCGGGGCGAGCCGTCCAGGTTCCGGCCCTCCGCCTCGGTGAGGTACAGCCGCTTTTCCGCCCGGGTCATGGCCACGAAGGCCAGCCGCCGCTCCTCCTCCATGGCGGGCAGCGTCCGGGTCCGCCGGGAGGGAAATACCCCCTCGTTCATCCCGCACAGAAACACGTACGGAAATTCCAGGCCCTTGGCCGCGTGGACGGTCATGAGCTTTACCTTGTCCCCCGCCTCCGCCCCGTCGGCGTTGGTGAACAGGGCCACGTGGCTGAGATAGTGCTCCAGCCCGGCCTCCTCGCCGCAGGTCGTCTCATACTCGTACACCGACTGCTTCAGCTCCGCCAGGTTGTCCAGCCGCTCCTGGGCCCCCTCGGTGCGCAGGGTCAGCTCATATCCGCTGTCGTTGAGGATCGCGCTGAGCACCTCCGACACCGGCCGCAGAGCGTAATCGGCGGCGAAGGTCTCGATGAGCCCCACGAAGGCGGACGCCTTTGTCCCTTTGAATACCTCATCGTCCAGATGCCGTGTCAGGGCCTGGTAGAGCGTGCAGCTCTCCCGTGCCGCCGTCTCCTCCAGGAATTTCATCCGCCGCTGGCCCATGTTCCGTTTGGGACTGTTCACCACCCGCCGGAAATCCAGGTCGTCCTTGTAGGCGATCATGCGCAGATAGCTGAGGGCGTCCTTGATCTCCGTCCGCCCGAAAAAGGGCACGCCGCTGTAAATGGCGTAGGGGATCTTCTCCCGCAGCAGCACATCCTCCACCGGCCGGGTCACGTAATGGGCCCGGTAGAGCACCGTCATGTCCCGATAGGGCACGGACTCGTCCTCGTGGAGCCGGCGCATCTCGCCGGCCATCCACGACGCCTCCTCCTCGGCGGTTTTCCCGCAGTGGCACAGCACGCTCTCCCCCGACGGCAGCACGGGAATGAGATCCTTTTCGATGCGGGTGCGGTTTCGGCCGATGAGGCTGTTGGCCGCCGCCAGGATCTGGGGTGTGGAGCGGTAGTTCTCCATCATCATGATGGTCTTCGTGCCGGGAAACTGCCGGTCGAAATCCAGCAGATACCGCACGTTCGCTCCCCGCCAGGTGTAAATCGTCTGGTCCGGGTCGCCCACGATAAAAAGGTTCTTGTGGTAGCCGCACAGCGCCTGCATCAGCTCATACTGGATAGCGTCGATGTCCTGGAACTCATCGATCATGATGTATTCCAGCCGCTTCTGCCACTTCAGACGGATATCCTCGTTCTGCCGGAAGATGTGCAGCGTAAAGATGATGAGGTCGTTGTAATCCAGGCCGAAGCACTTCTTCTCCTGGTAGAGATATCCGTAAAAGATGATATCCTGGGCGCTGGTCGCCTGCTCATACTTCTGCCGGAGGGCGTCCAGGTCCATATTGAGCATATCCAGATAATAATCCGGCCGTTTGAAGAGCTTGAGGATCTCGATCATGTCCCGTGCCCTGGCGAAGGTCATGTCCCGCAGGCTCAGCCCCCGCTCCTCGTAGATGATGCGCAGCATGGCGTCGATGTCGGAGTTGTCCAGCACCAGAAAGCTCTTGGGGTACTGCACAGCATAGCTGTCCTCCTGCAGCACGGACACGCAGAATCCGTGGAAGGTGTTGATATAGCCGGTATCGCTGTCGCCGGTCAGGTTGTGGATGCGCTGGCGCATCTCATTGGCCGCCTTGTTGGTGAAGGTGACGCACAGGATATTCCCCGGCAGGATGCCCAGATCATTCACCAGGTAGGCGAACCGGTAGGTCAGCGCCCGGGTCTTGCCGGAACCCGCCCCGGCGATGACGCGCACGAATCCCTCCGTGGTGGTGACCGCCGCCCGCTGCGCGGCGTTGAGTTTGCTCAGATCCATTGCACCGCCTCCCAAAAGGTGATAGGTACATAACAGCACATCGGCTGTCCAAAAAAACGGACTTGCGCCTTCCGTAACCGATTATAGTACAGATCGGACCGGTTTTCAATGCGCGAAGGACCGCCCGCGGACGGTGCCGCGGGCGGTCAAAATTGCGCGATATCAGCGGTATCCTCTCCGGCGCAGGGCCAGCGTCGCCAGCAGCGCGGCGGACAGAGCCAGCATCAGGACCCAGGGGATCAGAGCGGTCTCATCGCCGGTGCTGGGCGAATGGGGCCCGCCGGACGACCCGGTGGGCGTGGGCGTGGAAGCGGAGCGGGCGCCGGACCCGTCGCCAACGCCGCTGTCCGCGCCGTCATGGATCACATCGCCGTTGCTGTCCGCCTCCACTTGGGGGATCAGCCCGTCCATAGCCCGCTCCAGCTTCGCTTTGGCGTCGGCCCAGCGGGCGCCGTCGGACCCGGCGGCGTCAAGGGCCTCCTGCGCCTCGGCGATGGCCGCCTGGAGAGCGGCAAAGCTGTCGGCGGTATAGCCGGAGCCGTCAAAGGAGCGGGCCTGCTCCAGTGCGGCCTCCAGCTCGGCGCGGCCGGCAGGTACCAGCGCGTCCACCGCCGCCAGCAGCTGGCTCAAAGCGCCGTTCAGGTCTTCCTCGGTGGCGGTCTCATCCGCCAGCAGACTCACCGCCCGGTCGATGGCTGTCATCAGCACATCCCAGCTCTCAGGCGTGTAGTTGTCCTTGTTTCCGGCGCCCAGATCGTAGGCGGCGCTCACCCGGTCCAGCTGGATCTGCAGTTCCTCCCGAATGGCCTGCACAGGGTCGGGCTCGGCGGTCGCCTGGGGGACGACCGGTGCGGACGGAGCCCCGCCGCTCCCGGGCTGGTCCGTCTCCTCCGGATCGGCCTCTGCCCTCGCCGGGACGGTCTGCACCGCCGTGCGACGGCCGTAGACATACGCCAGGGAACCCTCCTCCAGGGCGATGCTCCCGGGCTGCGCGCCGGTAACGGCGCCCAGGACCAGCTGATCCGCCCCGCCGCTCATCAGAGGCTGAGCGCCGGCGATGTAGAGATAGAGCCCGTCCTCCGTCGCCGCCGCCTTGGTCAGACGCCCCTCCAGCGCCTCGCTGAAGGAAAAGCCCAGGCTCTCCCCGTCCGCCGCCTCGGCGGTGAGCTTCAGCTGCACGGAGCTGATGCCCTCCGCCGCCGCGTGATCGGAGCGGAGCGTCACGGTGCCGTCCTCCGCGATGAGCACGTCGTCCGCCGCGCCGGCGCCCTCCGCCGCCAGGGCGTGCGGGCTCAGCGTCAGCACCAGCGCAAGGCCCAGCAGGACCAGCGCCGGGAACAGGATCTTATGGATACGTTTCGTCATGGCTCGCTCCTCCCTCTCAGCCTACGCCGATGCCGGCGCCGCTGAGGTCAATGCTGCCGGGGTGCTCCGGCATGGTCACGAACAGGCTGTCGCTCACCAGCCGCTCGCCCTCGTTGGTCCGGGCGTTGTTCACCCTGTACAGTTCCGCGCGGACCTTCTGGGGCAGTACATAGCCGTCCAGATCCTCGGGATAGATCCAGTAGATCCACGTGCCGTCTGTGACATCCTTGATGTTGCCGGTGGCAGGCACCGGGGCCATGATGATCTGGTCGGCCCGCAGACTGCCGTCGGCGTGGTGAGCGGCAACGATCTTGCCGTCCTGGTCGTAGAGCACCACCACGTTGTAAGCAGCGTTGCCCTTATAGCTGCCGGTGAACACCAGCGAGCCCTGGGGGATCACCTCGTCCTCCTCGTCGCCGTACTGGAAGTCCCGGGCAAGATAGCCCACGGCGGCCGCCGCTCCGTCCTCCGTCTGGCGGAAGTTCACGTCGTCTCCCGTCAGACCCAGCAGATCCAGCTCCGCCGCCGTGACGGTCTGGCCGGCCTGGGCGGTGAGGCTCAGACGCACGGCGCTGGCGGCGTAGGTGCTCACGTAGCGGCCCTCCGCGTTGGAGAAGTAAACGGTCTTGTCGCCGTTCAGTTCGCCCTCGTCCACCCGGACCCACTGTCCGGCCTGGAGCACGTCCACCAGGTACCCGCCGATGGGGGTCCCGGACCCGGCCTTATACTTGAAGCCGGTGATCACCTGGGTGTCGTTCAGTTCGATCAGGATGCTGGCGTTCTCCCCCACCTGAGCGGTATACTCCGTGGCCTCCTTGCCGTCGATGAGGCGCTTGGCGGAGTCCTCCAGCACGATCTCGGGCAGCTCCTCGGTGCCGCCGGTCTCGTCGGCCTCGGCCGTGAGGCCGGTGGTGGAAACGGTCCAATAGGTCTTGTCCAGATTGCCCTCGTGCCGGACCTTCACCGGCTCCGTCACAACAGGCGCGGAGCGGTTCAGATACTTGTCCACCAGCGTGATCTCGTAGTAGACGGTGCGGTTGTTCATCGCCAGGATCACGTCGGAGAAACTGTTTTCCGTCGTAAAGCCCACGGTGCGCTTTTCCGCCGCGCCGCTGGAGATGGTGCAGCGGACGATCTCATAGCCCAGCACCTCGTCGGCGGGCACCACGCCTCCGTCGGCGATGGCAATGTCCACCTTATTGGCCTCGTCCGGGTCCACCTGCACGGTGACCTGGCCCACCGCCGGGGTGGTGCCGGCCCCGTCCAGCTTGCTCTTGCCGCCCGTCTCCAGGGTATAGCGGCGGGAGTCGTCGCTGACGTAGTAGATGGCGCGGGTCTCCTTTTCAAACTGGGAGGCGTACGCCACGGTCCCCGCGTCGGGGGTCATGCCCCAGCGCTGGAAGAAGTCCAGGATATCCCGCTGCGCCGCGGCGCAGGCCAGGCGCATCAGGGTCTGGTCCACATTCGCGCCCTCCAGCGAGAGGGCGATGCCCTGGGGCTTGGGGGCCTTGGCGGGGTTGCGGGCGTATGTATCCACCCGGGCGAAGAACAGACTGCGCAGCTGCTCGTCGTAATCGTCGTAGGTCTGATAGTTCCAGCCGGTGTCGTAGGCTAGGTGCAGCTGCCAGTACATGCCCAGTTGCGTGAACACGTTGCCGGCGCGGCCCTTGGTGCCGCTGGTCACCTTTTCATAGACCTTCTCGTAGTCGAAGCGGACGCTGTCGTTGTCGTCATGGGCCTGGGCCAGCACGGCGAAGTAGTTGTTGGTGATCTCTGCGATGGCATAGCTGCCCTGATTGATGTCGTGGCCGATCTCGTGGGCGATGCCCCAGCCGAAGTAGCCGCCGGACACATACCGGCCCTGGCCGTCGTCGGTCACGCCGGCGCAGCCGGCCATGCCCGCGGTCTCGTTATAGCCGATGCCGATGTGGTCGCCGGAGGCATACATGAACGCGCCGGAGAACATGCGCTGGTAGCGGATGTTCAGATGCCGGTTGGGGATGCGGTCGGCCGCGTCCCGGGCCGAGGCGTTCAGACCCTTGTGCTGATAGAACAGGGCCATCATGCTCTCCATGGCGTCCAGGGACCTCAGGAGGGTCTCGGCGTCGCGGCCGCAGCCGGACACGATCTGCTTCGCCGGCAGGGACAGCATCATGGTATCCAGCATGATATCCGTGGCGCCCAACACACAGGTGCGCTCGTCGAAGTCGTAGTCCACTTCCTTGCTGACGGAGCCCTCGCCCTGATGGATGCGGTTGTGCAGCTGCTCCTGGCCGTCGGCATAGGCGATCAGGTCGGTAAGGTACTGCTGCACCCGCGCCAGCCGCTGGCTGTGGTCGCTGATGCCGTACAGATCCAGCACCGGCACCGCCGTGCCGCCGCTGACGCGCACCGCATATCGCTCCTCCGAGGCGGCGGAGCCGGTATACTGCACGTACAGCGCGCCGCCGGACTCCACGCCGGTGGTCTTCCAGACCTTGGGGATCTCGATCTGGTTGGCGCCAACCTTCAGCTTCTCGATGATCACGCTGCTCATGGCGCTGGCCTCGGCGTTATACTGGGTGGCCACCAGCTGCAGGCTGGTATCCGCGCCGGTCTTCTTCACGTTGCTGCCCACATAGACGGTGACGCTCTCCCCCGCCGCCGCCACCACGCCCAGCGGCTGCCAGGCGTTCAGGCCGCCGAAGCCGTGATTGTCGTTGGAGGCGGTGATGCCCGTGTGGACCTGGGTGACCCGGCCGGAGAACTGCTCGTTGTAGATCTGCATGGCGGTCTCCCACTCCCGCAGGAGCAGGGCCTTATCCGGGTTGGGCTCGCCGAATTTATCCACAGACGTCTCGATCCGGCTCTTCAGGTCGTTGAGCAGCTCCAGGGTGACGCTCTGCTTCAGGGTGGTGTGCAGATCGTCCTCATAGAGCCCCATGATCTCCCGCTTCAGGGGATCGTATTCATAGAAGTAGACCTCGGACACGTTCACCTTGGTGTTGCCGGGCCAGTAGCGGGCCGTGCCGATCTGGATCTTCGCGGCGTCCACGGGATAGGGCAGGCGCAGGAAGTAATAGGTCTTCTTCTGGCTGTCGGTGCGCTTCTCGCAGTACATCAGATCCCGGCCGATGAGGTGGCTGTTGCCCTCGGCGTCGAACCAGCGGATCTTGATGTAGGTATAGTCCATGTTGCTGTCCACCGCGGACATCATGCCGATGGTGTCGATGGTGTACACGCCGTCGAACTCATAAGTCAGGCCGTGCTCGCCGCCGGGCTCCCAGTTGTAGCCGCCGTCGTCCCAGGACCGGCGCTCGTAATAGGAGGCCGGATCGCCGTCCACGGTGCCCCAGGCGGTGCCGCCCGCCGCGTCCAGGGGGCTGGCCGCCATGATGGCGCCGCTCTGGACGGCGGAGCGGATGTGGTCCCGGCCGGGCTTGCCGGAAGAATCCCGGTTGATCAGGTTGAACCGGGGCATCTCCGCGGGGGTCAGGGTGACGGTGGCGGCGCTGGCGTGCAGAGAGGGCGCGCTCTCGCCGAATTCGTTCCTGCCCACCACATAAGCCTCGTAGGTGGTGGCCTTGGAGCTGTCCAGCCCGGTGATGGTATAGCTGTTCGCGGTCAGCCCGCCGATCTTCGTATAGCTGCCGTCGCCCTCCTTCTTATAGTAGAGGTCGTAGCTGGAGGTGTCCTTCATGGCCTTCCAGCTGACGGTGATGGCCTCATAAGCGCCCACAGCGGTCACATTGTCGGGCTTGTCCGGCTTTCCGGAGGGCACGGGCCGGACGCTCACGTCCCCGCTCCAGTCGCTGGTCCAGGCGCCGTTGACGGAGCGCACGCTGACGGTATAGGTGGTGTAGTTGAGCACCTCGTCGTTGGCATAGTTGGTGACCGTCAGGCTGGTGCCGCCCAGGGTATAGGTCTCCGGCTCGCCGCCGGGGGCGGTGACCTTCACCTCATAGCCGGTGATGTTGGTGCAGGGGGTCCAGGTCACGGTGAACTGGCGGCTGCCGGGCGTCGCAGTGACATTGCCTGGCACGCTCATATCCGGCTCGCCGATCCGATCCTCCATGCCGTTGACAAACTCCACCTGAGAGATGGAGGCGAGGTTCTGCTGGTCGGCGGTGCCGGTGATCTTCAGGGAGACGCGCTTGACTGCCTTCTGGCCGCCCAGATCGACGGTGATGTTGCCGGCTTCGTCCCGCTCCACCCGCACGCTGGGGGCCGTGGACGCCAGGATCATGGCGACAGGCGCGGCGCCCTCACCGATGGCGGCGGTGGCGCTGGTGCCATCCTCCAAAAAGACGGTGACCTCACCGGAGGTGATGTTGGTATTCTCAAAAAGGATGGCGTCGGTCTCGGCGCCCTCGGCCATGCTGAACTCCACCTCCAGGGGGGCCTCGGAGAGAGGCCTGTCGTCCGCAGAGGAGAGGATCACTTTTTCGCCGTTGTCCTTGAAGAGATTCTCCATGCCCTGGACCTGGGTTCCCTCCCCGGGCAGGGAGACAACGGCCGCAGCCGGGACATAGTGGGCCTCGGTCGCCTGAAGAAGGGCGACGTCAAGCTGGCCCAGAGCCATGCTCTTGGCCAGATATTCCGCGTCGGCCAGGGTCACGGCGCCGTCGGCGTTCAGGTCGGTATACCCGCCCGCCTCCTCGCCGGCCACGGCCCGCATCAGCACCTCGCCGTCGGCGTCGTCGATGTCGCCGTCGCCGTCCACGTCGCCCACCCGCAGCACGCCGTAGTGGGCGCCGCCGTCGAAGCCGGCCACATGGCCCACCGACAGCTGCAGCAGCACGCCGTCGCTCTTGCCCACGGCAACGGTCTGCTCATAGCGGGCGAAGCCCGGTCCGGTGACGGAGAGGGTATAGGTGCCGTCCGGCAGATCGTCGAAGCTCTCTTTCTCCCCGTTGGCCGTGACGGTGCGCTGGTAGACATGGCCCTCGTCGCCGGTGAGCACCGCCTCGAAGGAGGGTACGCTGCCGCTCAGATCCATGGCCATGATGACCGCCAGCTCCACCTGTCCCGTGGAGGCGGGGATCACCGGCCCGATGGCCTGGGGGTCACCCGGCGTGGGCGACGGCTCCAGGATGGCGTCCGGCGATTGCGTGGGCTCCTCGGCGGGTGTCGCCTCCGCCGGCGTCGCCGTGGGCTCGGCCGCTTCCGTGGCGGCCGGCGTCTCGGTGGGCGCGGGCGTCTCGGTGACGGTCGGGGTCTCCGTGGCCTCGGGCGACGGCTCCGGCGTTTCGGCGGGCTCGTCTGTCGCCGTGGGCTCCTCCGTCGCCTCCGCGGACAATGGAGACGTGCCGGACGGCACCTCCTCCTGCGCAAAGGCGGGAAGGGCCGTGCCGAGCATCATCAAAAACGCCAGCAATGCCGCGATCAGTCTTTTCATGGCTGCACCTCGTTCCATGCCCCGTCGAAACGGGTCATATTCCGGTTCATTTTAACAGGTTTACCATAATGAATCAATAGTTTTGTTACGTAATCCGGGAAAATTTTCATTTCCGGCCGTTTCTTGGCGATGATGCCGGTTGCGCTCGCCGGGATGAAATGTTATACTCTCCGCAAAGGAGTGTTGAAAATGACCTGTTTTTTCACCAGCAGCCCTTTTTTGCCCGGCGAGGCGGATCTGTGCGGCGCCAACGGCTTTCTCCACGAGCTGCACCTGGCCGTGCCGTATCCCTGCCGGGGGCTGTATATCTGCTCCGATCCGGACAGCTGGGAGATCACGGATACCATCGCCGCCGAGCAAGGCGAGGCCCTGGAACGGGCGGGGTTCGCCTTCTCCGACTTTGACGTGCTGGACGGCCGCAACGCCGAGGACGCACCCGACCTCGTCGCAAACGCCCAGCTCATCATCCTCGCGGGCGGCCACGTGCCCACCCAGAACGCCTTTTTCCAGCAGATCGGCCTGCGGGAGCTGCTGCAAAGCTACGACGGCGCGCTCATGGGCATCAGCGCCGGGAGCATGAACTGCGCGGATGTCGTCTACTCCCACCCGGAGCTGGAGGGCGAGGCCATTGACCCGGATTATGAGCGCTTTCTGCCAGGCCTGGGCCTGACGGACGTAAACATCATCCCCCATTACAACACCGTGGCCGGCACGGAGCTGGACGGACTGGACCTGTTCGAGGACATCGCCATCCCGGACAGCGAGGGCCATGCCTTCCTCGTGCTGCCGGACGGCAGCTATGTGCTGTCCCGGGACGGCCGGGAACAGCTGCGCGGCGAGGCGTGGCTCATCCATGACGGCCAGATGGAGAAGATCTCCGAGGATGAGGACGTCCTCTCCCTGGACGACTGAAACCACAAATGACCGACCGCCCCGACGGCTGAGCCGTCGGGGCGGTCCCTCGTTTACTTTTTCTTCATCACGCACCGGGCAAAGTAGCTTGTACCCGGCGGAACGGTCAGCTCCACGGCCCGCTGGTCCAGGGGCCGCCAATCCAGCGGCTCGCCCAGCACATCGGTCCCCTCCAGGCCGGCCGCCCCCAGGATGCCCAGCGGCAAACGGACCCGCTCCGTCCGCTCCGACACGGAGATCACCGCCGCGAAGGCCTCCTCCCCGTCGGATCGGGCCAGGGCGATCACGTCCCCCTGGGCGTAGAGAATCTGCATCCCCCCGCGGGACAGCGCCGGATGCGCCGCCTTCAGCCGGGCCATGGTGCGGTAGACCCGGTAGGCATCCCCGCTCTCGAAACCGCTGTCCCAGGGCATGGGATAGCGGCAGCCCTCGTTGGAGCCCAGCGTCCCGCCGATGGCGGCCTCGTCGCCGTAGTAGATGCTGGCCGCGCCGGGGAGGATGAACTGGAAATACACCGCCCCCCGCCAGGCCATGGGAGAAATGCCCGGGTCGTTGTGCAGCCGGCTGGCGTCATGGCTGTCGAAGAGGTTGAACTGGTTTTCCTGGATCACATAGGGCAGCTTCGCCAGATGCTGGACGACCCGCCGGGCCAGATCCTCCGCCCGCATCCCCCGGGACGCCTCCCGCAGCTGCCGGTCCCGGCCCAGGAACAGGTCCGGCTGGCCCAAAAACTGCCGGATGGGCCGGCCGCAGCCGTAATAATTCATGGGCGAGTCCCACTCATCCCCCTGCAGATACTCGGCGCACTCCTCCCAGTCCTCCGCCAGGATATACGCCTGGGGATTCTCCGAGCGGATGCTGCGGCGGATCTCCGGCCAGAGCGCGTGGGACAGCTGCACCTCGTCGTTGCGGGCGAAGGTGTCCGCCACGTCGAACCGCCACCCGTCGATGGAATACGGAGGCTTCAGCCACTTCTTCAGCACCGAATCCGGCGCCCGGTAGATCTTGTCCCGCAGGGCCTGGGAGGTGAATTTCAGGGTGGGCAGGTTGTCGTTGCCGCACCAGCCGTGATAGCGGTTGTCCGGGCCGAAGAAGTAATAGCCCCGCTCCGGACAGGCCGGGTCGTGATAGGCTCCCTGGGAGATGGGAAAGAACATCCCGTCCCGGTTGAACCAGCGATGGTTGGCGCCGGTATGGTTGATGGAGATGTCCAGGATGAGCCGCATGCCGTTTTCGTGCAGCTGACGGCTCAGCGCCGCCAGGGCCTCGTCCCCGCCGAAATGGGGGTCCACATGGAAATAGTCCACGCAGTCGTACTTGTGGGTGGACGGCGCCCGGAAGATGGGGTTTATGTACAGCGCCGTGACACCCAGATCCTTCATGTAGGGGATCTTCTGCCGGATCCCCTCCAGATCTCCGCCGAAAAAGTCCAGACAAAAGCCCCGCCTATATGCCAGCGGCCGGTCCGTCCATCGCTTCATGCGGATGGCCGGGTGGCCGTTCTGGGCGTACTCCCCCGGGCGCACGTCGTTGGAGGGGTCGCCGTTATAGAACCGATCGGGAAAGATCTGATAGAACACCGCGTCCTTTACCCAGGCCGGCTGGGTATAATCCGCCAGCAGTGCGAAGTCCTGGGCGCCGTCCGGCATGCACCGGCTCAGTCCCCCTTGGTTATAGAAATACAGCCCGTCCTCCATCAGCAGATAAAAGCGGTACCGCATCCGGTTTTCGGTGACGGGCATGGCGGCCTCATACCAGACCAGGCCCCGCTGTGTCCCGACCCGGCGGGCGGGTACCGTCTGCTCCATCCCGTTGCGCAGATACCGCAGCCGCACCGCCCGGACCGGCGCGTCCTCATACAGCCGCAGCCGCACGGTCACGGTCCGGCCCACCGCCGGGGACGGATCGCTGACGAACTGCGCCGTGCCGTCGGAATACACGCTCTCCTGCCAGGGGATCATCGCCGCGCCTCCCTTCAAAAATGAAGGACCGTCCCTGACAGGGCGCCAAGGACGATCCCGAGGCCATTATAGACGGTTTCCCTCTCTCTGTCAATCGGGCCCGCCCGGACAGACAGTCACGTCTTCGCCACGGCAAGGGCGATATCCGCCGCCTCCAGGACCTGAGCCAAGGTGTTGAAGGGCGAGAAACTGAAACGTACCGTGCCGGTGTGGAAGGTGCCCGCTGTCCGGTGGGCCAGGGGCGCACAGTGCAGCCCCGCCCGCACGGCCACGCCCCGCTCCCCCAGCCGGGCCGCCGCCGTCTCGCAGTCCAGATCCCGGAACACTGCGGACAGCACCCCTGTCTGACAGGCCGGGTCCGGGGCCAGATACAGGTCTATGCTCCCACAGCCCTCCAACCGCCCGGAGAACGCCGCCAGCAGCTCCCGCTCATGGTCCAGCACCGCCGGCACCGTCCGCCTCGCCAGCCACTTCACGCCCGCCAGCAGTCCCGCCGCCCCGGGCACATTGTGGGTCCCCGCCTCCAGCCGGTCCGGCAGGAACGGCGGCATATCCGCCTCGGCGCTCATGGAACCGGTACCGCCCATCAGCACGGGCTCCGGCAGTATCTCCCCGCACAGGAGTACCCCCGTGCCCTGGGGCCCAAGCAGTCCCTTGTGGCCCGGCATGGCGGCGAAGGCGCAGCCCAGCCCGTCGAAGTCCAATCCCAGACAGCCCGCGCCCTGGGACGCGTCTATGATGAGCGGCACCCCCTCCTCCCGGCACAGGGCGGCAATCCGCTCCACCGGCAGGATGCAGCCGAACACGTTGGATACCTGGGTGCACACGGCGGCCTTCGCCCCGGGCAGCCGCTGCCGAAAGGCCTCCACCGCCTCCTCCGGCCGAAACAGCGGCGAGGCCGCCACGTCGATCTGCGCGCCCAGGGCGTGCAGCGGCCGCCACACGGCGTTGTGTTCGTATCCGGAGATCACCACTCGGTCCCCCGGCCGGACCAGCGAGCGGATGGCAATGTTCAGTCCGTGGGTGGCGCTGGAGGTGAGAGCCACCCGGGCCGGGTCGCGCACGCAGAACAGGTCCGCCAGCGCCAGACGGCAGTCCAGCACCGTGTCCGCCGCCAGCATGGCGCTCTCGTATGCCCCCCTGCCGGGACTGGCCATGGTCCGGATGGCCTCCGCCGCGGCATAAGCCACCGCCGCCGGCTTCTGCAGACTGGTGGCCGCGCTGTCCAGATAGATCATTCCGCCGCCTCCCAGCTCCCGTCCGGCCGGCGCAGCAGCACCCGCTCCGGGGCCAGCCCCGCCCCGGTCAGCACCGCCAGCGCCCGGTCCCGGTGGCGGGCCGGCACCGCCACGCAGTAGGCGCAGCCCCGGGCGGAGGCGTCCTTGGGCACCTTGGACAGCGCCCCCGTCACCCCCGCCCGCTCCAGCACCCGTGCCGCCCGCTGCGCATAAGTCAGGCTTCGGTAAGTCAGAAGATATTGCACGAAAATTCCCTCCCGCAATGGTCACAGGCCATTGTATGCGGGAGGGAGATCGTTTGGTCCCTCAGAGAAGCAGCACCACCGCGTGGGCGCTGATGCCCTCCTCGGCGCCGGTGAAACCCATGCGCTCCTCGGTGGTGGCCTTCACGCTGACCGCGTCCGGCGCTACCCCCAGATCGGCGGCGATGTTGGCGCGCATCGCGTCGATGTAGGGCGCCAGCTTCGGCCGCTGGGCGATGACGGTCACGTCGCAGTTTCCCACGGTATAACCCGCCTTTCCCGCCGCCTCGACACAGGCCCGCAGGATGAGGCGGCTCGCGATGCCCTCCGTGGCGGGATCGCTGTCCGGAAAGAGCTTTCCGATGTCCCCCAGGGCCGCCGCCCCCAGGATGGCGTCCGCCAGGGCGTGCAGCAGCACGTCCGCGTCCGAGTGACCCAGCAGCCCCTTCTCATAAGGGATCTCCACCCCGCCCAGGACGAGCTTTCGCCCCTCCACAAGCCGGTGGGCGTCGTATCCGTGTCCGATCCTCATGCCCGTTCTCTCCTTTCCAGGATGATCCGCGCCAGTTCCAGATCCAGCGGCGTGGTGATCTTGATATTCTCTTCGCTGCCCGCAGACAGCGCCACCCGCCCGCCGATGCGCTCCACCGCCATGCAGTCGTCGGTCACCTCCGGGGCCTTCGCCGCCGCATCCTGCAGCGCCGCCGCCAGGATATCCCGCTGGAAGCACTGGGGCGTCTGCACGGCGAAGAGCTCCGTCCGGTCCGGCGTGGAGACCACCATTCCCTCCCGGGCCACCTTCACCGTGTCCCGCACAGGTACGGCGGGAGCCGCGGCGGTATGGCGGTACGCCGCCCACAGGGCGTCCAGGATGATCTTCTCCGTCACCAGCGGGCGGGCCCCGTCATGGACGGCCACCAGCTCCGCCTGAGGCGACAGGCTCATCACGCCCTGCAGCGAGGACTGCGCCCGTGTATCGCCGCCCGCCACGCACGCCGTCACCTTTCCGATGCCGCTCCGGCGGCACAATTCGGCGATCTGCTCCGTCCGGTCCGCCCGGGTCACCACCACGATCTCCCGGATGGCCTCCAGCGCCTGGAAGGGCCGCAGCGCCCGGATCAGCACCGGCTCCCCGGCCAGATCCTCCAGCAGCTTGTCGCCGCCGAACCGGCTGGAGGCGCCGGCCGCCACGATCACCGCCGCGGCGTATGGCAGCCGCTGCGTCTTCAGTTTGTCCGCCATCGCGCCCATATCGGCCTCCTCATATCGGACGGTTTTGTCCCATATAGTGATTATACCCGTTCGGGACATTTTACGCAAGTACAGGGAGGGCTTTTCTTGCTTCGGGACAGGACTCTCGCCTTCAATACCGCCCTGCTCACCGTCTCGGGCCTGGCCATGCGTCTGGTGGGCATGGTGTGGCAGATATGGCTCGTCAGCCGCATCGGCGAGGCGGGCACGGGCCTGTTTCAGCTGGTGATGAGCGTCAACAGCCTGGCGCTGACGGTGGCCGTCAGCGGCAGCCGCTACGCCGTCACGCGCCTCGTGGCGGAGGAGACGGGGGTGGACCGGCCCCAGGGGGCGGCCCAGGCGCTGAACGGATGTCTGCTCTACGGGCTTTGCTTCGGTCTGGCCGCCGGGTCCATTCTGCTCGCGTGCGCCCGGCCGCTGGGGTTTCTCTGGCTGGAGGACGCCCGCACGGTCCGGCCGCTGATGCTCTTGGCCCTGACCATGCCCCTGGAGGGGCTGTGCGCGGTGATGCACGGCTACTTCACCGCCGTGGGGCGGGTGTGGAAAAGCGTGGCCGTATCGGTATGCCAGCAACTGGTGACCATGTCCGTGACGGCGCCGCTGCTGCTCGCCAGCCCTGCCGGGAATCTGGAGCAGGCGGTCATGCGCATCACCGCCGGCGCCCTCGCGGGGGAACTTCTCGGCACGGCGGCGCTGGGTGGCGCCTTTCTCCTTGACCGGCGCCGACACGGCATTCTCCGCCGGCCGGACGCCCCGGCGCGCCCGGGCATGACCGGGCGGATGCTGCGCATTGCCCTGCCCCTGGCGGCGGCCTCCTACGGCCGGAGCGGTCTGTCCACGCTGCAGCATCTGCTGGTGCCCCGGGGTCTGCGCGCCTCGGGTCTGGCGGCGGAGGCCGCCTTGGCGGGATACGGCGTCATCCAGGGCATGGCCCTGCCGGTGGTGCTGTTTCCCTCCTGCCTGATGCTGGCGGTGGCCGAGCTGATCGTGCCGAAGCTGACGGAAAAGCAGATCCAGGGCCGGGTCGGCGCCATCCGCCGCACCACGGAGGAGGTGCTGGAAAAGAGTCTGGCCTTCTCGGCAGTGACGGCGGCGCTGCTGCTGGCGCTGGGCGACGGCCTCGGTCTGGCGCTGTACGGCTCGGAGGAGGCGGGCCGGTACATCCGGCTGTTCGCGCTGATCGTGCCGGTGATGTACATGGACACCGCCGCGGACGGTTGTCTGAAGGGCCTGGGCGAGATGATGTTCTGCATGTACGTGAACATCGCGGATGTGGGGCTTTCCGCGCTGCTGGTATGGCTGGCCCTGCCCCGGTGGGGCCTGGCCGCCTACATCGGCGTGATCTGCTTCACGGAGGCGTTCAA
Source organism: uncultured Oscillospiraceae bacterium (assembly GCA_947626495.1). Classification (GTDB taxonomy): domain Bacteria; phylum Bacillota; class Clostridia; order Oscillospirales; family Oscillospiraceae; genus CAJOIG01. Next base: position 8,560 of record CANQSJ010000017.1, on the reverse strand, counting down.
CTTCACCCTGAGCATCGGCCGGCTGTGGAGGGTCTCCGGCTTCCGGGTCCGGTGGAGGCGGATCGGCGCGGTGGCGCTGGCCGCGGCGCTGGCGGCGGGGACGGCTCTTCTCGCGGGCCGGCTCACCGGCGCGGCGGAGAGCCCCCTGTCCCTGGCGGTCAGCATAGGGCTGGGCCTGGGCGCATACTGTCTGGCGCTGCGGGGACGGATAAGAATCTTTTGACAGCGGCCCGATTATTTGGTATGCTTGGCCCATAGGAAGTGATACGAATGATCCTGACAGTCGATCTGTCCAATACCCGCATCACCCTGGCCGGCGCGGACGAGGAGGGCATTCTCTTCTCCTGCCATCTGGCGACGGTAAAGAGCCGCACGGCGGACGAATACGCCGCGCTGATGGGCCTGCTTCTGGACCGGCAGAAGGTGGACTGCTCCGCTCTGGAGGGCTGCATCCTGTCCTCGGTGGTGCCGGAGCTGACGCCGGAGCTGCGCCGGGGCCTGGAAAAGCTCACCGGCCGGGAGATCATGGTGGTGGGCCCCGGGGTGAAGACCGGGCTGAACATCCGCCTGGACGATCCCTCCCAGCTGGGCAGCGATTTCGTGGCCGCCGCGGTGGCGGCCCAGGCGGCCTGGCCCCTGCCGGTGATCACCGTGGAGATGGACACCGCCATCGGCCTGGGCGTCACGGACGGCTCCGGCTGCTACATCGGCGGCGTCATTGCCCCCGGGATCATGGCCTCCGCCTCCGCCCTCACCAGCCGGGCCTCCCTGCTGCACGACGTGATGCCCAAGGCGCCGGGCCACATCATCTGCCGCAACACCGACGAGAGCATGCGCTCGGGCATCATCTACGGCGCCGCCGCCATGCTGGACGGGCTGCTGGCGGGCATGGAGGAGGAGCTGGGCCAGCGCGCCGCGGTGGTCGCCACCGGCCCCTGGGCCCGGGCGGTGATCCCTCACTGCCGTCGGAAGGACATCCACGTGGACGAGCACCTCATCGCCCACGGCCTGTGGCTGATCTGGAAGCGGAACCAGCGCCGGTGAAAAGAGAAAATGTACCCCCGGGACAGTTTGAACTGTACCGGGGGTGTTTTGTTGTTTATGGGAGTTTTATGTCCGTCCAGCCGGACACGTCGCACTGGCCGTAATCGTTGCTTCCAGCGCCAACCACCGTACCGTCTGATTTAAGACCCACCGTGTGCCACGCTCCAGCAGACACAGCCACAATGTCTGACCAGCCGGACACATCGCACCGACCATCTTCATTGAACCCAACAGCCATCGCTGTTCCGTCTGAACGCAGGCCTACTGTGTGCACAATGCCTGCGGATGTTGACGTGACATCTGTCCAGTCAGACACGTCGCACTGGCTGTAATCATTCTCTCCCGTGGCTACCACTGTACCGTCAGAACACAGACCAACTGTGTGCCAACCTCTGGCTGATATTGCCACGACGTTCGACCAATCAGATATGTCACACGCGCCCTGTGTATTTTTTCCCACGGCTACCACTGTGCCATCAGCCCGCAGACCTACTGTATGATTAAAACCGGCTGATACCGCTATTATATCCGACCATCCGGACACATTGCATTGGCCATAATCATTGGATCCAATAGCTTCCACTGTGCCGTCGGACCGCAGGCCTACCGTATGGTAGCCGCCCGCAGATACCGCCACGATGCCTGTCCAGCCAGACACGTCGCATCGCCCACAGTAATTCCCTGAAATATCGTTATTATTCCCCGTGGCCACCACTGTACCATCGGACCGCAAGCCTACCGTGTGGTCAGCACCCGCAGACACCGCCACAATGTCCGTCCAGCCGGACACATCGCATTGGCCGCAATAATTTCCAAAAATATCATCATTTCTCCCCGTGGCCACCACTGTGCCATCGGACAGCAGGCCTACCGTGTGGAAACTGCCAGCTGAGATCGTGTACCGTCGCTCCGCGATCTCATCCCACAGTTCAAAGCTCCGTGTCCGGGCATCGGAATATTCTGTGATCCTGCCAAATGTCATCGCAGCGCCCGGCTTGTCGCCGCTTGCCAGTGATCCCTCCGCCTCAGCATAAATTGGTGCACATTTCGCCTCGACCGCCTCTTCCACACGGGCAGCGCTATCAGAATAACCTCCCAGCGCCTCAAAGGCAGTAATAGCCCTGTCATAGTCCCCGGCCGCCAGCATCTCCTCCGCCGCGGCATAGTCCACAGCATTTTTGGCTTCTTTTGCCTCTTCCACGCGGGCAGCGCTGTCAGAATAACCTCCCAGTGCCTCAAAGGCCGCAATGGCTCCGTCATAATCCCCGGCCGTCAACAGCTCTTCCGCCTCGGCATAAGCCGCCGCGTTTTCCGCTTCGATCTTGGCCTCGACCGCCTCTTCATATCGTGCGGCGCTGTCCTTATAGCCAGCATTCGCCAGCAACGCAAAGCTCAGGATAGCCCCATCGTAGTCTCCGTTCTCCAGCATCACCTCAGCCGTTGCGTAGGCCGTCCCGTATTTCGTGTCCATCCACTTGTCCATGCTGTCGCCGAACCGGGAGCCGTCGATCGTGAAGGTGTACTGTTCGGCGCCAAAAGACACGATGCAGCGGACTTCGCTGTCCCCCGCCCGGACCGGCTCCATCAGGTCTTTGCTCTGAAAGGTCAGTTCCCCGTTGAGAGTCAAATCTCTGGGAGTATACTCTCCGGTGGCGCCGTCGGACGATCTCACCTTGAGAGAGATGGTCCCGATGAGCACGGCAATGCTGTCCTCCTTGCCGGCAAAGGACATGGCGCTGGTCCCGTCCTCCTTCAAAAGCTTCAGCGTAACTTCCTCCGTGCCGGGGTCGTAGGTGACCCGGGCTGTCAGCTTCCCGTCGGCCGTCGCCCCCTCCCCTGGCTCCGCGGGGAAGGACGCCTGTATGTACTGGCTGCCGGTGGGGTCGCCGAACTCGTCCAGCTTGTCTGCCACCTCCCACTTGCCGCCCCCGCCGCCGCAGGCGCACAGGGCCAGCAGCATCGCCGCCGCCAGGATGATCGTGATCGCGCGTCTCATCGTCTCTATCCTCCAACAAAAAAAGTGCGCAGCCGGAGGCCGCGCACGAAAAACGCAGTCTCCATTTGCTGCTACACAAACCTTCACTATCCAAGCGGACGAGAAGCAGAGACACGTTTTTACCAAGGTAAAAACCTGCCCAGCTTGGATAGTAGTTTTCAGTTTGTGTAGCAGTTTCAGTATACCACGGGCAACGTCGCTTTACAAGGGCGATCTGCCCGGCGGCGGCCATGAAAAAAGCCGGACGGTCGCCCGTCCGGCTTTCAATGGATGGTGTTTTATTTTCCCTGGATGTACTGCACGATGCCCGCGGCGGCCACCTTTCCCGCGCCCATGGCCTTGATGACCGTGGCCGCGCCGGTCACCGCGTCGCCGCCGGCGAATACGCCCGCCCGGCTGGTGGCGCCGGTGGCCTCGTCCGCCACGATGCCGCCCTTCTTCGTCGCCTCCAGGCCCGGGGTGGTGGACAGGATCAGGGGGTTTGGGCTGGTGCCGATGGCGATGACCACGGCGTCCACGTCGATGACGTACTCGCTGCCCGGCACCTCCACCGGACGGCGGCGGCCGGAGGCGTCCGGCTCGCCCAGCTCCATTTTGATGACCTTGATGCCGGTCACGTGGCCGCTCTCGTCGCCCACGATCTCCACGGGGTTGTTGAGCAGCTTGAAGATGATCTCCTCCGCCTGGGCGTGGTGGACCTCCTCCTTCCGGGCGGGCAGCTCCTCCATGCTCCGGCGGTAGATGACATACACCTCGTCCGCGCCCAGCCGCTTGGCGGTGCGGGCCGCGTCCATGGCCACGTTGCCGCCGCCCACGATGGCGACGCGCTTGCCCAGCTTGATGGGGGTGTCGTACTCCGGCAGATAGGCCTTCATCAGGTTGGAGCGGGTCAGGATCTCGTTGGCGGAGAATACCCCCAGCAGATTCTCCCCGGGGATGTGCAAAAACTGGGGCAGGCCCGCGCCGGAGCCGATGAATACCGCCTCGAAGCCCTGCTCGAACAGCTCGTCGATGCTCTCCGCCCGGCCGATCACCGCGTCGGTGACGATCTTCACGCCGAAGTGCTCCAGCTTCGCGATCTCCCGGGCCACGATGGCCTTGGGCAGCCGGAACTCCGGGATGCCGTACACCAGCACGCCGCCGGCCTTGTGGAAGGCCTCGAACACCGTCACGTCATAGCCCTTCCGGGCCAGATCCCCGGCGCAGGTCAGGCCCGCCGGGCCGGAGCCCACCACCGCCACCTTGTGGCCGTTGGACTCAGGCACCGCGGGGGGACCGTCCTTGTGACCTTCCTGCATGTGATAGTCCGCCACGAACCGTTCCAGGCGGCCGATGCCCACCGGCTCGCCCTTGATGCCCCGGACGCACTTGCCCTCGCACTGGTTCTCCTGGGGGCATACGCGGCCGCAAATGGCCGGCAGACTGTTGGTGGACGTGATGATCTTATAGGCGCCGTCAAAGTCGCCCTCGGCCACCTTGGCGATGAATTCCGGGATGTGTACGTTCACCGGGCAGCCGGCCACGCAGGCGGGGCGCTTGCAGTGCAGGCAGCGCTTGGCCTCGTCGATGGCCATCTCGGCGGTGTAGCCCAGGGCCACCTCGTCGAAATTCTTGTTCCGTACCAGAGGCTCCTGCTCCGGCATGGGGTTTTTGTCCATACGCATATTAGCCATGTTCTCTCACCCCTCCTGTGATGCGGCAGATGTGCGCCTCCGCCGCCTTTTCCTCTTCGGCGTAAAACGTGCTGCGCTTAATGATGCCGTCCCAGTCCACCAGATGGCCGTCGAACTCCGGTCCGTCCACGCAGGCGAATTTCGTCTCACCGCCCACGGTGAGCCGGCAGGCGCCGCACATGCCGGTGCCGTCCAGCATGATGGGGTTCATGGAGGCGATGGTCTTCACGCCGTATTCTTTGGTGGCCTCGCAGACCCGCTGCATCATCCGGGTGGGTCCCACGCACATGACCTCGTCGTACTGCTCGCCGGCGTCCAGCAGGGCCTTCAGCTTCGTCACGTTGAAGCCCGCCTCGCCGTAAGAGCCGTCGTCGGTGGTGATGTAAAGATGGGTGGTCCCGGCGCGCATCTCCTCCTCCAGAATCACGATGTCCTTGGAGCGGAAGCCCGCGATCATATCCACCTGGATGCCCCGGTCGTGCATCCCCTTGGCCACCGGATAGGCAATGGCGTTGCCCACGCCGCCGCCTACGACGCAGACCTTCTTCAGCCCCTCCATGTTGGTGGGCCGGCCCAGCGGACCGACGAAATCCGCCAGATAGTCCCCCGCCTCCATCAGGTTCAGCATCTTCGTGGTCTTTCCCACCGGCTGGACCATGATGGTCACGGTTCCCTTCTCCGGGTCGGACGCGGCGATGGTCACCGGAACACGCTCGCCGTATTCGTCGATGCGGAAGATGATGAACTGTCCGGGCTTGGCTTTGCGGGCCACCAGCGGCGCCTCGATCACGAATTCGACGACCGTTCCCGCCTCGTTCAGCGCTCGTTTGCTTACGATCTTGAACATATTGCTTCTTGCCCCCCTCAACTTTTGCCAAGTTTTTATTATTATAGCAAAGTTCACACAGCAATGGAAGGGCTTTTAACGATTTTTTGTTGATTTTATGGCAAGATCATCTTTTCCAGCGCCTGGGTGACCGCCTCAAAGCCCATGGCCCGGCTGGCCTTGACCAGCACGGCGTCGCCCCGGCGCAGCAGGGTGGGGAGCGCCCCGATCAGCTCGTCGGTCCTCTCGAACCACACCGCCTTCCCGCCCGCGCCGTCGGCCAGCGCCTTTGCCTGCTGTCCGCAGGCCACCACCAGCGCGCATCTGTCCGCCGCATAGGCCCCGGTCCCGGCGTGAAGCGCTTCGCTGGTGGGCCCCAGTTCCCGCATATCCCCCAGGACGGCCACGTGCCTGCCGGCCAGGTGGGCCAGGCTGTCGATGGCGCTGCGGGTGCTGGTCGGGTTGGCGTTGTAGCAGTCGTCCAGAATGGTGATGCAGCCGGTCCGGATCACCCGGCCGCGGCTGCCCACTGTCTCGTAGGCCGCCACGCCCCGGGCGATCTCCTCGTCGGTCAGCCCCAACTGCAGTCCCACCGCCGCGCCCATCAGCGCGGCATAGACGAGATGCTCGCCGAAGGCGGGGATGCGCACCGGAATGCGCCGGTCCCCCGCCAGGATGGTGCAGCGCATCGCCTCCGCGCCGTCGGCGGACACGTCCACCGCCCGGACAGTGCAGTGCTCTCCCAGGCCGAACAGCACGGTCCGGCGGCCGAAGTCGTGCTCCCGCAGCAGCGGATCGTCCCCGTTGGCGATGATGACGCCGTCCTCCGGCATGCCCCGCACCATCTCTCCCTTGGCCCGCAGCACGCCGGGCCGGTCGCCGAGAAACTCCAGGTGCGCGTCGCCGATGAGGGTGTATACGCCGATATCCGGCCGGACCATCCCGGTCAGGCGGGTCATCTCCCCGAATCCGGAGATACCCATCTCCACCACGGCGGCCTGGTGCTCTTCCCGCAGGCGGAACAGGGTCAAGGGCACCCCCAGTTCGTTGTTGAAATTCTTCTCCGTTTTCAGCGTATCAAACCGCGCCCCCAGCACCGCCGCGATCATCTCCTTGGCGGTGGTCTTGCCCACGGAGCCGGTCACCCCGATGAAGGGGATGGCGAACCGCCCCCTGTACCAGGCCGCCACGGCCCGCAGCGCCGCCGGCACGTCCGGCACCCGGATCTGCGCCACAGGCGCGTCCACGAACCGGCTGCAGAGCACGCACGCCGCCCCCTTCTCCGCCGCCTGGCGGATGAAGTCGTGGCCGTCCGCCCGCGCGCCGGCAATGGCCGCAAACAGACAGCCGGGCTCGATGGTCCGGCTGTCTGTGGTGACGGCTGTCAGTTCCCCCGCCGGTAACGCACCATGCGTCTCGCCGCCGGTAACGGCGAGGACGGCTTCCGGCGTCAGATCTCGCATCGTCATGTGTCGTCGCCTCACTGGTATTTTTTCATGGACGCGTCGATGAGCGCGTCGCACAGCTGGCCATAGCTCATGCCCATGGCCTTTCCCATCCGGGGAATCAGACTGGTGGGGGTCATGCCCGGCAGGGTGTTGGCCTCCAGACAGTAGAACACGCCGTCCTCGCCGCGGATGAAGTCCACCCGGCAGTATGCCTGCAGGTGCAGCGCTTCATAGACCCTCTCCGCCAGATCCTGGATGGCGGCGGTCTCCTCCGGCGGGATGTCCGCCGGACAGGGATCGAGAGTCATGCCGGGCTGATACTTGTTTTTGTAGTCGTAAAACCCCGTCTTGGGGATGATCTCCGTCACCGGCATGGCCTTGCCGTCGATGACGCCCACCGTCAGCTCCCGGCCGGCGATGAATTTCTCCACCAGCACGCAGTCCTCATACCGGAAAGCCAGCTTCAGCGCCGCGTCGTATTCCCCCGGCTCCCGCACGATGGTGGTGCCCACGCTGCTGCCGCCGGAGCAGGGCTTCACCACACAGGGGAATTCCGGGGCGTCCTTATGCTCCCCCTGCCGGACCATGATCCCCTTCGCCAGAGGGACCCCCGCCTGACGCAGGACGGTCTTGGCGATGGCCTTGTTCATGGCCAGGGCGCTGCCCAGATAGCCGCTGCCGGTGTACTTCACGCCGTTGATGTCGAACCAGGCCTGGAGCTTGCCGTTCTCGCCCTCCTCCCCGTGCAGGGCCAGAAAGACGATGTCCGCCGCCCGGCAGACCTCCAGCACGTGGGGCCCCACCGGCCCCTGGTCCGGGCGCATGGCCCGCACCGCCGCCAGATCCGGCGCCGTATCCGCCACGGCCGCGTCCGCCTCCGTGTCATGGACCGAAAAGAGCGTGTCCAGATCCTCCGGCACTTGCTCCAGACCCAAAAACAGGTCCGCCAGCACCACCCGATGGCCCTGTTCCCGCAGGGCCCGGGCGATGCCGGTGCCGCTGGACAGGGACACGTCCCGCTCGTTGGAAAGCCCCCCACATATCACCGCGATCTTCACGCAATCGCCTCCTCTGCTGCGAATGACTGACCCGTATTTTATCATATACGGCGGATCCGCGCAATTATATTGTCATTTTTTCAAAATTATGTTAAAATACACCCAGCGTAAACTGAGGAAGGACAGAGATCATGCCTTATATCGTCATCGACCTGGAGTGGAACCAGGCCATGAGCGCGAAATCCTCCGTGTTCAACCATCTCCCCATCCATCTGCGGGGGGAGATCATCCAGATCGGCGCCGTGAAGCTGAACGACGACTATACCCCCGGCGAGGAATTCCAGTGCGATGTGAGCCCGGTCTGGTTCAAAAAAATGCATTATAAAGTCAAGAAGCTCACCGGCTTCGACAACGACCGCCTGGCCCACGGCCTTCCCTTTCCCAAGGCCCTGGAGCAGTTTTTGGCCTGGTGCGGCCCGGACTGCACCTTCATGACCTGGGGCTACGACGACAGCGGCATCATGGAGCAGAACTGCATCATCCACGACCTGGACATCGACTGGATGGGCCAGTGG
>CANQSJ010000016.1 GCA_947626495.1 uncultured Oscillospiraceae bacterium | reverse complement strand
CCCGTCCAGTACTCCAAGCGGGTGGTGGGCCGGAAGATGTACGGCGGCCAGAGCACCCACCTTCCCATGAAGGTGAATATGTCCGGCGTCATGCCCATCATCTTCGCCCAGTCCATTGCCACGCTGCCCGGCACCCTGGTGCGGCTGTTCGGCTGGAGCGGATCGTTCTGGTCCTATATCTCCAAGACCGAGACCTGGACATTCGTCATTTGCTATTCGCTGCTGATCGTGTTCTTTGGGTACTTCTATTCCACCATCCAGTTCAACCCCATCGAGATCAGCAACAACCTGCGTAAAAACGGCGGCTTCATCCCCGGCTACCGGCCCGGCAAGCCCACCAGCGAGTTCATCCAGAAGGTGCTCAACAAGATCACGCTCTTCGGCAGCATCTATCTGTGCATCATCGCCGCTGTGCCCTATATCGTCGGGATCTATTCCGACACGGCCAGCAAGATGGGCATCTCCCTGGGCGGCACCTCCATCATCATCGTGGTGGGCGTGGCCCTGGAGACCGTTCAGGCCCTGGAGAGCCAGATGCTCATGCGCCATTACAAGGGCTTCCTTGAGTAACGGGGAGGGCGTCCGAATATGAAGATCATCATGCTCGGCGCCCCCGGCGCGGGAAAGGGTACCCAGGCGGGCATCCTTTCCTGGAAGCTGGGAATCCCAACCATCTCCACCGGCAACATCCTCCGGGCGGCCGTGAAGGCCGGCACCCCCGTGGGCCTGCAGGCCAAGTCCTATATGGACGGGGGAAAGCTGGTCCCGGACGATGTGATCATCGGCATTCTGGCCGAGGCCCTGGCCGGCCCTGACTGCGCCAAGGGCTACATCCTGGACGGCGTGCCCCGCACCATCCCCCAGGCGGAAGCCATGGAGGAGCAGGGGCTGGACGTGGATGTGGTCCTGGATCTGGAGGTACCGGACGAGGTCATCGTGGCCCGGATGAGCGGCCGGCGGGTCTGTCCCGCCTGCGGCGCGACCTACCATATCCAGAATGCCCCGCCGAAGACCGAGGGCGTGTGCGACGGATGCGGCGCGAAGCTGATCGTCCGCGCCGACGACGCCCCGGAAACCGTTTTGGACCGTCTGCATACCTATCATGAACAGACGGAACCGCTGCTGGCCTTCTACGAGGCCAGAGGAAAGCTCAGAACCGTGAACAATCAGCCTTCCATCGAGGCGATCACGGCTGAGATATACAGGACTTTGGAGATATGAGCAACATCATTATCAAATCTCCACGGGAGATCGAGATCATGCGCCAGGCGGGGAGAATTACCGCGGCTGCCCGGACAATTGCCCGGGAAATGGTGGCCCCGGGCGTCACGACCGCTCAGATTGACCGGGAAGTCCGACGCTTCATCGAAAAGAGCGGCGCCGTCCCAACTTTCCTGGGATATGGCGGCTATCCCGCCAGCGTGTGCCTGTCCATCAACGATGAAGTGATCCATGGGATCCCCGGACCTCGCGTCATCCAGGAGGGCGACATCGTCTCTGTGGACGTGGGGGCCACCTGGAAGGGCTATGTGGGGGACTGCGCGGGTACCTACATTGCGGGGACCGCGTCAGAGGCGGCGAAAAACCTCATCGCCGTCACCCGGCAGAGCTTTTTCGAGGGGATCAAACAGGCCCGTGCAGGCAACCGCATCGGGGACATATCCCACGCCGTGCAGACGTATGCTGAGCAAAACGGCTGTTCGGTGGTGCGGGAATATGTGGGCCACGGTGTGGGAAGCGTGATGCACGAGGCGCCGGAGGTACCGAATTTCGGCAGAGCCGGGCGGGGTCCCACCCTGGTGAAGGGTATGACCATCGCGGTGGAGCCAATGGTGAACGCGGGAGGCTGGGAGGTCTACGTGCTGAAGGACGGCTGGACCGTCAAGACAGCAGACGGCAGCCTGTCGGCCCACTACGAGAACACCATCCTCATCACCGACGGCGAGCCGGAGATCCTCACTTACGCAGAGGACCTGTGAATGAGAGCAGCCAAGCCTTATGACATCGTCCTGTCCCTGGCGGGACACGACGGGGGCCGCCTCTATGTGGTCATCGGCGAAAGAGAGGGCCGTCTGCTGCTGTGCGACGGCCGGAACCGGAAGCTGGAAAACCCGAAATGCAAGAGCCCCAAGCATGTGCGCGTCGTCGCCCAGGGGAGCGATCCCCCGGCGACAGACAGTGAAATCAGGCAGACATTGGCACTCACGGCCGAGAAGGCCGCGGCGAAGGAGGGAAAACTTCGTGGCGAAAGATGACGTGATCGAGCTGGAGGGCACGGTGGTCGAATCGCTGCCCAACACCATGTTCCAGGTGGACATCGGCGGCGGACACACGATCCTGGCCCACATCTCCGGAAAGCTGCGGATGAACTTCATCCGCATCCTCCCAGGCGATAAAGTCACGGTGCAGATGTCGCCGTACGACCTCACACGGGGTCGGATCACCTGGCGCACAAAATAGTTTATTCTACTGCGTTTTTAGATTTAAGGAGGCTTATAACATGAAAGTTAGGCCCAGTGTCAAGCCCATGTGCGAGAAATGCAAGGTCATTAAACGCCATGGCCGGGTCATGGTGATCTGCTCCAACCCGAAGCATAAGCAGAGACAAGGCTGAGAAAGCCGATCTTGACGAAGAAAGGACTGATCAGGAAAGATGGCACGAATCGCCGGCGTTGACCTGCCGAAGGACAAGCGTGTGGAAATCGGACTCACCTATGTTTATGGCATCGGCAGGACATCCGCAAAGAAGATACTGGACGAGACCGGGATCAACCCGGACACCCGCGTGAAGGACCTCTCCGAGGCGGATGAGGCCAAGCTCCGCGAGTGCATCGACAAGGAGTATGTGGTGGAGGGCGACCTCCGCCGCCAGAACGCCCTGGATATCAAGCGGCTGATGGAGATCGGGTCCTACCGGGGCACCCGTCACCGCAAGGGACTGCCCGTGCGCGGCCAGCGGACCAAGACCAATGCCCGCACCCGCAAGGGCCCCAAGCGCACCATCGCCAATAAGAAGAAGTAAGGGAGGGAAGAGAAAATGGCAACAGCTCAGAAGGGCAAGAAAGTCGTTCGTACCCGCCGCAGAGAGCGGAAGAACATTGAGAAGGGCCAGGTCCATATCAGCTCTTCCTTCAACAACACCATGGTCACCGTGACCGATCCCAACGGCAACGCCATCAGCTGGGCCAGCGCCGGCGGCATGGGCTTCCGGGGCAGCCGGAAATCCACCCCGTTCGCCGCGTCCACCGCGGCGGAGACCGCGGCCCGGGCCGCGATGGAGCATGGCCTGAAGACCGTGGAGGTGTTCGTGAAGGGCCCCGGCAGCGGCCGTGAAGCCGCCATCCGCGCCCTGCAGACCGCCGGTCTGGAGGTCACGATGATCAAAGACGTGACGCCCATCGCCCACAACGGATGCCGTCCGCCCAAGCGCCGCCGCGTCTGATGTAAGGGAGGATAAGAGAATATGGCAAGATATACGAATGCGGTGTGCCGGCTGTGCCGCCGCGAGAACCAGAAGCTCTTTCTGAAGGGCGACCGGTGCTATACCGACAAGTGCGCGCTCTCCAACCGCCCCTATCCCCCCGGAATGCACGGCCAGGGCCGGAGCAAGACCTCCGAGTACGGCCTGCAGCTGCGTGAGAAGCAGAAGGCCAAGCGGTACTACGGCGTGCTGGAAGCGCAGTTCCGCAAGTACTTCGACATGGCCGAGCGCCGTCCCGGTCAGGCCGGCGAGAACCTGCTGGCCATTCTGGAGTCCCGTCTGGACAACGTGATTTATCGCCTGGGCTTCGCCATGAGCCGGGCGGAGGCCCGCCAGCTGGTCACCCACGGTCACTTCACCGTGAACGGCCGCAAGGTGGACATCCCCAGCTTCCTGGTCAAGCCGGGTATGGTGATCTCTGTCAAACCCTCCAGCCGCGATCTGGATAAGATCAAGGCCAACATTGAGGCAAACGCGTCCCGTCAGCCGCCCAAGTGGCTGGACTATGACGCCGGCAACATGCTTGCCAAGGTGACCGGAGTCCCCGCCAAGGAGGATATCGATCTGCCCATCGAGGAGCACCTCATCGTCGAGCTGTACTCCAAGTAAAGCCCTCACAAGTTGGTAAGCTGGAAACCGCGTGGCGCCTTATGGCGTACATTTCAAAGGAGGGTATGAACACATGATAGAGATCGAGAAGCCGCGCATCGAGTGTGTGGAAAGTCCGTCTGACGAGAGCTACGGCAAGTTCGTTGTGGAGCCCCTGGAGCGCGGCTATGGCACGACTCTGGGCAACTCTCTGCGGCGGGTGCTGCTCAGCTCCCTGCCCGGCACGGCTGTCACCACCATCAAGATCGCCGGCGTACAGCACGAGTTCTCCACGATCCCCGGCGTAAAGGAAGACGTGACGGAGATCGTCCTGAACATCAAGAGCCTCATTGCCCGCCTGCACCGCGAGGGAAGCAAGACCGTCTATATCGAGGCGGAGGGCGAGTGCGAGGTCACTGCCGCCGACATCAAAGCGGACGGCGAGGTGGAGATCGTCAATCCGGATCTGCACATCGCCACCCTTGGTCCGGACGCCTCCCTTTCCATGGAGCTGACCATCTCCCACGGCCGCGGCTATGTGCCCGCGGAGCGGAACAAGCCCGCCCAGGCCGTGGCGGGGGTCATCCCCATCGACTCCATATACACTCCCGTCCTGAAGGTGAACTACGCCGTGGAGAACACCCGCGTGGGCAACCAGACGGACTATGACAAGCTGACCCTCGAGGTCTGGACCGACAAGACCATCTCCCCCCGGGACGCGGTGAGCCTGGGCGCCAAGATCCTTTGCGACCACTTCACCCTGTTCACGGACCTGTCCTCCAGCATGAATATGGGCTCCACCGTGGTGGAGAAGACCGAGGCCGTGAAGGACAAGGTCATGGAGATGACCATCGAGGAGCTGGATCTCTCGGTGCGCAGCTTCAACTGCCTGAAACGCGCGAACATCAACACGGTGGAGGACCTGGTGTCCAAGACCCAGGACGAGATGATCAAGGTGCGCAACCTTGGCCGCAAGAGCCTGGAGGAAGTCATCCAGAAGCTGGCGATGATGGGCCTGAGCCTGGCCAGCGACGAGGATGGCAAGTAATCCACCGACCACTCACTTTTGGAGGTAAACGAAAATGCCCGGAACTCGCAAGCTCGGCAAGCCCACCGCCGCCCGTATGGCGATGCTGCGCCAGCAGGTCACCGATCTGCTGGATACCGGCCGCATGGAGACCACCGTCACCCGCGCCAAGGAGGTCCGTCCTCTGGCGGAGCGGATCATCACCCTGGGGAAGAAGAAGGGCCTGGCCAATTACCGCCTGGCGCTGAAGTTCCTCACCCGGGAGGATGTGGCGAAGAAGGTCTTTGACGATCTGGCCGTGAAGTACGCCGACCGCAACGGCGGCTACACCCGCATCACCCGCACCGGCACCCGCCGGGGCGACGCGGCGGAGATGGCTGTCATCGAGCTGGTGTAACATCAAGGGGCCCTGCCCCGCAAAAACCCCCTGTCCCATGGGACAGGGGGTTTGCTTTTTTCGTCGGGCGCTCAGAGCAGCCCCATCACCGCCAGACCGATGACCCGGGTGAGCAGGGCCGCGATCCAGGCGATCAGGCACTGGCCGGCCACCACGCCGGCGGCCCATCCGCCGCCCAGCTCCCGCTTCACCGAGGCGATGGCCGCCACGCAGGGGGTGTACAGAAGGCAGAACACCAGCAGACTGGCCGCCGCCAGAGGCGTCAGAAGTCCCGCGGGACTGGCGCCGCCCAGCAGCACCGTCAGCGTGGACACCACGCTCTCCTTGGCCATGAAACCGGTGATCAGCGCCGTGCAGATCCGCCAGTCTCCCAGCCCCAGCGGCGCCAGGACCGGGGCGATGAGACCCGCCAGGGCCGCCAGCATGCTGCCCCGGGAGTCGCTCACCACGTTCAGACCGAAGTCAAAGGTCTGCAAAAACCAGATGATGATGGTGGCGACAAAGATGATGGAAAAGGCCCGCTGGAGGAAATCCCTGGCCTTGTCCCACAGCAGATGGCCCACGTTCTTCGCCCCGGGCATCCGGTAGTTGGGCAGCTCCATCACGAAGGGCACAGGCTCGCCCCGGAACACCGTCCCCTTCATCAGACAGGCCAGCGCAATGCCCAGCACCACGCCCAGCGCATACAGCCCCACCATGATGATCCCCCGGTGGCCGGGGAAGAAGGCGGTGGTGAAAAAGCCGTAGATGGGCAGCTTGGCGCTGCAGCTCATGAAGGGCGTCAGCAGGATGGTCAGCTTTCTGTCCCGCTCCGAGGACAGGGTCCGGGCGGCCATGATCCCCGGCACGGTGCAGCCGAAGCCCAGCAGCATGGGGACGATGCTCTTGCCGGACAGGCCGATCTTCCGGAGCAGCTTATCCATCACGAAGGCCACCCGGGCGATGTAGCCGCTGTCCTCCATCAGGGACAGGAAGAAAAACAGCACCACAATCACCGGCAGGAAGCTGAGCACGCTTCCCACCCCGGCGAAAATGCCGTCGATCACCAGCGAGCGGAGCACGCCGTGGACGTGCAGAGAGGCGAAGAGGGCGTCCACCCGCAGGCCCAGCGCGTCGATGCCGGCGTCCAGAAGCCCCTGCAGCCAAGGGCCGATCAGATCAAAGGTCAGCCAGAACACCAGCGCCATGATGGCGATGAAGCAGGGGATGGCGGTGTATTTTCCCGTGAGGATCTGATCGATGGCGGCGGAGCGGACCCGCTCCCGGCTCTGCCTGGGCCGGGTCACGGTGGCGTCGCAGACGTCCTGGATGAAGCTGTAGCGCATGCCGGCGATGGCGGCGGCCCGGTCCATGCCGCTCTCCGCCTCCATCTGCAGGATGATGTGCTCCAGCATCTCCGTCTCGTTCCGGTCCAGATCCAGGGCCTGGGCGATGTGGCTGTCGCCCTCCGCCAGCTTGGCCGCGGCGAAGCGCACCGGGATGCCGGCCCGCTGGGCGTGGTCCTCGATCAGGTGCATGATGGCGTGCAGGCACCGGTGTACGGCGCCGCCGTTTTTGTCCTCCCGGCAGAAGTCGATGCGCCGGGGCGGCTCCTGGTATTTGGCCACGTGCAGCGCGTGGTCCACCAGCTCGTCGATGCCCTCGTTTTTCGCCGCGGAGATGGGCACCACCGGGATGCCCAGCAGCTGCTCCATCTCGTTGATGCGGATGGAGCCGCCGTTGCCCCGGACCTCGTCCATCATATTCAGTGCCAGCACCATGGGCACGTCCAGCTCCATCAGCTGCATGGTCAGATACAGGCTGCGCTGGATGTTGGAGGCGTCCACGATGTTGATGATGCCCAGGGGGTGCTCCTCCAGAAGGAAGGAGCGGGTGATGATCTCCTCGCTGGAATAGGGGGACAGGGAGTAGATGCCCGGCAGGTCGGTGATGCGGGTGTCGGCGTGGCCCCGGATGACGCCGTCCTTGCGGTCCACGGTGACGCCGGGGAAGTTGCCCACATGCTGGTTGGAGCCGGTGAGCTGGTTAAACAGCGTGGTCTTGCCGGAGTTCTGGTTCCCGGCCAGGGCAAAGGTGAGGAGAGTGCCGTCGGGCAGGGGATTCTCCGTGGCCCGCACGTGGAATTTTCCCCGCTCGCCCAGACCCGGGTGCTCCGCCCGCCGGCCCCGGTATTCCGTCCGGGCGGGCGCGGGGGCGTCCTCCTCCGGGTCCCGCACGTCCTCGATCCCGATCTGGGCCGCGTCGGCCGCCCGGAGCGTCAGCTCATAGCCGTGGATCATGAATTCCATGGGGTCGCCCAGCGGGGCGTATTTGACAAGGGTGATGTCCGAGCGGGGGATCAGTCCCATGTCCAGAAAGTGCTGCCGCAGGGCCCCCTCGCCGCCCAGATGGGTGACGGTGGCCGTCTTTCCGATCGGCAGATCCTTCAGCGTCATATATCCATGCTTCCTTTCGTCAAAAGCGGGCGCCCTTCGGCGCGGCCCTATTATACGGCATCCGGGGGCGCTGCGCAATAAGCGGGAGAAATATTCCGGGAAAAATTCGTCGTCCCTCCCGGATCGCGTTGCCCGGCGGAGAGAGGTGTGGTATGATAGGGCTGTAAGCGCGGGATATAAGGAGGGGATTGTGGATGATCCGAGAGGTCTGGGGGCTCTTTTTCAGTCCCTGCGGGAATGTGGAAAAGCTGATCCGCGCCATGGCCGGGGCGGCCGGGGAGACGCTGGGCGTGCCCGTCCGGTTCGGGGATATGACCCTGCCGACGGGACGGACGGACAGGGCCCTGGGGCCGGAGGCGCTGGCGTTCGTGGGCACGCCGGTGTACGCCGGGCGGGTGCCCAACAAGCTGGCGCCCTATATCGCGGCCCATATCCGGGGCACGGGCCCGGCGGTGCCGGTGGTGTGCTTCGGCAACCGGAGCTTTGACAACGCCCTGGCGGAACTGGCGGATATCCTGGGGAAAAACGGCTTCACCGTCACCGCCGCGGCGGCGGCGGTGGGCGAGCATGCCTTCACCCGCGCCCTGGCCGCGGACCGGCCCACGGCGGCGGATCTCGCTCAGGCGGCGGACTTTGCCCGGGCGGCGGCGGAGCGGCTGCGGGAGGGGGAGATCCCCGCCCTGGCCCCCGGCGCCATCCCCGGCGACCCGGCGGCGCCCTACTATACCCCCCTGGGGCGGGACGGCAGGCCGGCGGCCTTTCTCCGGGCCGTGCCGGTCCTGGACGAAAAGGAGTGCATCCGCTGCGGCGTGTGCGCCTCGGTGTGTCCCATGGGCAGCGTGGACCGGCTGGACCCGGGGAGGATGAACGGCATCTGCATCAAATGCCACGCCTGCGTGCGCAAATGTCCCATGCAGGCCCGGTCCTTCGACGACCCGGCCTTCCTGTCCCACCGGGCCATGCTGGAGGAAAACTACGCCCGTCCGGCGGAGCCGCTGTACATCCTGTGACGGTATACCGGAAAAATGTCCGCTCACGGCGGACATTTTTCCGGATTTTTCTTGCGATTTTCCGGGAAAAGGCGCATAATGGGCGAGGCACTCCCGTCCCGGGCGGGCGGGAGCGCCAAAGCCGGGAGACGGACGGCGCGTTTTCCGGCCGGCGCCCCGCGACTGCGGGGACTGAGCGACCCATTTTATTTGAAGAGGAGAGAGGAAAATGAAACTCACCCGTTCCCAGACCGCCGCCTTCGGCATCGGCGCCGTGGGCAAGGACATGGTGTACGCCCTGTCCGCTTCCTATGTCATGTACTTTTACCAGGACATCCTGGGGCTGTCCGCCACCTTCGTGGGTCTGATCCTGATGATCGCCCGGGTGTTCGACGCCCTGAACGACCCATTCATGGGCATCCTGGTGGCCAAGACCCGCACCAAGTGGGGCCGGTTCCGGCCCTGGCTCATCAGCGGCACGGTGCTCAACGCCTTCGTGCTGTACGCCCTGTTCGCCGCCCCGGACCTGAGCGGCACGGGCCTGATGGTCTACTTCGGCGTCATCTACATCCTCTGGGGCGTCACCTATACCATGATGGACATCCCCTACTGGTCCATGATCCCCGCCGTCACCGACACCCCCAAGGACCGGGAGAACCTGTCCGTGGTGGGCCGTACCTGCGCCGGCATCGGCTCGGCGGTGATCCAGGTGGGCACGCTGCTGACGGTGGCCGCCCTGGGCAGCGGCAACGAGCGGGTGGGCTTTGGCCGCATCGCCCTCATCATTGCGGTGGTGTTCGTGCTGGCGGAGGCGTTCTGCTGCGCCAAGGTGCGGGAGCACGACATCGGCCGGATGGAGACCTCCTCCGTGGGGGAGATGTTCAAGGCGCTGTTTCGCAACGACCAGGCCATGATCACGGTCCTGGCCATCCTGATGATCAACGGGGCGCTGTACCTGACCAGCAACCTGGTGATCTACTTCTTCAAGTATGACTTCGGCGGCACCGGCTGGATGGGCAGCTACACCCTGTTCACCACCGTGGGCGGCGCCTGCCAGATTCTGGGCATGATGGTGGTGTATCCGCTGCTGCACAAAAAGCTGGACAACACCAGTCTCTTCAAGGTGGCCCTGACCATGGCCATGGCGGGCTACGCCCTCATCCTAGTGGTGTGTTTTCTGGGCTTCAGCTCCAACATCATCCTGCTGTGCCTGTGCGGGGCGCTGGTGTTCGCCGCCAACGGCATCCTCACGGTGCTGACTACGGTGTTTCTGTCCAGCTCCGTGGACTACGGCCAGCTGAAGACCGGCCGGCGGGAGGAGAGCGTCATCTTCTCCATGCAGACCTTCGTGGTGAAGGCGGCCTCCGGCGTGGCGGTGTTCATCACCGGCATCGGCCTGGACATGATCGGGCTGGTGGGGGATACCTCCGAAACCGGCGCGGCGGTGGCCCAGAGCGCCTCCACCATCCTGGGGTTGCGGCTGCTGATGACCGTGCTGCCCATCCTGGGGCTCACGGTGGCCTTCGTCTTCTTCGTGAAGAAGTTCACCCTCACCGACAGCCGGGTCCAGCAGATTGCCGACGAGCTGCGGGGGAAGAAGGAGAGCGCCGACGCCTGACCGGCGCGGGGCGCGCACGCCCTTGCCCGCATACATGAGAGCCGCTGCGTTTGGCAGCGGCTCTTTTTGACTATCCCGGCGGGGCGGGTACGATCACAGTCTCTCGCTGCCAGGCAGAAGCCCCGTCCCTGTCTGCCGGCGCCGGGCGCGGTAGACGTTGGGGGTGACGCCGTAGGCCTGGCGGAAGCAGCTGACGAAATGGGAGGTGCTGCCGAAGCCGGTCTGCAGGGCCACGTCGGTGATCAGCTGGTTCGTCCGGGCCAGAATGTCGGCGGCGGCCTCCAGCCGGACCGTGCGCAGATAGGCGCGGAAGGACACCCCCATCTGCCGGTGGAAGATGCGGCTGAGGTAGCAGGGGTTCACGTACAGCGTCTCCGCCACCTGCTCCAGGGTCAGGGGGGCGGCGTAATGGGTCCGTATGTACTCCCCGGCCAGCAGGACGATCCGCTCCTGGTGGTTGCCCGGGGCGGGCGCCGCCCGCCCGTCCAGCGCGCCGAACCACAGCAGCAGGGTCTGCGCCGTCTGGACCGCCGCGGGCAGGGGGGAGGGGCAGACCTCCAGCATGCCCACCGCCGCGGCGAAAAAGCTCTCCGCCTCCGGGGGGATGTCCGGCACCACCCGGACGCCCCGGTCCTGCGCCGGGCCGGACAGGTAGGCGGGCATGTCCAGCCCCATCAGCTCCGCGGGGCCGTCCAGTTGCAAAAGCGTCCCGCTCCCGGCGGGCAGACAGGCCAGCGCGCACCGGGAGAACCGGACGCCTCCCAGCCAGCCCCCGCCGCCCCGGCACAGCAGCAGCCGGGGCGCGGCCGTCTCCAGCCGGGCGGCGGATGCCGGATACCGGGCATTTATGATCCTGACAGCTTCCATGGGGAAAACCCTCCGAAAAATGCACGATTTCGACAGTGAAAGTAAATTATAGGATATTATAGCGCAAGAATATGATATAAATCATTATAATGACATGATATAATGTCATCACCAAAAGAGCAAGAGTTTTTTCTTGTTTCTGAAAAAAACATGGAGGAAAACAAAATGAAAAAAACCATTGCTGTGCTGATCGCGGTGCTGATGATGGTCTCTCTGTTTGCCGGCTGCGGCGGCGGGAGTTCTTCCAGCGCTGACGGTGACACCACCACCCTCACCTTCTGGACCCAGGATACCGCGGCCTGGCAGGCCTACTTCGGGCCGGCCCTGGAGCGGTTCGAGGCCGACAACCCCAGCATCAAGATCAATGTGGAGTACTTCTCCGACTTCGCGGAGAAGGTCACCCAGTCCTTCAACGCAGGCACCGAGGCCGACGTGATCTTCACCTACTCCAGCATCGGCGACTTCGCCAAGGCTGGCCAGATCCAGGAAGTGCCCGAGAGCGCTTACACCACCGAGGAGCTGCAGAGCACCTTCTTTGAGGGCGCCATGGCCAACAAGATGGTGGACGGCAAGTACTACGCCGTCTCCAACGAGATCAACGTGGAATCCCCCAGCCTGTATGTGAACATGGACCGGCTGGCCGAGCTGGGCAAGACCCTGCCCGACGGCTGGATCGAGAACAACGGCCCCGCCTCCTGGGAAGAGCTGCTGGCCTTCGCCAAGGAGTGCACCGTGAAGGATGACTCCGGCACCGTGATCCAGTCCGGTCTGTCCTATGCCTACTCCCAGTGGGAGGCCATGTTCGAGTCTCTGATCTGGCAGTTCGGCGGCGAGTTCCGCGACGAGGAGAACATGACCGTTCACTTTGACACTCCCGAGGCCCACCAGGCCGTGGAGTTCATGCTCAAGTATCTGGGCAGCGGCGAGGACGCCGTCTGCACCGGCGGCACCCCCCGTTACGATGAGTTCACCGAGGGCACCGCGGCCATGTGCGTCGGCGCGCCCTGGTACGCCGGCGGCTTTGACGGCGATATCCCCGACACCACCTATCAGGTGTTCAACATGCCCGCCTTCGTGGACGGCGCCGATCCCATCAGCCTCGCCACCGGCGGCTGGGCCTACATCGTCTCCAGCGAGTGCGCCAACAGCGACGCCGCCTGGACCTTCGTCAAGTACATGACCTCCGCCGCCGAGATCGGCGACTGGGCCATCACCACCGGCGCTCTGCCCTCCCGCGGCGATGCCCTGACCGATCTGGAGTACGACCCCAACGAGGGCTCCGTCGAGAAGGCCATCGCCATCGCCACCGAGGTGCTGCCCTACGCCCAGGAGGACGGCGCGTATATGCTGACCCCCTCCACCGTCACTTACACCATCGTCCGTGAGGCACTGTACCAGGTGCTGGAGGACGGCGACATCGACGCCTGCCTCAAGACCATCCAGGAGCAGACCGAGCAGATGCTGGACGAAAACTTCAACCGCTGATTTTCCTCCAAGGCACACCGGGCCTCGGCCCGGTGTGCCGCCTGATAAAAGAGAGCGATACGAGGTATCCATGAAAAACCAACTGACAGCGCTGGTGGACCTGCAGGCAGCGGGACAGAGAGTGGGCATCTACTCCGTGTGCAGCGCAAACGAATATGTCCTGCGCGCGGCGCTGCGCTACGGCAGGGAGAACCGCATCCCGGTGCTCATCGAGGCCACCGCCAACCAGGTCAACCAGTTCGGCGGCTACACCGGCATGACCCCGGCGGACTTCGCCGCCTGGCTGCGACGGCTGGCGGAGCAGGAGGGGATCGCCTGGGAGAACGTGATCCTGGGCGGAGACCATCTGGGGCCGCTGGTGTGGCGGGGGGAGGATCCCGACAGCGCCATGGCCAAGGCGGAGAGACTGGTGGCCGACTGCGTGGCCGCCGGCTTCCGGAAGATCCACATCGACACCAGCATGCCCCTGGGGGATGATCTGGCGAGCGGCCGGTTTGGCCATGAGCTGATCGCCCGGCGCAGCGCGCGGCTGGCCGTGGTGTGCGAGAAGGCCTTTGCCGAGAGCGGCCTTGCCGACCGCCCGGTGTATGTGGTGGGCAGCGAGGTGCCCATCCCCGGCGGGGCGCTGGACGAGGAGATGACCGTCACGGACCCGGCCCAGTTTGAGCGGGAGCTGCAGCTGTTCTGGGACAGCTGGACCGCCGCCGGCGCCGACCCCTCCCGCATCGTGGGATTCGTGGTGCAGCCGGGGGTGGAGTTCACCAACACCACCGTCCACGCCTATTCCCGCCGGCGGGCGGCGGAGCTGTGCCGGGTGAAGGGGAAGTATCCCCGGGTGGTCTTTGAGGGCCACTCCACCGACTATCAGCCCACCCAATGCCTGCGGCAGATGGTGGAGGACGGCGTCGCCATCCTGAAGGTGGGACCGGCGCTGACCAACGCCGCCCGGGAGGGGCTGTTCTCCCTGGAGCGGATTGCCGGCGAGATGCCCGGCGTCACGGCCGTGCCCTTCCGGCAGACCCTGCTGGAGGCCATGGAGCGGGACGACGGCTATTGGCGGGCCTATTACGCCGGCAGCGCCGAGGAGGTGGCCTTCCAGATGTGCTACGGCATGTCCGACCGGTGCCGGTACTATCTGAGCGTGCCGGAGGTGGCCGGGGCCGTGAAGGCGCTTCTGGGCTGCTTCGGCGGCCGGCCGATCCCCATGCAGCTGCTCAGCCAGTACATGCCCGTCCAGTTCGCCCGGGTGCGGGACGGCCTGCTCACGGCGGAGCCGGAGGCGCTTCTGATGGACTACATCGCCGGCATGTACCGGCAGTATGCCTCCGCCTGCGGCGATATGGGGGCGCTGGGCTTTACTTGAAAGGAAACCGACCTGAGCGCGGTCCGGATGCCTTTTCGGCACGGCGCCGTCCCCTGAGGGCGGCGCGCGGAGCGGAATAAGACAGATCGCATCACAGGAGGTTTTATGAAGATCAATACCGAGCTTGTCACGGAAAAGGAGAGCAAGCTCTTTCTGCGATATCTGTTTCCCAGCGTGGTGGCCACGCTTTTGATCGCGGTCAACTATCTGATTGACACCATCTGTGTGGGCCAGCGGATCGGGGAGACCGGACTGGCGGCCCTAAACGTGGTGGTGCCCATGACGGGGCTGATGTACGCCATGGGCTTCATGATGGCCTACGGCTCGTCCAATCTGTTCTCCAACTGCATGGGCGCGGGCCAGCGGGAGAAGGCCAAGACCTATTACGGCACGTCCCTGGCGGCGCTGGCGCTGTTTTCCGGCGTGGTCATGGCGGTGGGACTGCTTTTCAACGAACAGATCAGCTGGCT
Organism: uncultured Oscillospiraceae bacterium; assembly: GCA_947626495.1. GTDB lineage: Bacteria > Bacillota > Clostridia > Oscillospirales > Oscillospiraceae > CAJOIG01. The sequence continues at coordinate 41,644 of CANQSJ010000016.1, read as the reverse complement.
TCTGTGCGGCGGCGCCGATTTTTACGGCCAGACGGCGGAATACCTCTGGTATGTGTTCGCGTTTACCCCCTTTTACTGCTTCGAGACGTTTTACAACGTCTATGTGCGCAACGACGGCGCGCCGGTGTTCTCCATGCTGGGGACGCTGACCACCTGCGGGTCCAACATGATCCTGGACATCGTGATGATCTGGGTGCTGGACATGGGCATGCGGGGCGCGTCTCTGGCCACGGGCCTGGCGCTGGTGCTGGGCTTTTGCGTCACCTTCTTCGCCACCTGCCGGCGGCGTTCGGAGCTGAAGGTGTGGCAGTGCCGGGTGGATTTCAGCCGCCTGGGCCGGATCCTCCGCAACGGGATGCCCGACTTTCTGCGGGAGTTCTCCGGATCGGCGGTGGTCCTGATCGTGAACCTGCTGCTGCTGCGGCTGTCGGGGACGGTGGCCGTGGCGGCCTACGGGGTGATCGCCAATCTGGGCAACGTGGTCCAATGCGGGCTGGCGGGGGTGTCCAACGCCACCCAGCCGCTGATCAGCTTCAACCACGGCGCCAACCGACCGGACCGGATCCGGAAATTCCTGCGCATGGGCCTGTTGGCCTCGGCGGCCCTCTCGGCGGCCTATGTACTCTTCGCGGAGCTGCGGCCGGACCTGCTGGTGGCCATCTTCCTGGACGACCCCACGCCGGAGCTGACCGCCTATTCCATCCCCGGCATCCGTCTCATCTCCCCGGGCTATCTGCTGGGGGGGCTGGCGGTGGTGCTGAACGTGTATCTGGAGGCCAGGCACCGGCCCGCGTGGGCCTTCTGGATCGCGCTGCTGCGGGGGTTCATCGCCCCCATCGCCTTCCTGCTGCCGCTGGTGATGCTCTTTGATGTGACGGGGGTGTGGCTGTCGTTTCTGGCAGCGGAGCTGGCGGCGCTCATAGCGGCGGCCGCCGCGGTACGGTATTCGGACCGGAGAGAAGATCCTGAACGACTTTGAGGTGAGAGACTATGGACAACGGATTGCTTCCCGCCATCGCCGAGGACAAGCGGACACTGGAGATGTTCCGCTATCTCGTCAACGGCTCCTATCTGCGGGTGGTGAATTATCACAACACCGACCCGGTGGACGCGCCCCGCTTCGAGCGGGAGATCGCCGCCTTTGCCAAGTATTTCAGCCCCGTCACCATGGCGGACGTGGACGACTTTTTTGCCACCCGGGTCTGGAAAAAGGACAAACCGGGCCTGATCCCCGCGGTGTTCGAGGGCTTCCGCAACCAGCACGACGTGATGCTGCCCATTCTGGAGAAATACGGCTTCCGGGCCTGGTACTACATCCCCAGCTTCTTCATGGACGTCCCCGTGGCACAGCAGAAGCGCTTCACGGAGCACTATGACCTGACGGTCTACCGCCCGGAGGTCTATCCCGACGGCCGGTACGCCATGAACTGGGACGAGGTGCGGCGCATCGCCCAGCACCACGAGATCTGCTGCCACACCGGCAACCACTACCAGATCCACCGGGACACCGAGGACTTCGACATGTTCCGGGAGATCGTGGTGTCCAAGCGGGTGCTGGAGGAGAAGATCGGCCGGCCGGTGGACGTGTTCTGCTGGCTGTACGGGGAGGAGTACAACTACAACACCCGTGCCCACAAATATCTGAAGGAGGCCGGCTACCGGTACGTGGTCAGCAACCTGAAGATGGAGAAGATCGGATAGGGAGGCGCTGAAAATGGACGAAAAGAAGGATATGACCGCACTGGCGGAGGAGCTGAAGAAATACCTGGGCGGGTCCTGGGAGGAATATAAAGAGGTGGTGGAGTACTGCGAGAGCCGGCAGACCGGCCTGGAGGGCATCCCCGCCATCATCGGGCTGGACGATCTGACCGATCCGGACCGGCCGGTGTATCAGATGGCGCCCATGGACGAGGCGCTGCACGAGCAGCTGGCCGCGGACACGCTGCTGTTCACCTACCTCTATTCCCAGCGGGAGGACCGGGATCCCCATTATCCCTGCGTGGCCCCGGCCATGAGCGCCGTGGCGGAGCGGGCGTTCCTGCTGGAGGAGGGGGAGAAGGTCCCCACCCAGTACCGGGTGATGATCGGCCAGAAGGAGAAGTAAATGGGGGAGCTTCTCGACGCGGTCTGCCGCGACAAGCGGACGCTGGAGATGGCCCGCTACCTGCTCAACGGCAGCTATATCCGGGTGGTGAACTATCACGTCACCCGCCCGGGGGATCTGCCCCGGTTCCGCCGGGAGGTGGCCGCCTTCGCCCAGCATTTCACGCCGGTGACCATGGCGGACCTGGACCGGTTTTTTGCCACCCGGGTCTGGCCCTACGACAAGCCCGGCCTGATCCCGGCGGTGTTTGAGGGCTGGCGGACCCATTACGACGTATACGCCAAGGTGCTGGACGAATACGGCTTCACCGGCTGGTTCTATGTGCCCGCCTTCTTTCCGGACGTGCCGGTGGAGGAGCAGATCGCCTTTTGCAAGCCCCACGGGCTGCGGCTGCACGGCCACTGGGAGGACTATTCCGATCCCCGGTGCTGCATGACCTGGGAGGAGCTGCGCCGGATATCGGAAAAGCACGTGATCTGCTGCCACACCGGCTCCCACAGCTGCATCACCGAGAACCAGGAGGAGGCGGTCCAGCGCCGGGAGATCGTGGACTCCAAGCGCCGGCTGGAGGAGCAGCTGGGCGTGGAGGTGCCGGTGTTCTGCTGGCGGGCGGGGGACGAATACGCCCACAGCCGTTTCGCCCACAAAATGCTGGCCGAGGCCGGATACCGGTATCTGGTGAGCAATCTGAAGCTGGAGAAGATCCGATAGAGATCCGAAGGAGAGAACCATGTCTGAGAAACTGCGGTTTGATCTGCCCGCGCTGCTGAGCCTGCACCGGTTCGGCGACATCTATGAGCGGGCCATCGCGGGCATCGAAAGCGACCGGGCCGCATTTGAGGTCCTGCGCCAGGCGCCCGATTCCATCGGCCCCCACTGGTACGGCATGCGGGTGCGCGTCACCTCCCTGACCAACGGGGAGAGCTATTATCTGCACACGGGGCTGATCTTCCTGCCCCAGACCAAGATCGGGCTGATGGTGGAGGTGGACCGGAAAAACAACCTCCACAGCTACGCCGATCTTGTGGCGCGGCTGGAGGACGGGCCGCTGTTCACCGTCAACCGGGCCGAGGAGGAGTATCTGAAGCTGTTCATGCCCGACGGGGACTTCGCCCGGATGAACCGGCTGGGCGCTGCGGAGCAGCAAAAGATGCTGGCCGACTATATGAAGGCCTGCGCCGAGGCCATCGTGGGCGTGTCCGACGGACTGGGCTTTTCCCTGACGGAGGGGGATCTGCTGGACGCCTACGGTCTGGCCAGGGCCTTCCGCAAGGTGATAGAGGACGCCCGGTGCCCGGACTTTCAGGCCGAGATCAACGACAAGGACCCGGACAACTTCGGCCAGTACGCCATGGGCTACCGGTACTATCTCTCCAACAGAAGCGGCAGCGCGCGGATGTACGCCTATTTCGGGGCCATCTACAGCTACAAAAAGCGGCCGGCGGGCCTGTTCGCCGAGATCGACTGGTTCAGCAATCAGGATTGCTTCGATCATGTGAAGGCCCATTTCGTGCCCAACGACCACTTTGTATACAGCGACCGGGAGGAAAAATTCATCAAGCTGTTCATGCCCGAACCGGCGGTGGAGCGTTTTAACGCCGCCGGGGCGGAGGAGCAGCTGGCGCTCCTGGAGGAGTTCTTCGTCGAATGCAGCCGCGCTCTGGCGCTGGCATCGGAAAAATAAAATGGGGGTTACGCAACATGGATAGGAAAAAAATCGTTCTGATCGGCGCGGGCAGCGCGGTGTTCACCAAGGGGCTCATCGCCGACTTCATCCAGTCGGATTTCGGGACCTGGGAGATCGCGCTGTGCGACATCAACCCGGTGATCCTCGCGTCGGTGGAGCGGCTGGCCCGGAAGATGGTGGCCGTCAAGCACATGGAGGAGCGCATCCACATCACCGCCTCCGTGGACCGGACGGAGCTGCTGCCCGGGGCGGATTTCGTGGTCACCACCATCGCGGTGGGCGGCCGGCACGCCTGGGAGCAGGACGTGCTGATCCCCCGGAAATACGGCATCTATCAGCCGGTGGGCGACTCCATCATGCCCGGCGGCATCGCCAGGGCCCAGCGGATGATCCCCGCCATGGTGGCCATCGCCAAGGATGTGGAGCGGCTGTGCCCCAACGCGTTTTTCTTCAACTACTCCAACCCCATGACCTCCATCGTGACGGCGGTGCGCAAGGCCACCAATGTGAAGATGGTGGGCCTGTGCCACGGGGTCATCTACGGCGAGCGGTATCTGGCCCGGATGCTGGGGGTGGACGTGTCCCGCATCACCACCATCGGCGCCGGTCTGAACCATCTGACCTTCCTCTACGACATCCGCGTGGACGGCCAGGACGCCAAGCCCCGGCTGCGGGAGATCGTGGCCCAGCAGCGGGCGGACGCGGAGAAGAACGGCCATGTTTACAACTTCTTCAACTCCCAGCTGGACGACACCGAGATCCCCCATTTCATGGACAATCCCCTGTCGTGGGAGCTGTTTGAGCGCTACGGCGCTCTGCCCGCGGTGGTGGACCGCCACGCCAGCGAGTTTTTCCCCGAGCGCTTCCCCCACGGCCAGTTCTACACCCGCACTCTGGGCGTGGACGCCTTCCCCATCGAGGAGGTCATCGCCCGGGGCGAGAAGACCTACCAGGAGATGCTCAGCCAGGGCGAGGACGACGTGAAGATCGACGAGAAGCTGTTCGCCCGCGCCGAGGGCGAGCACGAGCAGCTGGTGGAGATGATCCGCTCCCTGCTGCTGGACGAGCGCAAGACCTTCTCCGTGAACATCCCCAACGAGGGGGCGGTGAAGGGCCTGCCCGACGACGCGGTGCTGGAGATCCCCGGCGTGGCCTGCGGCATCGGATTCTGCCCCATGCATCTGACCGGCTTCTCCGACGAGCTGAAGGGCATCATCGCCCGGCGGCTGGCGCCGGTGACCCTGACCGTCAGCGCGGCGCTGAACGGCGACCCGGACATGTGGGCGGAGGCCATGCTCCTGGACGGCGCCGTCACCGACATCAAGGTGGCGAAGCAGCTGGTGGCCGATTTCATGGCCGAGTACCGGGACTGCCTGCCCCAGTATTTTGACTGAGCATGGAGGGACTTGTCTGGATCATCTCCTTCTCCTTCGAGCAGGAGAGGGAAGCCTTCGCCGCGCTGGAGCAGGCGGGGCTGCGGCCGCTGGTGTGGCCGGCTGCGGAGCGGCCGGAGGCGGGAGAGGCGGAGCTGATCGCCGCTTATGAGGCCCTGCCGGAAAAGCCGGTGGCCATCGTGATGGGGGCGGACGTGCCCATCACGGACCGGTTCCTGGTCCGGACGGAGGGACTGCGGGTCATCAGTCTGAACTGCGCCGGATACGACCACGTGGACATGGAGGCCTGCGCCCGCCACGGCGTGGCGCTGGTGAACGTACCCCGGCGGAACTTCGACGCGGTGGCGGATCTGGCCTGGGGGCTGATCCTGGCCCTGATGCGCAACATCGCCAAGGGCGACGCCAACATCCGCGCCGGCCACTGGGCCGCCGGGATCGAGCGGAGCATGGCGGTCTCCGGCAAGACCCTGGGCATCGTGGGCATGGGCGCCATCGGCCAGGCCGTGGCCCGGCGGGCCATGGGCTTCGATATGCGCCTGGTGGCCCGCAGCGGCAGCCGCCGGGAGGATCTGCGGGAGCGGTTTGGCCTGGAATTTCTGGACGACGAGGCGTTTTTCTCCCAGGCGGACATCATCGTGCTGTGCTGTCCGGACGCGCCGGAGACCCACCACCTCATCAACGGGAAGACCCTGGCCATGATGAAGCCCACCGCGGTCCTCGTCAACCCCTCCCGGGGCGGGCTTGTGGACACCCCCGCGCTGATCCGCGCCCTGCGGAAGGGCGTCATCGCCGGCGCGGCGCTGGATGTGTATGAGACGGAGCCGCTGCTGGAGAGCGAGCTGTTCGGGCTGGACAACGTCCTCCTCACCCCGCACATCGGCGGTCTGGCCGACAAACAGATCCACGACGTGGCCGTCCAGTCGGCAGAAAACTGCGTCAGCGTGCTGGCGGGACGGACGGACCATATAAAGCTATTGGTAGGAGAGTGAAAATGAAGTATTTGAACCATGATCTGGCTGATCTGCAGGCCAGAAAGGCGGACATCACCGCCGCCGAGATCCAGGCCCAGCCCCAGGTTTGGCGCAAACTGGCGCAGCTTTTCGCCCGGGAGGGCGGACGCTACGCCGCCTTCATGGACAAGGTGCTGGCGGTGCCGGGCCTGCGGGTGATCTTCACCGGAGCCGGTTCCTCCGCTTTCGTGGGGGAGAGCATGAACATGCTGCTGGCCCGGGAGCGGGGACTGCGCAGCGAGGTGCATCACACCACCGACGTGGTGGCGACCCCCGAGGCCATCTTTTACGACGTGCCCACGCTGCTGGTGTCCTATTCCCGCTCCGGCAGCAGCCCGGAGAGCTGCGCCGCCATCCGCACCGCGGAGAAATATGTCTCGGAGCTTTATAACCTGGTGCTGGTGTGCAACGCTGACAGCGATCTGAGCCGCTACCCCTACGATCCCGACCGGTCCCTGGTGGTCCATATCCCCCAGGAGGCGTGCGATCAGGGCTTCGCCATGACCTGCTCCGTCAGCTGCATGTCGCTGGCCACGTGGGCGCTGTTCGCCGGCAAGGACATGGACCGGTGCGTGGCCTCCCTGGAGGGATTGGCCGCAGCGGCGGAGGAGCAGATGCCCGCCATGCAGGCCCTGGCCGCCCAGGCGGGCGCCTGGAAGTACGAGCGGATCGTGTACCTGGGCTTCGGCGCCCTGCGGGGCCTGGCCCGGGAGGGAGCGGTGAAGAGCCAGGAGCTGACCAACGGACAGGTCTGCGCCGCCTACGACACCCCCACCGGCTTCCGCCACGGGCCCAAGACCGTCCTCAACGACGCCACGCTGACGGTGCTCATGGCCTCGCCGCTGGAAAACGCCAGCCTCTACGACAAGGACATGATCAACGAGCTCAACGGCCAGAAGCGGAAAAACCGGGTGGCCGTGGTGGCGGACGCCGCCCAGGCCGGCGTGCCGGAGGGCTCCGACTACACCTGCCGGTACCGTCTGCCCGACGGCTTCCCCAGCCGGGAGATGGGCGCTTACATCTTCTCGCTGCTGTTTTTGCAGCTTCTCAGCTTTGAGAAGTCCTATGACCTGCACATGACCACCGACAACCCCTGCCCCAGCGGGGAGGTCAACCGGGTGGTCCAGGGCATCATCATCCACTGAATCTATTACAGAGATTTGCGTTTCTTCCACGATCGTGTTATATTACTATATCGATATAACATCTCTCCGGCGCGTCCGCCGGCGGGAAACGACAGGGAGAAGAGGGGGATCTCATGGATAGAATGCAGGAGACGGCGGCGATGCGCGGCCGCGCGCCCAAGTATGTTTTGGTCAAAGAGGAGATCAAACGGAAGATCCTCTCCAAGGAGTGGACCAACGGCAGCCGCATCCCGGTGGAGTCGGAGTTCTGCGACATGTTCGGCGTCAGCCGCATCACCGTGCGCAAGGCGCTGGAGGAGCTGCAGGCGGAGGGGTATCTGAAGAAGATCCAGGGCAAGGGCACCTTCGTGCGCAGCGAGCTGGTGGAGCAGCGGCTGAGCAAGTTTTACTCCTTCGGCGAGGAGCTGCGCAGAAAGGGCATGGCGGAGAGCGCCCGCATCCTGGAGCTCACCCAGATCCAGGCGGACGAGGATCTGGCGGCCCATCTGCAGATCGTGGTGGGCGCGCCGGTCTACCGCATCTACCGGGTGCGCAGCACCGACCGGGGCCCTTACGCCCTGGAGACCAGCTTCATCCCCCGGGCCATCGCCCCGGAGATCACCTGGGAGATGATCAACACCAACGGACTTTACAAGACCCTGGCCCTGTGCGGCGTCAGCGTCAACGCCGCCAGAGAGACGTTTCACGCCATCAATCTGAACAACGAGCAGAGCAAATTGCTGAACACGCGCATCGACGCGGCGGCGATTGCCCTGAACCGAACGGCCTTCAGCACCCAGACGGTGGTGGAATACTGTGAGAGCGTGGTCCGCGGCGACTTTTTCAGCTACTCCGTGGATCTGACCTGACAGTGGACCCTGTCTTGGGAGCGGAAGGGAAAAGGAGGAGAACGAGCCATGAATGAAAAGCTGTCCCCGCGCTCCCACAGGACGCTGACCCGAAAGGGCCGACGGAATCTGTTCGCCCTGGCCGTACTGCTGCCCTTCGCGGTGTGGATGATGATCTATATGCTGGTGCCGCTGGTATCGGTCATCTACTACAGCTTCACCAACGCGAAGATGGCCTATGACGATTACAAGTTCATGGGCCTGTATCAGTACACCAAGATGTTCACCAACGCCTCCGCCGTCGCGTCCATCGTCAACTCCCTGAAGGCGGCGCTGATCATCATGCCCACGTCCCTGGTGCTGTCCATGCTGACGGCCCTGGGACTGAACGCCCTGGGCGACCGGTTCCGCAACCTTTACACATTTATCTATTTTCTGCCCTACGTGCTGTCCATGACGGCGGTGTGCCTGGTGTGGCGGTATCTGTACCACGAGCAGTTCGGCGTGTTCAACACCATCCTGGAGTTTCTGGGACTGCCCAGACAGCAGTTTTTGAAGTCCTCCAGCCAGGCGCTGTTCTGTCTGTGCGTGATCCACATCTGGAGCGTGTTCGGCTACTACACGGTGATACTGCTGTCCGCCCTGCGGGGCATCGACAAGGCGGTGCTGGAGGCGGCGGATATCGACGGGGCCAACGCCTTCCAGAAGTTCTTCAAGGTCACGCTGCCGCTGCTGAAAAACCAGCTGCTGTTCGTGTGCATCATGCTGACCACCAGCGCGTTCATGTTCTTTACCCCCTCCCAGATGCTCACCGACGGCACCCCCGGCACCAGCACGCTGGTCATGCTGCTGTACATCTACAAACAGGGCATCCAGCAGGGCGACATCGCCTACTCCAGCGCCATGTCCGTGATCCTGATGCTCATCATCCTGTTCTTCAGCCTGGTCCAGTGGGTCCTGACCCAGGACAGGGAGAAGAAGCGCCGGGGCATAAAGCCCGCCGCCGGAAAGGAGGCCGTCTGAGATGCGGAAGAACCTTCACAAACGCCACACCACCGGCTATTACGTGGCGCTGATCTGCCTGGGCGTGGGCGCGCTGTTCATGATCTTCCCGGTGATCTGGATGATGCTGGGCGCGTTTAAGACCGAGACCGAGATGAAGTCCATGCCGCCCACGTTCCTGCCGGAGAATTTCACTCTGGAGAATTTTTCCAGCGTGTTTGAGCAGATGCCCTTTGCCCGGTACTACCTCAACTCCGTGGGGACCGGCGTGCTGAACATGGTGGTGGGCGTGCTCACCAGCGGCCTGGTGGGCTATGTGTTCGCCAAGTACCACTTCAAGTTCCGGGACGCCATCTTCCTGGTGGTGCTGGCCTGCATGATGATCCCCTACGAGACGCTGATGCCCACGGTGTACAAGATCATGGTGGGCTTCAAGTGGACCAACTCTTACCTGGTGCTGACGGTGCCCTACTTCTGCAACATCTTCGGCATCTTCCTCATGCGGCAGTTTTTCCTGGATCTGCCCAACGACTATGTGGAGGCGGCGGAGCTGGACGGCTGCGGCCAGTTCAAGACCTGGTGGAAGGTGGCCATGCCCCTGGCCAAGTCCACCACCTCCGCGCTGATGGTGTTCCTGTTCATGGCCTCCTATAACTCCTTCATGTGGCCGTTGATCAGCACCGACTCCCGCAAATACTTCACGCTGCCCGTGGGCATCGCGTCCATGTTCTGGGACCGCGGCTCCCGGTACGCCATGCTGATGGCGGCGTCGGCCATGGTCATCCTGCCGGTGTGCGTGCTGTTCATGTTCATGCAGCGGCGGTTCATCGAGGGACTGACCGCCGGCGGTATCAAGGGTTGATATGAGTTTGTTTATCGGAATCGATGGCGGCGGCACCAAGACGGCCGCCGCCATCGCGGACAGCTCCGGGGCCATCCTGTCCCAGACTGCCGTGGAGAGCGTCAGCTATCGGGAGCACGGCTTCGAGGCGGTGGAGGAGCGGCTCCTCCGGGCGGTGGAGCAGCTGCTGCACGGGTCCGGCGCGTCCATGGCGGACGTGGCGTGTCTGGCATTCGGCGCGCCCATATACGGGGAGAACAGCCAGGGCGACCGGAAGCTGGAGGCGCTGGCGGAGAAGCTCTTTCCCCACACCAGGCGCATTTTGGTCAACGACGGCGCCGTGGCCTATTACGGCGCGCTCTCCGGCCGGCCCGGGGTGAATCTGGTGGCCGGCACCGGCGCCATCGCCTTCGGCGGCGACGGAAAGGGGCGCATCTGCCGCTGCGGCGGCTGGACGGAGCAGTTCAGCGACGAGGGGAGCTGCTACTGGATCGGCCGGCAGGCCATGGGCCTTTTTTGCAAGCAGGCCGACGGCCGGGCCCCCAAGGGCGCGCTCTATGCGTTGTTTCGGGAGCGCTTCGATCTGGCCGGAGACATGGATTTCATCGAGCGGATGGAGCGGGATGTGCTGCCCGTCCGCAGCCGGGTGGCCCAGCTGCAGCAGCTGGTGCTTCAGGCCGCCCGCATGGGCGACGGCGCGGCGGCCGCGCTCTATGACCGGGCTGCCGAGGAGCTGGCGGAGCTGGCCCAGGGGACCCGCGCCCAGCTGGATCTGCCGGAGGGGGCGGAGGTGTCCCTGACCGGCGGGCTCCTCCACGCCGGGGATCTGATCCTGGAGCCCCTGTGCCGGCGGCTGGCCCGACTGGGGCTGCGCTACACGCCGGCGGAGCACTCCCCCCTGGAGGGGGCGGTGCTGCTGGCCATGAGGGGCTGACGCCATGCATTTCAAAGGGATGGACAAGGTGGGCGATCTGGCGGTGCTGAACGTGCTGTTCGTGCTCAGCTGTCTGCCTGTGGTCACCGTGGGAGCCGCCTCGGCGGCCCTTTGCTCCGCCATCGCCAGGATGCGCCGGGACGAGGGCACCACCGTCCGCAATTACTGGCGCGCATTCAAGGCTGAGTTTCGCCAGGCCACCGTCATCTGGTTGATCCTGCTGGCGGTGGGAACGCTGCTGGCGGTGAACTTCCGGATCATCACCGCCTGGTCGGGGGCCATGCACGATGTGAGCTTCGTGCTGTTCACGGCGGCGGCCTACGTGGTCCTGGCCACGGCCGTGGTGGTGTTCCAGCTGCTGGCCCGGTTCGACAACACCACCGGTCAGATGTTGAAAAACGCCCTGGTGCTGGTGTTTGCCTGCCCGGGCAGAAGCTTCGCGGGGGCGGCGGTGTTCGCCGCGCCGGCGGTGCTGGCGGTGCTGCTGCCGAGGCTGTTTTTGGTGTGCTCGGTGCTGTGGCTGATGCTGCTGTTCGCCGCGTCGGCGCTGCTGGTGCAGGTGCTGTTCGAGCCCATCTTCCAAAGACTGCGAAGAGAATAAACGGCCGCCCGCCGGATCTCCGGCGGGCGGATTTTTCTGTTTTGCGCCGCCTCAGACCGTCTTTGCCGTCCGGCGCAGCCGCAGGGAGAGCACGATCAGCGTCACCACCGGCGCCAGCAGGTTCAGCCAGGCGTAGGGCAGATAGCTGAGCGCCTGCACGCCCAGCACGCTGGTCACGTAGATGCCGCAGGTGTTCCAGGGCACCAGGGGGGAGGTCATGATCCCGCTGCCGGCCACGGCGCAGGCCAGATCCAGCCGGTCCACGCCCTGGCGGTCATAGACCTGGGCGCACAGCTGGGAGGGCACGGTGATGGACAGGTACTGGTCCGGCAGCAGCACGTTGGCGACGACGCACAGCGCCTCCGTAAAGCCGAACAGGCCCGCCGCGGAGCGGAGCCGGCGCAGGACGGGCTCCACCAGAGCCCCCATCTGGCCGGTGCTCTGCATGAGCCCGCCGTAGGCCATGGCCAGCACCACCATAATCACCGGGTCCGCCATCTGGGTCAGCCCGCCGGTGGACAGCAGCGTGTCCAGCGGCCCGTATCCGGTGGCGGGCGAGCAGCCGGCGGCGCAGGCCGTCAGCACGTCGGACAGACGCGCGCCCTGCATGACCACCGCCTGGACGATGCCCGCGGCGGCGCCCGCCAGGATGGAGGGCATGGCGGGGATGCGGCACAGGATGCAGAGCATCACCGCCCCGAAGGGGAGCAGACAGAGCGGGGACATGCGGTAGCCGCTCTCCAGCGCCGCCAGCAGCGGCGCCACCTGCGAGGAGGCGTCCCCGGCACCGCGGCCGGTGAGACCGTACAGCAGCGCGGCGATGACAATGGCCGGCGCGGAGCACAGCAGCGTCCGCTTGCACAGGGGAAGGATGCCCTGGCCCGTCATGGCGGCGGCGAGATTGGCGGCGCCGGACAGGGGGGAGATCATCTCCGCCACGTAGGCGCCGGAGAGGATGGCCCCGGCGGTCATGGCGGGGGATACGCCCAGCGCCTGGCCGATGCCCATGAAGGCCGTGCCAACTGTGCCCACCGCGCCCCAGGAGCCGGACACCAGCGAGATCAGCGCGCTCACCAGCATGGCCGACAGGGCGAAGGTGCGGGCGTTGAGAAGCCGCAGGCCGTAATAGATGATGGCGGGCACTGTCCCGGCGCACACCCACGCGGCGATGAGCACGCCGATGAGAAGCAGGATCAGCGTGGCCTCCATGGCCTGGGCGATGCTGGCCTCCATGGACGCGACGATGTCCTGCCAGGAGTATCCCAGCCACAGGGCGATCAGCCCCGCCACGGCGCAGCCGAAGATCAGCGGCAGCTGGGCGGAGGTGCCGCACCAGACGGTGGTGTAGAGGGTGAAGGCCATCATCAGCCCGCAGGAGAGCAGTCCGTGGTAGAATTTTGCCTGGCGCCGTGTCCGTTTCATGGGGCCGCTCCTCTCTCCGGTCGGACCGGGCGTGGTCTGATCCGCCCCTCTCTCCCGTGGAGGGGAGAGGAGGGAAAACCGTAAATTCATTATAACATCATAATGAATTTCTGGCAAGATTTATCTTGACGGTCTTTCGGGGGATATGGTATAGAATAGAAATATCAACGAGGCAGGGAGGGAGCGCCATGCAAGCGATACCCAGCGGGGAGCGGCAGCGCTTGGGGGCGATGCTGGACAGCCACAGCCAGGTGGAGGTCATGGGGCAGATCGCCCAGTTTTCCCAGGCGGAGACCTTTTCCTTCGCCCCGCCGCCGGCGGACGGCGCGCCGGGAGAGGTTCGGGCGCTGGTGTTCAACATGGAGCGGGGGGTCCACCTGGCCGAGATCGGGGATTTTCTGGAGAGCTGCCCCGAGGCGCGGCCCTTCGACGTGATCCTGGCCAACGAGCTGGACGACGGCTGCGTCCGCTCCGGCGGCGTGCACACCGCCCGGGACCTGGCGGAGCGGCTGGGGATGGAGGGCGTGTTTGGGCTGGAGTTCATCGAGCTGGTGAACGAGGCCGACCCCAAGGGCTATCACGGCAACGCCGTCTTCTCCCGCTGGCCCGTGCGCCAGACCCGGGTGGTGCGGCTGCCGGAGCAGTATAACTGGTATTTTGACCGCCAGCGGCGCATCGGCGGGCGGCTCGCCGTCCTGGCCGTACTGGACGTGGGCGGCCGGCCTCTGGGGGTGGGCTCTGTCCATCTGGAGAACCGCACCCACGGCCCCGGCCGGGCGGAGCAGCTGCGCGCCGTGCTGGATGCGGCGGAGGAGATGTTCCCGGACATGCCCGTGCTGCTGGGGGGCGATCTCAACACTAATACCTTCGACGGCCGGGATAAGGACGCCATCCAGGCCGTGGCCGCAGACCCGGCGCTGCAGCGGCGGTGTCTGGAGGAGGTGGAGCGGTATGAGCCCTGTCTGCCCCTGGCGGCGCGCTTCGGCTATCAGGCCGTGCCGGCGGGCAACCGGGGCGAGCTGGCCACCCGGCGCAAGCCCCTGCCCGGGGGCGGGCATCTGGATCTGCGGCTGGACTGGCTGCTGGTCCGGGGCATGGATGTGACGGGCAGCCGGAACATATCCACCTGCCGGGAGTGCTGGCCCTTCGCCGCGCCGGACTCGGCCCTGGCGGCCTTCGGCGGCCGGGAGCTGAGCGACCACAACGCCCTGTGGGCGGCGTGCCGGTTCCATGGATAAGCGGGCGCGCCGGACGGCGCTGATCATCGTGATACTGGCGGTCCTGGCGCTGCTGCTGTCCGCCGGGCAGATCCTCCTGCAAGACGGCGGGGCCGGGCAGCTGCGCCGGACCCTCTTCGGGGCAGAGAGCTTCGCCGACTGGGACGGCACGGCGGTGTTCCTGGGGGACAGCATCACGGATTTTTGCGATCTGGAATACTATTATCCCGGCCTCAACGCCGTGAACGCGGGCATCTCCGGGGACGTCACCGGCCACATGCTGGAGCGGCTGGAGCAGTCGGTGCTGGCCTATGAGCCGGACATCCTGGTGCTGCTGGGGGGCATCAACGACCTCTATACCGGCGTCTCCGACGACGAGATCGTCTCCAATCTGACGGCCATCGTGGACGGGACCCTGGCCCGGTTCCCGGACGCGGCGGTGCTGGTGCAGTCCATCTACCCGGTGGCGGACGGCTGGGACCACACCGTCACCGGCCGCATCCAGGCCATCAACAGCCGGCTGGAGGCCCTGGCGGAGGAGCACGGCTATATGTATGTGGACGTGTACAGCGCCCTGTGCACGGCGGACGGACAGATGAACGGGGAATACTCCTACGACGGGCTGCACCCCAACGACGCCGGCTATCAGGCGGTGCGGCCGGTGCTCACCGCCGCCCTAGAGACCGTCACGGCCCGGGGCCTGCTGGGATAGAACGGGGAGATTGCCAATAACTTCCATTTAAGCAAGACGAAAACAGGGCGGGAGCATCAATCCGATGCTCCCGCCCCGGTGTTATCGGGCGTGTTACGGCGTCCCGTCCGGCCCCTCCTCCAGGAGGAGAAGGTGCTCGGTGACCATGTCGTAATACAGCCGCAGGCGCTCCGGCCGGCAGACGAAGATCACGTCCTCCAGCCCCTCCGGCGCGGGGACGTATGCCGCCAGGTCGTTGGGCAGCGCCCGCAGCGCCTCCGGCCGGAAGGAGCGGGTGCTCTCGCCCTCGAACACAGCGGTATAGAGGATGCCTGCCTCCACCAGATCCTGGAAGATGTGGCTGCCGTAGCTCAGCTCCGGCATGTAGCCCGCCGCCCGCTCGGACACCTCGAAGATGGCGTCGAACTGGCTGATGTCGGCGAAGGTGGAGGGGACCCCCAGCTCCGGGGAGGAGGTGCAGATGCGGCCCGGGGTGATGAGCAGCATCCGCTTGTCCTGGTCCCGGAAATGCCAGTTGACGGCGGACAGGGCGTCCTTGACCTTGTACTTGTCCCGGTAGGGGAGCCGGTAGTAGGCGATGGCGTCGATGTAGACGATGAGGTCCACGGCGAACTGGCGGGAAAAGCCCATGGACACCCCCGCCGTCTCCAGCAGCACCGCCCTCCGGTCCCCCACCCGGGGCATGGTCACCGCCTCGCCCTCGGTGGTCAGCTGCAGCGGCCGGCACTGGAGCAGGTCGATCACATAGCCGCCGTCGGGGGAGGTGTTCACGGTGAATTCGATGTCCACCGGGTAGTCGTAGGTGCTCTGCAGCAGCCGCAGGATGGAGCGCATGTCCTCCATGAGCCGGTCGTTCTTCACCAGCCCCTCGCAGGAGACATACAGAACCTCCCGCTGCCGGCCCTGCTCCCGGAACTGGCGCTCCGTGTCGTAGTCGTGGGAGTACAGCAGCGCCTGCTGGTACGCGGGCAGGGCCCGGCGGATGCGCTCGGCCTGGAACGACTGCACCGGCTCGGGCCCGTCGGCCACCGCGTCGATGAGCCGCTGGGAGTACTGGTGCCGGTCGGCGGAGGAGGTGAGCAGCATTTTCGTGGGGGCGTCCAGACTGACCATCCGGGGGTAGGAGCCGGTGCGCCGGTCCACCGCCGCGGTGCCCAGCCCCGCCACCAGCCGGAGCATCCCCTCCTCGGGGTGCTCCACCCCCATGCGATAGGGGCTGATGGAGTAGCCCACCCCGGCGGCGCAGGGCATGAAGAAGTCCCCGTACCGGGAGCCGGACACCCGCTGGACGAGAAGTCCCATCTGCTCGTCCGACTGCTCCAGACCCCGGCGCTTGCGGTAGTCCAGGGCGGACATGCTCACCGTGCTGGCATAGACGGTGCGCACCGCCTGCTCGAAGACGGCCAGCCGCTCCTCCGGCGTGCCCGTGCCGGGACAGAAGACGCTCTCGTATTTTCCCGCGAAGGCGTTGCCGAAGCCGTCCTCCAGAATGGAACTGGAGCGGACGATGATGGGGTCGTTGCCGTAGTATTCCAGGAGGTTGCGGAAGGACTGTTCGATGTTGGGGGAGAACCGCCCGGCCATGATCTTCGCCCCGAAGGCCTCCGCCAGGGCAAAGTAGCCGTCCTCCGTCTTCTGGCGGATCTTCAGATCCCAGAAGCCGTTGTCCACGATGTAGGCGTAAAACACGTCCGAGCCCACATAAAAGGAGTCGTGGGGCTCGATCCGGGCGTAGAGGTCCGGCCGCAGCACCTGGATGAGCTTGCGGGCCAGGAGCATGCCGCAGGCCTTGCCGCCGATGAGGCCGGTGCCCACCATGCGGCTGTGGATGTCGAAGTAATCCTGGGGCAGGAAGTAGGTCTTGATCAGCTCCCGCAGGCGCGTGTCCCGGGTGAGCATGATGTCGCAAATCCGCCCACACTCCGCCGTCACGTCCAGACCGCTCTGGTGGCGGAGCCGGGTCCGCAGGAAAAACCGCTCCCAGCTGTCCCGGTTCTGGTCCTCGGTCTCGCCGGCGGCGGCGTTCATCTGCCGGTAGAAGCGGCTGATCTCGGTGCCCTCGGTCAGCAGACGGAACTGGCCCGCGCCGGGCCGGCACAGGTGGGGGGAGAACATGGTCTGGGAGTACCGGTTCCACACCTTGCCCGGCCGGACGAAGAGCTCGCCGTTTTCGCCGCCGGGGAACACGTCCAGGAAAAGCTGGGTGGTGTCCCGGATCTGGGCGATGGCGTCAAAGGAGTGGCGGCCCCGGATGATGGGGAAGAAGGCCACCGTGTCCAGCGTGAAGAGATAGGGACAGGTCAGGTGGAAGAAGTTGCCCATCATCAGATCCGTGGCCCAGGCCTCCTCCAGCTCGGACAGACAGTCGAACACATAAAAGGCGTCCCGGCCCTCGGCCTCGATCAGGTTGTGGATGGCGATGGTGAAGGTCTCGAACCGGTGGCTCAGCTCCACCGGGATGATCCGCAGCCCATCCATGGGCGGCAGGATGGGCTTATGCTCCGCGAAGCGGACATAGAGGAGGTTCCGGCCGTCCCGGATCGCCAGGGCGGCGAAATCCCGGGCGATGGCCCGGAACTGGTCCAGCTCCGACACCTGCCAGACCACGTTGTCCCCCATCCGGATGTGGTCCAGGGCCCGGTCCATCATCGGGTTGCCGGACGCGATCTTTTCGAAAGCCGCCATGGGCATGCCCTCCCTTCCGCGGCGCCGCCGCGGGAAAAGTATAGCATAAAGCGCCGGGAAAATCTACTGGCCGGAGAGGGGAAAGAAAAAATTTAAAAGGTACCTTGACAAATGGGCGGCGCTGTGGTAATATCAAGGCACCGAAAGAAAATTCTATCTGAAAGGAGACAGTCCCATGGAGAACATGGATATGATCCGCCCCGACGCCCTCCGCCCGGAGGGGGATATGCCGCCCGCCCCTGAGGCGCCCCCTGCCCCCGTGCCGCCTCCCCATGACCACGGTCCGGCCGGCCATCGCCCGGAACCGCCCCGTCACGGCCCTCACGGGCCCTATCCGGAGCCGCCTCATCACGGCCCTCACGGACACCACGGCCCGCCGCCTCACGGACCCCATGGTCCCCATGGACCTCACCCGGAGCCGCCTCCCGGCCCGGGCCTGGACCGGGAGCAGTACGAGGCCATGGACCGGGAGGGGAAGATCCTGGCCATGATCCACGCCCTGGACCACGCCAGCCGGTTCACCTTCGACAGCCGGGGCGGCCAGCACCGGGCGCTGCGGCTGCTGAAGCCCGGCGAGACCATGACCCAGCGGGAGCTGACGGAGCGGCTGGGCATCCAGCCCGGGTCCGCCAGCGAGCTGGTGGGCAAGCTGGAGCGGGCGGGTCTGATCCGCCGGCAGCCCAGCCAGACCGACCGGCGCACGGCGGACGTGTGCCTGACGGAGGAGGGCGCGGCCCGCAGGGAGGAGATATCCCGCCGGGAGCAGGATGCCGGCCGGCTCTTTGCCGCCCTGACGGACCAGGAGCGGGACACCCTGCTGGCGCTGCTGGAAAAGCTCCACGGCGCCTGGCGGACGCCGCCCCGGCCCGACCCGGAGGACGGCCCCGGCCCGGAAGAACCGGAAAGTCCGGCAGAGACAGAATAAAAGCCCAGCGCCCCGGACATCCGGGGCGCTGACCGTTACAAAAAGGTGCGTACTTGCGGTACCGCCCGACGCGGGTTATAATGGGACAAACTGCGGGCGCGTTTGCCAGGGCCACCCCGTCGTCATGGACGATTTCTACCATGAGCAGATACGTGGCGCCGACAGCACGGGCAGACGAAAAGCCACCGGAGGGCGAGGAACATGACACAGGACGAGCGGCGGGATTTTCTCATCGGCCGGCTGCTGGCCGAGCGGCCGGATGCGCGGAGGACGGACCTGCCCCGGGACACCGGGGAGCGAAAAAAGCTCCTCCGGGCGCTGGTGAATGTGCGCGCCCCGGCCCCCATCGGGGAGGATTTTCTCGCGGCGGAGGACGAGTATCTGCGCCGGGAGACGGCGGCCAAGGGCGTGACCACCCTGGCGGAGCTGTCCCCCATAGAGCCGGGGATCTATCTGTGGCAGGGGGACATCACCGCTCTGGCGGCGGACGCCATCGTGAATGCCGCCAACTCCGGCATGACCGGCTGCTACGTGCCCGGGCACAACTGCATCGACAACTGTATCCACACCTTTGCCGGGGTGCGGCTGCGGCTGGAGTGCGCCCGTCTCATGGCCGAGCAGGGCCATCCGGAGCCCACGGGCACGGCAAAGATCACGCCGGGCTATAATCTACCCTGCCGGTACGTCATCCACACGGTGGGCCCCATCGTGACCGGGGACGTGACGGAGAGGGACGAGCGGCTGCTGGCCGGCTGCTACCGGTCCTGCCTGGAACTGGCGGCGGAGCACGGTCTGCACAGCGTGGCCTTCTGCTGCATCTCCACGGGGGTGTTCCGCTTCCCCAAGGACCGGGCCGCCCGGATCGCCGTGGACACGGTGCGGCGGTACAGAAAGGCGGATATGGAGGTGATATTCAATGTCCACAGCCGGGAAAACTACGACATCTACCGGGCGCTTCTCGGATGAGACGGCCCGGCTGCGCCAGGCGCTGGACCGGGCGGACACGGTCGTCGTGGGCGCGGGCGCGGGGCTGTCGGCCGCGGCGGGATTCTCCTATGACGGCGAGCGGTTTGAGCGGTACTTCTCCGACTTCGCGGAAAAGTACGGCATCCGGGACATGTATTCCGGCGGGTTTTATCCCTTCCAAACGCCGGAGGAATACTGGGCCTGGTGGAGCCGCCACATCTGGGTGAACCGGTATATGGACCCGCCCCGGCCGGTGTATGAGAAGCTGTTGGAGATGGTGAAGGACAAGGAGTACTTCGTGATCACCACCAACGTGGACCACTGTTTTCAGAAGGCAGGGTTCGACAAGCAGCGGCTGTTTTACACCCAGGGGGATTACGGGCTGTTCCAGTGCTCGGAGCCCTGCCACGACGCGACCTATGACAACGAGGACACGGTCCGCCGGATGGTGGAGCAGCAGCGGGACATGCGCGTGCCCACGCAGCTGCTACCGGTTTGCCCCCGGTGCGGCCGGCCCATGACCGTCAATCTGCGCGCGGACGACCGGTTCGTCCAGGACGAGGGCTGGTACGCCGCGGCGGAGCGGTATAAGGCGTTTCTTCACGCCCGGCGGGGCAGGACCCTCTTTCTGGAACTGGGGGTGGGCTACAACACCCCCGGGATCATCAAGTACCCCTTCTGGCACATGGCGGGGGAGGACCCCGACGCGGTCTACGCCTGCGTGTGCCGGTCCCGCGCCTGGGCGCCCCGGGAGCTGGGGGAGCGGGCGATCTGCCTGGCCGGGGACATCGCCCGGGTGCTGGAGGCGCTGTGAAGCGGCTGCGCGGGGAGAAGAGCCGGCCCGCAGATTCCGTCCCTCAAAAAACACCGCCGGTCACCGGCGGTGTTTTTATGTAAATTTATATTCATTTTTGTATATATAAAAATAATAAAAAGGTATTTGTCATTGGTTCACTATGCAATTATACTAAATAAAAGAGGAATTACGGTGGGTCGGATTACGCATTTCGACCAGATCCATTGCATGACACAGATCGTGTGAACGGAGGAGATCGATGGGAACGCTGAAGGATTTTGCAAAGAAAAAGGACTTTCTCGTCTGTGTGGATTCCGATGGCTGCGCCATGGATACCATGGACATTAAGCACATCCGCTGCTTTGGTCCCTGCATGGTGGACGAGTGGGGTCTGGAGCGGTGGAGGGACGCGATCCTGTCCCGCTGGAACGACATCAACCTCTACACCATGACCCGGGGCATCAACCGCTTTAAGGGCCTCAACATGGCCCTCACGGAGATTGACGGGCAGTACACGCCCATCGACCATCTGGCCGATCTGACCGCCTGGGTCAATTCCGGGGCGGCCCCCAGCAACGACGCGCTGCAAAAGGCCATCGACGAGACGGACAGCCCCATTCTGAAAAAGGCCCTGCGCTGGTCCAAGGCCGTGAACGTGGCCATCAACGCCCTGCCGGACAGCGAGAAGCTGCCCTATCCCGGCGTGAAGGAGGCGCTGGCCTTCGCCCATGAGCGGGCGGACATCGCCATCGTGTCCAGCGCCAACCCCGGCGCCGTGCTGGAGGAGTGGGAGAAATACGACCTGCTGCCCCACACCGACGTGGTCTGCGCCCAGGACGTGGGGAGTAAGGCGTTTTGCATCGCGGAGCTGCTGAAAAAGGGCTATGCTCCCGACCATGTGCTCATGTGCGGCGACGCGCCGGGCGACATGGACGCGGCGGAGAAAAACGGCGTGTTCTATTTCCCCATCCGGGTCCGCCAGGAGAAGGAGAGCTGGGAGCAGTTCGTCTCCGAGGGCTTCGGCCGGCTGCTGGACGGCGCCTACGCCGGCGCGTTCCAGCGGGAAGTGATCGACGCTTTTCTGAAGAATCTGGGCGGCTGAGCGGCCGAAGGACGGATAAGGAGGAATCGCAATGGTAGACATGAAGGCAAAACCCTATTACCTCTCCGATGAGGACATCGCCTGGGTGGAGAGCACCATCGCGGCTATGACCGACGAGGAAAAGGTGGGCCAGCTCTTTTTCCAGCTCACGGCCAGCCAGGACGAGGCGTACCTGCGGGAGCTCATGGAGAAGTACCACCTGGGCGGCTGCCGGTATAACGGCATGCCCGGGGCGAAGGTGCTGGAGCAGAACCGCATTTTGCAGAAATACGCCAAGATCCCCCTGATCATTGCCTGCAACACCGAGGCGGGCGGCGACGGAGCCTGCTCCGACGGCGTGAACATCGGCTCCGGGATCAAGATCGGCGCCACCGGCAACGCGCAGTACGCCCACGACCTGGGTCGCATGGCCAACGAGCAGGCCGCGGCCATCGGCTGCAACATGGCCTTCGCGCCGGTGTGCGACATCCACTACAACTGGCAGAACGAGGAGATCATCTCCCGCGCCTTCGGCAACGACCCGGCGCGGGTGGCCGCCATGAGCCGGGCCTATCTGGACGGGGCCCACACCATCCCCGGCTTCGCCTGCGCCGCCAAGCACTTCCCCGGAAACGGCCAGGACTACCGGGACGCCCACATGGCCAACAACATCAACGAGTTCGGCCGCGACCAGTGGATGGCCACCTACGGCATGGTCTACAAGACCCTCATCGACGGCGGTCTGGACGCCATCATGGGCGGGCACATCATGCTGCCCAAGTACATGCGCCAGGTCCGCCCCGGCATCACCGACGAGGAGATGCTGCCCGCCACGCTGTGCCCGGAGATCATGACCGGCCTGCTGCGGGACGAGCTGGGCTTCAATGGCATGGTGGTCACCGACGCCAGCCACATGGTGGGCATGACCGACCGGATGACGAGACGGGCCATGCTGCCCGCCGCCATCAACGCCGGGTGTGACATGTTCCTGTTCTTCAACGACCCGGACGAGGACTTCGCCACCATGCTGGACGCCTATAAGACCGGCGTCATCAGCGAGGCGCGCATGACCGAGGCGCTGACGCGCATCCTGGCCCTGAAGGCCCACATGGGCCTGCATAAGAAGGCCAGGGAGGAGCGGGTCCCCGCCCCTGAGGCGCTGCCCGCCGTGCTGGGCGAGCCCAGCTACAAAAAGACCGCCGAGGCCATCAGCCGGGAGGCCCTGACCCTGGTGAAGTATAAGGACCAGGGCGTGCTGCCCTTGGACCCGGCGAAGACCAAACGGGTGATGATCGTGTACGTCAAGGGCGCGGACGGGCCCATGGCGGCCCTGATGGCCATGGCCATGGGCGGCGGCGGCAAGCGGAAGAATCCCGCCGAGGAGCTGCGGGACCGGCTTATTGAGAAGGGCTTCGACGCCTTCATCTATGAGAGCCCCCTGGAGAAGATCAAAAAGCAGATCGCCGCCGGCGAGGCCCCCAGTCTGAACCTGTATTTTGCCGGGAAAAACGCCATCGCGGACTTCGTATCCCAGATGGATCTGGTGATCACCCTGTGCGACGTGGCGAGCGGACACCCCGCCTTCGGCATGTCCAAGGGCGGCGGCGAAATCCCCTGGTATGTGTTCGAGGTTCCCGTGGTGGCCATCAGCGTGAATCTGCCCACCATGCTGGCGGACATCCCCGCCGTGCGCACCTACATAAACGCCTACGATTCCAAGAGCTACACCATGGACGCGCTGGTGGACGCGCTCACCACCGGCCCGGAGGCCTTCCACGGCAAGGACCCCATCGACAGTTTCTGCGGCCTGTGGGACACCCGCATCTGACCGGCGTCCCGCGCCGGTGGGAGAGAGAAAACGAAACGACTGTGAATTCACAATAAATAAGGAGGATCAACTGTGCGACAAGTCATCAACATCAACGAGGGGTGGAAATTCATCCGGGAGGACGCCGGTCTGCCCGCCGCGCTGCCCGCGGACTGGTGCGACGTGGATCTGCCCCACACCTGGAACGCGGTGGACGGCTGCGACGGCAACGGCAGCTACTATCGCGGCAAGTGCTGGTATGCCCGCACCTTTGCCACGCCCAAGCAGCCCCTGGCCGGCGGCAGGGTCTACGTGGAGGTGCTGGCCGCGGGCCAGCAGGCCACCGTGTACGTCAACGGCACGGAGGTGATCTACCACGAGGGCGGCTACTCCGCCTTCCGGGCGGACGTGACCGACCTCTGCAAGGACGGGGAGGACAACCTTCTCGTCATCGCCTGCTCCAACGAGGAGAAGAGCAGCGTCTATCCCCAGTCGGCGGACTTCACCTTCTACGGCGGTCTGTACCGGGGCGTGAACATCATTAGTGTCCCCGACGCCCACTTTGACCTGGACTATTATGGCGGGCCCGGCTTCACCGTGACGCCCAAGCCCATGCCCTGCGGCGGCGCGTCCTTCGAGCTGAACGCCTGGGTGAAGAACGCGGACGAGAACTTCACGGTCCTGTGGTCCATCCGGAACGAGTGGGACGAGGAGGTGGCCGGCGCCTGCCGCCCGGCGGACAGCCCCGCCGTCACCGTCAGCGTGCCCGACGCCCATCTGTGGAGCATCGACGATCCTTACCTTTACACCGTCACCGCCACGCTGCAGCGGCGCAACGAGGCCTATGACGAGGTGGAGTGCCGGGCGGGCGTGCGCTCGTTCTCCGTCACCCCCGACGAGGGCTTCATTCTCAACGGCGTCCAGACCCCCCTCCGGGGCGTCAGCCGTCACCAGGACCGGCTGTATAAGGGCAACGCTCTCACCGCCGAGGAGCACTATGAGGACGCCGCGCTCATCAAGGAGCTGGGGGCCAATACCATCCGCCTGGCCCACTATCAGCACTCCCAGGACTTCTATGACGCCTGCGACGAGATGGGCTTCATCATCTGGGCGGAGATCCCCTTCATCAGCGTGTTCAACAAGGACCCCGCCGCCCACCAGAACTGCATCAGCCAGATGCATGAGCTGATCATCCAGAACTACAACCACCCGTCCATCTGCTTCTGGGGCGTGTCCAACGAGATCCTCATCGGCGGCATCAGCGAGAAGCTGGTGGAAAACCACAAGGAGCTCAACGACCTCTGCCACAAGCTGGACCCCACCCGCCTGACCACCATCGCCCACGTGTCCATGACCCCGGTGGACAGCCCCATGCATCACATCACCGACGTCATCAGCTACAACCACTACTTCGGCTGGTATGGCGGCAAGATGGAGGACAACGGCCCCTGGCTGGATCACTTCCATGAGGTGCATCCCGACCTGTGCCTGGGCATGAGCGAGTACGGCTGCGAGGGCATCATCACCTACCATGGCCCCAACCCCGCCTGCAAGGACTACTCCGAGGAGTACCAGGCCCTGTACCACGAGCACCTGGCCAAGGTGTTCGACGAGCGGCCCTGGATGTGGTCCACCCACGTGTGGAACATGTTCGACTTCGGCTGCGCGGCCCGGAACGAGGGCGGCGTCGCCGGCCGGAACAACAAGGGCCTGATGACCATGGACCGGAAGACCAAGAAGGACAGCTACTACGTCTATCAGGCCTATTGGTCCAAGGCGCCCATGGTCCACGTCTGCGGCCGCCGCTATGCCCAGCGGGCCGGGGAGACCACCCTCATCAAGGTCTACTCCAACCAGCCCACCGTGGAGCTGTACATCGACGGCGAGAAGGTGGCCGAGCAGTCCGCCGATAAGGTCTTCTCCTTCACCGTGGCGCTGCACGACGGCTTCAACGCCATCCTGGCGGTGGCCGGGGATGTGAAGGACTCCATCACCCTGGAGAAGGTGGAAAAGGAGCCGTCCATCTACGTGCTGCCCGAGGTCAACGAGCGGGCCGAGGGCGTGGCCAACTGGTTCAAGATGGTGGGCGAGATGAACCTGGATCTGAAGGCCCCCATGGAGTTCCCCGAGGGCTACTACAGCGTCAAGGACACCATGGAGGAGATCTTCAATAGCCCCGAGGCCGGCGAGATCGCCCGCAAGGCCGTGAAGATGGCCACCAACTTCGACCTGGTCCCCGGCGAGGGCATGTGGGGCATGATGAAGGGAATGACCCCCGAGAGCATGATGTCGCTTGGCGGCGGCATGCTGCCCGAAGGCTTCCTGGAGAGCCTGAACGCCCAGCTCATCAAGATCAAAAAAGCGTAAAACCGTATTTGAACCTTCCGTGGGGAGTTCAGATAAATAACGAAAAGGAGTAAAATGAAATGAACGAAACCCCTACTACCCTGCGTCCCTTCGGTCTTCGGGATAAGCTGGGCTACATGTTCGGTGACTTCGGCAACGACTTCACCTTCATCCTGTCCACGTCCCTGCTGATGAAGTTCTACACGGACGTGATGGGCGTCAGCGCCGGCCTGGTCGGCATCATGATGATGCTGGCCCGTTTCGTGGACGCGTTCACCGACGTGACCATGGGCCAGATCGTGGACCGGTCCAAGCCCACCAAGAACGGCAAGTTCAAGCCCTGGATCCGCCGGATGTGCGGCCCGGTGGCGGTGGCCTCCTTCCTGCTGTACGCCACCTGGTTCAAGGACATGCCCATGGGCTTCAAGATCTTCTGGATGTTCTTCACCTACCTGCTGTGGGGCAGCGTGTTCTACACCTCCATCAACATCCCCTATGGCTCCATGGCGTCCGCCATCTCCGCCGAGCCCAAGGACCGTGCAGAGCTGTCCAACTTCCGGACCATCGGCGCCACCCTGGCCGGCACCTGCATCGGCGTCATCATGCCCCTGATCATCTACTACACCAACGACGCCGGCCAGCAGGTCATCGCCCCCAACAAGGTCATCATCTTCTCCCTGATCTGCTCCATCGGCGCGGTGGTGTGCTACATGCTCTGCTTCCACATGACCACCGAGCGTGTCAAGGTCGAGCAGAAGACCGAGAAGTTCGATCTGGGCAAGCTGCTGAAGGGCCTGGTCACCAACCGCGCCCTGATCGGCATCGTGGTGGCCTCCATCTGCCAGCTGCTGGTCCAGCTGACCAGCCAGGGCATGATGGCCTATGTGTATCCCAACTACTTCGGCAACGTCCAGGCTCAGTCCATGGCCGGTCTCGTGGGCACGGTCATCACTCTGATCTGCTCTGTGTTCGTTGTGAAGCTGTCCACAAAGTTCGGCCGCAAGGAGCTGGGCATCTACGCCTCCATCCTGGGCGTGGTCGTGTTCGTCATCGCCTTCATCATGCACACCCACAACGCCTGGGTGTTCCTGGGCCTGTACTCCATCAGCTACATCGGTCTGGGCATCTTCTCCCTGATCTGCTGGGCCATGATCACCGACGTCATCGACGACACCGAAGTGCGCACCGGCTCCCGCTCCGACGGCGAGATCTACTCCGTGTACTCCTTCGCCCGGAAGCTGGGCCAGGCGGCCTCCTCCGGTCTGACCGGCCTGCTGCTGACCATGATCGGCTATAGCGCCGAGACCCAGTTCGACCCGTCCGTCACCAACGGCATCTACAACATCACCTGCCTGGTGCCCGCCATCGGCTATGCCCTGCTGGCGGTGGTGCTGTTCTTCCTGTATCCGCTGAACAAGAAGCGGGTGGAGTCCAACGTGGCGGAGCTTGCCCGCCGCCGCGGCCAGTAATACGTCCACTCCGGCGGGAGCGGCGTACAGACGCCCGTCTCCCGCCGGGGCTGACCCGTGAAAGGGACGCGCTCCCCCCGGGACCGGCGGCGGAGCCGCCGGCATCGGGGGGAGCGATTGCCGTCTTGCAATGCGGTTGTCTCAGGCGCTGGGAACGTCCCCGTCCGGGGCCAACTCCGAGAAGATCTCCAGCACGGTCCGGATCGCCGGACGGGAGGGGGCCGTCCGCCAGTAGGCGGCCATGTTCATGGTCATGCCCTCCAGGGGGATGACACGGATGTGGGGGTTTTTCTGCAGACGGGAGAGTGTGCTCAGCATGGCGACGCCCATGCCCATCTCCACATACAGCAGCAGCGTCTCGATGGAGTTGGCCTCCCGGATGATCCGGGGGGTGAAGCCGCAGGACTGGCAGGCAGAGATGAGAGCCTCATAGCCATAGGGCGCCTCGCTCTGGGACAGGACCACAAAATCCTCCCGGCTGAGCATGGAGAGCGTGAGGGGGCTGTTCTGGGCGATGGGGTTGCTGTCGTTGATGGCGATAACCGACTGGAACGAGCCCACCCGGATCGATTCCAGACCGTTTCTGCGGATGTTCTGATCCTCCATCGTGATAATCAGGTCATACTGTCCGCTGTCCAGCCCCTGCCAGAGCTGCCGGAAGCCCGCCCGCTCCAGCCGCATGCGCAGCGTGGGGTTCTCCGCGAGGAACCGCTCCATGTGCTCCGGCGCCTGGGCGGGGATGGAGAGACCCTCCAGCACGCCGATGGTCACGGAGTTGCCCTGGGCCTTCTCGATGGCCTGGGCCTGGCGGACCGCCCGGTCGATTCTGTCCATGGCGTCTGACCACTCCCGGTAGAGGAGCCGCCCCGCAGCGGTGAGGCTGACCCGTTTGCCTACCCGCTCGAACAGCCGCACGCCGATGGACTGCTCCAGCAGGGCGATCTTTTTGCTCAGGTTGGGCTGGGCCGTATACAGGTGGTTGGCCGCCAGAGAGAAATTTTCCGTCCGGGCCGCCTCCAGAAAGTACTGTATGCCGGTCATGGAGATGTTCATCCGTTTTACCTCGCATCAAAAAAGCATGATTTTTTATACGATACCACACTTATGCCATTTTGTATATATGAGAAAATGACGAAAACGCGCTTTTAAGAGCAAACATATTGGACAAGGAGGTGCTGTGACCATGGCGGTAGATATGCGCGCAAAACCCTTTTTCCTATCGGACGAGGACGTCGCCTGGGTGGAGGAGACCATCGCCGGCATGACGCTGGACGAGAAGATCGGCCAGCTGTTCTTCAACATGGGCTCCAGCCGGAGCGAGGAATACCTGAAGATGACGGTGGACAAGTACCACATCGGCGGCATCCGCTACAATCCCGGCCCGGCGGACGAGATCTATGAGCAGAACCGCATCCTTCAGGAGAACAGCAAGATCCCCCTGATCATCGCCTGCAACACGGAGAACGGCGGCAACGGCGCCTGCGTGGACGGCACGCCCATCGGCTGCCAGACGAAGATCGGCGCCACGGGGGACGCGAAGCTGGCCTACGATCTGGGCCGGATGTCCAACCGGGAGGCCGCGGCCATCGGCTGTAACCTGTCCTTCGCCCCGGTCAGCGATATCTTCCTGAACTGGGAGAACCCGGTCATCGGCCTGCGCACTTACGGCAACGACGCCGACCAGGTGGCGGCCATGGCCAAGGCCTATATGGAGGGCGCTCACGCCAACCCGGGCTTTGCCTGCGCGGCCAAGCACTTCCCCGGCGACGGTCTGGATTTCCGGGATCAGCACGTGGCCAACTCCGTCAACTCCTATTCCTGCGACGAGTGGGATGCCACCTTCGGCAAGGTCTACAAGACCCTGATCGACGGGGGGCTGGAGGCCATCATGGCCGGGCATATCATGCAGCCGGCCTACACCCGGTTTTTCAACCCCGATATCGCCGACGACGACATCATGCCCGCCACGTTGTCCCCGGAGCTCATCACCGGCCTTTTGCGGGGCAAGCTGGGCTTCAACGGCATGGTCCTCACCGACGCCAGCCACATGGTGGGCCTGACCTGTCGGATGAAGCGCCGGGATCTGATGCCCGCGGCCATCGCCGCCGGGGTGGATATGTTCCTGTTTTTCAACGACATGGACGAGGACTTCCAGGCCATGAAGCAGGGCTATCTGGACGGGCGCATCACCGAGGAGCGGCTCACCGACGCGCTGCGCCGCATCCTGGCCCTGAAGGCCCATATAGGTCTGCACAGGAAAGCCAGGACCGAAATCATGCCGCCCCGGGAGCAGGTCCATCAGATCATCGGCTGCGCCGAGCACCGGGAAAAGCAGCGGCAGATCGCCCGGCAGGCCATCACGCTGGTGAAGTACAAGGACGCGGACGTGCTGCCCATGATCCCGGAGCGGTACAAAAAGATCATGATCGTCTATGTGAAGGGTCTGGAGGCCCCCGGTCTGGGCGCCGTGATGGGCGGCGGCGGGACGAATCCCGCCCAGCGGCTGCAGGAAAAGCTCACCGCCCGGGGCTTTGAGGTGTTCCTCTATGAGAGCCCCATCGCCAAGATGCTCAAGCAGATCCAGGCGGGGGAGAAGCCGGATCTGAACCTCTATTTCGCCGGCAAGGACACCATCTCCGAATTCGTGGCCCGGCAGGATCTGATCATCACCCTGGTGGACATCGCCGGCGGTTTCCAGCCGGTGGCCAGGCCCGCCTTCGGCATGACCAAGGGCGGCGGCGAGATCCCCTGGTATGTCCACGAGCTGCCGGTGATCGTCGTGAGCACCCAGCAGCCCTTCGTCCTGGCGGATATCCCCCAGGCGCGGACCTATATCAACGCGTACGACAGCCTGGACTCCACCCTGGACGAGCTGGCCGACAAGCTGATGGCCGGCCCGGAGGCCTTCACGGGCAAGGACCCGGTGGACGCCTACTGCGGGCTGTGGGACACCCGCATCTGAAATGAGAATCATCTGAAAGGAGATCGATCGATATGGAAATGACACTGCGCTGGTACGGCTCGAAGTTCGACACCGTCACGCTCCAGCAGATCCGCCAGATCCCCGGGGTCACCGGGGTCATCACCACCCTCTATGACACCCAGCCGGGGGAGGTGTGGAGCCGGGAGCGGATCCGCGCCCTGAAGGACGAGGTGGAGGCCGCCGGGCTGCACATCGCCGGCATCGAGTCCGTCAACATCCACGACGACATCAAGACCGGCAAGGGCAAGCGGGACGAGTACATCGCCAACTACATCCAGACCCTGGAGAACCTGGGGCTGGAGGACATCCATCTGGTCTGCTACAA
Source organism: uncultured Oscillospiraceae bacterium (assembly GCA_947626495.1). Taxonomy (GTDB): domain Bacteria; phylum Bacillota; class Clostridia; order Oscillospirales; family Oscillospiraceae; genus CAJOIG01. The sequence goes on along the minus strand of CANQSJ010000016.1, from coordinate 11,365 downwards.
CTTCATGCCCGTGTTCGACTGGACGCGCACGGAGCTGGCGCGGGTGCTGCCCGACGGCTCTACCGCCCTGGCCTACACCCAGCAGGCTGTGGACGCCCTGAACCCGGAGGAGATGTTCAACTCCATCGCCGGGGACATGAACGGCACCGTCATGCCCGGCTGGGAGCCGGAGCGCATGGCGAAGGTGAAGGAGCTGTTCGCCATGTACAAGGACATCGACGACGAGAAGCTCTTCGCCAATCTGAAATACTTCCTGGAGGCCATCATGCCGGTGTGCAACAAGTACGACATCAAGATGGCCATCCATCCCGACGACCCGGCCTGGAGCGTGTTCGGCCTGCCCCGGATCATCATCAACGAGGAGAACATCCTGCGGATGATGAAGATGGTGGACGACCCCCACAACGGCGTCACCTTCTGCTCCGGCTCCTACGGCACCAACCTGAAAAACGACCTGCCCCACATGATCCGGTCCCTGAAGGGCCGCATCCACTTCGCCCACGTGCGGAACCTGAAGTTCCACAGCCCCGACAACTTTGAGGAGGCGCCCCACATCTCCCGCTGCGGTTCCTTCGACATGTATGAGATCGTCAAGGCCCTGTACGACATCGGGTTCGACGGCCCCATCCGTCCGGACCACGGCCGCATGATCTGGGGCGAGGTGGCCATGCCCGGCTACGGCCTGTATGACCGCGCCCTGGGCGCCACCTACATCCAGGGCCTGTGGGAGGCCATCGAGAAATCGGAGGCGCGCAAATGAGACTGACGGCGGAGAGTTTGAAAAACGAGCGGGCGGCATGGGAGGCCAAGGGCTACCATGTTCCCGCCTTTGACCGGGACGAGATCGCCCCGCGCACCAAGGAGCACCCCTACTGGATCCAGTTCGGCGGCGGCAACCTCTTTAAGGCCTTCCAGGCCCGCCTGGCCCAGGAGATGCTGGAAAAAGGCGTCATGGACCGGGGCGTCATCGCCGTGAACCGGGAGCAGGAGGGGATGCACCAGCCCAACGACAATTACTCCATCCTGGCCACGCTGAAGTCCGACGGCACCGTGGACAAGACGGTCATCTGCTCCATCGTGGAGGACCTGCTGCTCACCGGCCCCGGCACCGAGGACTTTGAGATCCTGAAGGCCCACTTCCGGGCGCCCAGTCTGCAGATGGTGACCTTCACCATCACCGAGAAGGGCTATAGCCTGGTGGGCGGCAACGGGGAATATCTGCCGGACATCGCCGCGGATCTGGAGACCGGGCCGGAGCAGGCCAAGAGCTTCCTGGGCCGCGTGGCGGCGCTGCTGTATGAGCGCTACCAAAACGGGGCGACGCCCCTGGCGCTGGTGAGCACGGACAACTGCTCCCACAACGGGGACAAGGTCCGCGCCGCCTTCGGTACCTTCGCGGACACCTGGTCCGCCAACGGCAGGACCGATCCGGGCTTCGCCGCCTATGTGGCGGAGAAGATCTCCTGCCCCTGGACCATGATCGACAAGATCACCCCCCGGCCGGACCCCTCCGTGGAGAAGATGCTGGCCGACGACGGGGTGGAGGGTCTGGACATGACCATCACCCCGGCGGGCACCTATATCGCCCCCTACGTCAACTCCGAGGAGACGGAGTATCTGGTCATCGAGGATCTGTTCCCCAACGGCCGGCCGCCCCTGGACAGCGTGGGTGTCATCTTCACCGACCGGGAGACGGTGGACAAGGTGGAGAAGATGAAGGTCTGCACCTGCCTGAACCCGCTGCACACCTGTCTGGCCATCTTCGGATGCCTGCTGGGATACAAGAAGATCTGCGACGAGATGCGCGATCCGGAGCTGGTGGCCCTCATCGAGACCGTGGGCTACACCGAGGGTCTGCCCGTGGTGGTGGACCCGGGCATCCTGAACCCCAAGCAGTTCATCGACAAGGTCATCCATGTGCGCTTCCCCAACCCCTTCATGCCGGACACCCCCCAGCGCATCGCCCTGGACACCAGCCAGAAGCTGTCCATCCGGTTCGGCAATACCATCAAGGCCTATCTGGCCGCGCCGGACAAGGACGTGCACGATCTGAAGCTGATCCCGCTGGTACAGGCGGGCTGGCTGCGGTATCTCATGGGCCTGGACGACGAGGGCAAGCCCTTCGAGCTGAGCGACGACCCGATGATGGACACCGTGCGGCCCTATGTGGCCGGGCTGAAGCTGGGCGCGGAGCAGGATCTGGAGGCGGCTGTGTCGCCCATCCTGCACAACGACGTGATCTTCGGCGTGGACCTGTATGAGGCGGGGCTGGCCCCGGCGGTGCTGGGCTATCTGAAGGAGCTCACCGCCGGTCCCGGCGCCATCCGCGCGACCTTGAAAAAAGCCGTACACTGAGCCACAGCGAAAAAGCCGCCGGGCGGGTCTCCGTCCGGCGGTTTTGCGTCCTTGGGGGAAAACTTTGGGGGAAATAGGCCGGCCGGCGCGCTTTTCTCTTGCCGGGCGGCGGCGTTTTTGGTACAATCAGGGGAGAAATGATCCGCCCGCCGCGGGCGGAAAGGAGACCGACATGATCCATGACAACATCGCCCAGCTTTTGCGCTATGCCCTGGAAAAAGATCTGATCCAGCGGGACGACTACACCTGGGCCGCCAACCGGCTCACCGCCGCTCTGGGCCTGGACCGGTGGGAGGCGCCGGAGCAGGCCGCGGAGAGGCCGCTGGAGGACATTTTGCGGGACATCCTGGACTGGGCCGTGGCCAACGGCCGGTGCGAGCCGGGCATCGGCAGCCGGGATATCCTGGACACGGAGCTGATGGGCATCCTCACCCCCCGGCCCAGCGAGGTGCGCCATGCCTTCTGGAAGAAATACGCCCAGAGCCCCGAGACCGCCACGGACTGGTACTATACCTTCTCCCAGGACACGGACTACATCCGCCGGTACCGGATCGTGAAGGATATGAAGTGGGTGGCCCCCACCGAGTACGGAGATCTGGACATCACGGTGAATCTGTCCAAGCCGGAAAAGGACCCCCGGGCCATCGCCGCGGCAAAGCTGGCGCCTCAGAACGCCTATCCCGCCTGCCAGCTGTGCGCCTCCAACGAGGGCTACCAGGGCCGGCTGGACCATCCCGCCCGGCAGAACCACCGGCTCATCCCCCTGACGCTGGACGGACAGGACTGGTTTTTCCAGTATTCGCCCTATGTGTACTACAACGAGCACTGCATCGTGCTCAACAGCCGGCATATCCCCATGCGGATCGACCGGTCCACCTTCCGCAAGCAGATGGACTTTCTGCGCCTGTTCCCCCACTATTTCATCGGCAGCAACGCGGATCTGCCCATCGTGGGCGGCTCCATATTGAGCCACGACCACTTCCAGGGCGGTCGCTACACCTTCGCCATGGCGAAGGCCCCGGTGGAGGAAACCTTCACCTTCCCCGGCTTTGAGGACGTGGCCGCCGGACTGGTGAAGTGGCCCATGAGCGTGATCCGCATCCGCTCGGCGGAGGCCGACCGGCTGGTGGAGCTGGCGGACAGGATCCTGCGCGCCTGGCGGACCTACAGCGACCCGGCCGCGGACATTCTGGCGGAGACGGAGGGGGAGAGGCACAACACCATCACCCCCATCGCCCGGATGCGGGGGGAGGAGTACGAGTTGGATCTGGTGCTGCGCAACAACCGGACCACAGCGGAGTATCCCCTGGGGATCTTCCATCCCCACCAGGAGCTGCACCACATCAAAAAGGAGAACATCGGTCTGATCGAGGTGATGGGCCTGGCGGTGCTGCCCGCCCGGCTGAAGACGGAACTGGCCGATCTGGCGGAGGTGTTGGTCCAGGGCGGCGACGTGCGGGCCCACGAGTCCTTGGCCAAGCACGCCGACTGGGCCGACGGTCTGCAGGGAAAATACACGTTCACCGCCGAAAACGCCCTGCCCATCCTCCAGGACGAGGTGGGGAAGGTGTTCGCGCAGGTGCTGGAGCACGCGGGCGTCTACAAGCGGGACCAGGCCGGCCGGGCCGCCTTCCGGCGGTTTCTGGACGCGGTCCGATAAAAAAGGGCCGCCTGCACGGCGGCGGAAAAAGCGGAGAGCGCTCCATCGCTCTCCGCTTTTCTTTTTATGCTCTCTCCGGCGGATCGGCCGCGCCCGCCGTTAGATCCTTCACGACCGCCCCGGCCAGGATCAGCCCGGCCACGGAGGGGACGAAGGCGGTGCTGCCCGGGACAGACCGGCGGGGCGGTGGTTGGCGCCCGTCGTCCGCCGGGCCGTCCCCGGCCGTGTCACCCCGGGGACGGATGGGGGGCTCCTCGGAATAGACCACCTTCAGTTTTCGGATCCCCCGCTTTTTCAGCTCCCGGCGCATGACCCGGGCCAGCGGGTCCGTCTTCGTCCGATAGATGTCCGTCACCCGGAAGGCGGTGGGGTCCAGCTTGTTGCCAGCGCCCATGGAGCTGACGAGGGGGGTGCCGGTCTCGGCGCACTTCACCGCCAGCGCGATCTTGGCCGCCACGGTGTCCACCGCGTCCACCACGTAGTCGTAATCGGGGAAGGGGAAGGTGTCGGCGTTCTCCGGGAGGAAGAAGCACGAGCGCACGCGCACGTCCGCCTGGGGGTTGATCTGCCGGATGCGCTCGGCCATGACCTCCGTTTTCAGCCGCCCCAGCGTCTCGTGGGTGGCGATGATCTGCCGGTTCAGGTTGGTGAGGCACACCCGGTCGTCGTCCACCAGGTCAAAGGCTCCCACGCCGCTGCGCGCGAGGGCCTCGCACACATAGCCGCCCACGCCGCCGATGCCGAACACGGCCACCCGGGACCGGGCCAGGATCTCCATGGCCTGGCGGCCCAATAGCAATTCCGTTCTTGAAAACTGTTCGCCCATTTTCCCTCCGCGGCCCCCGGATCGCCGGTCCGTCCTTCCCGCGGACCGGGCCGGAGGGCCTGTATCTGGATATTACCATATCGGCGGGAGGTCCGCAACAAAAAACGCGCCGCGGGCGGCTTTTCCGGCGGCACAGATGACTTGCAAAGAGCGGGGGAAGAGGGTAAAATGGTCTTGCCGCGGGCGAAAAAACATGGCGAGGAGCACACGGAATTGACGGACACGATCTTTTTTGACCTGGATGACACGATCCTGGACTTTCATGCGGCGGAGCGGGCCGCCCTCACCGATACGCTGGGACAGCTGGGGGTCGCGCCGACGGAGGAGATCCTGGAGCGCTACAGCGAGCTGAATCTGCAGCAGTGGAAGCTCCTGGAGCGGGGGGAGATAACGCGGGACGCCCTGAAGGTCAGGCGCTATGCCCTGCTGTTTGCGGAATTCGGCCTCGCCTGCCCGCCGGAGGAGGCGGCGCGCCTGTATGAGGACCGGCTCTGCCTCGGCCATTATTTCATGGCGGGGGCGGAGGAGCTGCTGGCCGCCCTCGCCGGGCGGTACGGCCTGTATATCGTGACCAACGGCACCGCGAGGGTGCAGAAAAGCCGCATCCGCAGCGCGGGGCTGGAGGCGTACTTCCGGGACGTGTTCATCTCCGAGGAGATCGGCTACGACAAGCCGGACGCCCGCTTTTTCCAGTCCTGCTTTGCCCGCATACCCGGCTTCGTGCGGGAAAACGCCCTGCTGGTGGGGGACAGCCTGTCGTCGGACATCGCCGGAGGGAAGAACGCCGGACTGCGGACCGTTTGGTACAACCGCCGGGGGGAGGTAAATCGCTCCGGGATCGTTCCGGATCATGAGATCATGTCCCTGGGGCAGCTGCCGTCTCTGCTGGCCGCGGAGGCATGACAGGCCAGGCAAGAAAGGTCCCTCGCCGTCGGACAGACGGCGAGGGATCTTCTTTTTTTCACTCTCCCGGGTCGGGGCGGATGACCTTTCTGAAGTTCCAGTTCATCGCCGCCCTTCGGGCGGCCTGCAGGCGCTCGGCCTCGTTTCTATAGGAGAGCTCCGCCGTATGGGCGCCGCAGTCCAGGCACTGGACGTATACGCACCAGCCGCCCTCCTCCTCGATGCACCCCACGCCGCCGCAGTGGGGGCAATCCGACAGATCGATCTCGTCAAAACCGTCCATGGTCCGTCCTCCTGTTCGTTGTTTGTCCGGTGGGGATAGTGTACCACACAAGAGCGAAAAACACAAAATAGTTTTTTCAATGTCCCTCCGCCGCACGCGCGGGAGGGATGTAAAAAAATGGGAAGAAAGAGAGAGAAATCCACAAGTTTGTCTGGACTATGCAACAGGATTCTTGTATAATTTATATAGCTTGTAAAATTTTAAGCGAGGTGATCCTATGGTTCTGACAGACGAGCAGCAGGCCCTGCTGGACGGCGGCAGGGGCGAGGTGATGGCCAAGGTGGTGAAGACCCTGGTCATGTACGGCGAGACCTTCGGGGCGGAGCGGATGGTGCCGGTGGCCAGCCGGTACGGCCACACGGTGATCAGCTTCGGCCTGGGGGTGATGAAACCCATCTACGACCTATACGACACGCTTCTGGGCGGAGACCTGCCCCAGGGACAGAAATTCACCGCGGACCCCCGGCCATTGGACGACAACGTCCCGGCGTCCTTTTTGGAAAATCTGGTCTTCAAGAAGTTCATGTATAACCAGCAGGCCCGGTACGAGGAGCAGCTTCGCAAGCTGGGCGTCACCGGTGACGACGGCTACACCTGCACCTGCTACATGGACGAGGTGGGCAACACTCCCCAGCGGGGAGAGGTGCTGTCCTGGGCGGAGTCCTCGGCGGTGGTGTACGCAAACTCCGTGCTGGGCGCCCGGTGCAACCGCAACTCCGGTATCATCGAGATCATGGGCTCCATCGCCGGGTTCGTGCCGGAGTTCGGCCTTTTGACCGACGAGGGGAGAAAGGCCACCTGGGTCATCGATGTGCGGTGCAAAAACCGGCCGGAGCCCCAGCTTCTGGGCTCCGCCATCGGCATGAAGGTGATGGAGGACGTGCCCTACATCCGGGGCATGGAGAGCTGGCTGGGCACGGAGCTGAACGACGGGGCGAAGGATTATCTCAAGGACTTCGGCGCGGCCACGGCCTCCAACGGCGCGGTGGGCCTCTACCACATCGAGCACCTGACGCCGGAAGCGGTGGACATGGGGGAGAGCCTCATTGCCGAGGGAGCCAAGACCTGGGTCATCGACGACGAGACCCTGGAGCAGGTGCGCAAGAATTACCCGGTGATCTGGAAGGACCCCGCCGCCGCGCCCAAGCTGTGCTTCGTGGGCTGCCCCCACATGTCCCTGCATCAGCTGCAGGACTGGACGGACGCGGTGGAGGCGGGGCTGGCGGAGACCGGCCGGCAGCAGGTGGCGGTGCCCACGGTGTTCACCGCGCCCACGGCGGTGATCCGGGAGTTTGAAAAGACCCCCTACGCCGCAAGGCTTGCCAAGACCGGGGTGGTGGTCAGCTACATCTGCCCGCTGATGTATATGAACAACCCCCTGTGCAAGAGCAAGGCGGTCATCACCTCCTCCAACAAGCTGCGCACTTATACCAGCGCCCGGTACTACACCGAGGCGGACATTTTGGGCATCATCACCGGAAAGGAGACGGCGAAATGAGACAGTTCAAGGGACGGCCGGTGGTGCCCGGCACCTGCACGGCGGAGGCGCTGGTGAGCCATGAGGGCTTCAACACCCTGGCCAGCTACCAGATGGCGCTGATGTTCGGCGACAAGAAGGTCAAGTGCGGCGACCAGAACAACGCCGACATCTACAAAAAGCCCATGGGGGGCAAGGCCCTGTGCCTGCCCATGACCATCGGCTCCACCACCGGCGGCATGGTGCTGTACGCCGCCTGCGCCATGGGCCGGCAGCCGGCCTGCATGCTCTTTTCCAAGCACATCGACTCCCTGGCGGCCTCCGGGGCCATCCTGGGGGACGTGTGGACGGACGTGAGCATGCCGGTGGTGGACCAGCTGGGAGACGAGTTTTTGCAGTACGTACAGACGGGCATGACCATCACGGTGGCCGCCGACGGCACCGTGACCGTGGAGTGAGGGAAAGGAAATGATGGACAAAAAATACGAACCGCTGTTCACCCCCTGGAAGATCGGGAATGTGGAAATCAAAAACCGCATCGTCCAGTGCTCCATGGGCGGCACCAGCCTGTTCGGCTGGCTGGAGCCCTGCCACTTCGACAAGGAGGCGGCCCGCCATATCCTGAACCGGGCCCAGGAGAACGTGGGCCTGGTGCTGCCGGGGATGCAGTGTGTGCGGGACACCATGGGCCGGCGGTGGCTGTATAAAAACGAGAAGATGTTCCGGAATCTGGCCGCGTGGCTGCCGGAATTTCACAAGACGGGGGCCAAGCTTTTCATCCAGCTGGCCGCCGGCTTCGGCCGGTCCATGGCCATCAACGACCTGATGGTGAAGATGCTCCAGCACAAGGCCCTGGGCACGGTGGCCAAGCCCTTTTTGGATGTGGAGTACGCCTGCGCCTCCGCCTCGGCCACGCCCAACCGCTGGTATCCGGAGCTGAAGAGCCGCCCCCTGACCGTGGAGGAGATCCAGGAGATGGTGGACGCCTTCGGCAAGACGGCGAAGCTGCTGCAGCAGGCCGGGGTGGACGGCGTGGAGATCCACGCGGTGCACGAGGGGTATCTGCTGGACCAGTTCACCATCGCCAACATGAATTACCGCACGGACCAGTACGGCGGCAGCTTTGAAAACCGCTACCGCTTCCCGGTGGAGATCGTCCAGTGCATCCACAAATACTGCGGGGACGACTTCCCCGTGGCGCTGCGCTACTCGGTGGTGTCCAAGACCAAGGGCTTCGGCCAGGGCGCCCTGCCGGGGGAGGAGTTCACCGAGTTTGGCCGGGACATGGCCGAGTCGGAGCGGGCCATCAAGTACCTGCAGGACGCGGGCTATGCCATGTTCAACTGCGACAACGGCACCTACGACGCCTGGTATTGGCCCCACCCGCCCACGTACATGGGCAAAAACTGCAACCTGGCCGAGGTGGAGCATATCAAAAAGTTCACCGATATGCCCGTGGTCTGCGCCGGCAAGATGGACCCGGCCACCGCCGCGGCGGAGATCGCTGCCGGCCGCCTGGACGCCATGGGCACCGCCCGCCAGAACCTGGTGGACCCGGCCTGGGTCACCAAGCTGATAGAGGGCCGGGAGGAGGACATCAAGCCCTGCATCGGCTGCCACAACGGCTGCTTCAACTTCGCCAAGAGCGAGGGCACGGCCAATACCCAGAGCCTGCCCGACGCCCTGCATCTGGCCCGGTGCGCCCTGACCCCGCCCACCATGCAGAGCAGAAAATACAAGATCGAGCCGGCCCAGAGTCCCAAGAAGGTGGCTGTCGTGGGCGGCGGCATCGGCGGCATGGAGTGCGCGCTGGTGCTGCATCAGCGGGGCCACACGCCGGTGATCTTCGAAAAGGGGGACAAGCTGGGAGGGCTCTACATCACTGCGGCGGCCATGTCCTTCAAGGACGCGGACAAGCGGCTGCTGGCCTGGTATGAGCGGGAGCTTTCCAAAGCCGGCGTGGAGATACGGCTGAACACCCCCGTGGAGGACCCGGCGGCGCTGATCGGGGACTTCGACGAGGTGATCGTGTGCACCGGCTCCAGGCCCAAGACCCTGCCCATCCCCGGTTTTGAGAAGACCATCGACTTCACCCAGTTGCTGCTGGGAGACGGCGCCGGGGACAAGGTGGTGTTCCTGGGCGGCGGCCAGTCCGCCTGCGAGGCGGCTTATGAGCTGAGCCTGCAGGGCAAACACCCTGTGATCGTGGAGATGGCGAACGATCTCATCACCGCCCCGGGCACCTGCCTGGCCAACAGCTCTTTTCTGCGGGACGCCCTGGCCTTCCGGAAGGTGCCGGTGTACCTCAATTCCACCATCACGGACATCCGGGACGGGGCCGTCACGGTGAAGGGCAAGGACGGCAAGACCTTCGAGCTTGCCTGCGACAGCGTGGTGAACGCCGTGGGCTTTGCCCCCGCGCCCCTGGGGGCCAAGGGCGGCCGCATCCACCGGGCGGGCACCTGCGTTGCCCGGGGCAACCTGCGCAATGTCATCTGGAACGCCTGGGACGTGTGCATGAAGATCTGAAAAACCCGCCTTACGGAAAAAAGATCCCTTCGCTGCGAGTTTCGCAGCGAAGGGATTTGTTATGGGGAAGGATTGTTTTGTCGCCGCAGTTTTCTCTGCGGACCGTCGGGAAAACGCCGGGTGACCGGAAAACCGCCGGACAGCGGGGATGCTGCCGCCTGTGTCAACCCGCCACGAACTTCGCCAAAAGCCCCAGAATCAGAAGGTGTCCCGGATAAAAAGCATAGCACGCATACTGAAGCGCGCGGCTGTGCAGGCCCTGTTTTCTGTTATACATCCATATCGGGATCAGCGCCAGCACGGCCAGCGCCTGTTCTGTCAGCATCCAGCTTATGTCCGGCGAACAGAACGGAAGCGGGAACATGTAATCGCCAAGCGGGACCCACTGGGACTGGCTCTCGTTGAACATCTGTAATCCGACGTTGAACCACCGGCCCGACGAAGTATTGTAAAACCCAGACAGGCCGAGATTGATAAAAAGCAGGCTCGCCAGCTGCCCGATCCAACCGAAGCGCATGTTGCGGAAGAAATAGAGCAGTATCACCGTCAGGATCCCCTCGCCGTAATAGTCGACCTGGGCAACGTAGCCGGCGAGATAGCCAAACACGATGCACGCGGCCGTCGTCAGGACAAAAACGGTCCGGCCCTTTTTGCGGGCTTTCTCTATAGCCGCCAGCAAGAGCAGCGCGATGCAGAACGTGAACATCACGTTTTGGTGATTGGGATATGAGAGCGTGCCGTAAAACGCCAGGTTGAAGGGGATCTCGGAGACCAGCGCAAACAGGAAGACACGGCCTATGTACTTCCTGAGATCGTGGGTATAGGCGAATCCTTCCACGATCTGAAACGCAAAAATCGGGAAAGCGAGCCGCCCGATATAGGTCATCCAGTGCAGGGCTTCCTGTTCCTGGAAAAACACATACCAGATATGATCGCTCAGCATCAGCGCCATCGCGATCAGCTTCAGATCCAGCGCGTTCAGGCATTTTAAGGATAACGTCTTTTGCTTTTCCGTTTTTATCCCTCCCCATCTGCAGAGGAAACAATGTCCTTCCTTACGCCATCTCCGGCGGTATGGGCGTTATTCCCACTCGTTGTTGGGCATCATATTTAACGGATTTTGCTTCATCAATTTGATACCTCATTCTTTTGATTATTTGACATGTCCATATTATCCAGCCTATACGATGGGCTGTTATCAAATTGTTATCGGTGGTGATAACAGGGGTAGCAGGATTGTTGTTTCTCCAGTGGCTTACAACTACATTTTACCACGAAAGGCAGGGAAATGCAATAACCATCCTTGCTGTGGCGTATCAAGGAATCTTACTG
>CANQSJ010000015.1 GCA_947626495.1 uncultured Oscillospiraceae bacterium | reverse complement strand
ATGATGGCGCTGCCGGTGATGCACAGCCGGTGGGCGCCCTTGCCGATGTAGGCCAGGTCGATGGAGCCGCCCTCCATGGCGGCGATCTCAGAGGGGCCGTCGCCGAACTCGGTCAGCTCGATGGTGATGCCCTCTTCCTCGAAGTAGCCGCCCTTGATGCCGGTCATGACGGCCCACAGGGAGGCGTAGTTGGCCATGTAGCCCACCCGCAGGGTGATGTTGCCGTCATCGGCCTTGGAGCCACCGCCGCCGCAGGCGGCCAGGCTCAACAGCATCACAAGGGCCAGGAGCAGTGCAAGAAGTTTCTTCATGTTGTTCCTCCTAAAAATAATAATAGGTTTACCTCTATGTTTTCCGGCGTTGCCGGCGGGGTAACGGGGATTACTTGCGCACCTCCAGGTATTCCTGATAGACCTCGTTCCAGACGAGGGTCTTCAGCTCCAGGAAGCGGGGGTCGTTCTTGGTGGCCTGATCCCGGGGATAGGGGATGTCGATGTCCACGATGCGCTTGATGCGGCCGGGACGGGCGGACATGATGACCACCCGCTGGGCCAGAAGGATGGCCTCGTCCACGTCGTGGGTGATGAAGAAGCAGGTCTTCTGCTCCTCCTCCCAGGTCTTGAGAAGCTCCGTCTGCAGCTGGGCGCGGGTCTGGGCGTCCAGGGCGCCGAAGGGCTCGTCCATCAGTAGCACCTCGGGGTTGTTGGCGTAGGCGCGGGCGATGGCCACGCGCTGCTTCATGCCGCCGGACAGCTCCTTGGGGTAGGCGTTTTCAAAGCCCTCCAGGCCGACGAGCTTGATGTACTTGCGGGCGATGTCCTCGCACTCGGCCTTGGGCAGACGCTTCATCTGGGGGCCGAACATGACGTTTTTCAGCACCGTCTGCCAGGGAAACAGGGCGTACTGCTGGAACACCACGCCCCGCTCCACGCCCACGTCCGTAATGGGCTTGCCGTCCAGATAGCAGGTGCCGCTGGTGGCCTCATGGAGTCCGGCGATGATGTTCAAAAGGGTGCTCTTGCCGCAGCCGGAGGGACCCACCACGCACACGAACTCGTTTTCCATGATGTCCAGGTTCACGCCGTTGAGGGCCACGGTGTTGCCGTGCTCGCCTTTGTATTCTTTGTATACGTTTTCGATGTGGAGTTTTACTGCTCTATCTTCTCCTGCCATGACGTCAGCTTCCTTTCAATAAAGTTTACAAGCATGTTCAGCAGCATGCCGATGATGCCGATGATGATGATATACATCAGCATGGGCGCCGACTCGAAGGTACCGGACAGGGCCCGGATACGCATGCCGAGGCCGGCCTGGGCGCCGGTGGATTCGGCGGCCAGCAGGGTGGTCAGACCGGCGCCGAGACCCAGGCGCACGGCGGTGATGATGAAGGGCACCGTGGCGGGAAGGGTGATGCGGAAGAAGATGTCCATGTTGTTGGCGCCCAGGACCCGGGCGGCCTTGACCAGGGTGGTGTCGATGTTGGCGATGCCGCCGTAAATGGTGACGCACATGGTCATGAAGGTGCAGATCCAGATCAGGATGATGGCGGGGGTCTTGCCCACGCCCACCATGATGACGATCAGGGGCGCGTAAGCCAGGGCGGGGATGTTCCGGATGAAGTTGATCCAGGGCATGATGATCTTCTGCACCGGGGTGTACCAGGCCATCAGAAACGCCACGGGGACGGCGGTGATGAAGCCCAGACCGAAGCCGGCGGCCACGCAGACCATACTGCTGGCAAGGTCTCCCCACAGCACGTTGCGCTCCGTGGCCATCAGGGGGAAGGACTCAATGAAGGTCTTACCGATGAAGGGGAAGCTGCGGCCGGTGGCCTTGCCCAGACTGAGCAGATACCAGACGATCAGAGCGGCCACAAGGGAGATCAGCAGCCAGACCTTGTTGCTGATCACTATCTTTTTCTTGACTTTTTTCTCGGTTGTTTCGTTCAAGATTCCTCACTCGCTTCCTAATTGGATTTTTCTGTTCTCCCGGGGCCGCCACCCGGGGGAAACGTTAGAAACTGCTATCATAGTAGCACAATAATAACGAATAGGCAAGAACTTTTCCAGCCGGATTTGTTCAAAATGTTAGAATTGCCAAAATCTTGCTCCGTCTGACGCGGCCTTGACAAGCCGGATGGCGCTTGCTAGAATTGAGACAAGATCACAACAAAAAGGAGCGCAGCTATGGACTATTTCGGCATATCCGCCGGCGAATTGGGACGGGACGCGAAGATCCCCGTCCAGGTGCTGGGCGACTCCGGCGAGGTGTTTTATGAACTGGCCCTGCAGATGACGGACGCCATCCGGACCAACAATGCCGCCGGGCGGCGGACCGTGTTCATCTGCCCGGTGGGGCCGGTGGGGCAGTACCCCATCTTCGTGCGGCTGGTCAATCAGCAGCGGCTCAGCCTGAAAAACTGCTGGTTTTTCAACATGGATGAGTATCTGAACGACGACGGCACCTACATCGACGAGCAGAGCCCCCTGTCCTTCCGGGGCTTCATGGCCCGGAACGTGTATGGGAAGATCGACGCAGATCTGCTCATGCCCGAGAGCCAGCGGGTGTTTCCCGACCCGGCGGACCCGGAAAAGGGGGACCGGCTGCTGGCGGAGCTGGGCGGGCCGGACATCTGCTTCGGCGGCATCGGCATCAACGGCCACCTGGCCTTCAACGAGGCCCGGGAGGATATGACGGCGGCGGATTTTGCCAGGCTGGGCACCCGGGTGGTGGAGCTGACGGCGGAGACCCGTACCGCCAACGCCATCGGCGACCGGGGCGGGGCCATCGACGCCATGCCCAAACTGGCCGTCACCATCGGCATAGCGCAGATCCTCTCCGCCAAAAAGGTGCGGCTGGGGGTGTTCCGGGACTGGCACCGGGCGGTGGTGCGCCAGGCGGCCTACGGCCCTGTGACCGCCCACTTCCCGGCCAGCCTTCTGCAGAACCACCCGGACGCCGTCATCTACGCCAACGCCACGGCGTCGGCCCGGCCCTTCTGATATGGACGCGGTACTTTTCCAAAACGGCCGGGTCTATGAGCGCGGCCGGTTCGCAGAGCGGGATCTGCTGGTCCTGGACGGGCGGATCGCCCCGGCGGACGCGCCGGTGCCGCCGGACTGCCGGCGGGTGGATCTGGCGGGGAAAATGCTGGTCCCCGGCTTTGTGGACATCCACACCCACGGGGGCGGCGGCGTGGACGTGAACGCCGCCGACGGGGAGGGCTTCGCCCGGATCTCCCGGTTCTTTGCCGCCCAGGGCACCACCGGGTGGCTCAGCAGCATCCTCACGGACACGGAGGAGGCCACGCTGCGCGCCATCGGGCAGGCGAAGGCCGCCATGGCCGGACCCATAACGGGCGCCCGGCTGCTGGGCATCCACCTGGAGGGGCCCTTCCTGGCCCCGGCCTACAAGGGCGCCATGCCGGAGCACCTGCTGCGGCAGGGGGACGCGGACCTCTTTTACAAATACCAGAGCGCGGCGGAGGGGGCGGTGAAGTACATCACCGTGGCCCCGGAGGTGCCCGGCGCGGTGGACATGATCCGGGCCATATCCGGGGACGTGACCGTGGCCATCGGCCACTCCGGCGCGGACTACGAGACGGCCATCGCCGCCATCGACGCCGGGGCCAAGGCCGCCACCCACACCTTCAACGCCATGGGCCTTTTCCATCAGCACCGGCCGGCCATCATGGGGGCGGTGCTGGAGCGGGACGTGGTGTGCGAGGCCATCTGCGACGGCCGGCACCTGCACCCCGGCACGGTGCGGATGCTCTTATCCTGCAAGGGCTGGGACAAGGTGGCCGCCGTCACCGACTCCATCCAGGCCGCCGGCCTGCCCGACGGCCGCTATAAGCTGGGGATCAACGACGTGGTGGTCCGGGACGGGGACGCGGTGCTGGCGGATACCGGCGTGCGGGCCGGCTCCACCCTCACCACCGGCCAGGCGCTGAAAAATCTGGTGGCGTTCACCGGCCGGAGCGTGGAGGACGTGCTGCCCCTGCTGACGGAGAATCCTGCCCAGCTCATTGGGCTGGCAAAAAAAGGCCGTATCGCCCCCGGCATGGACGCGGATCTGGCGGTGCTGGACGGCGATCTCGCCGTGGCGGCCACCTACGTGGCGGGCCGGCAGGTATACGCCCGGTAAACGGGTCCTTAAGACGGGAAAAAATACGCGGACGGGAGGTATGCCGCCATGGTGAAACGCCGGATTTCCTTCTGAGACGATAGAAGGAAATAAAAAACTGAATCGATCCTTCTATCGTTTTCGGACGGGAAACAATAGAAAGGATATCACCATGAAAAAATATCTGCGAGCCAACGGCGCCCGTTACGCGGGGGCCCTGGTCTTTATACTCATCAGCACGGCCTTCGCGGTGGTGCTGCAGTTTTTCAAGGGCGATGTGCTGGACTGCGCCATCGCCGGGGACGCGGCCGCGGCGGTCCGGTACGCGGCGCTTTTGGTCGGCTTCATCCTGGGCGAGGTGCTGTTTTATTACGGCTACCGGCGCATGAGCGACCGGTTCGCCGTGGGGTGCCTGAAGATGCTCAAGCGGGATATCTTCGCGGGCATCCTCCGGCTGGACTGGGCCGCCTATCAGACGCAGCGGCAGGGGGCGCTGGTGGCGAAATATACCAGCGAGGCCGACACGATCCGCGCCCGCTGGTTTCAGATGCTGCCCCTGTTTTGGGAGATCGTGCTGAAGATCGTTTTTGTCAGCGCCGCCCTGTTCGCCCTGGACTGGCGGATCGCCCTCGTCACCATCCTGCTTTTGACCACGCCGCTGTATGTCCCCAAGCTCATTGAAAAACGCCTGCAGCGGGCGCAGGCGGCGTATTTCAAGGCGGTGGAGGACGATCTGGCCCGGGTGAACGACTGGCTGCGGGGCTTTGAGATCATCAAGAACTTCTCCGTCGAGAGGCAGATCCTCGCCCGGTTCGACAGCTCCAACGGCCAGGTCATGGACAGACTCCTGCGGGATACGGCCCTGGGGGCGGCGTCCCAGCTGATCACCACGCTGATCTCCTACCTGTCCTATTTCGTGGTGCTGGCCGCGGCCGCGGGGCTGGTGCTGGCGGGGGAGTTCTCGGCGGGGGATTTTTTCGTCGCCATCGGCATGATCGACCAGCTGTCCTATCCCCTCATCTCCCTGGCGGATATCATCCGCCAGCTCATCGCCATCCGGCCGACCTGCGCGGAGATGGAGCGGTTCATCGGCCAAGGGGCCGATGGCGGGGCGGAAAAGCCCCTTCTCCGGGTGGAGAAGGCCATCCGCTATGAACATGTCACCTTCGGCTATACCGCCGACCGGCCGATCCTGCGGGGATTCAACTTCACGGCGGAGATGGGCAAAAAGTATCTCATCAAGGGACCCAGCGGCTGCGGGAAGACCACCGCCGTCGATCTGCTCCTGCGCTATTACGACGTGACGGCCGGCCGGATCACGGTGGACGGTGTGCCCCTGGAGGAGTATGACACCACCTACGGGGCCGTCACTGTGGTGCGCCAGGAGGCGGTTCTGTTCCGGGACACGCTGCGCAGCAACCTGACCATGTACCGGGACGTGGATGATGAAAGACTCATCGAGGTGCTGAAAAAGGTGGGCCTGGAGCGGTTCGCCCACCGGCGGGCCCTGGACGGGATCATCACGGAAAACGGCGCCAATCTCTCCGGCGGGGAGAAAAAGCGGATCTGTCTGGCCCGGGCGCTGCTGCGGGACACGGACGTGCTGATCCTGGACGAGCCGCTGGCCAATCTGGACGAGGACACCGCGGGAAGGATCGAGCAGCTGCTGCTTGCCATCGACGGGAAGCTGCTGCTGGTCGTGTCCCACCAATTCACCCCGGAGCGGGTGGCCGCTTTCGACGGGGTGGTGGACCTGGGCCGGGCGGGATAGGCCTCATACAAAAGAAAGCACAGAGAGCAGAGATGCTCTCTGTGCTGTTTTGCATCGCGCCGTACAGGAAATCTGAAGGGCTGTTTTATTTTTGACCGGAGGGTACAACGGCGGTTTGTTCTGATTGCGCCGATCAAGATGCGTACTGCCAGATGTTATAGACGCTGATGAGGATGATGACGGCCATGAGACCGGTGAAGAGCCGGTCCACGGTCCGGGTCTCCAGGTGCTTGTTGAGGCCCCGGCCCAGCACGCCGCCGCCGATGCCGCCGGCCACCATCACCGCCAGGTAGGGCCACCGGAAATCGGGCACCGTCCCGGCCAGGACGCTGGACAGCAGGCTCACCGCCTGGCTGCACAGAATGATGTAAAGGCTGTTGGTGGCGGCGGATTTGGTGTCCATGCTGAAAAAGTAGAACAGCACCACCAGGTTGATGGGCCCGCCGCCGATGCCCAGAAAGCTGCTCATGAGCCCCAGGGCCAGACCGATGAGGGCGCACAGCGGCACGCTCTTCGTCTCCCGGGTGGTGATGCGGGACCGGTTCAGCTCATACAGCAGCGTGCCCAGCGTCACCAGGGCCAGACACACTGCCTGCACGGCGCTGACCCGCTCCTGGTTGACAAACAGGCTCCGCAGAAGGTCGAACAGGCTCCTTCCCAGCAGCCCGCCCAGGGCCGCCCCCGCGGCCAGGGGCACGCCGGTGCGCGCCTCCACCTTCTGGGCCTTGGTGACGGTGTTGCGCGCCACGGAGTACAGGCTCATGGAGAGCACCGTACACCCGGACAGGAAGTTCACCGCCGCGGCGGACTCCAAATGCAGGCTGTCCAGCACCGGCTTAATGATCACGCCGCCGCCGATGCCGCAGATCGCCCCCACCACGCTGGCCAGAAAGGCCACCAGGAAAAACAGGATCATGTGGCCGGAGCCCCCAGATACAGACGGATGATCTCCAGATACTCCTCCGGGTAAAAGCCGATCTGGCCGGTGAAGCGGGTCAGGGCGATGAGCCCGCCGTCGATCTCACCGATGGAGGCCAGCATGGCGGCGTTGTCCGCCTTCAGGCCGCCGCCGTAGACCACGTCCATGCCCCCGGTGCGCTCCTTCACAAACCGGGCGATCTTCTGGATGTAGGGCTTATCCGCCGGGGTCTTGCCCGGGCCGATGGACCACACCGGCTCGTAGCCGATGACCACCCGGCTCTTGTCCACGCCGGCCAGACCCACGTCCAGCTGCCGGCCCAGGACGTTCTCCCAGTCCGCCTGCTCCTCGCTGGTCTCCCCGATGCAGTAGAGCACGGAGAGCCCCTGATCCAGGGCGCATTGGATCTCCTGGTTGAGCAGCCGGTCCACCGCGGCCATATCCGCGCAGCCTCCCTCGGCCAGCACGCCTTTTTTGTCGTTGCGCTCCTCGCAGTGGCCGATGAGGGTGCTCTCGCAGCCCATGGCCTTCACGATGGAGGCGGGGCGGTTGGTGGTGAAAGCGCCGAAGTTGCCGCCGGGGGCGGTGTTCATCCGGTAGACCCCCTGGCTGCCCAGCTTCACCGGGCTGCCCGGGCACCGGGCCGCCGCGGCGGCAAGAAGATGGGCCTCCGGCAAGTACTGCACGAACTCCACCTCGGCCGGGTCGTATTTTTTCAGTTCCTCCTGCGTGGCGCTCACCACGGCCGCGCCCCAACTCTGCACCGGGGCCAGGCGGTTCACGCCGCCGTACTCGGGGGGGACATCAAATCGCTTCAAATTCAAATAGATATGTTTCATTTTCTCACCTCAAAAACGCGTATTCCGGCCAGTCGCCCCCCATGAGGGGCAGGGCGTAGCCGAAAAAGCCCTCTCCGATCCGGTTCCCGCCGTCGATCCACGCCGGGGGGAACGTCTTCACCGCGTTGGCCACCTCCGCCAGGGGGACCAGCTCCATGGAGCTCTGATAATCCGGCTCCCGCCGGGCCTGGATGGACACCATGTATCCGCTCTCCCCCCGCAATGCCGCGTTCACCGCGTACCGCCCGGCGGCGTAGGCCTCCTGCCGGTCCACCGGCGACACGTAAGGGATGGCCGTCCGGCCCAGCAGACCCGGCTTCTCCGCCCGGGACTTGACGCCAAGTTTTTGCATGATGAGATCGGACACGTGCTGGGCGGTGCCGCCGGGGATGGTGTGGCCGAAGCCGTCCACGATGCCCGTGTCCGCCAGGGGCCGGCCGTCCAGGTCCCGGATGCCCTCGCTCACCGTCACCAGCAGGCCCTGACCCTTGGCCCAGGCGGATTCGATGTCCGCCATCATCCGGTCCTCGTCCACCGGGACCTCGGGCAGATAGGTGAGCACCTGGCATCGCGTCAGCCGGGCCGCCATGTAGCTGGCCGCCGTGACCCAGCCGGCGTCCCGGCCCATGAGCTCCAGCACCACCACGTGGATGGGCAGAGCGGAGGCGTCCAGGGCCAGCTCCGCGGCGCTGAGGGCCGCGTACCGGGCGGCGGAGCAGAAGCCGGGGCAGTGGTCCGTCAGCACCAGGTCGTTGTCCATGGTCTTGGGGATGCCCATGACCCGCAGGTCCAGTCCCTCCCGCTTGGCCAGCTCATTGACCTTGTGGCAGGTGTCCATGGAGTCATTGCCGCCGTTGTAGAAAAACGCGCCGATGTCAAATTTCTTCAGAGTCTCCAGCACGGTGGGGTAATCGGCGTCGGTGAGCTTGCGCCGGCAGGAGCCGATGGCGGAGGCGGGGGTGCGCCCCAGCCGGGAGATGGTCTCCGCCGGCACGTCCGTCAGGTCGATGAGATCCCCCGCCAGAATGCCCTCCGCCCCGAACCGGGCGGCGTAGATCCGGCCCACCTTGCCGCTGGACCGGGCCGCCTCCACCACCCCCTGCAGGGAGCAGTTGATGACGGCGGTGGGGCCGCCCCCGTGGGCCACCAGGATGTTCATGGCCATATCAGATCCCCTTCTGGCGGTAGTATTCCGCCATCTCGTCCAGACTGACGGGCGCTATCAGCGGGGCCTTGCCCACGGAGTCGAACTCCACGATGAGGGTGCCCACCACTTCCTTCACGCCCCGCTCGATGCAGTCCACGATGCGCCCCACGTCCTCGTCGGGGACGACGCCGTACATCACCGTGTCCATGATGGGCGGGAAGAACACCCGGGGATCGAAGGCGGCGGGATTGGCCTGCAGCAGCTCCCAGATGGGGCCGATGGAGGCGCTCTGGCGCAGCTTGGGCTCGTCCCGGAACAGCTCCCGGAGATTCCGCGTCACCGCCAGGCGGATGTCCGTGTCCACGTTGATCTTGCGGATGCCCAGCTTGGAGACCTCCTTCAGCTGCTCCTTTTTGATGCCGTAGGCGTCATGGATGTCGCCTCCCAGGGCGTTGATCTCCGCGACGATGTACTGGGGCACGGTGGAGGAGCCGTGGCTGACCAGGGTGCCCTCGATGCCGGCGTGCATCATGCACTCCTTGGTGGCGATGGCGATCTCCTTGCGGATGACCGTGTCCTTGCCCTTGTTGGCGCCGTGCTTGGTGCCGTAGCTGATGGCCAGGGCGTCCACCCCGGTCTTGCGGAAGAACTCCACCGCGTCCAGGGGGTTGGTGTAGGTGCTGGTGGCGGCGAACACGTGGTCCTCCACGCCCGCCAGGACCCCCAGCTCGCCCTCCACGGTGACGCCCCGCTCATGGGCGTACTTCACCACCTCCCGGGTCAGCTCCACGTTCTCGTCGAAGGGCAGGGCCGAGCCGTCGATCATCACGGAGGTGTAGCCCCCGGCGATGGCCGCCTCGCAGGCCTCGAAGCTCTTGCCGTGGTCCAGGTGCAGGGCCACGGGGATGGGGCTGTCCACGGCGTATTTTTTCACGGCGTTGGCGATGTTCACCGCGCCCTTTTTCTTGTCCTCCAGGGTGCCGTTGGCGAAATCCGTCCGGCCGCCCATGAAGGCGTTGGCCAGGTCCGCCCCCTGCAATATGGCGGCGGAGCGGAACATCTCGTGGACCTCGATCACCGCCTTGGACTGGCAGACGGCATTGACGTTGAACGCGCCCTGGGCGTAGTTGTACTTCTCTGTGGCGTCCAATATGGCTTTCATGGGTACGAGGGGCATGGTGATATCCTCCTTTTTTATCCTGTCGCGCCGTTGGCGCATTGTCCATTTTTCACAAACCTATCATACCCTGCCCGGGGAGAAAAAGCAAGGGCCCGCTTCCGGCCCGGGCGAAATCTTTTCCAGGACAAGGCAGGACCGCCGCGCTGGCGCAGCGCGGCGGTCCCGTAGTTTTCCGTTCAGCGGTAGTTGCGGCTTTGGTAGGGGATCTCGTCCACCCCGGCCAGCATGTTCAGCTTTAGCGCCAGCTGGAAGAAGTATCCGCTGAGCAGATTGGCCCCGTCGATGAGACCGGGCGGTACCTCGTGGCCCTGGCGGACGTGGCGGTAGATGAGCCGCACCAGCTCCTTGGCCCGGACCCGGAGGACATGGGCGGTGCAGGCCGCGGGGCAGCCCTGGGTGAGAACAAACAGGGCGCACCGGCCGGCGCACTCCGCCGTCAGCCGCTCCACCGCCTCCCGCAGCCGGGCAAGTTCGGCGTCCGTCACGGAGAAGAAGGTGCGCAGGGTGGGGTTGATGTGATAGATGAGCTCGCAGATCCACAGCAGCTCCTCCCCTAGGGCACGGTCCGTCACCTGGGCGCGCAGCAGCCCGGTGAGGCTGGCCATATCGTCGGTGAGAAGTTCAAAATCGCACCGCAGATCGTCGCTCGCGTCGCACAAAAAGGGGTATGCCTCATAGGGGCTCCGGTAAAGTTCCATGTCTGTCACTCCCATCGTTTTAAGGTGGCCCGCATATATCCGGCCACGTCCACGTCGTAAACCTGGGTCAGCGTCTGCCGGTCCAGGGCGTCCGCCGGGCCCAGATACCGGACCAGGCCGTCCTGCAGCAGCAGCACGCGGTCGGCGAAGGCCAGGGCCAGGGAGATGTCGTGAAACACCCCCACGGCGCAGCGGCCGGGCCGGGCCGTCCAGGCGCGCAGGCTCTCCGTCAGCTCCAGCTGGTATTTCAGGTCCAGATGGTTGGTGGGCTCGTCCAGCAATATCACCGCCGGGTCCTGGGCGAAGGCCCGGGCCAGGAACACCCGCTGGAGCTGTCCGCCGGACAGCTCCGTCACCGGCCGGTCCCGGTGCGCCCACAGGCCCACCCGCTCCAGACTCTCCCGTACGGCGGCCCGGTCCGCCTCGCTGTCCCGGTCCAGCAGCCCGCCCTTCCGGTGGGGATACCGGCCCAGCATCACCGTCTCATAGACGGTGTAGGAGAAGTACACCGGCGACAGCTGGCTCATCAGTGCCACCCGCCGGGCCAGCTCCCGCCGGGGCAGGGCGGCGGCGTCCGTCCCGTCCAGCAGCACCTGCCCCCGCCGGGGCAGCAGTCCCGCCACGGCCCGCAGCAGCGTGGTCTTGCCGCTGCCGTTGGGGCCGAGGACGCACAGCTTTTCTCCCTGGGCCAGTCCGAAGGAGACGCCGCGCACCACGTCGCGCCCGCCGTAGCCGCAGCACAGGTCTTTGACTTCGAGCATCACAGCCGCTCCCTCCTCCGTCCGGCGAAGTAGACATACAGGAAAAAGGGCGCGCCCAGCAGCGCGGTGATGGAGCCGATGGGGATCTCCCGGGGCGGGGTCAGCGTCCGGGCCGCCAGGTCGCACAGCACCATGAACGTGCCGCCGATGAGAGCGCTGGCGGGCAGAACCCGCCGGTGGGCGGCGCCGAAGAACCGCCGGGCCACGTGGGGGGCGATCAGGTCGATGAACCCGATGATGCCCACAAAGGCCACCGACGTGCCCGTCAGCAGCGCCACGGCCCCGATGAGCCAGGCCCGGACCCGGGGCAGGTCCACGCCCATGGCCAGCGCCTGCTCCTGGCCGAAGGTCATCACGTCCAGCGCCCGGGCCTGGCAGCAGAAGAAGATCAGCCCCGCCGCCGTCACCGGCAGCAGCACCCATACCGCGCTCCACTCCCGCATGGAGAAGCTGCCCAGCTGCCAGAGGTTGATCCGCTGGGCGTAAGAGGGGGACAGGGTGGCCAGCAGATCCATCACCGCGTTGAAGAACAGGCTCGCCACCATGCCGATGAGCACGATGGTCACCCCGCCGTTTCCGCGGCCGATGCGCCCGGAGATCCACAGCACCAGCGCCGTGGTCCCCAGTCCGAAGACAAGACTCACGGCGGGCAGGATCACGTTTCCCATGGCTCCGGCGGCCAGGCCCGTGACGATCACGATGGCCGCGCCCAGGCCCGCTCCGGCGGATACCCCCAGCCCAAAGGGAGAGGCCAGGGGATTTTGCAGCACCGACTGCATCACCGTGCCCGAGGCGGCCAGGGCCGCCCCGGTGAGAAAGGCCAGCGCCACCCGGGGCAGACGCATGTCCAGGACCATGGCCGGGTAGCCGGGGCCGATGTCCGGGGGCAGGGGGGCGCCAAACAGCCGGGCACACAGGATGGCCAGAATGTCCCCGGGGGGGATGGACACGCTGCCCAGGGCCGTCCCCGCCAGAAGCGCCAACAGGGCGGCCAGGGCCAGCAGCGTCATTTTTGTGCCGGTCTTCACCGGGCGAAATAGGTCGGGTACACCGCCTGGGCCATCTGCTCCAGGGCGGTGACGATGTTGTGGTTGGGCAGGGAGGAGGCCATGTTGTCGATGTAATACACCGCTCCGTCCGCCACAGCGGGCACGCCGGCCCAGCCGTCCCGGCCCAGGATCTCTCCCACGGGATCGTCGATGTAGTTGACGTTGGTGAGGATCACGTCCGGGGCCGCGGCCACCACGGTCTCTCCCTCCACGCTCAGCCACCCGGTCTGGTCCGCCAGGATGTTCTCCGCGCCGATGAGGGAGATCATCTCGTCCAGATAGACCCCGCTGCCGAAGCTGTACATATAGGGCGCGGCGGAGATCTCAAAATAGACGCTCTTTCGCTCCTCCTCCGGGATGGCGCTGCCCACGGCGGCAATGGCGTCGATGGAGGCCCTCATGTCCGCCGCCAGGCCGTCCGCCTCTTCGGTCCGGCCCAGCAGCTGCCCCAGGAAGGCGATGTCGTCGTAGATGCCCTGGATGCTCTCCGCGTTGGGGACGCAGGCCACGCACACGCCCATGTCGATCAGGGGCTGATAGGGGTCCTGCTGGTCGTAGAGGGACATATTGGACACCAGCAGCAGATCCGGCTTCAGGGCCGCCAGGCTCTCCATGTCCGGGTTCACCATGTCGAACACCGGCACATCCGGGTTCAGACCGTCCAGTCCCGCGCTCTGGGTGTCGCATGCGGCGATGGCGTCCCCGCAGCCCAGGGCCACCACCATCTCCGTGAGGGAGGGGGCCAGCGTCACGATGGAGCTTATGTCCTCCGGCACAGTGATCTCCGCCCCGCTGGGGTCGGTGATCGTCGCCGGCACGGCTTCCTCCGGCTCCGGGGCAGGGGTATCTGCCGCCGCCGGCTCCTCCGCGGCGGCCGGGGCCTCCGTCGCCTCGGGGGCGGCCGCCTGCTGCCCGCCGCAGGCGGCCAGCGACAGAAGCATGGCCAGCGCCAGCAGCAGAGTCATCAGTTTCTTGCTCATACTATATTCCTCCATAAAATGCCGGGGAAAAACAGAACACCCTTTCGATGAAAGGGTGTTTTACGCATAACCCGACCTTCGGCGGGCGCACTGCTTGTCCTGCCCGTCGAGGCGCGCATGCGCAAATCCATTCATCGTGAATCTGCGCAGGACAGCTCAGCATTCCGACTTAGGACCCGAAGGCCCATCACGGCGGCGGGACCGCGGAGGACTCGCACCTCCATTTCCTGACAGACGGCTGCCCGTAGAAGGTTCTGTTTTCCCGGAGATTTCTCAGCCGCGCCCGCGTCTGCCGGGAGCGGCAGTATTATTCTAATGGGAGCGGGCCCCGCTTGTCAAGAGGCCGTTGCCAAACGGGCTTTTTGCGGTTATACTGTTGGCTGGGTCCGGCGCAGTGCCGGACAGGGAGGGACCTATGCGGATCGGACAGGTGGACATACCGGCCGGCGCGGCGCTGGCCCCCATGGCGGGGGTGACGGACGCCGCCTTCCGGCATATCTGCCGCCGGCTGGGCGCGGCGCTGACCTGTACGGAGATGGTCTCCAGCCGGGGCCTGGTGTACAACGACCCCAAGACGAAGGAACTGCTGCTCTGCCCGCCGGGGGCCGGACCCATGGCGGCCCAGATCTTCGGCTCGGATCCCTCCGTGATGGCCGAGGCGGCGGTTATGGCTCTGGAGATCTCCGGGGCGGACATTCTGGACATCAACATGGGCTGTCCCGTGGGCAAGATCGTGAAGAGCGGGGACGGCTCGGCCCTCATGCGGGACCCGGAGAAGGCCGGACGCATCATCGAGGCGTGCGTGGCCGCGGTGGACAGGCCCGTCACGGTGAAGTTCCGCAAGGGCTGGGACGGCGGGAATGTGAACGCGGTGGAGTTTGCCCGGGTCTGTGAGCAGGCCGGGGCCGCCGCCGTGGCCGTCCACGGCCGGACGAGGGTGCAGATGTACGCCGGCGTGGCGGACTGGGACATCATCCGGGACGTGAAGGCGGCGGTGACCATCCCGGTGATCGCCAACGGGGACGTGTTCTCCGGCGACGACGCGGTCCGCATCCTCCGGCGCACCGGGGCGGATCTGTGCATGGTGGGCCGGGGCTCCTTCGGGGACCCCTGGATCTTCCGGCGGATCGCCGCCGCCCTGGCGGGACAGCCGGAGCCGGAGGACCCGCCTCTGGCGGAGCGGCTGGATACGGCGCTGGAGCAGATGGAGCTGGCCTGCCGCTGGAAGGACCCCCACATCGCCTCCCTGGAGGCCCGGCGGCAGCTGTGCTGGTATCTGCGGGGGGTGCCCTGGTCGGGGCCCATCAAGCGGGAGATGGTAAAGGTGTCGGATATAGAGGACATCCGGGCGGTGGTCGCCCGGGCCAAGAGAGAGCTGAGGTGATGGCCGCATGACGAGAGAGGAGGAGACCGCCGCCATCGGGCGGGTGCTCTCCGGGGACGCCAACGCCTTTGAGGCGCTGGTGAAGGCCCATGAAAAGGGCGTCTACAACCTGGCGCTGCGGATGCTGGGCAACGAACAGGACGCCCTGGACGCCTCCCAGGAGGCATTTTTCCGGGCGTACCGGTCCCTGGACGCCTTCCGGGGGGACAGCCGGTTCTCCGTGTGGCTGTACCGGGTCACCGGGAACGTGTGTCTGGACATGCTCCGCCGGGCGGGACGCCGGCCGGAGTCGTCCCTGACCGTGGACGACGAGGGCGGGGAGATGGCCCTGCCCGACGAGAGCGGCGACCCCCAGAAGGCCCTGGAACGGTCGGAGCTGCGCGCCGCGGTGCGGCGGGGGCTGATGACGCTGGAGCCTGCCTTCCGCCAGGCGCTGGTGCTGCGGGATCTGAACGGCCTTACATACGACGAGATCGCCCAAATCACCGGGCTGGAGAGCGGCACCGTGAAAAGCCGCATCTTCCGGGCCCGGCGAAAGCTGGCGGCTTATCTGCAGTCCGGCGGGAACTTTTTCGACGCCGGGCCGTCAAATGACCGGACGAAGGAGAAAGGAGGCGGGGACCGTGGCCGGATGTGAGCGTTACGAGCAGATGATCTGGGCCCTTCTGGACGGGGACCTCGCCCCGGAGCGGGAGGCGGAGCTGCGGGCGCACCTGGAGCAGTGCCCGGACTGCCGGGGCCTGTATGAGGCGGCGGCCGCCGCGGCTCAGGTCCTCCGGGAGGATCTGGCGGAGCCCCCCGCCGCCCTGGCGGAGGGCGTGATGGCCCGGGTGGCGGCCTATGAGGCGGAGCGGGGTGAGCCCCGGCCCGTCCAGCCGGTGAAGAGGCTGCGCCGGTGGCTGCCGGTGGCGGCCGCCGCGTGTCTGGCGGTGGTGATCGCGGGGGTGGCGCTGCCCCGGCTGAAGATGGGGTCCGCCGGCTCCGGCGCGTCGGCGGACACGGCCGCGCCCCAGGCGGCGTCTTATGTCATGGATGCGGAAGGCAGCGAGAACGCCCGGTCGGCGGACACCCCTGAGACGGTCAGCCTCACCGAGGCCATGGACGCCGTGGCCGAGGAGTCGGCGGAGGCGAAGGAGGACTTCGCGTCCGACGAGGACGGGGCTCTTTCCGACTGCGCGGACGCCGGCGGTGAAGCGCCCATGGAGTCTGCCGCCACGGCGTTGGGCTATCCGGTCTATGACGCCGATGGCCAGGCCGTGGGCGCGGTGACCGACCGGGAGCGCCTCGCCGCCCTGCTGGAGGGGGGAACGGCCGCGGCCGGTACGCCGGCGGATTACGCGCCGCTGTACACCCTGATCCTGGACGGCACGGCGTATGTCCTGGCCGATGACGGCGACGGCGGCCTGGTCTGGTGGATCGAGGGGGACGACGCCGTCACCCTGTCCCCGGCGCCGCTGTCGGAGCTGCTGGCCCTCATCGGGTAGGACGCAAAAAATCAAAAAAAGCACGCGCCGGTCAGCCCGGCGCGTGCTTTTTGCCGTCCGGAGAACGGGAAAAGCATTGTATATTTCCTTTATATTGCGAAGGAATTAAAGGAATAAAGCGGGAAGTTGAAATTCACGATATTTTCATAGATTTTGGCATATATTCACAGAAAAATCAATAATTATGGATGAATATTCGAGTAAATATTTGCATGTATATTTTATGAATATAAATGAAAATTAATGAATGAACCGAGCGACATCTGTCTGTGCCGCCTGTGAGACAGGATGATACGTCGGCATCTTGCATGGAAACGTTTGGTGTGATAAAATATATATAAATCAATGAAGCGCGACAGATGTGCCGGCGCGGCACGACGGTCGGTAAACGCACTTCCGCCGGGAGACGGGAGGATGAAAATACTGTAAGGAGGAACATAGCATGAATGCATTGAGCGAGGCCATTTCCAAGATCGGCGTGGTGCCGGTCATCAAGCTGAATCATCCGGAGCGGGATGCGGCCCCTCTGGCCCGTGCCCTGTGTGCCGGCGGCGTGCCGGTGGCGGAGGTCACCTTCCGCGCGGCGGGCGCGGCCAAGGCCATCGCCATTATGAGGGCGGAGTGCCCGGATATGATCGTGGGCGCGGGCACCGTGCTGACGCCGGAGCAGGTGGACGAGGCGCTGGCGGCGGGCGCGCAGTTCATCGTCACCCCCGGCATGGACCCGGAGCTGGTCCGGTACTGCCAGATCAAGGACGTGCCCGTCTTCCCCGGCTGCACCACCCCCAGCGATTACCACGCTGCCTTCAAGCTGGGACTGGAGGTGCTGAAGTTCTTCCCGGCGGAGCAGTCCGGCGGCCTGGCCAAGATCAAGGCCATGAGCGCGCCCTTCCCCATGTTTAAGATCATGCCCACCGGCGGGGTGAATCTGAAGAATCTGCGGGACTACCTGTCCTCGCCGCTGATCGCGGCCTGCGGCGGTTCCTATATGGTCACGGCGGATCTCATCGACAACAACAAGTGGGACGAGATTACCGACCTTTGCAAACAGTCCGTCCAGATCGTGAAGGAGGCCCGGGGCAATGGCTAAGATTGTAACCTTCGGCGAGCTGATGATCCGGCTGCAGCCCTACAACTACGAGCGTTTTGTCCAGGCCGATCACCTGGAATTCACCTTCGGCGGCGGGGAGGCCAACGTGGCCGTCTCCCTGGCCAACTACGGCCAGCACGCGGTGTATGTGACCAAGCTGCCTGCCCACGCCATCGGCCAGGCGGCGGTGAACAGCCTGCGCCGGTACGGCGTGGACACCACGCAGATCGTCCGCGGCGGCGACCGGGTGGGCATCTACTTCAACGAGAAGGGCGCCTCCCAGCGGCCCAGCGTGTGCATCTATGACCGGGCCCACTCCGCCATCCAGGAGGCGGGCGTGGACGATTTCGACTGGGACGCCATCTTTGAGGGCGCGGACTGGTTCCACTTCACCGGCATCACGCCGGCGCTGGGGCCCAACCTGGTGGAGATCTGCCGCAGGGCCTGCAAGGCGGCCAAGGCCAGGGGGATCAAGATCTCCTGCGACCTCAACTACCGGGGCAAGCTGTGGACCCGGGAGCAGGCCCGGGCGGCCATGACCGACCTGTGCCAGTATGTGGACGTGTGCATCTCCAACGAGGAGGACGCCAAGGATGTGTTCGGCATCGAGGCGGAGGCCACCGACATCACCGCCGGCGAGCTGAACAAGGCCGGCTACAAGTCCGTGGCCAAGCAGCTGGCCGACAAGTTCGGCTTTGAGAAGGTGGCCATCACCCTGCGGGAGAGCAAGAGCGCCTTCGACAACGACTGGAGCGCCATGCTCTATGACGTGGCCAGCGACGAATACTGCTTCTCCAAGCTGTACCATCTGCACATCATCGACCGCATCGGCGGCGGTGACAGCTTCGGCGGCGGGCTCATTTACGCCCTGCTCAACGGCTACGACACCCAGGGCGCGGTGGAATTCGCCGTGGCGGCCTCGGCCCTGAAGCACTCCATCGAGGGCGACTATAACTTCGCCACCGTCGCGGAGGTGGAGAAGCTGGCCGGCGGCGACGGCTCCGGCCGCGTGCAGAGATAAGGAGGTATGAGATGAAGCCCTTTATGGACAAGGATTTTCTCCTGGAGACGGAGACGGCCAGGCACCTGTTCCACGACTATGCCGAGCCGCTGCCCCTGGTGGACTACCACTGCCACATCCCGCCCCAGGAGATCTATGAGGACAGGCGGTTCGAGGACCTGACCCAGGTCTGGCTGGGGGGCGAGAACCCGGACGGCACCTATTTCGGCGACCACTACAAGTGGCGCCTGATGCGCTCCAACGGCGTCAGCGAGGAGTATGTCACCGGCCATAAGCCCGGCAAGGAGCGGCTGGAGAAGTTCGCCGAGACCTTGGTGATGGCCGTCGGCAACCCCATGTACCACTGGTGCAACCTGGAGCTGCGGAAGTTTTTCGGGTATGAGGGCTACCTCTGCCCGGAGACCGTGGACGAGGTGTGGGACCTGACCCGGGACAAGCTGCGCAACGATCCGGGCATGTCCGTCCGCGGCCTGATCGAAAAGGCCAACGTGGCCTTCATCGGCACCACCGACGACCCCATCGACACGCTGGAGTGGCACGGGAAGATCGCCGCGGACCCCGCCATCCGGTTCAAGGTCTGCCCCTCCTTCCGGCCGGACAAGGCCATCAACATCAACAAGCCCGGCTTCGCCGAGTACATCGGCAAGCTGGCCGCCAGCGTGGGCAAGAGCTCCCTGGACACCGTGGACGACGTGTGCGCGGCGCTGACGGAGCGGCTGGAGTTCTTCCAGAAGATGGGCTGCCGGGCCAGCGACCACGGCCTGGACTACGTCCCCTTCCGGCCCGTGAGCACCACGGCGGCGGATATGGCCTTCCGGAAGGTCATGGACGGCGGCGAGGTCACCGTGGAGCAGGCCGAGGGCTACCAGACCTACATCCTGCTGCATCTGGGCCGGGAATATCACCGGCTGAACATCGCCATGCAGCTGCACTACTCCTGCCTGCGGAACATGAACGAGCGCCGGTACGCCAAGATGGGCCCGGACACCGGCTATGACATGATCGCCCAGAACACCTGCGGCGGCAATGTGGCCCGGCTGCTGTCCGCGCTGGACATGAGCGGCGAGTGCCCCAAGACCATCCTGTACTCTCTGAACCCCGCGGACAATGAGCAGCTGGATACGATGCTGGCCTGCTTCCAGTCCGACGAGCTGCCCGGAAAGATCCAGCACGGCTCCGCCTGGTGGTTCAACGACACCAAGAGCGGCATGGAGGCGCAGATGAAGTCCCTGGCAAACCTGGGCCTGCTGGGCAACTTCGTGGGCATGCTCACCGACTCCCGCTCCTTCCTCAGCTACGCCCGCCACGACTACTTCCGCCGGATCATGTGCAACCTCATCGGCGGCTGGGTGGAAAACGGCGAGTATCCCAACGACGAGGGGGCCCTGAAAAAGATCGTGGAGGGCATCTGCTACGCCAACGCCGCCCGGTATTTTGATCTCTGAGCGAGGCGCGGGCAAAGAGCGCTGAAAACGAGGCATACTGACAGAAAAGGATGATATGACAAGCGCCATATCATCCTTTTTTTGCGGCAAAAAGCCTCTCCGGATGCGCCGGAGAGGTTTTTCTGTTCTCAGTGCCGGACCGACTGCTCCCAGAACCGGACCACCGCCCGGCGGTAGCCCTCCGGGTCGATGACATAGCTGATGCCGTGGCCCGCGCCGGGGAAGGTGACGCGCATCCTCGGTCCCGGGCAGGCGTCGTAGATCTCCCGGCTCATGTCGCAGGGGACGAACCGGTCGTCCTCCCCGTGGAGGATGAGGATGGGCACCTTCGCCTTTGCGACTTCCCGGGCGGCGGTGGTCTCGGCCAGATCGAACCGGCCGAACAGCCGCGCTCCCAGCTTGATAAAGGGGAGCATCAGCCCCGGGGGCAGGTGCACATCCCGGCAGACTTTTGAAATTATGTCAACCGGTGAGGAGTAGGGCGAATCGGCGATGATCCCTGTCACCTCCTCCGGCAGATCCAGCCCCGCCGCCATGAGCACCGTGGACGCGCCCATGGACACCCCTGCCAGGGTGATGGTCGCGCCGGGAAAGCGCTCCACGGCGTACCGACACCAGGCCAGGCAGTCATACCGCTCCCGCAGGCCGAAGGTGATGGTGGTGCCGCCGCTCTTTCCGTGGGCGCGCTGGTCCACCACCAGGGTGTTCATGCCCATCTGGCGGGCCAGCTTGTTGCCGCCGCAGAAGTCCCGTATGGCGCTGCCGTGCCAGCCGTGGAACTCGATCTGCAGGGGAGCGCCGTCGGCCACGTGGTAGTAGCGGGCGGCGAGGGGTGTCCCGTCGTAAGAAATTATGTTAACTTCATCGCAGGGGATGGCGTCCATCTCCCGAATGAGGGCGCCCATCTCCTCCCGCCGGGTCTGATACTGGTCTCCGGCGGGGATGTCGAAGATATCCTCCCGGTGGGGCAGGGGGTTATAAAAGGGCACCCGGTAGGCGATATATGTCAGCGCCAGTGCCAGCGCCGCCGCGCCGGCCAGCGCCAGGATCCATGCCATGGCCGTCACCTCCCGCCCCACAGTATAGGCCCTCCGGCGGTGGGTGTCAACTGCCGGAGGGCCGCTGCCGCCGGCTATTGGAAGCTGGCGAGGATGAGCCGGCGGGCCTCCCGGGCGTGGCGCGCCTCGTCCCCGGCAAAGGCGGCGAACATCTCCCGCAGCTCCGGCGAGGGAGCCCGCTCCGCCTGCTCCTCATAATCCGCGGCACGGTCCCGGGCCTGCAGATACACCGTCCGCAGACTGGCCAGCTTTCCGGATATGTCCCGACAGTCCTGGTTGCCGCCCGCCGGCACGCCGGCCGCGATGAAATACTCCGCCCGCAGCCGCTTCAGATGCCGCCGGGCGTCGGCGGCCTGGCGCAGCAGCACGGTCCGGGCCTCCCCGCCGAACAGCTGCGCCAGGGCGGCGGCCCAGACCGCGGCGCAGGTCTCCTCGTGTATGAAGTGCGCGAGATGGTCCTCCAGCGGATCGGCGCGCTGCCGGTCCGGCGTCCTCTCCGGTGTGCTGTCCAGCCCGGCGACCCGCTGCCACACGGCGTCGAATCCCGCCAGACTCTCGCGGATGCTCTCGTCCATGCGATCCCCTCCCAGGCATTGTATGCGCCTGGACCGGCGGGTGACAAAGGCCGCCGCCGGCTCCGGGGCCCCGGGGCGGCCGCGTTTTTCCCCATACTGGAGGGGAGAGAATTTCCGGAAATTTACAGGAATATATTGACAGTTATATGATGTTTGATATATACTTTTCGTTATAGAATGGCGGGGCATTAAATGGAGCGGTATAATTTTGGAGGGAAGGGTCATGCTCACGAGAAGGGTCGCTGCCGTGCTGCTGGGGCTGCTGGTAACGCTGAACGGTCTGACTGCCGGCCTGCGGGATGCGGGGACCGCCCAGGCGTCGGAGGACATGGGAGAGGTGACGCTGGAGCTGGCGGTGGAGGGTCTGGAGGCGGGCACGATTTCCGAACCGACGTTTCTGCCCTGGATGACCCTGGCCTGCACGCTCATTTATGAGGGCGGCTATGCCAGCCATAGCCTCTATAAGTACAATGCCGTCTGTCAGCAGCAGGACAGCGTGGCCGTTTTTCGGTGGACCATCCCTGTGCCTCTGGGAAAGGTCTGCCAGGCGAGCCTTGGCCTTTTGGACGCGACGGTAGAGGGCTATACCGAAAAGCTGCAGGACAGCTATCTGGTCGTCCAGGCGGGGAACGTATACCGGACGACGGTCGTCTATACCCCGGCGCAGGAGTCGGGAGCCGACTACACGCTGGTCTATGACGCCAACGCCAACGGCGAAGCGGTGACTGGGATGCCGGAGCCGAACCCGGTGGTGGCCAGCGGGACCGAGATGATTCATACGTTCATACTGGATAAAGAGCACATCCCCCAGCGGGTGGGGTATATCTTCAAGTGCTGGAGCACGTTCCCGCTCATCGAGTACAAGGTGATCACCGCCAGTTGCCCCCGCGGGCAGACGATAACGGTGTATGCCTTTTGGACGGTGGATCCGACGGCGGAGACCCCGGAGCCCGTGCCCACGGAGACGCCAGAGCCTACGCCCACGGAGACGCCAGAGCCTACGCCGACCGAGACGCCGGAGCCGACACCCACCGCGACGCCGGAGCCTGTGCCCACCGAGACGCCTGAACCGACACCCACGGAGACGCCGAAACCCACACCCACCGCGACGCCGGAGCCTGTGCCCACGGAGACGCCAGAGCCGACGCCCACGGAGACGCCGGAGCCGACACCCACGGAGACGCCGGAACCGACACCCACGGAGACGCCGGAGCCTGTGCCCACGGAGACGCCGGAACCCGTGCCCACAGAGACACCGGAGCCGACACCCACGGAGACACCGAAACCGACACCCACGGAGACACCGAAACCGACACCCACGGAGACGCCGGAACCGACGCCCACCGAGACGCCGGAACCGACACCCACGGAGACGCCGGAGCCGACACCCACGGAGACGCCGGAACCGACACCCACGGAGACGCCGGAGCCCACACCGACTGCGACGCCAGAGCCCACGCCGGAAGTCATCGAACTGCCCGGGCCGGAGACGCTCCGGCGGTTTATCCAGGGGGTGCAGGTGAGCTGCACCACCGGGGACTCGGGCCATGAGAGCTGGATCTATCCCCTGCGGGAGGGGACGTATAGCTTCAGCCCGGTGAGCGGGGATGAGAACGGGGACGGGTACACCCGCCTCACGGTGGAGCTGTCGTCCTATATCGACTCCTATACCGATGCCACCCGCCAGGTCCACAGCGCCGCGGGCAGTCTTACCGCGGAGTTTTCGCTGAAATATGACCGGGCGATGGAGCGGTGGACCATCCTGCGCTCCTTCCCCTGGGGCGGCGGGATGTACGGGGATTATTCGGGCCTGACGGCCCAGGCGGCGACGGTGTGCGAGCCGGTGGCTACGCCGGAGCCAACGCCCACCGCGACACCGGAGCCCACACCCACAGCCACGCCGGAGCCAACGCCCACGGCCAGCCCGGAGCCGACGCCCGCGGCCACCGCTGCGCCCAGTCCCGCGCCCACGGCCGCACCGCCGCCCGCACCCGATCGGGGGCCGGGACCCGGCTCCTCTGCCGGGACGGGAGGAGCTGCCGCGCTGCCTGTGATGCCGGCGGCGGAGGCGTCTCCGGAGCCCACCGCCGCGCCCACCGCCGAACCGACGGCCGCGCCCAGCCCGGAACCTGCCGCCGCGCCGCCTCCGGAGGAGGCGGAGATCGCCGGGGATGAGACGCCGGCCCCGCCGGCCCGGAAGGGGAGAGCGGGGGCCTATCTGGCGACTGCGTCGCTGGGCGTGGCGAGCGGAGGGGGACTGCTGTGGCTGCTGACGCGAAAGCGGTATCGCGTGGGCTGACGGACCCAAAGGGGCCGCCCTGCAGGGCGGCCCCTTTGGGTCCGCTGTCAGGGGGAAGAGCGCCGGGCGGCGATCTTTTTCGGCGCAAGGCGGTTGCAATCGGGCCCGGGGCGTGATAAAATAACAAAACTGTGTGCATACCAAGGAAAAGAGTGAACAACGATCATGCAAGAGCTTAGAAACATCGCCATCATCGCCCACGTGGACCACGGCAAGACCACCCTGGTGGACGCCATGCTCCGCCAGTCCGGCGCCTTCCGCCAGAACCAGCAGGTCCAGGAGCGGATCATGGACTCCGGCGACCTGGAGCGGGAGCGGGGCATCACCATCCTGGCCAAGAACACCGCCATCCACTACGGGGACGTGAAGATCAACATCGTGGACACCCCGGGCCACGCCGACTTCGGCGGCGAGGTGGAGCGGATCCTGAAGATGGTCAACGGCGTGCTGCTGCTGGTGGACGCGGCCGAGGGGCCCATGCCCCAGACCCGGTTCGTGCTGGAGCACGCCCTGCAGCTGGGCCACAAGGTCATCGTGGTGGTCAACAAGGTGGACCGGCCGGACCAGCGGGTCTATGAGGTCATCGACGAGGTGCTGGAGCTGCTCATGGACCTGGGCTGCACCGACGAGCAGCTGGACAGCCCCATGCTTTTCGCCTCCGCCCGCCAGGGCACCTGCTCCGTCAGCCCGGACACCCCGGGCACGGACCTGGAGCCCCTCTTCCGGGCCATCGTCGACTATATTCCCGCCCCGGACAGACGGCTGGACGAGCCCTTCCAGATGCTGGTCAGCTCCCTGGATTACAACGAATACGTGGGCCGGATCGCCATCGGCCGGGTGGAGCGGGGCCGCGTCACCCAGAACCAGGAGATCGTGGTGTGCGATTACCACAACGAGCGGCCGGTGCGCCACGCCAAGGCGGTGAGCATGTATGAGTTCGAGCCCCTGGGCCGGGCGCCGGTGACGGCGTCGGAGGCGGGCAACATCATCGCTATGAGCGGTATCGGCGACGTGACCATCGGCGACACCATCTGCGCCCCCGAGGCGCCGGAGCCGCTGCCCTTCGTGAAGATCTCCGCCCCCACCATCGAGATGACCTTCTCCGTCAACGACAGCCCCTTCGCCGGCCGGGAGGGCAAGTACGTCACCAGCCGGAACATCCGCCAGCGCCTGGAGCAGGAGACATTGAAGGACGTGTCCCTGCGGGTGACGGAGACGGATACCACCGACGCGTTCAACGTGGCCGGCCGGGGGGAGATGCACCTGTCCATCCTCATCGAGACCATGCGCCGGGAGGGGTATGAGTTCGCCGTGTCCCCGGCCCGGGTGCTGTATAGGGAGATCGACGGCAAGCAGTGCGAGCCCATGGAGCGGGTGGTGCTGGATGTGCCGGCGGAGAGCATGGGCTCGGTGATGGAGAAGCTGGGCCAGAGAAAGGGCGAGTTCATCCAGATGACGCCGGTGGGCGAGCGGATGAAGCTGGAATTTCTGGTGCCCACCCGTGGCCTTTTCGGCTACCGCAGCGAGTTTCTCACCGATACCCGGGGCGAGGGCATTATGGCCTCGGTATTCGACTCCTACGCCCCCGTGAAGGGGGAGGTGAAGCGGCGCAACACCGGCTCTCTCATCGCCTTCGAGACCGGCGAGGCGGTGGCATACGGATTGTGGAACGCCCAGGACCGGGGCGCGCTGTTCATCACGCCGGGCACCATGGTGTACGCCGGCATGGTGGTGGGGGAGAGCCCCAAGAAGGAGGACATCGTGGTGAACGTGTGCCGCTCCAAGCACCTGACCAACACCCGGGCCTCCGGCTCCGACGAGGCGCTGCGGCTCATCCCGCCCAAGCAGATGAGTCTGGAGCAGTGCCTGGAGTTCATGGCGGACGACGAGCTGCTGGAGGTCACGCCGGAGCACCTGCGCCTGCGCAAGGCCATTCTCAACCACGAAAAGCGGATGAAGAACCAGTTCCGGAAATAAGACAAGACCGCCTCCCCCGGGTTCCGGGGGAGGCGGATCATTTGCTCTCAGCGCGGTGAACGGGGATTTGCCTGCCGCGTTTAATGGCTTTCATTCCGCTGCCGGTTTTTTGCTATCAAATAAATGCCCCGAGCGTAATAGCCGATCCCTACGATGCAGGTGAGGATAGGCAGCCGGAAAACGAAGCCTGGAAATGACCGCATTTTGTATGCGATTACGGCTGCTACTACAAACCATAAGGTCCCGGTGATAAAATGGAGCAGCGGTGAGTTTTTGAAGTATGAGTCTTTGAAGTTCATAGGGCACCTCCTTGTCCAGACGCAGGCTTATCACTTCGATATATTTTGGTATATTATAATCCAACTCCTCCCGGATTGCAAGGGCGGTCGGGCGCCGGCAAAATAATTTTTGACAAACGGGGCAATGTATGGTATAGTACCAGAGCTTGGAACCCTCGCTCTTGGTCCGGGGCGCAGCCCCTCACTCAGACGAAGGGATTAGAAAAACCGAAAGGAAGGGCAAAATACCATGATCACCAAGGATCAAAAGACCGCAATCATCGAAGCCAACAAGACCCATGAGGGCGACACCGGCTCCCCGGAGGTCCAGATCGCCATCCTCACCGAGCGCATCAACCAGCTCACCGAGCACCTGAAGGTGCACAAGAAGGACAATCACAGCCGTATGGGCCTGTTCAAGATGATCGGCAAGCGCCGCCGTCTGCTGGACTACGTGGCCAAGAACGACATCGAGCGCTACCGCGCCATCATCGCCAAGCTGGGCATCCGTAAGTAAGTTTCTTACTTACACTGAGGGGTATGAAGGTTTTTTGAGTGGGACAAGTTCATACTGTCCCACTCAATTCTTTATACCGCTTTGAACGCCTCCCCTGCGCAAGGGGAGGTGGCCGCCAAAGGCGGCCAGAGGGGTTGTTACTGCGCACTGCGACAGAGAAACAATCCCCCAGTCACGCTGACGCGTGACAGCCCCCTTTGCACAAGGGGGCCTTCCATAATGTATCGCCTACGGCGATAGTTTGCTGAAAGTTTACCCGTTCCCACGGGTTTTCTGGATAGAAATTGGACGTAAGGAAAGGAAAAAATACGAATGATCATCAAACACAAACAATTCGACAATCTGCACCGCTGGGAGATGGACTTCTGCGGCCGGCCTCTGAAGATGGAGGTGGGCCGGATGGCCGAGCTGTGCAACGCCGCCGTGCTGGTGCAGTATGGCAAGACCACCGTCCTGTGCACCGCCACCGCCTCCGCCCGCCCCAAGGACGGCATCGACTATTTCCCTCTCGCCGTGGACTTCAACGAGAAGCTCTACGCCGTGGGCCGCATCCCCGGCTCCTTCCTGCGCCGTGAGGGCCGCCCCTCTCTGCCCGCGGTGCTGGCCAGCCGGCTCATCGACCGGCCCATGCGCCCCCTGTTCCCCTCCGACCTCAGAAACGACGTGGTCATCGCCTGCGAGGTCATGAACGTGGATAGGGACTGCTCTCCCGAGATCACCGCCATGATCGGCGCGGCCGCCGCCGTGTCCATCTCCGACATCCCCTTCAACGGCCCCATCGCCGGCATCGTGCTGGGCTGGGACGGGGAGAAGTACCTGTTCAACCCCACCCACGCCGAGAAGGCGGTCAACCAGATGACCGTCACCGTGGCCGCCACCCACAAGAAGATCGTCATGATCGAGGCCGAGGCCAAGGAGATCCCCGAGGACGTGATGTATGAGGGCATCGTCCAGGCCCATGAGAAGCTGCAGAGCGTGCTGGACCTGATCGACCAGATGGTGGCCGAGGTGGGCAAGCCCAAGTTCGAGTACGAGCACGCCGCCTTCGACGACGAGCTGTTTGAAAAGCTGGTCGCCAACGAGTTCGAGGGCATGGAGTACTGCATGGACACCGACGACAAGAACGTCCGGGAGGCCCGTGTCAACGAGTGGGTCACCGCCATGCAGGAAAAGTACGGCGAAGAGCATCCCGACATGATGCAGTACATGGACGAGATCCTCTATAAGCTGCAGAAAAAGGTGGTCAAAAAGTGGCTGCTGGCCGGCAAGCGTGTGGACGGCCGCGCCATGAATGAGATCCGTCCTCTGGACAGCCAGGTGGACGTGATCCCCGACGTCCACGGCTCCGCGCTGTTCACCCGCGGCCAGACCCAGGTGCTGTCCATCACCACCCTGAACACCCTCTCCGCCGCCCAGAAGCTGGATACCATCTGGGAAGAGGAGGAGAAGCGGTTCATGCACCACTACAACATGCCCAGCTATTCCACCGGCGAGGCCCGGGCCAGCCGCTCCACCTCCCGCCGTGAGTATGGCCACGGCGCCCTGGTGGAGAAGGCCCTGGAGGCCGTCATCCCGCCGGTAGAGGAGTTCCCCTACGCCATCCGCGTGGTCAGCGAGGTGCTCTCCTCCAACGGCTCCACCTCCCAGGGCTCCATCTGCGGCACCACCCTGAGCCTGATGGCCGCCGGCGTGCCCATCAAGGCCCCCGTGGCCGGCATCAGCTGCGGCCTCATCCAGGACGGCGACGACTTCACCACCTTCATCGACATCCAGGGCGTGGAGGACTTCCACGGCGAGATGGACTTCAAGGTGGCCGGCACCAAGAAGGGCATCACCGCCATCCAGATGGATCTGAAAAACGACGGCCTGAAGCACGAGATCGTGAAGAACGCCCTGGAGATCACCCGGGAGGCCCGCATCCAGATCCTGGACGAGATCATGCTGCCCGTGATCAGCGAGCCCCGCAAGGAGCTGGCCGCCACCGCCCCCAAGATGATCAAGATGACCATCGATCCGGACAAGATCCGGGAGGTCATCGGCTCCGGCGGCAAGGTGATCCAGAAGATCACCGCCGACACCGGCTGCAAGATCGACATCGAGGACGACGGAACCATCTATATCGCCTCCGAGGACATCGCCGCCTGCCGCGCCGCCAAGAAGACCATCGACAACATCGTGTTCGTGCCCGAGGTGGGGCAGCTGTACTACGGCAAGTGCGTGCGCATCATCCCCATCGGCGCCTTCATCGAGCTGGTGCCTGGCAAGGACGGCATGGTCCACATCAAGGACCTGGAGTTCAAGCGCACCGAGAAGGTGGAGGACGTGCTGGACGTGGGCGACTGGACCTGGGTCAAGGTCAGCGAGATCGACGACCGGGGCCGGGTCAACCTCAGCCGCAAGGACGCCATCAAGGAGCGCCAGCAGGCGGGACTGCCCATCGACCGGCCCGACGCGGAGTAAGGAGGGCGCCATGGGCTTGGATATTGGCCTTTTGGCGCTGGGCGTGCTGGAGCTGGTATTCGGCATCGCCGGTCTCATGGGGAAGGTCCGGATCCCCATCAAGTACCAGGGACGGAGCTGGACGGCGGCTTACGGCCGGGACATGTCCGTCGCGGAGGTGATCCTGGGCGTATTTTGGATCGCCGGGACGCTGATCACCGGCTTTGTGGCCATGGGGCAGAACGTCCGTACGATCGTCCTGATCGGGTCGCTGGTCCCCGGCCTTGCCTACGGTGCCTACGTCGCTGTGAAGTACAGAAAAATGCTGAAAGACGACATACAGTGAGCGAATAAAAAACGAAACGCGGTGCGAAAGCACCGCGTTTTTTTCGCAGAAAACCGTTCAGCCCAGGGAGGCGATCAGCGCCTCGGCGCAGCGAAGACCGTCCACGGCGGCGGACATGATCCCGCCGGCCCAGCCGGCCCCTTCCCCGCAGGGGAACAGTCCCGCCAGGGCGGGGGATTGGAGGGTGTCCGTGCGCAGCATCCGTACGGGGGAGGAGGAGCGGGTCTCCGGACCGGTGAGCACCGCCTCCGGGTCTGCGAAGCCGCGCAGCTTCCGTTCGAAAAGGGGCAGCGCCCCGGCGACGGTGCCCGTGATAACCGAGGGGAGAATATTATGTAAATCAACTGCCGCCACGCCCGGCGCGTAGGAGGGGACCACCCGCCCGAAGACAGAGGGCCCGCCGTGGAGAAAACTGCCCACGGTCTGCGCCGGGGCCCGGTAGCCGCCGCCGGCGGCCTCGAAGGCCCGCCGCTCCAGCTCCCGCTGCCAGCGCATCCCGCCCAGCACGCCCGGATAGGGGAAATCCTCCGGGGCGAGGGCCGCCAGAAGGGCGGCGTTGGAGTTAACATAATTTCTTCTATAAGGGCTGGCGCCGTTGGTACAGACCATCCCAGGCTCGCTGGCGGCGGGGACCACCTCGCCCCCGGGGCACATGCAGAAGGTATAGCACCGGCGGCCGCCGGGCAGCTCCGCCGCCAGGGCATAGTCCGCGGGAGGGAGGGCAGGGTGGCCGGCGAAGGGGCCGTACTGGGCCCTGTCCGTGTCCCGCTGCAGATGTTCGATGCGCACGCCCATGGCGAAGGG
Organism: uncultured Oscillospiraceae bacterium; assembly: GCA_947626495.1. Classification (GTDB taxonomy): domain Bacteria; phylum Bacillota; class Clostridia; order Oscillospirales; family Oscillospiraceae; genus CAJOIG01. The sequence continues at coordinate 28,477 of CANQSJ010000015.1, read as the reverse complement.
CTTGGGGGCCATGGGGATAAGTTTACATAACATATCAAACGTGTCCCGGGCGCTGTGGCCGCAGGCCAGGATGAGGGCCGAACAGGGGATCCGCTCGCCTGCGGCGGTCACGGCGGCGGTCAGCCTTCCGCCCGACGTCTCCAGCGCCTCCAGGCGGGTGGAGAAGCGCACCTCGCCGCCCAGCGATTCGATGCGCCGGCGGATGCCCGCGCATACGCCCGGGAGAAGGTCGGTGCCGATGTGGGGCTTGGCTTCAAAAGTTATGTCAACTGGCGCGCCTGCCCGGACCAGCTGGTCCAGAACCCAGGGGATGCGCCGGTCCTTCACGCCGGTGGTCAGCTTGCCGTCGGAAAACGCTCCGGCGCCGCCCTCGCCGAACTGGATGTTGCTCTCCGGGTCGAGAACGCCCTCCCGGCGCAGCCGCTCCACCTTGGCGGTGCGGGCGGCGGCGTCCTCGCCCCGCTCCAGCACCAGGGGCCGCAGCCCCGCCATGGCCAGGGCCAGCGCCGCGAACATGCCCGCCGGGCCGAAGCCCACCACCACCGGCCGCTCCGCCGGCAGCTGTGGGGGCAGGGGAGGGGCGTAGTCGTTTTTCGGGGCGGGGGAGGCGTCCCGGCACCGGGCCAGGGCGGAGGCCTCGTCCCGGAGGGATACGTCCAGGGTGTAGATAAAGTGCACGTCCGACTTGCGCCGGGCGTCCACGGCCCTGCGGGCGACGGTCACGGCGGACACCGGCGCTTTCAGCTTTTCCTCCGCCCGGGCGGCCAGCAGCTGCTCGCTCTCGTCCAATCCCAGGGCCACGTTCCGGAGCCGGATCATGCCAGCTCCTCCAGCAGTCCGCCGGCGGCCAGGCCCGCCAGACGCCCGCTGGACCAAGCCCACTGCAGGTTGTAGCCGCCGCAGTCCCCGTCCACGTCCAGCACCTCGCCGCAGGCGTAAAGCCCCGGCACCAGCCGGCTTTCCAGCGTCTCCGGATCGAAGCCGGCGGTGTCCGTGCCGCCGGAGGTGACCTGGGCGTCCTCAAAGCCCAGGGTGCCCATGAGGGGGAACTCGAACCGCTCCAGGGTGTCCGCGATCTGGTCCAGCGCTGCGTCGGACAGCGCCCACAGCCGTGCCTCCAGGGGGATCTGGGTCCGGCGGAGCACCGTGCGGGCGATAGAATTATGTAAAACGCCGCTCAACAGATTTTCCGCTTTATGATCGGGAAAACTGTTTCTTTTGTTTTCCATGTATTGAATTATGTCAACTTTCTCCAGCTCCGGCAGCAGCCGCAGGCACACCGTGGCCCCCTCCTGTTGGAGGGAGGCGGCGCGGGAGATGTCATAGACGGCCGGGCCGGTGAGGCCGTAGTCGGTGAACTGGACCTCGCCGGAGGCGCTGGCCAGGGTCTGGCCGCCGCGCTCCAGGACGACGGCCGCCTGGGTGCGCACGCCCTTCATGGCCCGGGTCCAGGTGTTGTCCGTCTTCAGCTGCACCAGGGACGGCCGCAGCTGCGTGCAACCGTGGCCGAAGGAGCGGAGGATGTCATAGCCGGAGCGGACGCCGCCCACCCGGGCCCCGGCGGCCCCGCCGCAGGCCACGATGAGCCGCTCGCAGGTGAACTGCTCGCCCAGCGGCCCGGTGAGGAGAAAGGCGTCCCCCCGCTTTTCCGCCCGGGCGATGGGCGCGCCGCACTGGATGGATCCGCCCCGGGCCTCCAGGGCCAGGCGCAGCACATCCACCACACTCCCCGCGGTGTCCGACAGGGGATAGACCCGGCCGGAGGGCTCCGTGCGCGTGACCAGACCCAGGCTCCGGAACCACTCCAGCGTCTTTTCCGGCCCGAAGCGGTACAGCGCCGGCCCGGCGAAGGCCGGGTCCTGGCCGTGGTAATTCTCCGGCGACGCGCCCCGGTTGGTCAGGTTGCAGCGGCCGTTTCCCGTGGCCAGGAGCTTTCGTCCCACCCGGTTCTGGCGCTCATAGACGGTGACGGCGTTTGCCAGGCTCTCCCGGGCGGCCAGAGCCGCCGCCAGGCCGGACGCGCCGCCGCCGATGATGGCGATGTCCATATATGTTCTCCTTTGGTGTCCGCGGTATGAAAAACGGACGAAAGGGTCCTTTCGTCCGTTGGGATCGGCCGGTCAGCGGCCGTAATACTCGTCGATCTGCTGCTGTTCGTCGTTGATGAGCCAGCGGGCGGCGTAGGCCAGCCGGTCGCTGTAATAGCCCACCCGCAGGCGGTGAAAAAACTGCTTCGGGTCGTTGAGAAAGTCCGCCACTTTCTCGCCGCGGACGATCTTCCGCGCGTCCTGCAGGATGCGCTGCTGGGTTTTGTATGAGGCCATGGCGTCCACCTCCCGGGGCGAAGCCATGATACCACACCCCGCCGGGATTGTCAATCGGGCCGCCGGCGGGCGGAACGGATTACATTTAATTACGTTTTAATTACGTTTTTGTCCGATAACTTGACAACATACCCGGGGGGGGTATTATATTCTACTGGATTTGATACAACGCATGATCCTATATGATATCCGGGCCACAGATGCGGCCATTTTTTTCCGGCCATTTTGCGGTCAAAAGAGGAAGAAGGAAACGAAAAATGATGAAACGGATGTTGAGCCTCCTGCTGGCGCTGCTGATGACGGCGGGGCTGTTGATGCCCGCCTATGGCGCGCCGGAGACGGAGGAGCAGCTTCCCACCGAGGAGCCCGCCGTCGATGTCTCCGACGGCGAGGACGCCGGAGAGGCCGCGGCCCCGGAGGACAGCGAGGAGCCCGGGGACGTGCCCGGTGACGGCGAGGACGCCGGAGTGCCCGAGGACGGCGAGACCGGCGCGGAGCCGGAACAACCCGGCGCGTCCGGGGAGACCGAGACCGACCCACCGGCGGACGCCGGCGGGAGCTGGCACAAGGAAAAAGGGCACTGGTATTATACGGACGGCCAGGGCGGCCGTCTCACCGGCTGGCTGGATGAGGGCGGCGCCCGGTACTATCTGAACGGCTCCGGCGTCATGGTCACCGGCTGGCAGAAGGTGGAGGGCACCTGGTATTACTTCGCCGCCAACGGCGCCATGCGCACCGGCTGGCAGCGGATCGCCGGCAAGTGGTACTACCTGGACCCGGCGGCGGAAGGCGCCATGGTTACCGGCTGGCTGGACGAGGGCGGCGCCCGGTACTATCTGAACGGCTCCGGCGCCATGGCCACCGGCTGGCAGAAGCTGGAGGGAACCTGGTATTACTTCGCCGCCAACGGCGCCATGACCACCGACTGGCAGTGGGTCGCCGGCAAGTGGTATTACCTGGATCCGGCGGCGGAGGGCGCCATGGTCACCGGCTGGCTGGACGAGGGCGGCGCACGGTACTATCTGGAGGACTCCGGCGCCATGCACACCGGCTGGCTGAACGAGGACGGGACCTGGTACTTCTTCGGCAGCAGCGGTAACATGATCACCGGCTGGTACCACGACGGGAAGAACACCTATTACCTGGACGGGGACGGCCGGATGCTGTCGGGTCTGCAGGAGATGGACGGCGAGACCTATCACTTCAACGAGGTCCACGACGGCACCTACGGCGCGCTGACCATTGGCTGGCTGAAGATGAACGGCCAGTGGTATTACATGGATTACGAGGGCAGGCTGACCACAGGCCTGCAGCACATAAAGGGCGAATGGTATTATCTGGATCCGGACAACGGCGGCGTCATGGCCACCGGCTGGCAGACCGTGGACGGCAACGAGCGGTATTTCCGGTCCAGCGGCGCCATGGCCACCGGCCCCGTGTATCTGGACGGGGATATGTACCTGTTCGACAGCGACGGCTCTCTGGTCACCAACGAGGACCGGGTGCTGCTGGGCAAGACCTATCACATCGATGAAAACGGCGTCATCGAGGGCTACCTCACCGCCACCAGCGCCTTGGCCATCAAGGTGCTGGATCAGGTGGGCTGGAACCTGCGGGCGGCCTTCAACTGGTCCGCGGGTCTGCGCTACTCCAACCGCTATCTGCGGGCCACCAAGGGGTCCATCCACTCGGACTTTTACGCCAAGTACGGCTTCACCAACAAGACCGGCAACTGCTACGTGATGGCCAGCACCTTCTATCAGATGGCCCGGCTGCTGGGCTATGAGGTCTATTTCGTGGAGGGCCATGTGGCCAATGGCCGGACCAGACTGGGCGCGGACCACGGCTGGACCGAGATCGTTCTGGACGGGGAAGTGTACGTGTTCGACCCCAACTTCACCAATGAGACCGGTCTGAACGGCTATAAGATCCGCTACGGCCAGAGGATGACCTGGCGGTATCAGTACTACAATCGGGCGGCGTGAGAGACTGCCGGTCTGCGGCAGACAGAGAGAAGGAGGACGCAAAATGAGAAAACTGACCCTGATCCTGGCGCTGGCGCTGACGGTCAGCCTGCTGGCAGGGTGCGGCGCTCAGGCGGCGGAGAGCGCGCCTACGGAGGAGCCGGCCCCTACGGAGGAGCCTGCCCCCACAGAGGAGCCGGCGGCGGAGGAACCTGAGGCCACCGCCGAACCCACCCCGGAGCCCACGCCGGAGCCGCTGCCTGTCATCGGCGCGGAGGAGGGCGCCGCCTGCTCGGCGGAGCTGGTCAACCTCACCGGACAGGATATCACCGAGGTCTATACCCAGTATGAGGGCGAGGAATGGAGCGAGGAGCTGCTGGGCGAGGGGAACGTGTTCCTGGCGGAGGAGCGCCGGCAGATGTTCTTCCCGGCGGAGGGCGCCGTGGATGTTTGGGTGACGCTGGCGGACGGCTCGGGCCTGACGATGCACGGCGTGCCCGCCGGAGCGTTCACCGAGGGCCAGATCGCCCTGACGGAGGCGGAAGGCGTGGTCTATCTGGTCTACACCGACGCCCAGGGCCAGAGCGTGGATACCAGCGAGGCGGAGATCGACTTCTATGAGGCGGAGCAGGCCCGTATCGCCGCGGAGGAGGCCGCCGCCGCTGCCGCGGCGCAGAGCAGCTCCGGCGGGGACGAGGGCTGCATCACAGACGGGCTGTTCTGGTGAGCGCTGCGGCTATGGAGACAAGAGTGCGAGACACCGGTTTTGACTGCCTGCGGGCGACGGCGTGTCTGTTCATCATCCTGATGCACTCGGCCTATTCCACCATTTTGATGTACGGCCCCGGCATGACCGCCGGTCAGACGGCGATTTTTCAGATCCTGGTCAACGCCCAGTATTGGGCGGTGCCCTGCTTCATCATGGTGACGGGGGCGCTGCTGCTCCGGCCGGAGCGGGAGCTGGGTTACAAAAAGCTGTTCGGCAAGTACATTGCCCGGGTGGTGAAGGCCATCGTGGTGTTCGGGGTGCTGTTCGCGGTGCTGGAGGCCATCTTCAACCCCGCCATGCGCTCCTGGAGCGTGTTTCTGGGCGGCGTGGCGGAGGTGTTCACCGGCAACTCCTGGTCCCATTTGTGGTATCTGTACTGCCTGGCGGGGCTCTATCTGCTGATGCCGGCCTACCGGAAGGTCGCGGCGGCATCCGACGAGCGGGACATCCGGTATCTGCTCATTGTGTACGGGCTGTTTGAGTCGCTGCTGCCCCTGCTGGGGATCTGGAACATCCCCTGCGGGTTCTACATCCACGTGGGGAGCATCTATCCCTTCTGGCTGTTTCTGGGCTGGTATCTCTTCAACTGGGGCGGAAAGCTGTCCCGGCGGGCCTACGGGGCCATGGCCCTCGCGGCCACCGCCGCCATCGCCGCGCTGACCTACGGGCGTATGCGGGGGAACATCGGGGCCCTGGACATCTTCTTTTCCTACACCTCGCCGCTGGTGATCGTCCAGGCGGCGGGCGTGGCCGGGTGGTTCTTCCGGATGAAGCCGGAGGGCTGCGCCGGCGTAAAGCGGGTGCTGGCCAACATCGACAGCCACTCCTTTGGGGTCTACCTCATCCACATGGCCTACGTGCGGCTGCTGTATAAATACCTGCACTTCGACCCCTTCTCTCTGGGGCTGGGGGGCATTCCGGGGCTGGTCGCGGTGGTGGCCTTCGCCTTCGCGCTGGCCTACGTCACCGACATGGTCATGAAAAAGGTGCCGGTGTTCAAGTCCATCGTGTGAGACACAAAAAAAGAAGCGGGACCCAAAACGGGTCCCGCTTCTTTTTGCCGTTATAGCTTCAGCACGCCCACGGCAAAGCGGAAGTAAATGAGCAGACTCAGGGCGTCCACGATGGTGGTGATGAACGGCGAGCTCATCACCGCCGGGTCGAAGCCCAGCTTTTCCGCCAGCATGGGCAGGGTGCAGCCCACCACCTTGGCGCACAGCACCGTGCACACCAGCGTCAGACAGATCACCGCCGCTACCGTGACGGTCACCTCCGGGTTGTGGAAGAGCATCCGGTCCACCAGCATCAGCTTGACGAAATTGGCTGCCGCCAGGGCCACGCCGCAGATCACCGCCACCCGGATCTCCTTCCAGATCACCCGGAAGAAGTCGGAGAATTCGATGTCGTTCAGACTGATGCTGCGGATGACCGTGACGCTGGCCTGGGAGCCGGAGTTGCCGCCGGTGTCCATGAGCATGGGGATGTAGGCGGTGAGCACGGTGGCGGCCGCCAGGGCGTTTTCAAATCTGGCGATGATCTGGCCGGTGAAGGTGGCGGAGATCATTAAGAGCAGCAGCCAGGGGAACCGGGCTTTGAAGGTCTCCCAGACGGTGGTCTTCAGATAGGGCTTATCGGTGGGCGTCATACCGCCCATGATCTCGATGTCCTCGGTGGTCTCCGTCTCCAGCACGTCCAGGGCGTCGTCCACGGTGATGATGCCCACCAGGCGGTTTTCGTTGTCCACCACCGGCAGCACCGTCAGGTCGTACTTGGAAAACAGCGCCGTGGCGTCCTCCTGGTCGGTGAGGGTGCCCACGCTGATCACGTTCTCCGCCATGATGTCGGAGATGTCCGCCTCGTCGTCGGACAGGATGAGGGTGCGGATGGAGACCGTGCCCAACAGGTGCCGGCCGTCGTCGATGACGTAGCAGATGTTGATGGTCTCCTTGTCGGTGCCGGTGCGCTTGATGCGCTTGACGGCGTCGGCCACGGTCATGGTGGGCAGCAGGTCCACGAACTCCGTGGTCATCAGCGACCCGGCGCAGTCGTCCGGGTACTGGAGGATGTTGTTGATGAGCTTCCTCGTCTCCGGGTCCGCCTGCCTGAGGATGCGCCGTACCACGTTGGCGGGCATCTCCTCCACCAGGTCCACCGCGTCGTCCACGTAAAGCTCGTCCACGACCTCCTTCAGCTCGCTGTCGGAGAAGCCGCGGATGAGAAGTTCCTGAAACTCCGGCTCCATCTCCACGAAGGTCTCCGCCGCCATGTCCTTGGGCAGCAGCCGGAACAGCAGCGGCAGTGACCGCTCGTCGTCCAGCTCCTCGAACAGGGCGGCGATGTCCGCCGGAATCATGGTCACCAGGATGTCCCGCAGAGCGGGATATTTTTTTTGTTCGACCAGGGCCAGTACGGTCTGGTCCAGGGATATGGTGCGCTCAGCCATCGTCCTTCCTCCTTTTTAGGGTATTGGGAAGGCACAAAAAGGCCGTGAAAGATCAGCGGGCGACGAACGCCCGCGGGGTTCGGCCTCGTTTTGTGCCGGTACTATCGCCAGCGTCCATCATCTCGCCTCCTTTCTCAGCGGGTCTGTTTCCGCGATGCCGCGTCAGGCGGCGTTGTAATATCAGCCCAGCAGATATGCTGCCAGATCGGCGGGCGTGTCTGCCACATACACGGCGCCCGCCTGCATGAGCTCCTCCCGGGTGCCGTAGCCGAAGGACACCCCCACGCAGGGGATGGCGCACTCCGCCGCGCCCAGGGCGTCGAAGCTGCGGTCGCCCACCATGACGGCCCTGGTCATGTCGATGCCGAAGGCGTCCCGGGCGGCGCGGATCACGTCCGCTTTGGTGCTGTCCGGTCTGTCCGGATCGCTGCCGGAGACCATCTCAAAATAGGGGGCCAGACCGAACCGCTCCACGATCCGCTGGGACATGAAGGTGGGCTTGGAGGTGGCCACATAGAGCTTGCAGCCCGCCGCCTTCAGCGCCTCCAGCGCCTGGGGGATGCCGGGGTAGACGCTGTTTTCAAAGATGCCCTTCGGCGTGTAATACTCCCGGTAATCAGCCAGGATGGCCTTGGCCTCGTCCATGCTCACGCCCCAGTATTCCACGAAGCTCTGGGGCATGGGCGGGCCGATAAACTTATAATAATCCTCCCGGCGCCCCGGGTCAAGTCCCCGTTTTTTTCGGGCGTACATGATGGCGTTGGTGATGCCCGGCCCCGGGTCCGTCAGCGTCCCGTCCAGGTCGAAGAAAACGTGCTCGAAACGCATCTACCGCTCCTCCCGGAAGTAGCTCAGGCCCAGGGATTTGGGCGGCTGGGACTCCTTGGACCGGCGCAGACTCACCGCCACCAGCACGATGATGGTGACCACATAGGGCAGCATCTTGAACAGCTCGATGCTGGCCCGGCTCAGCCCCGCGATGTAGTTGTAGGCCCAGTAGAGCACGCCGAACAGGTACGCCGACCAGATGGCCCTGGCGGGCTTCCAGGTGGCGAAGATCACCAGCGCCACCGCCAGCCAGCCCAGCGCCTCGATGGTGCTGTCGGTGGTCCAGGTGCCCTTGATGTAGTCCATGACGTAATACAGCCCGCCCAGACCGGAGATGGCCGCGCCCGCGCAGGTGGTCATGTACTTGTAACGGGTCACGTTGATGCCGGCGGCGTCCGCCGTGGCCGGGTCCTCGCCCACGGCCCGCAGGTTCAGGCCCACCCGGGAGCGGTTCAGAAACCAGCTGGCCGTCAGGGCGACGAGGATGGCGAGATAGGCCATGAAGCCGAAGGAGAACAGCAGCTGTCCCACCCGGCCCAGGCCCGCCAGAGCGGGGATATAGGCCCGGTAGGCCTGGCTGGTGACGGCCACGTGGATCTGGCCCACGCCGCCGGCCATGGCGTTCAGACTGCCGCCGAACAGGTTGGCCAGCCCCGCCCCGAAGATGGTCAGGGTCAGACCGGTGACGTTCTGATTGGCCCGGAGGGTGATGGTGAGGAAGGCGTAAATGAGCCCGCCCAGGGCGGAGGCGACGATGGCCGCGAGAAAGCTGAGGACAAGGCCCACGGCCCCCACAGGCGCGGCCGCGTGGGTCTCATAGAGGAACGCCGCCGCCAGGCCCGCGATGCCGCCCAGGTACATGATGCCGGGCACGCCCAGGTTCAGGTTGCCGGATTTTTCCGTGAGGATCTCGCCCACGGCGCCGTAGAGGATGACCGTGCCGAACACGATGGCGCTGGTGAGCAGGGAGATGAGCTGTGTCATGCCTGCACCTCCTTCTTGTGGCTGTGGGAGCGGAACCGGAGATCGTATTGGATGAAGAACTCGCTGCCCAACAGGAAGAACAGGATGATGCCCTCCACCACGTTGGAGGCATAGTCGTTCAGCTGGAACTGGGAGGCGATCTGGATGGCGCCCTTTTCCAGGAACACCAGCAGCAGGGCGATCAGGATCATGACGAAGGTGTTGAATTTGGCCATCCAGGCCACGATGATGGCGGTGAAGCCCCGGCCGCCGGCGGTGTCCACGGAGATGGTGTGGCCGGAGCCGGACACGGCGATGAAGCCCGAGAAGCCGCACACGGCGCCGGAGATGGCCATGGTGCGGATGAGCACCCGCCGGACGGAGATGCCCGCGTAGCGGGCGGTGTTCTCGCTCTCGCCCACCACGGAGATCTCATAGCCCTGCTTGGTGTAGCGCAGATACAGGAACATGAGCACCGCGATGGCGAGCACCAGGATCACGTTCATGACGTACTGCTGGCCGAACAGGCTGGGGAACCAGCCCGCCTGGGTGCGGGAGTTGATGATGCCCACGGAGTTGGAGCCCTTGGGATTCTCCCACTTGGCCACGAGAAAACAGGTGATCTGGATGGCGATGTAGTTCATCATCAGGGTGAACAGCGTCTCGTTGGTGTTCCAGCGGGCCTTGAAAAACGCCGGAACGATACCCCAGAGGGCCCCGGCCAGGACGCTCACCAGCGCCCCCAGCAGGAGCAGCAGCCAGGAGGGGAAGGCGTTGCCCGCGTAGAGGAGCACCGCCGCCGTGGCGCAGCCGCCCATGAGGATCTGGCCCTCGGCGCCGATGTTCCAGAAGCGCATCATGAACGCGGGGGCCAGCCCCACGCCGATGCACAGCAGCATCATGGCGTCCCGGGTGGTGACCCAGGCCCGGCGGGTGGTGCCGAAGGCGCCGTCCCACATGGCCGCGTAGACCCGCACCGGGTTCAGCTTCGTGATGGTGTAGATGAACGCGGCGCTCACCACCATGCCCAGCAGCAGACTGGCCAGCCGTATCAGCCAGGCCTGCCACCAGACGAGCCCTTCCCGTTTGGAGATGTGGAGCAGGGATTCGTGATTCATACGCGCGCCTCCTTTCCGGCGCCGGCCATGGCCGTCATCCGATAGCCGACCTCTTCCTTGGTGGCGGTGCGGCCGTCCAGCACGCCGTTGAGCTTTCCGCCGCACAGCACCGCGATCCGGTCGCACAGCTGCAGCAGCACGTCCAGATCCTCGCCCACGTAGATCACGGCTACCCCCGCCTTTTTCTGCTCGTTGAGGAGCCGGTAAATCGTGTAGGAGGTGTTGATATCCAGTCCCCGGACCGCGTAGGCGCTCATGAGCACCGAGGGATGCATGGCGATCTCCCGGCCTACCAGGACCTTCTGCACGTTGCCGCCGGAGAGTCTGCGCACAGGCGTCTCGATGCTGGGGGTCACCACCTCCAGCTGCCGGACCACCTCTTTGGCCAGCTCATAGGGCTTGCGCCGCTCGGTGAAAAAGCCCTTGCCCTGTGTGCGGTAGCTCTTGAGCATCATGTTGCCCGCCAGGTCCATGCTGCCCACCAGGCCCATGCCCAGCCGGTCCTCCGGCACGAAGGCCAGGCGGATGCCCCTGTCGCTGACGGCCCGGGGTCCCAGGCCCAGCAGCTCCTCGGCGGGGCCGTCCGGCCCGGTGGGGCGGTATTTCACGCTGGAGCCGCTGGCCGCCGGCTGCAGACCGGCGATGGTCTCCAGCAGCTCCTTCTGGCCGCAGCCGGAGATGCCGGCCACGCCCAGAATCTCCCCGGCATACACGTCCAGATTGATGTCATCCAGCCGGGTGACGCCGTCCTTGTCCTTCACGGTCAGGTTCCGGATCTCCAGCCGCCGCTGGGCGTTTTCCGGCTCGTCCCGCTGGATGTTCAGCGTCACGGTCCGGCCCACCATCATGTCGGTGAGGGCCCGGGCGTCGGCCTTGGCGGTGTCCATATCGCCGATGTACTCGCCCTTGCGCAGCACCGTCACCCGGTCGGAGATGGCCAGCACCTCCGCCAGCTTGTGGGTGATGATGATGATGCTCTTGCCGTCGGCGCGCATGTTGCGCATCACGGCGAAGAGGTTCTCCGTCTCCTGGGGGGTGAGCACGGCGGTGGGCTCGTCCAGGATCAGGATCTCCGCGCCCCGGTAGAGGGTCTTGACGATCTCCAGGGTCTGCTTTTCCGACACGGACATGTCGTAGACCTTCTTGTCCGGGTCCACGGCGAAGCCGTACCGGTCGCAGATCTCCCGGATCCTTTTGGCGATGGCCTTCCGGTCCACCAGCACGCCCCCGGGCAGGCCCAGGGCGATGTTCTCCGCCGCGGTGAGCACGTCCACCAGCTTGAAGTGCTGGTGCACCATGCCGATGCCCAGCTTATAGGCGTCGTGGGGGGAGGAGATGGTCACCTCCCGGCCGTTGATGTAGATCTGGCCCGCGTCGGGGAAGTAGATCCCGGCTAGCATGTTCATCAGGGTGGTCTTGCCGCTGCCGTTCTCGCCCAGCAGGGACAGGATCTCGCCCTTTTTCAGCTCCAGATAGACCTTGTTGTTGGCGAGAACGTGTCCGAAGGACTTGGTGACGTCCACCATGCGGACGGCAAATTCTTCTGCCATGGGGGCCTCCTTTCGTGGGAATGGGAGTGGGGGATTGGCAAAACTAAAAACAAGGCGCCGTCCTTGGGACAGCGCCTTGCCGCGATGCTTATCAGCCGGCGTTCAGCTCGGTGATGCCGTCGATGCGCAGGGAGAAGTAAGGCGCGGAGCGCAGCGTGGACTCCTGGAACACGCCGTCCACGATGGCCTCGCCCACGTCGCCGTTGAAGTCGCCGTCCAGGTCGATGGCCAGGAAGGAGGTGGGATGCTCGCCGCCCACGGTGAAGGTGGAGCAGTCGAACACCTGCAGGGAGCCGTCGGCGATGGCGGCCTCCACCTCGGCCACCTTCTCAGCGGTGCCCTCGGCCACGATGTCCTCGTTCAGGGGGAAGATCTTGTTGGCGCCCTCGGCATAGCCGGCGGACCAGTCCACGTTCACATCCTCGCCGTTGATGAGGGACTGAAGGGCGAAGGTGTAATACACGCTCCAGTCGTTGGCGGCGGAGGTCAGGGCGGCGTCGGGAGCCACGGAGCGCATGTCGATGTTGTAGCCCACGCAGTAGACGTTGGAGCCGGCCTCATGGGCCGCCTGGACGGCGGAGGGGGCGCCGGTGGAGTCGGCGTGCTGGCTGATGATGCAGCAGCCCCGGCTCATCAGCGCGTCGGCGGCGCTGCCCTCGCCGGTCTGGTCGAACCAGGAGTTGGTGTACTGCACGTCCATGACCACGTTCTCCACGATGGAGCGGACGCCCAGATAGAAGGCGGTGTAGCCGGAGACCACCTCGGCGTAGGGGTAAGCGCCCACGTAGCCGATCTTGGCGTTGCCGTCCTCGTCGTAGTTGGCGTCGGTGAGCTCGCCGTTGGCGATCATCTCCGCCAGCTTCATGCCGGCCACCACGCCGGAGACGTAGCGGGACTCAAAGGTGTGGTTGAAGGCGTTCTTCAGATTGGGCAGACCCTCCAGCAGACCCTGGTCGCCGGTCATGGCGAAGAAGGTCACGTCGGGGTACTCCTGGGCGGCCCGGAGGGTGTGCTCCTGGTGGCCGTAGGAGTCAGTGAAGATCACCTGGCAGCCCTGCTCGGCGCAGTCCACGCAGGCGTCGTAGGCCATCTCGGTCTCGGGGGTGTTGTACTTATAGATGATGTTCTCGGCGGGCACGCCCAGAGTCTCGCAGGCGCTGCGCAGGCCGGTCAGGTGGGCCACATCGTAGCCGGAGTTGTCGTCGCCGATGCAGACCATGCCGATCTTCAGATCCGCGGGGGCGATGGGCTCCAGATCACGGGGCTCGGGGGTGGAGGGCATTTCCATCACGGTCTGGTCCGCGTCACCGGCGGGCTCAGAGCCGGAGCCGCCGCAGGCGGCCAGTGCCAGGACCATCACAAGGGCCAGGAGCAGAGCGAGAAGCTTTTTCATTGTCATCCTCCTAAATTGTTTTTTCTTGTTTTTCTATGGTCAATCAAATGGAATGCGCCGGATCAGGGCTCGTCCCCGGGCACGAAGACCAAGCCGTCGTCGGACATGGACTGGATCCGCGCCAGGGATTCGATCCGCAGGCCCTCGGCCCGCAGCCGCGCTCCGCCGGGCTGGAAGCACTTCTCCACGGCGATGCCCGCGCCCACCAGGGTGGCGCCGGCCTGGCGCACCAGATCGCACAGCCCCTCCAGGGCGGCGCCGTTGGCCAGAAAATCGTCGATAAGAAGGACCCGGTCCGTGGGGAGCAGATACTCCTTCGCCACGATCACATCGTAGATGTTGCCGTGGGTGAAGCTCTCCACCCGTGTGGTATAGACCGAGCCGTCGATGTTCTTTGTCTTTGTCTTTTTAGCGAATAAAACAGGGCACCCGAACTCCTGGGCGGCGATACACGCCAGCCCAATGCCGGATGCCTCGATGGTAAGGATTTTGTTTACGTTGTCGTTTTTGAACGCCTCGTGCCACTGCTTGGCCAGCAGGGAGAAAAGCTCCACGTCCATCTGGTGGTTCAGGAACCCGTCGACCTTCAGAACGCCGCCCTCGCGGACCTTCCCGTCACGCAGGATGCGCTGCTCCAACAGTCTCATGGCAATGAACCTCCGAAGCTTGGGGAACGCTCCCCTTGATAACTCATTCTACTACGTTTTCCAGGCGGTTTTCAATTGTCATATTCTTACATGTTTCTCCGGTTTTTACAGTTATTTTGACCAACTTCCACAAGGGAAAAGCGTTATGTAAATCCCAACATCTGGAATTGGGAAACGGGCCGTCACCAGGGGAGGATACCATCCCTTGTGACCAGCCAGGAATGCTCCGCCAGGGCGGCCATGGGTGCGTCGGAGCGGGAGTCGGACCAGAAGCCCTCCACCGCCCCGTCGGGGTACTTCTCCCGGAAGCGGCGGACCTTTTCCGCGCCGTGGCAATTCTCTCCGCGGTAGCGGCCGGTGGCCTGATCCACGGGGGAGGCCATCAGCGCAAAGCCCAGGGAGCGGGCTACGGGGGCCAGCAGAAATTCCGGCGACGCGGAGATGACCAGATCGTCCGGCCGCTTCTGGGCCAGATACCAGGGGCGGACGGCCCCGATGTGGGTCTGCCAGAACCTCTCCGGCGCATCCGCCGGCACATGGCGCAGAAAGCGGTAAAAGATCTGCTTGCAGGCGGTCTTGGGCTTAAGTTTCAGCCCCAGGCAGAAAAAGGCCCACGCCGTGCAGGGCAGGGTGAGCCAGGTCCCGGGATAGCGGCCCAGGCACCAGAGATAGAACTGGGCGGTGCTGTCCACGGGGTAGATGGTCTTGTCAAAATCGTAGACGTTCATACCGCCATATTACCCGTCCCGGCGGCGCTTGTCAACTGCCGGGCGGCGTGATATACTGTCCGGCGAGAGAGGAGGCGGCGGGATGAAGCTGCTGCTGACGGCCTTTGAGCCCTTCGGGGGCGAGGCTGTGAACCCGGCTGAGGAGGCCATGGGCCGGATGCCGGACCGGGTGGGGGACGTTGAGATCGTGAAGCTGGCGGTGCCGGTGACCTTCGCCGGGTGTCTGGCTCCGGTGGCGGAGGCCATTGAGCGGGAGGCGCCGGACGCGGTGCTGTGTCTGGGCCAGGCGGGCGGCCGGGCGGCGATCACCCCGGAGCGGGTGGCCGTCAACGTGGATGACGCCCGCATACCGGACAATGCCGGGGAGCAGCCCGTGGACCGGCCCGCGGTCCCCGGAGGGCCGGCGGCCTATTTCGCCACGCTGCCGGTGAAGGCCATGGCGGAGGCCATCCGCGCAGCCGGCGTGGCGGCGGAGGTGTCCAACACCGCGGGCACCTTCGTGTGCAACCACTTGATGTATGCCGTGCTGCACCTGCTGGCGGAGCGGTATCCCGGCGTGTGGGCCGGCTTTATGCATGTGCCCTTCGTCCCGGAGCAGACCGGGGACAAGCCGGGGCAGCCCAGCATGCCCCTGGCGGACATGGTCCGGGGCCTGACGGCGGCCGTGGGGGCCATATTTGGCGCCTGAGGCGGACAAAAGAAAACGGCGGCGCAGCCTTTTGGCTGCGCCGCCTGCGCTTTCGCCGGGGGGATAAGGAGGCCATGGAGAAAGGCGACGGATCTTCTCTCTGTCAACCGACAGACGGCTTTCGCGCCAGCTCCAGATCCATTGTATAGTACACGGTCATGATCCCGCCGTGACGGCGTATCGCACAGTGGATGCCGTCAAAGAGCGCTCTTCTGTCCGACGGCTCCATTTTTCTATGGTCGGGGTATGTCCGCAGCAGCGCCATATATGCATCCGCCGTAAAATCTTTTGTCCGGTGATAGAGCGAATGCCGGATGTCGACAAAACCGTATGCCAGCGCTTTTTCGGCCAACTTGCGCGCGTCCTCCTCGCCAAAGGCGGCGGGAGGGCTCTCCGTGCCCATATATTTGCGGTAGAGCGCCCGTATTTCCGCCTCCAATGCCCCGCGTCCCCGATCAGGGCCGGCATGGTAGGCAAAGCGGGCGAACGCGCCGCCGGGTTTCAGCAGGTCAAAGACCCGCCGGTACCCGTAATCCTCCGGGATCCAGTGAAAGGCCGTTGCCGCGTAAATGAGGTCAAACGATCCGTCGTCGCCGTGGAAATCCTGGAAGGTCCGGTTCAGCAAGGAGAAGCTTTCATAAGCCTGATACCGACATCGCGCCAGCGCCGCCAGCCGCTCTCCCGGCTCGAGCCCGGTCCAATGGCAGCGGGTATCCAAGATGGGCCGGGATGCCTTTCCCGTCCCCACTCCGATCTCCAGCACGCTGCTGCCGGGGGGGATCGGTTTATAGCGCCGTATATCCTCGTAGATATCTGCCGGGTATGCGGGACGGCTTTTGTCGTAATCCAAAGCGGCGCTGTCAAAGGTGGTTTCAAATGCCGTCATTTTTCCGTCTCCTTTCCCGTGGAATTAAAAATCGCTCTGCTGACGGGGTTTCAACAGAGCGATTGTATCCGGTTTCCCGCCGCCAAAACGGCGCGGGCAGACGGTTTCTCAGGGCTTGAAGCTGTCCTTCAGGGCCACGGAGCGGTTGAACACCAGATGGCCGGGGGCGGAGTCCTTGTTGTCCACGGCAAAGTAGCCGGTGCGCAAAAACTGGAAGGTCTCGGGGGCTTTGGCATCCTCCAGCGCCCGCTCCGCCTTGCAGCCGGTGAGCACCTCCAGGGAGTGGTCGGACAGGCAGTCCAGGAAGTTCTCCGCCGCGTCCGGCTCCGGGTCGGCGAAGAGGTTGTCGTACAGCCGCAC
The DNA here is from genome assembly GCA_947626495.1 of uncultured Oscillospiraceae bacterium. Taxonomy (GTDB): domain Bacteria; phylum Bacillota; class Clostridia; order Oscillospirales; family Oscillospiraceae; genus CAJOIG01. The sequence continues at coordinate 11,816 of CANQSJ010000015.1, read as the reverse complement.
CTCCGCGTCCACCGAGTCGGCGGCGTTCACCCAGTGGATGGTGCCGCCCTTGACCTTCCGGCCGTCGGCGGGGTCGCCGCCCCGGGAATCCGGGTCATATTCGGCAAAGACGGTGACGTTGCCGTCCGCGTCGGTCTCGTAGCCGGTGCATTTGATGAGGTACGCGCCCTTGAGCCGGCACTCCGGCCCGTCGGGGTACAGCCGCTTATACTTGGGCACCGGCGCAGGCAGAAAGTCCTCGGATTCGATCCACAGCTCCCGGGAAAAGCTCACCGGCCGGGTGCCGGCGGACTCGTTCAGGTTGTTGTTCTCGATCTGGAAGGTCTCGGTCTGGCCCTCGGGGTAGTTGGTGATGATGAGCTTCACGGGCCGCAGCACCGCCATCCGCCGGGGGGCGGACTGGTTCAGCTCCTCCCGCAGGCAGTGCTCCAGGAAGGAGTACTCCACCGTGCTGGTGACCTTGCTCACGCCGATGCGGCTGATGAAGGTACGGATGGAGGTGGGGGTGTAGCCCCGCCGGCGCAGGCCGCACAGGGTGGGCATGCGGGGGTCGTCCCAGCCGGAGACGTAGTGCTCCTCCACCAGCTTTCTGAGCTTGCGCTTGCTCATGACGGTGTAGTTGATGCCCAGACGGGAAAACTCGATCTGCCGGGGCTTGCTGGGCACGTCCACGTTGTTGATGACCCAGTCGTACAGCGGCCGGTGGTCCTCATACTCCAGGGAGCACAGGCTGTGGGTGATGCCCTCCAGGGCGTCCTGGATGGGATGGGCAAAGTCGTACATGGGGAATACGCACCACTTTGTGCCCTGGCGGTGGTGCTCGATGTACCGGATGCGGTAGAGCACCGGGTCGCGCATGTTGAAGTTGCCGGAGGCCAGGTCGATCTTGGCCCGCAGGGTGTACTTGCCCTCGGGAAACTCCCCGTCCCGCATCCGGTGGAACAGGTCCAGGCTCTCCTCGATGGGCCGGTCCCGCCAGGGGCTGCGGGCGGGGGTGCCCACGTCGCCGCGATACTCCCGGAACTGCTCCGGGGTCAGCTCGCACACGTAGGCCAGGCCCTTCTTTATCAGGCCCTCCGCCAGCTCGTAGGTCTTTTCAAAGTAGTCGCTGCCGTAGAAGAACCGGTCGCCCCAGTCGAACCCCAGCCAGTGGATGTCCTCCTGGATGGCGTCCACGTACTCGGTGTCCTCCTTGGCGGGGTTGGTGTCGTCCATGCGCAGGTTGGTGATGCCGCCGAAGCGCTCCGCCGTGCCGAAGTCGATGCACAGGGCCTTGCAGTGGCCGATGTGCAGGTAGCCGTTGGGCTCCGGCGGGAAACGGGTGTGCACCTGCTGGCCCTCGAAACGCCCTCCCGGGCCGATGTCCTCTGTCACGAAGTCAAGAATAAAGTTTTTCGCGTTCTCGTCCATGGTCACGCCTCGCTTCCTTGGTAAAATATAGGATGATTATACACATTTTCGCGGTTTTTTACAACGGGCGGCTGTCCGGCAAACCTCACAAAATGCCCAGGCCCTCCAGCAGGATTTTTAGACCGATCAGCACCAGTACGATCCCGCCGCAGATCTCCGCCTTTTGCTTATACCGCTCGCCGAACACGCTGCCGATCTTCACCCCCGCCGCCGAGCAGAGGAAGGTGGTGGCGCCGATGAACAGCACCGCCGGCAGGATGTTCACCTCCAAAAACGCGAAGGTGACCCCCACCGCCAGCGCGTCGATGCTGGTGGCCACCGCCAGAAGGAACATGGTCTTTCCGTCCATGGCCCCGTCCACGCTCTCCTCCTTGGGGTCCAGCGCCTCCCAGACCATTTTTCCGCCGATGAAGGCCAGCAGTCCGAAGGCGATCCAGTGGTCGTAGGCGGTGATCATCTCCGCGAAAAACCGCCCCAGGAAATAGCCGATGAGGGGCATCAGCGCCTGGAACCCGCCAAACCACGCCCCGGCCAGGGCCATGTGCTTCGGCCGGATCTTTCCCAGACCCAGGCCCTTGCAGATGCTCACCGCGAAGGCGTCCATGGAGAGGCCCAGCGCCAGGATGAACAGCTCCCAAAGACTCACGGACACACCTCCTTTGCACGGTAAAATATATAAGCCCGCACTTGCCCGTTATGCAAGGGGGAGCTTGAGGGGGGCGGGAGCCCCGCCTCGAATGGGATCGGACGCCCCGCGCGAAGCGCGGCGAGCAGCGCGGGTACTTTTGCGCAGCAAAAGTACCGGCGTCATAAAAGTTTACGATAGTACAGCCCGCCGGTGCGGGGGCCGTCCGCCGGCCGGCCCAGCCGGAAATCCTCGACGACCGCGCCGCACTGCCCCCGGCTCTCCCGGGTGAACCACAAAAGCCGCCAGTCACCGGGGTCGTCCCGGTCCGCGATGTGCAGCGGCACGCTGTTGAGAAGGCTGGCATACCGCTTTTCGCCGCACTCCACCGGGAAGGAGATGCCCTTCCGGTCGGTGAGCGCGCCCTGCCCGCCGCATTTGTCGCAGCCCAGATGGGCCCGGACCGGGCAGTTGCGCAGCCGCATCAACGGCAGATGCCCGTAGGCCGCTATTCCCCAGGATACCGGCCCGTCCAGGGCCCGGATGGCCGCCATGGGCAGCTCGAAGGAGAGGGTCAGACTGGCCAGTCCTTGGTTGACATAAAAATCTATGCTCTGGGCGTTGGTGACATTCAGGCCGAAGCCGCCCCGGACCGTGAGGCCGTGCCGCTTGCCCAGGGCGATGCCGTAGATGTTGTCCGTCCATATCTCCCCCAGGCCGGCGGCGGTGAGCGCCTCCAGCCGGGCCTCCAGGGCCGGCGCGGCCTCCGGAAAGCACGCCGCCGGCAGCTCCGCCGTGAGCTTGTCCCCATACCGGTCGATGAGGGCGGGCGTCACCTGTTCTATGGGCAGGATGATCCGGTCCAGCGCCTCGGGCCGGACGATCTGCTCCGGCGTATAAAACCGGGCCCACAGGGGGGAGGGGGACGGGTGGGAGTGCCGCCGGGGGCTCAGCGGGGCATAAGGCCTGGGGTCCATCTCCGGGGCGGCGCCCCGGATGGCCTCCAGCTCCGCCAGCGCCGTGCGGCGCATGCCGTTCAGGGCCGCGGCGGGGAGGGTGAGGCCGGGGGCGATATCGGCCTGAAAAGAGTTAACATAATACTGCGTCCCGCCGGTCTTGGACAGGTTTTCCCGGGCCCGGTCCGGCCCCAGGGGCCGGTTGACGGCCGGTTCCGGCACGGGGCCCTCCGCCGTGACGGTGTTCCTGCCGTCGGAGACGGTGAGGCGGGCGCCGTCCGCGTCCATGGAAAAGGCCATGTCCACGGGGATCAGGGGCGTCTCCTTCCCATAAAGCCGGGCCAGCCCCGGCAGGGCGTCCGCCGCGGCGGTCACGTCCTCTTTGGTGCGATAGCCGAACATGGACTTGTCCCGCCTGCCCGTGAGATAGCCGTCGGTGAAGCCGCTGCGGGAGAAGGCGGCGGCCAGGGTGGCCCGGTCGTAGGGCTTGCCCTCCCGGGCATTCCGGCAGGCGGTCACCGCCGCGGCCACGTACTCCGGCCGCTTCATCCGGCCCTCGATCTTCAGCATGGTCACACCCGCGCCGGCCAGAGCGCGGATGTGGCCGATGAGGCTCATGTCCTTCAGGCTCAGCGCGTGGTCCGCGCCGCCGCAGCGCCAGTCCAGCCGGCAGGGCTGGGCGCACAGGCCCCGGTTGCCGCTGCGGCCGCCCAGCATGGCGGAGAGGGTGCAGGCCCCGGAAAGGCTCATGCAGTGGGCCCCGTGGACGAAGGCCTCCGCCGGGATGGACACGGCGGCGCATATCGTCTCCATCTCCCGGAGGGTCAGTTCCCGGGCCAGCACGAAGCTGTCGAAGCCCGCGTCCTGCAAAAACCGGGCGCCGTCGGCGTTGTGGACGGCGGTCTGGGTGGAGGCCACCCGGTGCAGGGAGGGGTATTTTGCCGCGAACAGCCGCAGGGCGGCCATGTCCTGCAATATGACGGCGTCGGCCCCGGCGGCGGCGATCTGGTCCGCCATCTCCTCCAGGGCGGGGAGCTCCTCCTCCGTCACCAGGGTGTTCACAGTCACATAGACCTTCACCCCGTGGGTGCGGCAGTAGCGGACGGCCCCGGCGAGGGCCTCCGGGCCGAAGTTGGCGGCGCCCTGCCGGGCGTTGAAGCCGGTGGCGCCCAGATAGACGGCGTCCGCGCCGCAGCGGACCGCGGCCAGCAGCTGCTCCGCGCCGCCGGCGGGCGCCAGAATCTCGGGTATCGGCATGGAGGACGCCTCCTTCATCGGCATTGTTTTGATGATTTTACTTCCATTTTCGGCCGGTGTCAATTATAATGGCCCCTGGAGGAGGTGATCGCCGTGCATATCCCGTCCGCGCCCACGCGGGAGCTGGAGGTGCTGGGCTTTGACGAGGCGCTGGCGCTGTCCGGCCGCGGCGGCGGATACGATCGGTCCAGGTGGCTGTACGTGCCGGATTTCTATACTGATTACCGTTACATACTGGGCACCCGGGGGGACAGGCCCCTGGTCTGCATCGGCATCAATCCCTCCACGGCGGAGCCGGGGAATCTGGACCCCACCCTCAAGAGCGTGGAGCGCATCGCCCTGGCCAACGGGTTCGACAGCTTCATCATGTTCAACGTCTACGCCCAGCGGGCTACCCGGCCAGCGGACATGGAGCGGGAGCTGAACCCGGCCCTGCACCGGGAGAACATGGCGGCCTTCGACTGGGTGCTGGCCCACGGGGGCGAGCGGCCGGCGGTGTGGGCCGCCTGGGGGAACATCATCGAGAGCCGGGCCTATCTGAAGACCTGTCTCGCGGACATGATCGGCATCGGGCAGCAATACGGCGCGGTGTGGTATACCGCCGGGGCCCGGTCGAAGCGGGGCCACCCCCACCATCCCCTGTATCTGAAAAAGGACAGCGCGCTGGACCGGTTCGACGCGGCGGCGTACTGTGCGGAATGTCTTTGAGACGACGGCCGGAAAGGAAAGGAGAGAACCATCATGGCGGACATTTTCGATTATTTGCTTTGGCGGGGGGATCTGACGCTGGCGGCGAGCCCCTTCAGCGAGCTGGACGGGATGATCCTGTCCCGCTTCGCCTACATACCCTTTGAGTATTTCTCCCAGACTCTGCCCGGGCAGCCGGTGTCCGTCCGGGACATCGCCCGGTCCGCGCTGGACGACGGGGCCCTGGAGGAGGGGGAGCGCTGGAAGCTGCGGGACCGGGAGCTGCTGGAAAAGATGGCGGCCTCCGCCCGGTTCGGGGACATGCAGGTGTGCCGGCATGTCAGCCGTCTGGACGAGCGGGTCCAGACCCAGTTCTCCGCCGTGACCGTGCTGCTGGGCGACGGCCGGGCCTTCCTGGCCTACCGGGGCACGGACAACACGGTGGTGGGCTGGAAGGAGGATCTGAACATGTCCTACCTGTGCCCCATCCCCGGCCAGGAGATGGCGGCGGAGTATGCCGACGAGGCCGGGGCATGCTTCGGCGGCCGGCTGCTGCTGGGGGGCCACTCCAAGGGCGGGAACCTGGCCATGTACGCCGGGGCCTTCTGCGCGCCGGCGGTCCAGGAGCGGATCGACACCGTCTACAACTTCGACGGCCCGGGATTTTTCGACGAGATCCTGGAGCGGGAGGAGTACCGGCGGATCGCCGCCCGCATCGCCACCTTCGTGCCCCAGTCCTCGGTGGTGGGCATGCTTCTCAACCACCCGGAGGGACACACCGTGGTCCACAGCACGGAAAAAGGCCTGAGCCAGCATGACCTGTACTCCTGGCAGATGGTGGGGCCCCGGTTCGACAGTCTGGAGACCGTCACCGGCGGCAGCCGGTTCGTGGACAGCGCCATCAAGGACTGGATCGCCGGCACCACTCCGGAGCAGTTCGAGCAGTTCACCGACACGGTCTACCGCTTCATGACCGGCACCCAGATGGCCACCGTGCACGAGATGAAGGAGAATTGGTTCGACACGGCGGTGAGCTTCGTGCACACCGTGGCGGGCATGGAGGACAGCACCCGCACCGCCGCCCTGGAGACGCTGAAGCTGCTGGCAAAGAGCGCCGCCCGGGAGGTGAAGGAGGAGGCCGCGGAGAAGCTCCAGGGGGTGTGAGCCCCTGACCCGGCCGGGCGGCTTGGTTAAAAATATGGAAATGCCTATTGCGCCCGGGCGGAAAACAGTGTATTATAATAAAATGTGAACACTATATCTTGTATTTGTGTTTTGTTTTGATTACCCGTTTGTGAGCCAAAGAGGTTTGGAGGTGTTCGATATGTCATTGGAGGCGCTGGATACCATCGCCCTGGCGGAGGAGAAGGCCCGGCAGATCCGCGCCGCCGCCCAGACGGAGGCGAAGAAGGCCGTCGAGGAGGCGGAGCAGGCCGCCCAGGCCGCGGCGGAGGCCGCGGTGAGCAAGGCGGAGGCGGAGATCAAGGACCTGATCCGCAAGGCCGATGAGAAGGCCAAGGAGGACGCCGGCGTGCTCGCGTCCAACACCCGCAACCGGCAGGCGGCCATGAAGGCCCGTGCCGACCGGAAGATGGACGAGGTCGTGGACAAGATCGTGGAAAGGATCGTGAACGGCTGATGGCCATTGTCAGGATGAAAAAGCTCCGGCTCATCGCCCTGCGGCAGCAGCGGGATGCACTGATGGACCGGCTGCTGCGGCTGGGCTGCGTGGAGATCCACGAGCCGGAGGGGATGCTCTCCGACGAAGAGGCTGCGGCATTGCTGCGCCCGGAGAGAGCGGGGCTGAGCGAGGCGCGCACCAGCCAGGCGGAGATGGAATCCGCCCTGCGGGTGATGGAGCGCTACGCGCCGGAGAAGAAAAAGCTCCTGGCCGCCCGGCCGGAGGTGGCCGAGAAGGACTTTTTGGACGGACAGGCCCTGGAGCGGGATATGGAGCTGGCCCGGCAGCTGAACGACTGGGACGGCCAGATCCGCCGTCTGGCGGCGGAGCAGCTGCGGCTGCAGGACGAGATCGAGTCCCTGCGGCCCTGGGAGGCGCTGGATCTGCCCCTGGAGACCGCCGGGACGAAGAGCTGCGCCCTGGCGCTGGCCAACGTGCCGGCGGCGGTGGACATGGAATCCGTGGCCGACGCGGCGGAGAGCGCCACCGAACTGGTGCAGCTGGTGCTGGTGAGCCAGGATGAGCAGCAGAAATGCTTCGCCGTCATCGCCCTGAAGGAGGAGATGGGCGGCGTGCTGGACGCCATGCGCACCGTGGGATGCACGCCGGTGACCTTCCCCGGTCTGACCGGCACCGCCCGGGACAACATGGACCAGCGCCGGCAGAAGCTGGCTGAGATCGACGTGCAGCGCCGCCAGATCACCGACCAGATCGCCGGGGAGAAGGAGCGCGCCGCCTCTCTGCGCCTGTCCTGTGACCGGCTGGCCACCCGGTGCGCCGAGGCGGAGGCCGCCGAGAAGCTCCGGGGCACGGACAGCGTGGTGGCCCTGGAGGGCTGGTTCCCCGCGGAGGATGAGGAGAAGCTCACCGCGGCGCTGAACGGATTCGACTGCGCCTGGGAGTTCTCCGACCCCGCCGAGGAGGAGTACCCGGAGGTGCCGGTGAAGCTGAAAAACAACGCCGTCACCAAGCCCCTGAATATGGTCACGGAGATGTATTCCCTGCCGGCCTATTCCGGCGTGGACCCCAACCCCCTGATGTTCCCGTTCTTCATCCTGTTTTACGGCATGATGATGGCGGACATGGGCTACGGCATCCTAATGATCATCGGCGGGCTGCTGCTGAAAAAGTCCCGGGCCCGGGGCATGATGGGCTACATGGCCGGACTGCTGCTGATGGGCGGCGTGAGCACCTTTATCTTCGGCGCCGTCACCGGCGGCTTCTTCGGCGACTTCCTCACCCAGGTGGTGAAGCTCACCACCGGCAAGGACTTCGCCCTGCCCAGCCTCTTTACGCCCCTGGACGACACGCTGGCCATCCTCATCGGGTCCATGTGCCTGGGCTTTGTGCACATCGTCACCGGCATGGCCGTCAGCTTTGTCCGAAAGATCAAGGCCGGGCAGGTGCTGGACGCGGTGTTCGAGGAGGTCACCTGGTGGGTGGTGTTCGCCGGCCTTGGCTGCATGTTCCTGCTGCACACCAACATCGTGCTGTATGTGGGCATCGCCATGGTGGTGATCGGACCCATCATTACCGGCAAGGGGATGGGAAAGATCACCGGCATCTTCGGCTCGCTCTACAACCACGTGACCGGTTTCTTCGGCGACATCCTGTCCTACTCCCGGCTCATGGCCCTGATGCTGGCCGGCAGCGTCATCGCCCAGGTGTTCAACACCCTGGGGGCCATTCCCGGCAACGTGGTGATCTTCGTGGTCATCTCCATGATAGGAAACGCCCTGAACTTTGCGCTGAACCTGCTGGGCTGCTACGTGCACGATCTGCGGCTCCAGTGCCTGGAGTTTTTCAACAAGTTCTATGAGGACGGCGGCAAGCCCTTCCGTCCCCTGGACATAAAAACAAAATTCGTAGACATCGTCAAAGAATAAGGAGGACAAACACATGAGTTTCTTGGAATCTTTCGGCGGCCTGGCGCTGGCTCTGCTGGGCGCGGGTCTGGCGGCTGTGCTCAGCGGCATCGGCTCCGCCAAGGGCACCGGCTGCGCCGGCGAGGCCGGCACCGGCCTGCTGTGCGAGGACCCCAGCAAGTTCGGTAAGGTCCTGATCCTGCAGGTCATCCCCGGCACCCAGGGCCTGTACGGCCTGGTCGTGTGGTTCTTTGCGGTGTTCCGCATGGGCCTGCTCAGCGGCGCTCTGCCCCAGCTGACCGTGCAGCAGGGCCTGCAGTACTTCGCCGCCTGCCTGCCCATGGCGCTGGGCGGCCTGTTCTCCGCCATCGCCCAGGGCCGCGTGGCTGCCGGCTCCATCAACATCCTGGCCAAGAAGCCCGACGACTGGTCCAAGGGCATGGTGCTGTGCATCACCGTCGAGTTCTACGCCATTTTGTCCCTGCTGGCCTCCATGCTGATGATCATCAACATCAGCGGCTGACGCCGGAGAGGGAGCGAACATGAACGGCATCGACAAGATCACAGCGCGCATCGAGAACGACGCCGTGGCGGACGCCGCCCGCATCGCCCAGCAGACCCACGACGCTTGCCAGACCATCAAGGCCGAGGGCGAGAAAAAGGCCCAGGATAGCTATTGGGAGCGGTTCCGCCAGGGCGTGGCCGCGACGGAGGACCGGGTCCAGCGTCTGGCCAAGACCGCCGATATGGAGGCCCGCAAGAGCGTGCTCAGCTTCAAGCAGTCCATCGTGGCGGAGGCGTTCGACAGGGCGGAGGCGAAGCTGAACGGCCTGACGGGGGAGGAGTATGTCGCCTTCCTGGCCGCGCTGGCCGCGAGAGCCGCCGTCACCGGCACGGAGGAGATCGTCCTGAACGCCGCCGACCGGAAGACATACGGCCGGAAGGTAGTGGACCGGGCCAACGCCGCTCTGCGGGCGGCGGGCCGGACCGGAAAGCTCGCCCTCTCCGATACGGAGGGCGCCTTTGGCCAGGGACTGGTCTGCCGGCAGGGCAGCGTGTCCGTCAACTGCACCGTGGAGGCCCTGATGGACCAGGCCCGGGAGGATATGGCCTCCGACGTGGCCGCGGCGCTGTTCGGCTGAGGCGCGGCGCCTGCGCCCCTATAGACGGGCGCGGGGAGAGAAGCAGCCGCGGGCGCGGCAAACAAGACAAGGAGGAACGCTGACTTGTCAACAGTGAAGAGTACAGAATATCTGTTCCTGTCCACCTACATCCGGGCCAGGGAGAACGCCCTGCTGGGGACCAGGCGGCTGGAGCAGATGGTGGAGGCGGCGGACTTTGACGAGGCGGTCAAGGTGCTGACCGAGTGCGGGTTCCCCGATCTGACGGGGGCCTCCGACGCCCGGCTGGAGGAGGTCTTTTCCCAGCGCCGGGCGGATTTCCTGGGGGAGATGGAAAAGCTCTGCCCGGAAAAGCAGATCGTCACCGCCTTCCGGCTGAAATACGATTACCACAACGCCAAGGTGCTGGTCAAGGGCGAGAGCGGCCCCGACGACAGCGGCCGGCTGCTGTCCGCCTGCGGGCGGGTCCCGCCCCAGACGCTGGCGGCGGCCTTCTCGGGGGACAGCTGGCAGGAGGTGCCCCCGACGCTGGCGGCGGCCATCCGGGAGGCCCGGACCACCCTGGCCCGTACGTCCAACCCCCAGCTGGCGGACATGGGCCTGGACAAGGCCTATTTTGACGAGCTGCTGGCGGTGGCGGGGACCCTGTCCACGGATTTCCTCAGCGGATATGCCCGCCTGACCATCGATATCGCCAATCTGCGCAGCGCCGTGCGCTGCGTGCGCGGGCACATGGACGAGGGGCTGCTGCGTACGGCGGTCATCCCCGGCGGCAACGTGTCGCCGGAGCGGGTGTGCCGGGTGTACGGCGAGGCGGTGACGGAGGTGTTCCGGGACCGGGCGCTGGCGAAATGCGCCGAGCTGGGACAGAAGGCCGCGGAGGGCGCGCCCCTGGCCGCCTTCGAGCGGGAGTGCGACAACGCCCTGACGGAATACCTCACCGGCGCCAAGCAGGTGTCCTTCGGACCGGAGGTGGCGGTGGCCTATGTGGCGGCCCTGGAGGCGGAGATCACCGCGGCGCGGATGGTCCTGCTGGGCAAGCGCGGCGGCCTCGGCCCGGAGGCGCTGCGGGAAAGGTTGCGTGTGAGCTATGTATAAGATCGCGGTCATCGGCGGGCCGGACACGGTCATCGGCTTCAAGGCCCTGGGGCTGGACACCTTCCCCGTCTGGGAGGCGTCGGAGGCCCACAGGCTCTTCCGGGAGCTGACGAAGCCCGACCGGCCGGACGAATACGCCATCATCTATCTGGAGGAGCGTCTGGCGGAGCCTTTGAAGGCGGACATCGACCGCTTCAAGGACAGCCCCAGCCCGGCGGTCATCCTCATCCCCGGCAAGGACGGCTCTCTGGGCCTGGGCCAGTCGGCCCTCCAGGCCGCCGTGGAGCGGGCCGTGGGCGCCAACATCCTGTAAACTGTCCCCTTTGAAAAAGGGCTATCTTTACCGAAAGAAGGTTGAAGCATGAGCGGAACGATCACAAAAGTTTCCGGCCCGCTGGTGGTGGCCACCGGCCTGGCGGACGCCAACGTGTCCGACGTGGTGCGCGTGGGCAGCCAGCGGCTCATCGGCGAGATCCTCCAGATGAAGGGCGACAGCGCCTCCATCCAGGTCTATGAGGAGACCTCCGGTCTGGGCCCCGGCGCGGCCGTGGAGACCACCGGCACGCCTCTGAGCGTGGAGCTGGGACCGGGACTTCTGACCAGCATATACGACGGCATCCAGCGGCCTCTCACCGAGATCCGGGATCTGACGGGCGACACCATCGCCCGCGGCGTGGAGGTTCCCAGCCTGAGCCGGAAAAAGCAGTGGGAGTTCACCGCCGTCGCCAAGGCGGGCGACGTGGTGAAGTCCGGCGACGTGCTGGGCACGGTCCAGGAGACCACCGCCATCCTCCACAAGATCATGGTGCCCCCCGGGCTGTCCGGCGTGGTCCAGTCCATCTCCGGCGGCAAGTACACCGTGGATGAGGCCGTGGCCGTGGTGAAGGATGAAAAGGGCGTCGGCCACGACGTGACCATGGTGCAGAAATGGCCCGTGCGTGTGGCCCGGCCCTATAAGCACAAATACATGCCCAGCCGGCCCATGAACAGCGGCCAGCGGGTCATCGATACCCTGTTCCCCATCGCCAAGGGCGGCACGGCCGCCGTGCCCGGCCCCTTCGGCAGCGGCAAGACCGTGGTGCAGCACCAGCTGGCCAAGTGGTCCGACGTGGACAT
>CANQSJ010000014.1 GCA_947626495.1 uncultured Oscillospiraceae bacterium | reverse complement strand
GCGTTGGCCACCACCATCCGCTCGCCGAACAGCTGGGTCATCATCTTCATGTAGGGCGTCTCGCCGCAGCCGGCGCAGGCCCCGGAGAATTCCAGCAGGGGCTGCTCGAACTGGCTGCCCTTGACGGTGAATTTGTCCATGGGGTTGGCCTTGGGCTTCAGGGAGAGGCTGTAATCCCAGTTGGGCTGCTCGTGCAGCTGGCTCTCGATGGGCCGCATGACGATGGCCTTCTCCTTGGCGATGCAGGCGGCGGCGCAGCTGCCGCAGCCGGTGCAGTCCAGCGGGTCCACCTGCATCCGGTAGCGCAGGCCCTCGAAGCCCTTGCCCTTGGCCTGGTTGGTGACATAGCCCTCCGGGGCGTTTTTGACCTCCTCCTCATCCAGCAGGAAGGGCCGGATGGCGGCGTGGGGGCACATGACGGCACACACGTTGCAGCCGATGCAGTTTTCCGGGATCCAGCTGGCCACATGGGCGGCGAAGCCCCGCTTTTCATACTTGCTGGTGGCCATGGGCACGCTGCCGTCCGCCCCGTCGGCGAAGGCGCTCACCGGCAGGCTGTCGCCCTTCTGGGCGTTCACCGCCGCCATCACCGTGCGCACATACCAGGGCGAGGCGGTGTCCTCGCTCGCCGGCTCATCCTTCAGATCCTTCCAGCCGTCGGGCACCTCTATCCGGCGCACGCCGGTGAGCCCCGCGTCCACCGCCGCGCAGTTCATGGCCACCACCTTGTCGCCCTTGCGGCCGTAGGTCTTCTCGATGGCGTCCTTCATATAGCCCACGGCCTCCTCCACGGGCAGCACGCCGGAAAGCTTGAAAAACGCCGCCTGCAGCACCGTGTTGGTCCGGTTGCCCAGGCCGATCCGGTCGGCGATGTCCGTGGCGTCGATGACGTAAAACTGCGCCTTCCGCTCCGCCAGAAGCCTCTTCACCTTGTTGGGCAGGTGGGTCTGCAGATCGGCGTCGGACCAGTTGCAGTTGAGCAGGAACGTGCCGCCGGGCTTCAGCTCGGTGACGATGTCGTATTTGGGTATGTAGCTCTGGTTGTGGCAGGCGATGAAGTCCGCCATGGTCACATAGTAGGTGGACAGGATGGGGTTATGGCCAAAGCGCAGATGGCTCTTGGTCACGCCGCCGGACTTTTTCGTGTCGTATTCAAAATAGGCCTGCACGTACTGGTCGGTGTTGTCGCCGATGATCTTGATGGAGTTTTTGTTGGCGCCCACCGTGCCGTCGGAGCCCAGGCCCCAGAACTTGCAGGAGATGGTCTTCTCGTCGGCGGTAACCACGTTCTCCCCGATGGGCAGGGAGTGGTGGGTCACATCGTCGGTGATGCCCACGGTGAAGTGGTCCTGCTGCGCCCCGGCCATGTTGTCGTACACGGCGATCATCTGGGCAGGAGTGGTGTCCTTGCTGCTGAGGCCATACCGGCCGCCCAGGACCTTGATGTGCCGTCCGCCGTGGATCAGCACGGAGCACACGTCCTCATAGAGGGGCTCGCCGTTGGCGCCTGGCTCCTTGGTCCGGTCCAGCACCGTGAGCACCTGGCAGCTGGCCGGCAGCGCCGCCAAAAAGTGCGCCGCGGAAAACGGCCGGTACAGCCGCACCTGCAAAAAGCCCACCTTCCGGCCCTGCTTGTTGAGATAAGCCGCCACCTCCTGCAGACAGCCGGACACGCTGCCCATGGCCACCACCACGTGCTCCGCGTCCAGATCGCCGTAGTAGTTGAACAGCTTATAGTCCCGGCCGGTGAGGGCACTCATCTGGCGCATATACTCCTCCACGATGCCGGGCACCGCCTCATAATAGGGGTTCACCGCCTCCCGCAGCTGGAAGGCCGTGTCCGGGTTGACCACGGTGGAGCGCATCAGGGGGTGCTCGCTGTTGAGGGCGTTGGCCCTAAACCGGGCCAGGGCCTCGCGGTCCACCATCTTCGCCAGGTCGTCATAGTCCAGCACATCGATCTTCTGGATCTCGTGGCTGGTGCGGAAGCCGTCGAAAAAGTGCATGAAGGGCACCCTGGCCTTGATGGCGGAGAGATGGGCCACCGCCGCCAGATCCATGCACTCCTGCACGCAGGAGGAGGCCAGCTGGGCAAAGCCGGTCTGCCGGCAGGCCATCACGTCCGAGTGGTCGCCGAAAATGGAGAAGGCGCTGGTGCCCACGGTCCGCGCCGCCACGTGGATCACGCCGGGCAGCAGCTGGCCCGCGATGCGGTACAGCGGCGGGATCATCAGCATCAGGCCCTGGCTGGCCGTGTAGCTGGTGGACAGCGCGCCGGCCTCCAGGGACCCGTGCATGGCCCCGCAGGCGCCCGCCTCGCTCTGCATCTCCATCAGCTTCACCGGCTGGCCGAACATATTCAGCTTGCCGTTGGCGGCCCAGGTGTCCACATGCTCCGCCATGGGGCTGGAGGGGGTGATGGGGTAGATCGTCGCCACTTCGGTAAAGGCATAGCTGGCGTACGCGGCGGCCTCGTTGCCGTCCATCGTTTTCTTGATCATGACAGGGCGCTCCTTTCACAAGGCATTTTAATTTAATACGTTAAACTAATGACCCCGTTAAGCATTTCTTATTATGACACGGCGCGGTCGAAAAGTCAAGAACAATGCATTCCGATCCCGGCCGCGTTTGGGCCTGGATCGCTCCCGGACACGCCAACAGGGCGGGAACATCTTAACCGATGCTCCTGCCCTTTTTGACTCCCTGACAAACTGGGAAGTTGTCAATCGATTCCAAAGGCCGGATCATATTTGACCACGCCTTTTACTTGAGGTGCATCGTCCTGTAATTTGAACGCCATGAAGTATTCGTCCTGTACTTCAAATGGCGCTTTAATTCCGTATAAGCTCGCAGGAAGATAACCAGCACGCGGATAATATACCGGAGAACCCAACACCACCGAGTAGTCATACCCCAACTGTTTGGCAATACGATGTCCCTCGCGGATAAGCGCCAGCCCAATTCCTCTCCGCTGATATGACGGAAGAACAGAAAGAGGCGCGAGAGCAAGTTCAGTGTATTCTCCTATGGCGATCTTGGTAAAGAGGATATGCCCCACCATCTTGCCATCTTCCACTGCCACAAGGGAGAGTTCTGGAATAAAGGATGGAGTGTCCCGTAACAGGGTCACAAGCTCCTGCTCATTTCCATCACTATGTTCAGCGTGAGAAAACGCTTCTGTTACGACCTGAAAAACTGTACTATGATCGCCTGCTCGTTCTTTCCTTATTTCCATACATGTACCGCCTTTTTAGAAAACCTTTTATATCGCTAAATTCCGATTTGCCGCTCTGTTCGTTTCTTTGATTCCTCATTATACCCTGCCCCCCCGCAAAAGCACAAGGGCGGGACCATGCCCGCCCCTCGTTCAAATTGCCGCCCAACGGGCGGCTTCTTTGTTACTGGGCCCCCAAAGGGCTCGCCAGCCCTTTGGGGAAAAGGAGAAATGCCCCTGACCGATGCGCGGAGCCCTGCTTGCAGGGCTCCGGCATCTTCAGGAGCATTTCGACGCTGGTCCGAGTGACCTTATAGTATTTTTCGTTAAAGTCCCTATTTTCAAGGGTTTGCGGGTAGACACACAGCGATATTTATGCAAACGATTATTCATGCAGGCGGTGCTTAGCAGCAATGTCTTTGAACTTTGGATCGTTTTCCTCAATGGAGGAGTAAAGCAACGGCGTATAGCTGCCTTTTATCAGCATGACGTTCATCTGGATCAATCCCATAACCGTATCCGCGTCATTGCAGTTCACACGGTTCAACACAGTGTAAGGGATCATGATTTCCGGCACCAATTTCCGCATGGCATGATGCCACAAAAAACGATACCGCTCTCGAAGAAACGCACATGCCGCAATATTCAGCTCATGAGCATAGTGAGCATAATTCCATATAGATTGCCTTCCCATCAAATCAAATGTTGTCGCAGCGATCCAAACAGCCGCCCGTTCCTCCTCATCCTCTGCCTCGGCCAGCATTTGAAGGGTCGTGATCGTCCCTTTGTTGGTGGGTTTTGTAAAATACATAAACTCGATCGGGTCCTTCGATATAAGGCTCTTCCTCTTCTGCACATCGTCATTCCAAAGCCAATCATACCCGTAGAAACAGCCCTCCCGATCATAGCCTACCGCCACGACCTCGGGAGTTATGGATGCGGAAAGGGCATTAGGCAAATAAAGCCCTCCGCCTTGCCAGAGTTTATAAGCGTCTTCCCATTTCATCTTATCGATCATATGTTTCTCCTTTCTTCCACACGATCGTTCCGATCACTTCATGAAAAACTGCTCTTCATCCCAGCGGGAATAATGATACGTATGATCGGGCGACACATACAGATCGGAATACAAGAAGGTCACGATGTCCATATCCTCGAAAAGATCAAACACCCACTCTCCAATGTAGTCAAGCTCTTCTTTGTCGTCAAAATCTTTTATCCCATTGTTCAGTTCGATCAAGGCCTTCGCCTCTTCATTGCAAAGGTAGAGCAGCAATTCCTCCATAACGCTGTGAGCTGTCATGGGTGACCCTGCTTTTGCCCGGTGCCTTAGTGCGATCAACGCGCATCTCATGCGATATAAAAACTCATAGTCATACCGCATCAGAAACTGCTCGGGAAGGTCGTCGGCCAGCCAAGAGGCGGATAGCTGCCCAACATGGGTCCCAGCAGGCATATTGGTGAGTTCTCGCATATCCTCGTTAATCTTATCCCAAACGATGTCGCTTCCTGCCGCGAAGGACAAGGCTGCCACAGGGCCATAGTTTTCTTCCAAAAATGTGGACCATGATTTGCTTCTTTTGTATTCCCCGATCGATAGCCAGCGGTCGTCTTCCTCGTCCTGATCCGGGAGGCTGTTCCAATTCAGCGCCTTACACACGCCCTTGCATTTATCCTGCCGGATGGACTCGCCTGCCTCATACCGACACCAAGTCTTCGTTCCCACACCCGCCCGGGAAGCGGCTTCTTCGATCGTCAATCTCAGTTCATTCCGCCTGCGTCTGATCTGTCCTGCAAGAACTGCAGAGCCCTGAATCGATTTCTGCGCCATGACCATCCCTCCCCGTTATTGACATGTCAGCATAATGTCATTATGTCACAATGGAGAGGAATAGTCAAGTCTTTTCTGCCATTGAGCGCAAAAAAGTAACCGATCTGATAAATCCACAAGATTTGCTCAAATCGGTTATCTTGATTTACTTTTGGGAAGCGCTCAGTTCTTGTTCGCAGAAAGCCAGCACCTTTGGAATATCATTGCATGCCGTCTCCCACAGTATCTTTTCATCTGCTTCTGCATAGGAATGGGCCAGCCAATTCCGCATCCCACGGATCATCCCCCAGGGAAGCTGATCCTTTGTGGCCTCCCGAAATTCATCGGACAGGCCGTTGGACAGTTCTCCGATTTGAAGGATACACATGGCCACCGCGCTGAAATAGGCTCGGTCCGAGGTGAACGTGTCAAAATCACGGCCAAAGCGATTAATGAATTGCTCTATGTCCTCGCAGTAAATGCGGATATGCAGCAAGCGCTGCCAGTCGCCCCGGGTCATATCAGCCGCATCCTTTCCGCCTGCACGTTCTGGATGAACAGCGGCGACCGCTGCCGGGTACTTGGCTGCTCCAGGGTCTGCGTAGTCACAAGGTCCACTTCCTTGCCAATGCTGGTGCGAAGGTCCTCGTACAACCCACCCATCTCAAACGCGCCGTGAACACTTGAACCTGAGCGGTCGATGAGTATGTCCACATCGCTCTGCTCTGTTGCCTCGCTGCGGGCATAGGAACCGAACAGATAGACCTCCCGCAGGCCATATTTTTCGGCCACAGGCGCTATCCGCCGCTTCAGTTCTTCCACGGAGTAAATCATGTGTACTCACCTCACTACACATGATATTATATCCAGCCCAAGCCGATACGTCAACCTAAAGCGCTGTTTGGTCAACACCTTTGCCATTATATGATCATCGCCTCAAAGCCCTTCGAGCATTTTCAAGTTTATACTTATCAATAGAGATCATCCGAATAACAGGTCGGCCATGCTCCGTATAATAGACGACCATGTTGGACAAGAAGGTTGCTTTACAGTTAACAGCTTCTTTCTTCATGTTCAACTCATCTGTTGCATTTTTTAACCATTGCTTCATGATGTTATCAGGCAATTGGAACAAATATGACTGTTCTCC
This sequence comes from uncultured Oscillospiraceae bacterium, assembly GCA_947626495.1. Taxonomy (GTDB): domain Bacteria; phylum Bacillota; class Clostridia; order Oscillospirales; family Oscillospiraceae; genus CAJOIG01. The sequence goes on along the minus strand of CANQSJ010000014.1, from coordinate 53,096 downwards.
AGAACACAAACGCCAAGGCTGGTCAGGCGATATCCAATGCAACATGTAGTCATCAGCGAACTTTATCTCTTCGCCTTGCTCGTGGTACAAAAACAGTATCTGTCCAGTGTTAGTTATGGCCAAAGCCATACGTTGGCCTATCCTATAAGCCAGTTCAACAATCAGCTCTTCCGGGACATCTATTGGAGCAGAACGCTCACGCCTACCATGGCTCCAGCTTAAGCAGTCTCCATATCCAAATATTCTGCAAAACTCGTCCCAGAATGGCAGCCTATTGAATTCAAGAAGAGGGATCCTATAAGTTGCCGCAAATTCTTGAGCCTGCGGCGTGTATCCGTTCAGGGCGGCTATCGCCACTTGATACGAGTATCTCTCACAGGTATGTAAATAACCTCGACGCCTCTGGGCCCGTCTGGCCATAAGCGTTTCGGAATCCACAATATTAAAGTTGTTGATGTCCTCTTTTAACCCCAAAGCGCTCCTCACCGTATTAAGACCAATCTTGATACGGTAATCTTTACACTCAATCAGAAGCCGTGACCGAGAATAAAACGGCGTTTGTACCGGAGGCTCCAGAAGAACGTCCGCGTTATGCGCCTCCCCCAGCCCCTGCAGCATCTGTCCGGCTGCACCATCAAACACGTATAACCCATCTGACTTAACTTCAGAAAACCCGACACTTATCAGGAGGTTCTTTATAAACAGTTCAAAGGCCTTTCCTAATTTCATCATCGATCCCCCTTTTTGTTTATTATACAACACACCGTCACACGAGTAAAGAAATCACTGTCTCTATCTCTTCTCATCATTGCCAGTTATGATTCTGCTATAATCTCCTCAAAAAGGAGGTATCACCCATGCGACACACAACAGAAGAAAAGCGCCAACTGGTCATGCGCTATCAGAACGGGGAGAGCGTAGCGCACATTTGTGCGGAAACAGGCATTGCCCGGAGCACATTCTACTCTTGGATCAAGCCATTCCAAACGACTGTTACGGAGACAGGTGTGCCGGTCACGCCCCAGGCGTTCGACGCATTACGGCAGAAAGTTGAGAAGCAGGCGGCGATCATCCAGGTCCTTAAGAGCGTGAACTGTACCGTCTCGGCCCCACTGAAAGAAAAGTTGGAAGCACTGGAGCCGCTGTACGGCCAATTCAGCGTCCACACGCTCTGCGACGCGCTGGAGGTCTCGCGGGGAACATTCTACAACCACATCCTGCGGAACAAACGGGACAACACATGGTACGCCAAAAGGCGGGCGGAAATAGGAGAAAAGGTCCGGGAGATATACGAGGAAAACAACCAGATATTTGGCGCGGACAAGATCTGCGCCATCCTCATCCAGCGGGGGCGAGCGGGTAAGTAAACGATTCGTGACATCCATCATGCAGGATATGGGTCTGGTCAGCATGAGTCCTACCGCGAAGAAAGATCACAACAGGTTGACGGGTTCCATCCCAAAGAAGAACATTCTCAACCAGAACTTCACGGCGGAGAGGCCCAACCAAATCTGGGTCAGCGACATCACCTGCTACAAGCTGAAGGGCAAGCACTATTACATCGCCGTCATTCTGGACCTGTTTTCCCAGAAAGTCATCGCCCACAGGACATCCACCGTTGCCAGCACCAAGCTGATCGCGGCGTCGTTCCGCGAGGCGTATGCGGAGCGGACGCCCGACGATGGCCTCATCTTCCACAGCGACAGAGGAACGCAGTACGCTTCCCAGTCATTTCAACAGTTACTCCTATCCTGTCATGCGGAGCAGTCCTTCTCCCGCACAGGCCGGCCCCACGACAACGCTGTGGCAGAATCCTTCTTTGCCAGTTTGAAACGGGAAGAACTGTACCGGCGAAATTACCGTTCGGTGGCTGAGTTCCGGCAGGCGGTAGATGACTACATAACCTTCTATAACACGAAGCGCCCGCACAGGACGCTGAACTACAAATGTCCAGATGAAATGGAGAGAGGGCCCGCCGCTCAGCCTATTCAGAAAAAGTAAATTAGAGGTGATGGTTCAGAGCGCAGATTTTTTCGTTTTGTCCGCGCAGATTTTACATTATGTGCCAAGAGGTGTCCATTTTCACGCAGAATGCCACTTCTCAAGAAACCTAGCGTTTCCAAGGCTTCCAGAACAAGAAAGAAGGTAATCCATCTGACAAATCCAAAAGATTTGTTCAGAAAGATTACCTTCTATCATTATGGTCCGAGTGACAGGGTTCGAACCTGCGGCCTGGTGGTCCCAAACCACCCGCGCTACCAACTGCGCTACACCCGGATAAAGAGGCCGCCGCAGCCCTGCGGCGGCCCTATCACTATATCCTTTTCCGGCGGCTCTGTCAATCAGTCCTCCCGCTTTTTGCCCCAGAAAAACAGCGCCACGGTGCCGGGGCCGGTGTGGCTGCCGATGACGGTGCCGATGGAGTTGATGAGCACCTTGCCGTCCATTTTGGGAAACCGCCCCTCCACCAGATCCGCCACCGCCCGGGCGTCCTCCATACAGGCGGAGTTGGACATATACACCTTGCCCGTATAGTCCGTCCCGCCGTCGGCATACTTTTCCATCTTGTCCACGATGGCCTGGATCACCTTTTTCTTGGTGCGGATCTTCTCCCGGGGGATGAGCCGGCCCATGTAGTCCACGTTCATCAACGGGCAGATGTTCAGCACCCCGCCGAAGACCCCGGCGGCCTTGGAGATGCGCCCGCCCCGGACGAAGAAGGTCAGGTCCGTGGAGAAGAACCAGTGGTGCAGCCGCAGCTTGTTCTCCTCCGCCCAGTCCCGCAGACTGTCGATGTCCATTCCCTCGTCCCGCTTGTCCGCCAGCGCGTCCATCAGCAGGCCGTAGCCGGAGGAGGCGGCCAGGGAGTCCACGACATAGATCTTCCGGTCCGGATACCGCTCGTGGGCGATGGCGGCGGCGTTCCGGGCGGAGTTGACGGTGCCGGAGATGCCGCTGGACAGGGTCAGATGCAGGATGTCCTTGCCCTGCTCCAGGAAGGGGGTGAAAAAGTCCAGATACTCGGAGATGTTCACCTGGGCGGTCTTGGTCATGGCCCCGTCGGCCATGGCCTGATAGAATTGGTCGAGGGGCATGGACTGGCCCAGGTCGTCCCGGTATTCCTTGTCGTCCAGAAAATAGTGGAAAAAGACACATTGGATGTCCCGGCTTTCCAGGTGCTCCCGGGACAGGTCGGCGGTGGAACAGCAGCTGAGAATATAATCGCTCATGAGAACCTCCTTGGCTTTGGCTGAGCCTTATGCTGCGGTCATTTTACCAAAGCCCCCCGCGCCGGGCAACCTATCTCTTGGGGAAAGGGCCTCTCAAATCGAAGCCGGGGCATAGAACTCGCTCTACGCCCCGGAAAAAACACTCTACGATATGGAGAATCCCGCCGTTTTCAGGCCCTTCTGCGGCGGATGTGGAAGCACAGGAACACCAGCAGCTCCGCCGGGATCAGGATCAGAAACAGCTGCCAGGGGTTGCGCCGGAGGAGAAACAGGAACACCAGCGTGACGATCGCCGCCACCAGCAGCATGACGATGAGCATGTTGTACCGGCCGTGGTTCCAGACGGAGTTGAGCACCAGCAGCGTGACGAGGGACACCGGCACCGCGCAGGCGAAGATCAGCCACAGCAGCTGATCCATCACCAGCCAGCACACCACGAACATGATCACCGCCATGGTCCAGATGCCCACGATGGCCACCAGCGTCACCACGCTGCTGCTGAAGGTGCGCTCCCCGGCCGGCCGGGCCTTTTCCGCCGGGTTCTGCCAGGAGCTGTCGTCCCGCAGCAGATCGTTCACCGTCAGGCCGTAGATCTCCGCCAGACGGGTGAGCACGTAGGCGTCGGGGATGGACTCGCCCCGCTCCCACTTGGAGACGGTCTTGTCGGAGTAATTGAGCTTCTCCCCCAGCTCCGCCTGGGTCATGCCCGCGGCCTGCCGCAGCTTGATCAGGTTGCTGGCCACCACCAGCTTCAGCTCATCCATTCCCTCACCTCCTCCGCCGGACTATCGGTTCATTTTAACACATTCCCACCCGCCGCGCAAGCGCCAATGGCCGCAGAAGGCAAAAGCCTCCCGGCGGGAGGCTTTTGGCGTACAGGTCCGGCTCACGGGCCCATGACCCCCATGGCGCCCAGCAGGAGCTTTCCCCCCAGCAGGCACAAAATCGCGCCCCCGGCGGTCCGGGCCGCCCGGCGGCGGCCCCGGCCGATGTGGCTGCCGAAGAGGCTCCCCACCAGGGACAGACTGACCATAACCGCGCCCATGAGTCCCCCGGCCAGCGCCGGGCGCACCCCCAGGATGGCGAAGGCCGCCCCCACCGTCATGGCGTCCACGCTGGTGGCCAGGGACATGGCCGCCATGGAGCCCAAGCCGCCGCCGGCGCACGCCTCCGGCCCCGCCGCCGTGCGGATCATATTGACCCCCAGGGCTATGAGCACCGCCGCGGCGGCCCAGGGATAGACCGCCGAGAAGCTGTCCGGCAGACCGGCACCCAGGGCATAGCCTGCCAGCAGCATGGCCACATGAAAGCCGCTGACCAGCCCCACAATGGGCCACACCCGCCGCCCCGCCGCCATGCCCATGCACACCGACGCGGCAAAGCCGTCCATGGCCAGCCCCAGCACCAGAAGAAGTTGTTCCAGAATATGCAAAATATACCCTCCATAACCGCAGGCATATACGCCCGTCTATTGCAGGATATGACGGTTTTCCAGGGGGTGTGAGGGGGCGGAATTGGCAGCCTATGTGATTGACCCTTATAGAAATCAGTGTTATAATATGATGTCAATTTGTAACCAGGCGGGACGGATCTATGTGGCTATCGGACAACTGGCAGGACTATGAGCTGATCGACGCCTCCGGCGGGGAGAAGCTGGAGCGCTGGGGCAGCTATATCCTGCTGCGCCCGGACCCCCAGGCCATCTGGGCCACGGAGCGGTCCGACCCCCGCTGGCGGCGGCCCGACGCCTCCTACCGGCGCTCCAGCGCCGGCGGCGGGGCCTGGGAGAAAAACAGCCTCCCGCCCAGCTGGAAGATCCGCTACGGACCCCTGACCTTCCAGGTCAAGCCCATGAGCTTCAAGCACACCGGGCTGTTTCCCGAGCAGGCCGCCAACTGGGACTGGGCCATGGAGAAGATCCGCGCCGCCCACCGGCCCATCCGGGTGCTGAACCTGTTCGCCTACACCGGCGCGGCCACGGTGGCCTGCCTCGCCGCCGGGGCGGAGGTGTGCCACGTGGACGCGGCCAAGGGCATGGTGGCCTGGGCCAGGGAGAACGCCGCCTGCTCCGGCGTGGCGGACCGGCCGGTGCGCTGGATCGTGGACGACTGCGCCAAGTTCTGCCAGCGGGAGATCCGCCGGGGAAAGCGCTACGACGCCATCATCATGGACCCCCCCTCCTACGGCCGGGGACCCGGCGGGGAGATCTGGCGGCTGGAGGACGATCTGTGGCCCTTCGTCCAGTCGGTGGCGCCGCTTTTATCCGACGAGCCGCTGTTCGTGCTCATCAACTCCTACACCACGGGGCTCGCCCCCTCGGTGCTCACCTATATCACCGAGAGCCTTTTCACCAAGCGGTTCGGCGGCCGCAGCGAGGCCCGGGAGCTGGGCCTGCCGGTGACCGCCTCCGGGCTGGCGCTGCCCTGCGGGGCCAGCTGCCGATGGGAAAAATAGAGCGGCGAGCCGCACATTATATGGCCACCTTGTGCAAAGGGGGCTGTCGAGCGAAGCGAGACTGAGGGATTGTCACAACCCCTCCGGCCGCCTGACGGCGGCCACCTCCCCTTGCACAGGGGAGGCGTTCAACAAGGAATTTTATTTTTCAATAAGGCAGCATATATGGACCCGATCATTCGCATAGAAAACATAACCTACGCCTATCCCGACGCGCCCGGACCGGCGCTGGACGGGGTGACGCTGGATATCCTGCCCGGCTCCTTCACGGCGGTGCTGGGCTCCAACGGCAGCGGCAAGAGCACCCTTGCCAAGCACCTCAACGCCATCCTCACCCCCGCCTCCGGCCGGGTGCTGGTGGACGGCATGGACACCGCCGACGAGAAAAACCTCCTCCCCATCCGCCGCCGGGTGGGCATGGTGTTCCAGAACCCGGACAACCAGATCGTGGCCAACGTGGTGGAGGACGACGTGGCCTTCGCCCCGGAGAACCTGGGGGTGGAGCCGGCCCAGATCCGCCGCCGTGTGGACGCCGCCCTGCAGCAGGTGGGGATGTACGATTTCCGCCTGCACGCGCCCCATCTTCTCTCCGGCGGGCAGAAGCAGCGGGTGGCCATCGCCGGCGTGCTGGCCATGGAGCCGGAGGTGCTGGTGCTGGACGAGCCCACCGCCATGCTGGATCCCCGGGGCCGGCGGGAGGTGGTGTCCACGGTGGAGAAGCTCTGCCGGGAGCGGGGCATCACCGTGGTGCTCATCACCCACCACATGGACGAGGCCGCCCGGGCGGACCGGGTGGTGATCCTGGACAGAGGGCGCGTGGCGCTGGACGGGGCCCCGGGCCGGGTGTTCCCCCAGGCGGACCGGCTGCAGGCGCTGCGGCTGACCGTGCCGGACGCCACCGAACTCATCCTGCGGCTGAACGCCGCCGGGATGGATCTGCCCGCGGACGCCGTCACGCCGGAGGCATGCGCCGCCGCCATTGAGGAGGCCCTATGTCACTGATCGAACTGCGGGGCCTGACCCATATATACAGCCGGGGCACCCCCTTTGAGAAAACGGCTGTGGAGGATCTGAATCTGACGCTGGAGCGGGGCGCCACCGTGGGCCTTATCGGCCACACGGGCAGCGGCAAGAGCACCCTCATCAGCCATCTGAACGCCCTGCTCAAGCCCACCGCGGGCACGGTGCTGCTGGACGGGGAGGACATCTATGCCTCCAAGGCCTCCATCCGGGCCGCCCGCTTCCGGGTGGGGGTGGTGTTCCAGTACCCGGAGTACCAGCTTTTCGAGGAGACGGTGTACGCGGACATCGCCTACGGGCCGAAGAATCTGAAGCTGGACAAGGACGAGGTGGACCGCCGGGTGCGGGAAGCGGCCGCCTTTGTGGGCCTGGGGCAGGAGCTCTTTGAAAAATCCCCCCTGGAGCTGTCCGGCGGGCAGAAGCGCCGGACGGCCATCGCCGGGGTGCTGGCCATGGAGCCGGAGCTGCTGGTGCTGGACGAGCCCACGGCGGGCCTGGACCCGGCCGGCCGGGAGGATCTGCTGGAAAAGCTGTTCGCCTGGCGGGACGCCCGTGGCGCCGCCGTCCTGCTGGTCACCCATGATATGTCCATCGCCAACCGCTGCGACCGGCTGGTGGTGATGTCGGAGGGCCGCATCGTCATGGACGGGTCCCCCGCGGAGATATTCGCCCGGGACGGGGAGCTCACGGCCATCGGCCTGGATCTGCCCGGTCCGGCCCACATCGCCCGGCTGCTGCGGCAGCGGGGGGTGGCGCTCCCGGCGGGGATCTTCACCGTCGAGCAGCTGACCGACGCCATCCTGGCCCTGGGGCGGAGGGGAGGCGCGCCATGCTGAAGGACATCACTCTGGGCCAGTTCTTCCCCGGCGACACCCCCGTCCACAACCTGGACCCCCGGACGAAGCTGCTGCTGACGCTGGTCTACATCGTGGCCCTGTTTCTGGTGAACACCTGGGGCGGGTATCTGCTGGTATTCGCCGTGCTGTGCGCCGTCACCGCCCTGAGCCGCATCCGGCCCAGGGCCCTGCTGAAGGGCCTCAAGCCCCTGGTCTTCATCATCGTCTTCACGGCGGTGCTGAACCTCTTTTTCACCCCGGGAGAGGACATCCTCTTCCGCTGGAAGTTCGTGCGGATCACCTATGCCGGTCTGGACCGGGCCATCGCCATGGTGCTGCGGGTGATGTTTCTGGTGTCGGGCACCTTCCTGCTCACCTACACCACCTCTCCCCTGGCCATCACCGACGGGCTGGAGCGGCTGATGAGCCCGCTGAAAAAGCTGCATGTGCCGGTATATGAGCTGAGCCTGATGATGTGCATCGCCCTGCGGTTCATCCCCACCCTCATCGAGGAGACGGACCGGATCATGTCCGCCCAGAAGGCCCGGGGGGCCGATCTGGAGACGGGCACGCTGCCGGAGCGGGCCAAGGCGCTGCTGCCGCTGCTGATTCCCCTTTTCATCTCCGCGTTCCGGCGGGCGGACGAGCTGGCGCTGGCCATGGAGTGCCGCTGCTACAACGGCGGCCAGGGCCGCACCCGGATGAAGCAGCTGCGCATGGCTGGCCGGGACATCGCCGCCTTCGTCCTGGGCGGGGCGTTCGTGGCGTGCGTGCTCATTTTGCGGAGGCTGGGGATATGAAGCGGAACATCGCCCTGCGGCTGGCCTACGACGGCACCGCCTACCACGGCTGGCAGACCCAGGCGGGTCTGCCCACGGTCCAGCAGACCCTGGAGCGGGCGGTGGAAAAGACCGTGGGAGAGCGCGTCCACGTCACCGGCTGCGGCCGCACCGACGCGGGGGTCCACGCCCTGCGCTACTGCGCCAACTTCCGGGCCGACTGCGCCATCCCCGTCGACCGCATCCCCCTGGCGCTGAACAGCCGCCTTCCCGCGGACATCGCCGTATCCGCCGCCGTGGACGTAACCGAGGATTTCAACGCCATCGGCTCCTGCATCCAAAAGGAGTATATCTACAAGATCCACAACAGCCGCATCCGGGACCCCTTTCTGGACTGCCGGGCCTGCTTCTGGCCCGCGCCTCTGGACGCGGAGATCATGGACGCGGCGGCCGCCGCCTTCGTGGGCACCCACGACTTCGCCGCCGTGCGCAGCGTGGGCACCGAGACAAGGACCACCGTCCGCACCGTGCGCTGGTGCCGGGCGGAGCGGGAGGGAGATCTCATCACCGTCACCGTGTGCGCCGACGGATTTCTCTACAATATGGTCCGGGCCATCGTGGGCACGCTGGTGTACGCCTCCGACGGAAAGCTGGCCCCGGCGGACATCCCCGCCCTGCTGGAAAAGGGCGACCGGCGGCTCACCGGACCCACCATGCCGCCCCAGGGGCTTTACATGCACCGGGTGTGGTACGACGGCCCGGCGGGCGCCATGATGGCACAGCCGTAGACAAAGCTTGACGGATTGTGATACAATATATAGTTGCAGTTCGAGCGACTATTTCCAAGGGGACAGTCCATGGCCAGTAAGCATCTGAAAAAAACGGATACCGCCCCCAAGGGAGCCCATCAGGCCCCGGAGGAGTCCCCGGACCCGGCCGCCGCCGGCGGCGGGCTGAAGGGCTTTTGGAAGACCGCCCGCTCCCGGGACCCGTTCCAGGTCCCGGACACGGAGGAGCAGTACGCCGCCCTGCCGGAGGAGCCGGAGGGCCCCGCCCCCAAAAAGGCGAAAAGATCCGGGAAAAAGGCGGCCGGAGAGAGCGCCTCCGGGGAGAAAGCCCCCAAGGAAAAAAAGGCAAAGGATAAAACCGCCCGGGAGAAAACCGCGAAGGAGACCTCCCCCAAGGAGACGGCCAAAAAGGAGAGGGCTCCCAAGGAAAAATCCTCTGGTGAGAAGACCGCCCGGAAAAAGACGGCCCGGGAGACGGCGCCCGCCCAGGAGCAGACGCCGGACCGCGCCGCTGCCGGCGGCCGGCACGCCACGGACGGGGAGACGGCCCGGAAAAAGCCCGTGGCCTTCCGCCGGGAGCGGGACCGGGACGACGGCGGAATCAGCCAGCGGGACGCGGTGGGGGCGCTGATCGCCCTGGTGGCCGCGGTGGTGCTCTTCGCCGCTACGCTGGTCATCTGGCTGTACCGGGACAGCTTCTCCCCGGACAACATGATCCTGTCCGCCGACACCGCCGCCGTGGCCACGGACGAGTACGTCTTCGACGCCGGCTCGGGCCAGGCCTTCGCCGCGGCAGGCAGCGGTCTGGCGGTGGCCAACGCCGCCGGTCTGGAGCTGCTGGACGGGGACGGCACCCCCGTCACCAGCATGCTGATGCAGATGGAGAATCCCGCCGCGGCGGGCTGTGACAGCTTCGCGGTGTTCTATGATCTGGGGGGCACCCGCCTGGCGGTGGCCTGGTTCGACGGCACCGTCCAGGAGCTGGACGTGCCCGGGGCCATTTTGTCGGCCACCGTGTCCGACACCGGCTACATCGCCCTCACCACCGAATACCGGGGCTACCGGGCCCTGGTGACCGTATACGACCCCTCCCTGGAGGTGGTATACGAGTGGTATTCCTCCTCCGCCTGGGTCATCAGTGCCTGCGTCTCCCCCGACGGCCGGCAGCTGGCGGTGCTCAGCTATACCGCCAGCGGCAGCGAGGTGCGGTTTTTCGACCTGTCCCGGAACGGCGTCCAGGCGGAAGCGGCCTTCTCCGTGGAGAACACCATCCTTCTGGATCTGCACTGGTTCTCCTCCAGCCGGCTGTGCACCCTGTCCAGCGAGCAGATGTTCTTCTTCGGCTCCGACGGCCAGTGGCAGAACACCTACTCCTTCGCCGGCCAGTATCTGGTGGGCTATTCCTTCGACGGCGGCAACTGCGCGGCCCTGGCCCTGAGCCCCTATCGGGCGGGCACCACCGCCACGCTGGTCAGTCTGGACCCCACGGGCAACGTGCTGGGCACGGCAGAGATGAACAGCGGCATCGTCTGTCTGACCGCCTCGGATCTGGAGATCCTGATCCTGTCCGCCGACGGCGCCACCCTTTACAACAGCTCCCTCATGGAGAAGGGCCGGCTCAACGGCCTGCCCGGCTTTAAATACGCCATGCTCCGCTCCCGGGGCGAGGCGCTGCTCATCGCCTCCAACTACGCGGAGGTATACAAATTCTGATCGTTCGTCCGCCAACCACTTCACATCTATCAGAGGTAGCGTGCTATGACTGTCAATTCCATCATCAACCTTGTCCTCGTCGCCATCCTGGTAATATGCGCCTGGCAGGGCTATAAAAAGGGCATCATCCTGGGAATGATCGAGGTGCTGGTGATAATACTATCTCTATACGGCGCCCAGCTGCTCTCGGATACCTATTCCTACGAGGTCATCCCGGTGCTGAAGCCCTTCGTCAGCGGCTACATCGAATCCCAGGTGGAGGAGAACACCTACCTCGCCTTCGGCTATGAGGCGGACCCGCTGACCGGGGATTTCGACTCGCCCTATTCCGCCACGGATCTGCTCATCTCCCAGCCGGACATGCGGGAGCAGGTCATCACCGACACCTATAAGGGCCTGGGGATCTACGACGACATGACCCGGACCCTGACGGCCCGGACCCTGGAGTACTCCCAGGAGAACAACGCCTCCGTGACCTCCTCGGTGGTCTCCGTCACCTGCCAGTCCGTCACCTGGTACGGCGCCTTCCTGCTGGCGTTCATCATCCTGTTCGCCATCATGACGGTGATCGTGAATCTGCCCAACCTGAGCTTCAAGATCCCCTACGTGGGCATCGTCAACGACATCGGCGGCGTGCTCGTGGGGCTGTTCGTGGGGGCGCTTTTCTGTTCGGTGGTGGTCTGGGTGTTCCAGTTCACCGGGCTGGTCCTGCCGGAGCAGACCCTGCGGGCCACGGGCCTGGCCTCCTACTTCCTGGACAAAAACCTGCTGGCCAACTACATATCTCTGTGATCACAGACGGAGAACAAGGAGAATCCCATGCAACCTACCATGTGTGCCCGCTGCCATAAGAATCTGGCGGTGATCTTCATCACAAAAATCGAGAACAACCAGTCCCGCAACGAGGGGCTGTGCCTTTCCTGCGCCCGGGAGCTGCACATCAAGCCGGTGGACGACATCATCTCCAAGATGGGCCTGACCGACGAGGATCTGGAGAATCTCTCCGGCGAGATGACCACCGCCCTGGGCGGCGCCGAGGGCATTGAGAGCCTGATGGGCATCGAGCCCTCCGAGGGGGACGACGACTCCGACCAGGGCAAGACCGCCACCTTCCCCTTCCTGAACCGGCTGTTCGGCGGCGGCCAGGACCAGGGCGGCGGCTCCGGCGCCTCCCCCGGGCCCGGCCCCTCCTCCCCCGCGCCCGACCGCCGGGGCGGCAAGAAAAAATTCCTGGAGAATTACTGCATCAGTCTGACCCAGCGGGCCCGGGAGGGCAAGCTGGATAAGATGATCGGCCGGGCGGAAGAGCTGGAGCGTGTGATCCAGATCCTGAACCGCCGGCAGAAGAACAACCCCTGTCTCATCGGCGAGCCCGGCGTGGGCAAGACCGCCATCGCCGAGGGTCTGGCCCAGCGCATCGCCGCCGACCAGGTGCCCTACAAGCTGCGGGACAAGGAGGTCTATCTGCTGGACCTGACCAGCCTGGTGGCCGGCACCCAGTTCCGGGGCCAGTTTGAGAGCCGCATGAAGGGGCTGATCGACGAGATCCGCCGCCAGGGCAACGTGATCCTGGTGATCGACGAGGTGCACAACATCGTGGGCGCCGGGGACGCCGAGGGCAGCATGAACGCCGCCAACATCCTCAAGCCCGCCCTGAGCCGGGGGGAGATCCAGGTCATCGGCGCCACCACCTTCAACGAGTACCGCAAGTACATCGAGAAGGACGCCGCCCTGGAGCGCCGGTTCCAGCCCGTCACCGTGGCGGAGCCCTCCATCCCCGACAGCGTGGAGATCCTCAAGGGCGTGCGCAGGTACTATGAGGACTTCCACGGCGTGGACATCTCCGACGAGATGTGCCGGCTGGCGGTGACCCTCTCCGAGCGGTATATCACCGACCGGTATCTGCCGGACAAGGCCATCGACCTGCTGGACGAGGCCTGCTCCGACGTGGATCTGAAAAACCAGGACACCGCCCGCCGGCTGGAGCTGGAGAAGGAGAACGCGGACCTGGACAAGGAGCGGGAGATGCTCCTCACCGCCGAGACCGACAACTTCGAACGCCTGGCCCAGATCCGCTCCCGGCAGATGCAGATCTCCGACGAGCTCACCGCCCTGAAGGCCAAGGGCCGGCCGGCCCTCACCGCCGCCAACCTGGCCCGGATCATCGAGCTGTGGACCAAGATCCCCGCCAGCAACATCACCGACGATGAGTTTGAGCGGCTGAGCGGTCTGGCCGACCGGCTGAAAAAACACATCATCGGCCAGGACGAGGCCGTGGACGCGGTGTGCGCCGCCATCAAGCGCAGCCGGGTGGGCCTGCAGTCCAAGCGCAAGCCCTGCTCGTTCATCTTCGTGGGCAGCACGGGCATCGGCAAGACGGAGCTGGTCAAGCAGCTGGCCATGGATCTGTTCTCCGCGCCGGAGAGCCTGATCCGGCTGGATATGTCGGAATTCATGGAGAAATTCTCCGTGTCCCGGATCATCGGCTCGCCCCCGGGCTACGTGGGCTACGACGAGGCGGGGCAGCTGACGGAGAAGATCCGCCGCCGGCCCTACAGCGTAGTGCTCTTTGACGAGATCGAAAAGGCCCATCCCGACGTGATGAACATCCTGCTGCAGATCCTGGACGACGGACGCATCACCGACGCCCAGGGGCGGACGGTGAATTTTGAGAACACCGTGCTCATCATGACCACCAACGCCGGCTCCGACCGGCAGGTGGGAGGTCTGGGCTTCGGCCAGTCCCTGGGGGACATGGGCCGGGAGAAGGCCATGAAGGCCCTGAAGGATTTCCTGCGGCCGGAGTTCATCAACCGGGTGGACGAGATCGTCTACTTCCAGCCTCTCTCCGAGGAGACCTTCCGGGGCATCGCCGCGCTGATCCTGGGGGAGCTGAAGGACGTGATGGCGGAAAAGAGGATCGACTTTGCCTGGGACGACGCCGTGGTGGACTACCTGGTGGAGAAGAGCTACTCCGTCGCCTACGGCGCCCGGAATCTGCGCCGGCAGATCCAGAAGGACATCGAGGACGCCATCGCCGCCGAGATCGTCGACAAGCGCAAGGGCCAGGTCCGGGCGGTATCCGTCTCCGCCGTGGACGGGCAGATCGTCATCGCGGCTGTCTAAACACAATGCAAAGCCTCCCCTGTGTAAGGGGAGGTGCCGAGCGGAGCGAGGCGGAGGGGTTGTTACCAGTCTTGGAAAATATCCCAGCTTGGTAACAATCCCCCAGTCACCGCCTATCGGCGGCGACAGCCCCCTTTGCACAAGGGGGCCTTTAATTTTGCAGAAAGAGCGTACATACATGAAAGAGAAAGACTTCTCCTCCCATCCCATCAAGCTGTTCGCCAGCTACTACAAGCCCCATCTGCGGCTGTTCCTGCTGGACATGTTCTGCGCCCTGGTCGCCTGCGTGGCGGACCTGCTCTTCCCCTACGCCACCCGCTATACCCTCAACACCCTGCTGCCGGACCGGCTGTTCGGGCTGTTTTTCGCCGTCATGGCCATCCTGGCGGCGGCCTATATCGTCAAGGCGCTGTGCAAATACGTCATCACCTATCTGGGCCACCTGATGGGCGTGCGGATCGAGGCGGACATGCGCACCGACATCCTCTCCCACATCCAGACCCTGTCCTTCTCCTACTTTGACCACAACCGCACCGGCGTGATCATGAGCCGGATCACCAACGACCTGTTCTCCATCACGGAGCTGAGCCACCACGGACCGGAGAATCTGATGACCAGCCTGGTGACCATCCTGGGCGCCTTCGCCATTTTGTGCACCATCTGCTGGCCCCTGGCCTGCATCATCCTGGCGGTGGTGCCGCTGTTCGTCGCCTTCACCATCCACTGGAACGGCCGGATGAACCAGGCCAGCGCCGAGGTCAAGCAGAACATGGCGGAGATCAACGCCTCCATCGAGTCGGGCATCTCCGGCATCCGCACCGCCAAGGCCTTCGCCAACGAGGACGCCGAGGCCGACAAGTTCCGCTCCGCCAACGACCGGTTCAAAAACGCCAAGAAAAACTGGTACAAGGTCATGGGCATCTACCACTCCGGCATCGACTCCACCATGAGCCTGATGCAGGTGCTCACCATCGCCGCAGGCGGGTTTTTCATCATGCGGAACAAGATGGATTATGTCGACCTTATCACCTTCTCTCTGTACGTGTCCACCTTCGTGCGGCCCATCACCCAGCTGGCGGATTTCATCGAGACCTTCACCGACGGCATGACCGGCTTCTCCCGTTTCCGGGAGGTGATGAACACCGGCGCGGAGATCCAGGATAAGCCGGATGCCGTGGAATTGAAGGATGTGACGGGCGACGTGGAATATAAAGACGTGTCCTTCTCCTACGCCGACGGCGTGCCGGTTCTGGAGCACGTCAGCTTCACCCTGCCCCACGGCAAGTGCCTGGCGGTGGTGGGCCCCTCCGGCGGCGGCAAGACAACATTATGTCAACTTCTCCCCCGGTTCTACGACGTCACCGGCGGCTCCGTCACCATCGACGGCCGGGACGTGCGGGACGTGACCCAGGGGAGCCTGCGCCGGGCCATCGGCATCATCCAGCAGGACGTGTTCGTCTTCGCCGACACCATCCGGGAGAACATCCGCTACGGCCGGCCGGACGCCACCGACGCGGAGATCGTGGCCGCGGCGGTCCGGGCGGAGATCCACGAGGAGATCATGGCCATGCCCGACGGGTACGACACCTTCGTGGGCGAGCGGGGCGTGATGCTCTCCGGCGGGCAGAAGCAGAGGCTGTCCATCGCCCGGGTATTTCTGAAAAATCCGCCGGTGCTCATCCTGGACGAGGCCACCAGCGCCCTGGACAGCGTCACCGAGCAGCGGATCCAGGCCTCCCTGGACCAACTGGCCCAGGGCCGCACCAGCATCATCATCGCCCACCGGCTCAGCACCGTCCGGGGCGCGGATATGATCGCCGTGGTGGAGGACGAGCACATCGTGGAACTGGGTACCCGGGAGGAGCTCATCGCCAAAGGCGGCGCCTTCGCCCGGCTGTGGGAGGCCCAGAATCTGAGCATGGAGTGAGGCGGAGCCATGGAGCGCATCTCTGTCCGCCGGGCCGCGGCGCTGCTGCGGCAGGCCGATGACATCCTGATCGTCACCCACGTCCGCCCGGACGGGGACGCCGCCGGCAGCGGCTGCGCCCTGTGTCTGGGACTGCGGGCGCTGGGCAAGCGCGCCTATCTGGCCCCCAACCCGCCCTCCATGGCCCGGTACGCGCCCTATATGACCCCCTACTTTGCCCCGGCGGGATTCGTCCCCGGCTTCGTCGCCGCGGTGGACACCCCGGGCCCCGGCCAGTTCCCGCCGGGTCTGGAGGCCCTGGCGGAGCGGACCGACCTGGCCGTGGATCACCACGGCACCAACAGCGGCTACGCCCGCCACACCTATCTGGAGCCGGACAGCGCCGCCACGGGGGAGCTGGTATACCTGCTGCTGGGCGAGCTGGGCGTGGCCGTCACGGCGGACATGGCCGGGGCGCTGTACGCCGCCGTGGCCACCGACACCAACTGCTTCCGCACCCCGGGCACCACCGCCCGGACGCTGCGGATCGCCGCCTCCCTGCGGGAGACGGGCTTCGACGCGGCGGAGCTGACCCGGCGGCTGTTTGAGACCCGCTCCGCCGCCCGGCTGCAGCTGGAGAGCGCCCTGTTCGGCGCCATGCGCTTCCCCCGGCCGGGGGTGTGCGTCATGGTCCTTCCCCTGCGGACCGTGCTGGAGACCGGCGCCGGGGAGGACGACATGGACAAGCTGTCCACCCTGACCATGGTCCCGGAGGGGACGCGGGCGGGGCTGCTGCTGCGGCAGCTTCCCGGGGGCGAATGGAAGGTATCCCTGCGCTCCGACGGGTCGTTCCACGCCGGGCAGATCCTCCTCCCCCTGGGCGGGGGCGGCCATCCCGACGCCGCCGGGGCGGTGACGGATCTGGCGCCGGAGGCGGCGGAAAAAACCGTCCTGCGCGCCCTGGAAGAAGTCGGAATGTGACGCCCTTTTTGCAGGAAATTGTCCGCCGTTCGCGGACACCTTTCCACTTTTTTATATATCCTCCAAAAACCGGCCGCGGCGGCAAGGATTTTTCTCAAAACTTATCCAAAAACACTTGACGAATCCCCAAAAATGTGTTTAGATATGAATTACAGGAATTGGAAGAATTATCGCTTCCTGTTCCTCTGAAACAGCCGCCGGCCACGCCCCTGTAATGGGCCTCCTTTGTGTAACTCCCCTTTCTCCTCTTGATGCTTTCTCATACAGGAAACTCCTTTCCAAGTTCGAAGCGCGCAGGGGTGTGGCTTTTATAAAAACGAAAAGAGGACTGCGTCCGCAGTCCTCTTTTCATCGTCTTTTGTCCACTCAGCAGGGCCGGAGCACGCTCAGCGCCGAGGTCACGCTCCCGGCGTGGCCCACGGTGATGCCCGCGGCGGTGACGCCCAGGGCGGTGCAGTCGGCAAAGCTCAGTCCCACGGTCAGCCCCACGGTCAGCGCGGCGGTCATGCTGTCTCCGGCGCCGGTGGCGTCCACCACGTCCGTGTGCACCGACGGCTGGGGGAAGATCCGATCCCCCTCCCCGCAGATCACCCCGCCGGGGCCGATGGAGACCACCACCCGCTTCACGCCGGCGGCCAGCAGCGCCCGGATGCAGTCCTCCGGGCTGTCCTGTCCGGTGAGGGTCCGGGCCTCCTGGATGTTGGCCTTGAGGATCTGCAGCCGGTTCAGCGTGCCCTTCAGTCTGCCGCACTTGCCCACGGAGACCCCGTCCGCCACCAGGGGCACGGTGAGCCGCTCGGCCAGGAAGGAGATCGTCTCCGCCGGGAGATTGGCCTCCATCACCACTGCGTCGCACTTTTCCAGCGCCGGCAGGCAGGTCTCGGCAAAGGCGCGGTCGATCCGCCGGCACAGGCGCATGTCGTTCACCGCCGCCGCCACGTCCCCGTTCTCGTCGCAGACATAGACATAGCGGTTGTTGGTGGTGTCCTCCCAGCGGCAGCCGGCGATGTCCACGCAGTAGCGCTCGCTCTCGGAGCGGATGGCCCCGGCGTGCTCATCCCGGCCCAGCAGGGAATAAAACGACGTCTCCGCCCCCAGCAGGGCACAGTTGCGGGCGATGTTCCAACCCACGCCCCCCAGGGAGAAGCGGACCTTTCCCGCGACGGAGTCGCCCCGGGCCAGCGTTCCCTCCGCCAGCGCCCCAATATCCACATTCAGCCCGCCGATAACAGCCACTTTCTTTTTTGCTTCATCCATGGTATGATTTACCCGCCGCATCTTTATTTTCGCAAGGAGAATACCAATGACCACCGAAAATGTCAAGACCCTTTTGGCAGAAAAGGGACTTTTGGGCCGGCTCCACGAGTTTGAGGCCTCCACCGCCACGGTCCAGCTGGCCGCGGAGCAGCTGGGGGTGGACCCGGACCGGATCGCCAAGACCCTGGGCTTCTACCTGGGAGACGGGGCCGTGCTGGTGGTGGCCGCCGGCAGCCGCCGGATCGACAACCACAAATTCAAGGAGCATTTCGGCTGCAAGGCCCGGATGCTGGCCGGAGAGGACGTGAACCGGCTCACCGGCTACTATCCCGGGGGCGTGTGCCCCTTCCTGGCGCCGGAGGGCCTGCCGGTGTGGCTGGACGTGAGTCTGCGGGACCATGAGACGGTCTATCCCGCCGCCGGCAACGCCCACACCGGCGTGGAGCTGAGCTGCGCGGAGCTGGAGGATCTGGCCAGGCCCGCCGGCTGGTGCGACGTGTGCAAGCCTTTGGAGGCGTCGTCATGAAGATCTATTGGGAGCTGTTTTCCACTTTTTTCCGCATGGGCGCGGTCACCTTCGGCGGCGGCTACGCCATGCTGCCCATCCTCCAGCGGGAGGTGGTGGACGGCAAGGGATGGTGCACCAACGAGGAGCTGACGGACTATTACGCCATCGGCCAGTGCACCCCCGGCATCATCGCCGTGAACACCGCCACCTTCATCGGCTTCAAGCAGAAGGGCGCCCCCGGGGCCATCGTGGCCACCTACGGGGTGGTGGCCCCCAGCTTCATCGTCATCGGCATCATCGCCGCGCTTTTACAGAACTTCGCCAGCTACGCCCTGGTGCAGAACGCCTTCGCCGGCATCCGGGTGGCGGTGACGGTGCTGATCCTCAACGCGGTGGTGAAGCTTCTCAAGAGCTCCGTGGTGGACAAGCTCACCGCCTGCGTGTTTCTCGCGGTGGCGCTGGCGGCGTTTTTCCTGGACCTGTCGCCGGTGCTGTTCGTGCTCGCCGCCGGGGCGCTGGGCATCGCGGCCCGGGTGCTGGGGAAGGGGGCGGCCAAGAAATGACCTACCTGCTGCTGTTCTGGGAGTTTTTCAAGACCGGGCTGTTCGCCGTGGGCGGCGGATTGGCCACGCTGCCGTTTCTGTACGACATGGGCGCGCGCACCGGCTGGTTCACCGCCCACCAGGTGGCGGATATGCTGGCGGTCAGCGAGTCCACCCCCGGCCCCATCGGCATCAACATGGCGGTGTACACCGGCTACACCACCGCCGGCGTGCTGGGCAGTCTGTGCGCCCTGGTGGGCATCGTCACCCCCAGCATCATCGTCATCCTCCTCATCGCCGCCGCCCTGCGGGCGTTCCGGGACAACAAGTATGTCAACGGCGCCTTTTACGGCATCCGCCCCGCCTCCACCGGTCTGATCGCCGCCGCCGGGCTCACCGTGGCCATCGGCGCGCTGCTGCGCACCGACGCCTGGACCGGCTGGGATAAATTCTGGACCGTGCTGGACTGGAAGGCGTGGCTGCTGGCGGCGGTCATCTTTGCCGTGAGCCAAAAGTTCAAAAAACTCCACCCCGCCTTTCTGATCCTCATCGGCGCCGTGGCCGGGGCGGTGTTCCGCTTCGCCGGCGCGTGATCTCCTCCCATCCCGGAGGCGCAGCCCTTTCCCGGTTGCGTTTCCGGGATTTCGTGCTATAATAAGATATTAGTGTATATTCGTCCTTTGCGAGGTTTTTATGGCCAGGCTCACCCGGGACAGGAAAAAGAGAATATGCTCCCTCCTCACCGTCTCGCTGGCCTCCGCGGCCGGGACCCTGGCGGTGCTGGGGATCGTATACGTCCTGCGGGGCGTCTGGCCCTTCGGCACGGACAACGTGGCCTACGTGGACACCGCCCAGTTCTATGTGCCCGGCTATTACCGGCTGTGGGACGTGCTCCACGGCCGGGCCGCCATGCAGAATTCCTGGTACGCGGGGCTGGCCGAGGGCCTCAGCGCCAGCTGGAAGACGGTGCTCAGTCCCGCCAGCTGGGTATTTTTGCTGGTGAGCCGGGACCACATCCTGGAGGGGCTGAGCCTGTATCTGGCGGCAAAGCTGGTCCTGGTCTCCCTGGGCGCGTCGCTGGCCCTCTCCCTGCGCTTTCCCCAGGCGCCCCGGCGGCGGAACATCCTCCTGGCGCTGGCGTATACCTTCTGCGGCTTCGCGCTGCAGTATTACGCCAACTTCTCCTGGCTGAGCGCGGCGGCGGCCTTTCCGCTGCTGCTGTACGGTCTGGAGCGGCTGCTGCGGGAGGGAAAGTGCGTCCCCTATGCCCTGTGCTACGTCTATTTTCTCTACCTGAGCGTGTATTACGCCTATATGGCGACCCTCTATATCCTGCTGTTCTCGCTGGGATACATCCTGTTTCTCCTGCCCCGGGACCGGCGCGGGGACCGGGCGTTCCGGCTGGGGCTGGCCACGGCCGCGGCCCTGGGCATCGGCGCCTGCTTTTTCATCTCCAGCTCCACGGGGCTGGCCTCCTCCTCCCGGTTCGAGAGCAACATGGACTCCGGGCTGCTGGCCGGCATGCTGGAGTGGGACACGGCCAACATCCGCCACACGGCGCTGATGCTGCTGGGCATGAGCCCGGCGGCCGCCGTCCTGCTGCGGGCCCGGCGGGGCGCGGGAAAGGGCGCCCGGCGGTTCGCCCTGTGGATGGCGGCGGTATTCGCCGTGCCCATGGTGTTCACCAACGTGGACACGGTCTGGCACTTCGGCCAGTATAACTTCTTCCCCATGCGCTACGGCTACATGCTCCCGGCCACGGCCATCGGCCTGGCGGCCGCGGCGCTGGAAAAGGGGCTGCCGCCGGTGAAAGACCGCTCCCGGGCTCTGGACTGGGCGAGGGCGATCTTCTTTGCGGCAACATTGCTCTGGCTGCTGCCCAGGCTGACGGCCCTCTACCAGCAGTATGGCTCCGTGTTCCTCACCGCCCTGGGAGGGGACGGGCTGCTCCGCTGGCTGGGGATGTTCGCCCTGGCGGGGGCGGCCTTCACGGTCCTGTATACCCTGGCCCTTCGGGCGAAGGGCCCATGGGCGGCCCGGGCCATGGCGGGGCTGATGGTGCTCCAGATCGGCGTGAACGCCCTGGGCTTCATCGCCCCGGACGACAGCCATACATACACCAACGAATACGACCCGTCCTACATCGAGACGGCGGACGGGCTCTACGAATATTTCCGGGACCTGGAGCTGTCCCCCCTGTCCCGGGTGAAGAACGCCGACTCCAGTCTCAACGCCGGCTACGCCCCCATCGCCGGGGTCAGCGCTCTGTCCAGCGTGGACTCCACCGCCTCCGCCACCCGGCTGGGGGTGTTCCGCCAGCTGGGCTACACGGTGAACTACTTCCGCACCCTGGACGTGGGCGGGACGGTGTTCTCCGACATGCTGCTGGGGGTGGACCGGGCCCTCACCGCCCTGCCGCCGGAGGAAGACCTCTACCGCCCCGGGGACACGGCGGCGGGGATGTATATCTCCGACTGCCTCTATCCCGGCGTCATCGGCCTGCAGTATCCCGCCGGCGCGCTGGAGGACTATTTCGACTGTGAGGATCTGGCTCAGCGGCTCAACTGCCTCTACCGGGCCTTCACCGGCTCCGACGGGGCCGTGGCCGAGAATCTCTCCTGCGCCGGGCTCTCCGTCTCGGGGGAGGGTCTGCGATCCTACAGCCTCACCTGCTCCCTGGAGGAACCCGCCTTCCTGTATCTGGCGGCGGACGGGGCGATCATGAACATCGCCGTGGACGGCGAGCCGGTGGCGGTGCCGTCCTATCTGAACCTGGGCAACACCGTCTATCCCGCGGCCTTCAACGCGGGGCTCCTCTCCCTGGGGCTGGCCCCGGCGGGGGATGTCACCGTCACCTTCTCCTCCGCTCTGGACCTGACGGGGGAGGATCTGGCCGTGACGGCGGTCTATCAGGCCGCGGCGGCCTCCTTTGCCGAAGACGCCCGCCGGGACCCGGCCATGACGCTGGAGGCCGGCGGCGCGGAACTGACTATGACGGTCACCGCCGAGGAGGAGGGCATGGCGCTGTTTCTGCCCATGACCTGCAACATGTGGCGCTGCCAGGTGAACGGCGCGGAGACGGAGCTGCTCCGCCCGCTGGACATCCTGATCGGCGTGCCCCTGGAGAAGGGGGAGAACACCGTCCGGCTGTGGCGGCCCGCCCGGTGGGTGGCCCCCAAGCGGGGCCTGGCCATCTCCCTGGCCGCGGCCGTCCTCTGCGCGTCGTGGCTGCTCCTCCGGCGGCGGGGCGTCCTGTCCGACAGACCTCTGCCCGGATGGCTGGGCCGGACGGCGCTGGCGCTGTTTTACGCCGCGGCCGCCGCCTGCATCCTGTTCGTATACGTCGCCCCTCTGGGGCTGCTCATCGCCCGGGGCACGGTGATATGGCCCTGATCCAAAGGAGAGGAACACTATGAGCACCATCCTGGTCACCGGCGGCGCCGGTTTCATCGGCGCCAACTTTGTCTACTATCTGCTGGAGCGCTACCCCTCCGACCGGGTGGTGTGCGTGGACAGCCTCACCTACGCCGGCAATCTGTCCACCCTGGAGCGGGCCCTGGCCGATCCCCGGTTCGTCTTTTACAGACAGGATATCCGGGACCGGGCGGGCATCGACGCCGTCTTTGAGCAGGAAAAGCCCGACGCGGTGGTGAATTTCGCCGCGGAGAGCCACGTGGACCGGTCCATCGAGTCGCCGGAGATCTTTCTGGAGACCAACATCCTGGGCGCCCAGGTGATGATGGACGCCTGTCTGGCCCACGGCAACATCCGCTTCCACCAGGTGTCCACCGACGAGGTATACGGGGACCTGCCCCTGGACCGGCCGGACCTGCTGTTCACCGAGGAGACCCCTCTGCGCACCTCCAGCCCCTATTCCGCCTCCAAGGCGGCGGCGGATCTGCTGACCCAGGCCTACTGCCGCACCTACGGCCTGGCCGCCACCATCAGCCGCTGCTCCAACAACTACGGCCCCTGGCAGTTCCCGGAGAAGTTCATCCCCCTGCTCATCGCCAACTGCCTGGCGGACAAGCCCCTGCCGGTCTACGGGAAGGGCCTGAACGTGCGGGACTGGCTGTATGTGACGGACCACTGCCGGGCCGTGGACCTGATCCTGCGCCGGGGCCGGATCGGCCAGGTGTACAACATCGGCGGCCACAACGAGATGCGCAACATCGACATCGCCCGGCTCATCTGCCGCGCGCTGGGAAAACCGGAGAGCCTCATCACCTATGTCACCGACCGGAAAGGCCACGATCTGCGCTACGCCATCGACCCGGGGAAGATCCACGCCGAACTGGGCTGGCTGCCGGAGACGGCCTTTGCCGACGGCATCCGTGCCACCGTGGACTGGTATCTGGCCAACCGTCCCTGGTGGGAGGCCATCGTCTCCGGCGAATATCGCCACTATTACGAGCGTATGTACAAAAACCGCTGAGCAACCGATCGGAGGAACGCCATGATCCCTTTCAACATCCCCCCCTATACCGGCCGGGAGGACGCCTGCGTCCTGGAGGCCATCCACTCTCACAAGATCTGCGGCGACGGCGCCTTCACCAAAAAGTGCCACGCCTGGCTGACCGAGCGCACCGGCGCGGCCCAGGTCCTTCTCACCACCAGCGGCTCCAGCGCCCTGGACATGGCCGCCATCCTCTGTGACCTGAAGCCCGGGGACGAGGTGATCCTGCCGTCGTATACCTTCTCCGCCACCGCCAACGCCTTCGTGCTGGCGGGGGCCACCCCGGTGTTCGTGGACATCCGCCCGGATACCATGAACATCGACGAGACGCTGATCGAGGACGCCGTCACGGCCCGCACCCGGGTCATCTGCCCGGTGCACTACGCCGGGGTGGGCTGCGAGATGGACACCATCCTGGACATCGCCCGCCGCCACGGCCTGAAGGTCATCGAGGACGCCGCCCAGGGCGTCATGGCCTCCTACAAGGGCCGGGCCCTGGGGTCCATCGGCGATTACGGCTGCTTCAGCTTCCATGAGTCGAAAAACTACTCCATGGGCGAGGGCGGCGCCATCCTGCTGCGGCAGGAGGACCCCCGGGCGGAGATGGTCCGGGAGAAGGGCACCAACCGGGCCCGGTTCCTCCGGGGCCAGGTGGACAAGTACACCTGGGAGGTGGCCGGCACCAGCTTTCTGCCCAGCGAGCTGAACGCGGCCTATCTCTGGAGCCAGCTGGAGCAAGCGGATACCATCAACAGCGCCCGGCTGCACACCTGGCAGCTCTACCGGGAGGGCCTGGCGCCCCTGCGTCAGGCGGGGGCCATCGACTGGCAGACCATCCCCGACGGCTGCGTCCACAATGGCCACATGTTTTATATCAAGGCGAAGGATCTGGCCGAGCGCACCGCGCTGAGCGCCTATCTCAAGGAGCACGGCGTGGGGTCGGCGTTCCACTATGTGCCGCTGCACTCCGCCACCGCGGGTCTGCGCTACGGCCGGTTCCACGGAGAGGATAAATACACCACCGCCGAGAGCGAGCGGCTGCTGCGCCTGCCCATGTACTACGGCCTCACGGACGGCGAGGCGGCGCAGGTGGTGGATCTGGTCACGGCCTTTTACCGGGAGGGCCGGCGGTGAGCCGTACCGACGGACGGGACAGCCGGATCGCCGCCGGTCTGGGCGCGCTGCTGGCAGCGGCGGCCCTGTTTCTTCTCGCGGAGAGCGCCGTCGCCCGGCGGGTGGGGGCGGATCTGTTCCTGCCCTTCGCGGAGGGGGTCTTCCTGCCCGGGCGGATGGCCCGGATGGGCGCCGCGCTGGTCCTCTGTCTGGCCCTGGGCCTCACCGGCGCAGGGCGAAAGCTCCTGGACCGGGCGGACGCCGCCCTGAAAAAGGACCGGTACCGCTGGCTGACGGCGGCGCTGGCCACGGGGCTCTTTTTCCTCTGGGCCTTCCGGGTCACCGTGCCCGCCTTCATGACCAACGACGACGCCGCCATCATGCGCGCCATCGGCCGCATCCCCGCCCAGGGGCTGCGCTCGGCGGAGCACACCTTCTCCAACATCCTCTTCTGCGGTTTTCTGAGCCTGTTCTACCGGCTTGCGCCGGGGGGCTATTGGTACGCCTGGTACCATCTGGCGGCCATCTTCCTGGGTGTGACGGTGATCGGCCGGTGTGTGCTGCTGAAGGCGGTCCGCCGGGGCTGGCGGTTCCCCGCCTGTCTCGCGCCCCAGGGGCTGCTGTGCCTGGGCCTGTTCCTGGCCCCCACGGCGCAGCTGTCCTTCACCGTGACCCCCGCCGTACTGGGCGCGGCCGCCGCGGCGCTCATCCTCTGCCGGGACGACCTCCCCGGCCGGGCCAGCCATATCGCCGCGGATCTCGGCGCGGCGGCGCTGCTGCTGCTCAGCTATCTGCAGCGGATCGACACAGGCCGGGTGGCGCTGTGCTTCTGGGCCCTGGCGGAGGGCTATCGGCTGCTGCGGCTGCTGCTCGCCGGCCGGGAGGGCCGCCGGCGCGCCCTCGCCGCCCTGGCGCTGGCAGTGGTGCTGACCGCCGGTCTGGTGCTGGGCGTGGGCGGCTACTCCCTGCCCATGGACGAGGCGCAGTATAAGACCGACCGGGCCTACAACAAGGCCGAGTATTACCGCTCCATGGTCATGGACTATCTGCTGGACGGGCTCACCAACGAGCAGCTGGAGCAGACGGCGGGTCTGCCGCCGGAGCTGTCCAACCTGCTGCGGGCCTGGTATTTCATGGACGAGCGCATCAGCACCGACACCTTCCGCACCATCACCCTGGCCTATCTGCCCGCCCACGCGGACGACGCCGGCAACGACAGCTTCACCGGCGGCTGGGACTCCTTCTCCGCCGCTCTGGCGGGGATATCGGAGGAGGACCGGGCGGTCATGGAGACCACCGCCGCCGTCATGGCGGTGCTGCTGGCGCTGGCGCTGCTGGATGTGGCCGGCCGGGGCCGGAGGGCCTGGCCGGAGGCGCTGTGCGCGGCGTGCGCCGTGGCCGGCACGGCGGTGCTGGCCGCCTATCTGCTGTGGCAGGGCCGCTTTCCCCTGCGGAGCTTCATGGCGATATCCGTCCCCTCGGTCACCACGCTGGCCCTCATGGCCCTGGCCGTGCCCGACGGCGCGCCGGTCCGGGCCCGGACCGGGGTGCGCGCCCTGTCGGCCCTGGGTCTGGCGGGGCTGTGTGTGCTGGCGGGGCTGTGCGTCGCCGCCGTGCCCTATATCGGCCAGGCGGTCACCCGGGACGACGTATTCTTCTCCCAGCACGTCACCGAGCAGTACGCCCTGGCCCATCCGGACGTGACCTTCATCACCAACTCCCTGGAGCAGGATCTGGACCCGTTCCACACCGCGGACGGCTATCCGGACAACATCCGCCTGTGGGGCGGCACCGGCATCGCCGCCTCCGACGACCGGCTGTATGCCGACGCCTTTTTCCGGGAGGACGTGCGCTTCATGTACCGGTACCCCAGCACCGTTGTGAGCCTGATGCAGTATCTGACCCTGGATCAGGGCCCGGTGCAGGCGCGGAGCGAGGCCCAGCTCAGCCAGGACATCTTCGTGGTGGAGCTGTCCCGGGTTCTGCCGCCGGAGGAGGGCTACACCGGCTGGTATGACCGCAACGGCATGACCTATTACTTCGAAAACGGCGCCGCCGTCACCGGCGAGCGCACCATCGACGGCGAGAGTTGCACCTTCGCCCCCGCCGGCGCCGCCGCCCGCCTCGCCGTGATCCCCGGCCCGGACGGCCTGATCTACTCCACCGACGCCTACAGTCTGACATCCCCCGAGGAGCAAGCACCATGAAAAAAGTCGCCATTCTCCAGTCCAACTACATCCCCTGGAAGGGGTATTTCGACATCATCGGTCTGGTGGACGAGTTCATCCTCTATGACGATATGCAGTACACCCGCCGGGACTGGCGCAACCGCAACCAGATCAAGACCGCAGGCGGTCTGCAGTGGCTGACCATCCCCGTGGACAGCAAGGGGAAGTTCTTCCAGAAGATCAACGAGACCCGCGTCACCGGCGGCGGCTGGGCCGCGGACCACTGGAAGGCCATCCGCTACTGCTACGCCAAGGCCCCGTATTTCAAGACCTATGAGCCTCTGTTCGCCTCGCTCTATGAGCGGGCCGCCGAAATGGAGCTGCTCAGCCACATCAACCACCTGTTCCTCACGGAGATCTGCTCTCTGCTGGGCATCGGCACGAAGATCACCTGGTCCAGCGACTATCCCCTGGCCGACGGCAAGACGGAGCGGCTGGCGGCGCTGGTGAAGTCCGCCGGGGGGGACTGGTATCTGTCCGGTCCCGCGGCAAAGGACTACATCGTGGACGAGGTGTTCGAGACCGCCGGCGTCCAGCTGCGGTACATGGACTATTCCGGCTACCCGGAATATCCCCAGCTGCACGGCGAGTTCACCCACAACGTGAGCATCCTGGACCTGCTGTTCATGACCGGCCCGGATGCGCCAAAGTATATGAAGTTTCCCCAAAAGGAGGCATTCCGATGAAAAAACTCATGATCCTGGGCGCCAGCGCCCCCCAGGTGCGGCTGATCCAGGCCGCCAAGGGACTGGGCTATCGCACCGTGGTGTGCAGCATCCCCGGCGACTATCCCGGCTTCGCCGCCGCGGACGAGGCCGCCTACGCGGACATCTCCGACCCGGAGGCCGTGCTGGCCGCCGCCAGGGAGCACGCCGTGGACGGCGTGGCCACCTGCTGTCTGGACACCGGCGTGCGGGCCCTGGGCTATACCTGCGAAAAGCTGGGCCTGACGGGCCTCAGCGAGGCTGCCGCCATCTGCTCGGCGGACAAGTGGAGCATGAAAAACGCCTTCATGGCCGCCGGCGTCAACACCGCCCGGTTCGCCCGGGTCACAGACGAGGCCTCTCTGGCCCAGGCGCTGGAGACCCTCCGGCTACCTGTGATCATCAAGGCGGTGGACCTGCAGGGCAGTCTGGGCATCTACATCTGCCGGACCCGGGAGGACGCCTTCGCCAACATCCACAAGACCATGGCCAAGACGAAAAAGGACTTCTGCATCGTGGAGGAGTTCATCGAGGGCAACGAGCTGGGCGCCCAGGCCTTTGTCTGGCACGGCCAGGTGCTGTTCGTGCTGCCCCACGGGGACAACACCTATCTGAGCGGCACCAACGTGCCCATCGGCCACTACGCCCCCCTGGACGCGCCGGCGGAGATGCTGGCCGCGGCGGAGGAGCAGGTGCGCAAGGCAATCGCCGCCATCGGGCTGGACAACTGCGCGGTGAATCTGGACCTGATCGAGAAGGACGGGAAGATCTACATCATCGAGCTGACCGGCCGGGCGGGCGCCACCTGTCTGCCGGAGACCGTGAGCATCTACTACGGCATGAATTACTATGAGATGATCGCCGCCATGGCCGCCGGGGACGACCCCGCCGCCATCTTCGCGCGCCGGACGGACGGGCACGTGGCCAACGCCTCCCGGATGCTCCTCTCGGAGAAATCCGGCACGGTGAAGCGCATCGTCGACGACGTGACGCGGGACGGGAGCGTGTACGACCTGTCCCTGGTGGTGAAGGAGGGCGACCGGGTGAACAAGTTCACCAACGCCAAGGACCGTCTGGGCCAGGTCATCGTCCAGGGCCCCACCACCCAGTGGTGCTTTGACCGCATCGATCAGATCCTGGATCAGTTCGTCATCGAGGTCGGCTGATCCATCCTCAAGGAGGTGAGGGAAATGACGACCGTATCCGTCGCCATCCCCTGCTATAAGTCCGCCCGGACCATCGTTCCCGTGGTGGACGAGCTGCGCCGGGTGTTCGCCGCCCGGCCGGAATACGATTACCAGATCATCCTGGTCAACGACTACCCGGAGGACGACACCTTCGACGTGATCGAGTCCATCTGCCGGGAGGACGGGAAGGTCGTGGGCGTGAACCTGTCCCGGAATTTCGGCCAGACCGTGGCCAAGATGGCGGCCCTGCCCTACGTGAAGGGCGAGGTGCTGGTCTACATGGACGACGACGGCCAGCATCCGGCGGACCAGATCTTCCGCCTGGTGGAAAAGGTGCAGGAGGGGTACGATGTGGTGTACGCCCGCTTCCCCCACAAGCACCACAGCGTCTTCAAGCGCTTCACCAGCTGGCTCAACGGCAAGGTGCTGGAGCTCAACGGCACCAAGCCCAAGGGCATCACCCTCTCCAGCTACTATGCCCTGGGGCCCACCGCCATTGCGGCTCTGCGCCGCTACAAGAGCCCCTTCCCCTCCATGGGCGGGTACCTGGCCCACGTGGCCCGGCGGTACGCCAACGTGGAGATGGAGCACCGGGCCCGGCTGGAGGGCCAGTCCAACTACACCCTGCGGAAAATGCTGGGCCTGTGGCTCACCGGCTTCACCAACTTCTCCACCGTGCCCCTGCGGTTCGCGGTGGTACTGGGCACGCTCTTCGCCGGCGTGGGCTTTTTCTCCGCCGTGGTGGTGGTCATCCGCAAGATCCTCAACCCCGCCATCGCCGCCGGCTTCACCACCAGCATCGCCCTGCAGCTGGGCATCGGCGGCATGATTATGCTGCTGCTGGGCCTGTGCGGGGAGTACATCGGCCGGATCTATATGACCGTGAGCAACATGCCCCAGTATGAGGTCCGCCGGACCGTGAATACCGGCGAGGAGGAGGACAGCCATGGGCAGTAAGCTGCGGCCGCTGTACGACCGGCTCTATATCGGCGGGGAGACCCTGCTGCTGGCCCTGGAGGGCTGGCGGGACGGCCGGCGGGACGCCAAAAAGCTGCCGGCCCGGGAGGGCGCGGCGGACTATTACAAAAACACCGTGCGCCCCTACTGGCGCCAGTTCCGGGTCCGGACGCCCGGGGCGTTCTGGTTCCGGCTGTACTGCAACGGTCACCGGCCGGATAGCCCCCAGTACATCCCGGATTACCTCTGGTACCGGCGGATCGTGCCCCACTACAACAACCTGATCTTCGCCAAAGCCCTGCAGGACAAGTGCATGCACGGGGTGCTGTTTCCCGATATGCGCCGGCCGGTGACGGTGGTCAAGCGCATGGCGGGGGTGTTCTACACCGACGATTTCCGGCTGCTCTCCTTTGAGGAGGCGGTGGAGCGCTTTTCCGGCCACGGCCGGGTCATCATCAAGCCCTCCGTGGGCAGCGGCCAGGGCCACGGCATCCGCTTTTTCGACAGCGACGCCATGACGGCCGACGAGATAGCGGCGCTCTTTCGCCAATACGGCAGGGACTTCATCGTCCAGGAGAAGATGGAGCAGCACCCGGATCTGGCCCGGCTCAACCCCGGGTCCCTGAACACCGTGCGGCTGATCACCTTCCTGCACGACGGCCAGGTGGATCTGCTGGCCGCCATCCTGCGGGTGGGCGGCTCCTCCAGCGAGGTGGACAACACCTCCCAGGGGGGCTTCAAGGCCACGGTGCTGCCCGACGGCCGCCTGGCGGACCAGGGCATGAACAACCATTACCGCTACGCGGACGCCTATGAAAACGGCATCCCCTTCTCCTCCGTGACCGTGCCCTGCTACGACAGGATCGTGGCCGCGGTGAAGGACCATGCCGCCAAAATGGCCCACTTCCGGCTCATCGGCTGGGACATCGCCGTCGCGCCGGACGGGGAGCCGGTGCTGGTGGAGTACAACGTCATCCCCGCCCAGGCCCACGCCACCAACGGGCCTCTGTTCGGGGAGCTGACAGACCAGGTGCTGGCCGAGGTGTTCGGCCGGCGCGGCTGAGAGAGGAGAGCGCTATGTCCATCGTGGAAAAGGCCCGGGGCGCCGGACAGGCCATTGTGAAGGTCTGCCCGCCGGCGGCGTATCTGCTCATCCCCCCCATGCGCCTGGCGGACCGGCTCCAGGGCGGCACGCTGCACCGGCATCTGGAGGAGAACATCGAGCTGTATCTCACCGAGGAGCAGCGCGCCGATACCGCCGCCATGCGCCGCATGCGCCGGGATATGTGGTACTGCGCCATCCGGTATCTGTGCGCCTTCAACGAGTATTTCATGTTCCGCTTCCCCCGGCTGAGCCACCAGGGCCGCGCCCAGTTCGTCACGGAGCTGCAGAAGGCGGAGGCCTACCAGCAGGTGGGCACGCCGGAGACCTGGGACACGCTGCAGAACAAGTGGAAGTGCTACCAAAAATTCCAGCCCTATTACCGCCGGGACGCCATCCTGGCGGGGGCCGGTCTGGAGGCGGAGACCTTTTACGCCTTTTTGGAAAAGCACCCCCGCTTCATCGCCAAGCCCCTCACCGACGCCTGCGGCCACGGGGTGTTCCTCTGCGACGCCGCCGCGGACGGCCGCAGCCGGGAGGAGCTGCTGGACTGGTTCCGGGGCCAGGACGTGATCCTGGAGGAGCTGATCGAGCAGTGCGCCGACATGGCCCGGCTCCATCCCGGCTCGGTGAACACCGTCCGGTGCGCCACATTTTATAAAAACGGCCAGGTGGACATCCTCTTCACCTTCCTGCGAATGGGCCGCAGCGGCAGTCTGGTGGACAACGCCGGCGCCGGCGGCTATGTGGCCAGCGTGGACGTGGACACCGGCATCCTCACCACCCCCGGGGTGACGGAGTCGCTGCAGACCGCCCTCATCCACCCGGACACCGGCGTGCAGATCATCGGCTGGCAGGTCCCCCGCTGGGAGGAGATGAAGGCCCTGGCCCGCGAGATGAGCCTGACCTTCCCGGAGCAGCCCTACATCAGCTGGGACTTCGCCCTCACCGACCGGGGCTGGGTCTGCGTGGAGGGCAACCACGCCGGCCAGTTCGTCTGCCCCCAGTTCACCACCCAGCACGGCATCCGGGACCGGCTGCGGCCCTACTTCGACCTGTGAGGGACCCGGCCATGGCTCCGTTTTTTTCCGTGGTGGTGCCGGTCTACAAGGTGGAGGAGTTCCTCCGGCCCTGCGTGGACAGCATCCTGGCCCAGAGCTTTGCAGACTTTGAACTCATATTGGTGGACGACGGTTCCCCCGACGGCTGCCCCGCTCTGTGCGACGGCTATGCCGCCGCCGACCGGCGGGTCCGGGTGATCCACCAGGCCAACGCCGGCCTGGCCCGGGCCCGGAAGGCGGGACTGGACGCCGCCCAGGCGGAATACGTGGGTTTTGTGGACAGCGACGACTGGGTGGACCCGGACTGGCTGGCCACCGTGCGCCGGGCCCTGGAGGCGGGGGACTGGCCCGACATGGTGCTGTTCGACCACCGGCGGGACACCGATCTGGCCCCCGTGCCCATCCATCTTCAGCCGGGGTATTACGACAAGGCCCGCCTGGAGCGGGAGGTCTACCCCTACATGCTGTGGGACGCCCGGCGGCGGCCCTTCGGCTCCCAGCTTCTGCCGGCCTATATCCCCCTGCGGATCGCCCGGCGGCAGCTGTTGCTGGACCACTATGTCTCCGACGGGGTGAAGATCCCCCTGTTTGAGGACATGGCCATGGCCTACGAGTGCCTTTACTACGCCCGGAGCCTCTGGTTCTGCCCGGAGCGGCTGTACACCTACCGGGTGCGGGAGACCTCCCTTCTGCACGCCTACCGGCCGGATTTTTACCGGGAGATCCAGATCTGCTTTGGCTACATCCGCGCCCGGCTGGGGGGAAAGGACACCGCCCTGGACAGGCAGATCAACGGCGCCTATCTGCGCAAGGTGCTGGTGGGCATGACCGCCGACGCCCGCCAGTGGGGCGGCGACGCCGCCGCCCACACCGCCGCGGCTCTGAAGCAGACCGGCATCGTGAGGGAGCTCTCCTTCGGGGGGCTTCCCTGGGATATGAAGCTGTTTTTGCTGCTGCTCAAATGCGGGATGGTCCGGCTGGCCACGCTGGCCGTGAAGACCCGATCCTGACCGGAAAGGAGATCCCCCATGGCCAAGATATCCGTCATCATCCCCATCTACAAGGCGGAGGCGTATCTGCGCCGGTGTCTGGACAGCGTGTCGGAGCAGACGCTGGCGGAGCTGGAGATCATCGCCGTGGACGACGGCTCCCCCGACGGCTGCGGCGTCATCTGCGACGAGTACGCCCGGCGGGACCGGCGCTTTCGGGTCCTGCACCGGGAAAACGGCGGCGTGGTGGCCGCCCTGCTCACGGGGCTGGAGGCCGCCCGGGCGGATTACGTGGGCTTCGTGGACGCGGACGACTGGATCGATCCGGGGTACTTCCAGTGCCTGTACGAGGCCGCCCTGGACACCGGCGCGGACATGGTCCAGGCGGAGCGGATCGAGGAGCGGGACCCGCCCATGGCCCTGCTCCAGCCGGAGACGAAGATCTACGAGAGCCCGGCCCAGCTGCAGGCGCTGACCCGGGCCTACTTCACCCAGTACCTATATGACCCCTTCCGCCGGCCCATCACCTTCTCCCGGTGCGACAAGCTCTACCGCCGGGCGCTGATAAAGGCCAACCTGGGCCTGCTGGACGGGCAGCTGTATCTGGCGGAGGACACGGTGTTCAACGCCGCCGTCCTGCCGGACTGCAAAAAGGTGGCGGTGCTCAGCGACACCCCCAAGTACCATTACCGCATCCTCCCCAGCTCCAACTCCCACCGGTACGATCCCCGGGAGATGAGCCGCCTGGCCCGGCTGCGGGAGACGCTGCTGCGCATCGCCCGGGCCAAGGGGACCGATCCGGCGCTGCCGGAGCTGTACGTCGGCCATGCGGTCTATTACCGGGCTTATACCGCCGCCGTGCAGCCGGACACGGACCCGGCCGCCGCCAGGGAACAGATCCGCTCGCTGGTGAAGAGCGTGCCGCCGGAGCTGATCGGCCGGTACGCCGCCTCCCGGGGCGGCGTGAGCATCCGCCTGTGCAGCGCCCTGCTCCGGGCCGGCGCCGTGGGGCCCTTCATCCGCCTGGTCCGGCTGAACGAGGCGCGAAAAAAGCCTTGAGCCTCATAAAGAAAGACCGGGGAGCCTCCGCTCCCCGGTCCTGTATTGTCCGCCTGGCAAGGCCCGGACTCACTTCAAAAAGGGGATGAAGTCCCGCCTTGTCAGCGCATAATCTATCGAGGTCTGCATCACGCCGCGCGCGTCCTCCCAGGCGTTCACATTCATCCTCACCTTTTGGAAGCCGAGCCGCTCATAGACATGCTGCGCCCGACCGGTCTCATCGCTCTCCCTGATGAGCTGGGCCTCCACCTCGGAGACCGTGGTGCCCACGCCATCGGGAAAGCCGGCGTGGGCCATCACCGCTCCGTCGTTCCACCAGCTGCACAGCTGTGGGGCGTCCTCTTTTTTCGCGCTGCGGATGGATATCCCGTTATACTCTCGCTGCATGTAGTATCTTTCTCATAAAAATACAGATCGCCGTCCCGGCAGTGCCGGGGCGGCGATCTGTCATTTCTCCCACCAGCGGTCCAGGTAGGACCGGTCCATGCTGAACCAGGCCACCGGATGGCCGGGGTTGCGCTCCTCCGGCGGAGGCGGCTGCATATAGTCGCCGTACAGCACCGTGAGGTACTCGTCCGTGCCCGCCGGGCAGGGGATCATCATGTCCTCGAAGGGCAGCTCCACCGTCCGGCGCACGCACCGGCTGGGGTAGATCACCCACCCCAGGCACTCGTTGGCCCAGGGGGCGTCGTCGATGCTCAGCCGCCCGATCAGCTCGTCCCGCTTCCGGCTGGCCCAGCTGTAGTCCATCCCCAGCCGCAGGGGGCTCATCAGCACATAGCGCACCTTCTGCCCCACCGTGACGGTGTCGGACCAGCGGGCCCGCAGAAAGCCGTTCAGCCGCTTGAGAAACCGCAGCTGCCGGTCCAGCCGGTCCCGCTCCGGGCCCGGATCGGGGTACCCGTCGTAGCAGAAGATGTCCAGGAAGATCCCCGTATAGGCGTCGGTCCGGCCCACCAGCGGCGCCTCCACGAAGGTGGTGCGCCGGTCGTGGACCTTCAGGATGGAGTGGGCCGGGTGGCGGATGCGGTCATAATCCTGCAGCGCCAGATGCTCCGGCAGCTCCTGGGGCGCGATGCGGCGGAACCGCTCAAAATCCTCCCGGGGCATGGCGATGTCCACGTCGTCGTCCCAGGGGATGAAGCCCTGATGGCGCACCGCCCCCAGGCAGGTGCCCCCGTCCGCCCACCAGCGCAGGCCGTGGCGGCCGCACAGGGCGGCGACCTCCTTCAATATTTCCAGCTCACGCCGCTGGACGGCTCTGACATCCACATCCATGCTCCGTCCTCCTCACTGCGCCCCGCCGGTCCGGCTGCGGACCAGCGCCAGCAGCCGCCGCCGGTCGTCCCCGTTCAGCAGCACCACGAAGCTTATGGCCAGCCCCGCCACGCCCGTGACGACGCACTCGGCGATCAGGCCGATCCAGCCGGTGGCGGCGATGAAGTGCCGGGCCGCCCAGCCCACCGCCATGACCATGGCCGTCACCGGCAGACACTTCAGCGCCGGGACATAAAAGGTGGTCCACTTCATTTTCATCATCCTGGCCACATACAGCGGCACGAAGGTGAGGTAGCCCACCCCCGTCACCACGGAGCTGACGCCCACGATGATCAGGATCCTGGCCCGCTCGGCGGTCACCACATGCAGCGCCGCGAACACGATGATCAGGGTGATCACGGACAGGCTGATCTGGTAGATCGCCTCGTCCTTCAGCCGGTTGGTCACATAAAAGGCGTTGAGCAGCCCTGCCATGGAGTAGGACAGCGGCGTCGCCACCATGGCCGCCACGGCGATGATGCGCAGCAGCTCGCCGTTCTGGCCCGGCGACCACAGGTCGAAGAAGGTGTCCGCGAAGAAGAACACGCAGGCCAGCGGGATGCAGGCGATCATGCCCAGCAGCTTCACCGAGAACACCAGCTTTTCCTGGATGTCCTTCATGTCCCCCTTGGCGTAGCTGATGTTCAGCTGGGGCAGGAAGGCGTAGGAGATGGCGTTGAAGGCGGAGTTGATGAGGATGGGCAGGTTCTTGGCGATGGACACCGAGCCCATGGCGTCGGCGCTCACCATCAAATTGGAGATCAGCAGATCCAGCCCGTTGAGGAGGATCTGGCTCAGCTGCAGAATGCTGTTCCAGATACCCGCGCTGAGCAGCTCTTTGATCCGGGCCATGCGGAAGTAGGACCGGCGGATCCGCACCTGGGGCAGCAGTCGTCGGGTGAAGCCGTAGCTGACCACCGTCCGGTAGACGTAGCAGATCACCGCCGTCACGCCCAGATAGTATACGTGGGGCGGCAGGAACCGGAACGCCAGCACCAGCATGCCCGCCCGCAGCAGCTCCGAGATGGTATAGCGGCTGTACTCCAGGTCCAGCCGGTCGTGGACATAGGTGGCGCTGTTGAGGTTGTAGGTGACCACGCCCAGCAAAAACTGCAGGAAGATCAGTCCCCACAATAGCTGCACGTCCCCCACGATGCCCGCCGGCACGTTGAGAAGCTTGTCCAAAAACGCCACCACCAGAATCGCCGGCACCGCCAGCACCGCCGCGATCAGGGCGTTGGCGAACAGCAGGGACGTGAAATACTGGTTGGCGGTCTCATAATCCTCCCGGTGGATGCTGATGGTGATGAACCGGGAGGCCATGGCGTTCAGCGCCGTGACCATGATCTGGGCGTAGCTGCTGAAGTTGTTGGCCAGGCCCACGAAGCCGTATGCCTCCCGGCCCAGCTTGGACAACAAAAAAGGCGTCAGAAAGAAGCTGCTGAGGGACATGACCGCAAAATAGACGATCTGCGCCGCCATATTGATGAACAGCTGCTGATCCCGGGTCCGTTCGGTCCTCATAACGCTTCTCCTCTGCCGCTGTGGCGCGCTCCGGCGCCGGTAATGTGTTCCGGGGACGGTTCGGTCCCCTCAGAAAGGCCGCCGCTTCCCGGGGGAAGCGGCGGCGCGGGTGCTTGGGCTCAGAATACCCCCATGATGATCTCCTGCCCGTCGGGGTACCGGAGGGTGGTGACGGTGAAGCCGTCATAGCGCAGCTGTCCGTCCTCCGCGCCGCCGTCCGGCGCGATGCAGCTGGTGGCATAGTAGGTGCTGTTGGGCTCGCCGATCTGCTCGATCAGCAGGGCCACGTCCTTGCCCTGCATGCTCAGGGCCAGCTTGGCCTCCTCGCTGGTGAGGTCGGAGCCGCCGGACAGATCAGCGTCGGGGGCGGTGTTGTCGTCCGCGGCCACCATCCCGCTGTCTCCCCCCTCGCTGGCGGGAGGCGCGGTCACGGAGGGCATCTCGGTGGCCTGGGTCTCAGCCTGGGGCTCCTCCTTGGTCTCGGAGCCGGACCCGCAGGCGCACAGCGTCAATACCATACAAAGCGCTATCAGCAGCGCGGCGATTTTTTTCATGATGAATCTCCTTTGTAAATGCTGTTGGATAATTTTGGTTTACACAATATCCGTCATATTATACCCGATACAACATATCGTGTCAAGTTTTCCCGCTCTGTCAAGATCGCGGAGTCGGACAGGGTCTCTTGTCCCCACGGGGAAGATTTGCTATAATAGGGGTGTTCCCGCTCCCGCCTGTCCGCGGAGCGGCAGAGACTGCGACAACCGGAGGGCGCCCATGAAAAGCAAGGAAAGACGATCCCCCATCCTGGCGGCGGCGTTTTTGCTGCCGGCGGGACTGATGACGCTGGTGTTCGCCCTGGAGGGGATCTGCCCCTTCGGCAGCCGGAGTCTGGGCGTGCTGGATATGTCCCAGCAGTACGTGGCGTTCCTCTATTCCCTGCGGGACGTGCTCTCCGGCCGGGCCAGCGCGCTGTATCTGCCCAGCATGGCCCTGGGTGGCAACATGATGGGCGTGATCGCCTACTATCTGGCCAGTCCGCTGAACGCGCTGGCCTGTCTGTTCCCCCGGGAGCGGATGCTGGAGGCGGTGAGCGTGCTGTACATCCTGCGCGCGGGGCTTTGCGGCCTGACCATGGCGGTGTACTGCGGCCAGCGCCGGGGCTACGGCTGGCGGCTTCTCCTGCCCGCGGCGGCCTACGGCATGACGGGTTATATGTGCGCCTACGCCATTGGCTACCTGTGGCAGGACAGCGTGATCCTGCTGCCCATCGTGGCGCTGGGGGTCTCCCGGCTGGCGGAGGGCCGGGGCAAGTGGACCTACGTGCTGAGCCTGGCGGCGGCCCTGATCTGCAACTTTTATATCGGCTATATCCTGTGCCTGTTCTCGGTGCTGTTCTTCCTGGCGGAGCTGCTGGCCGGGACCCGTCCCGCCCGGGGAGGCGTGCCGGGCCGGCTGGTCGCCTTCGCCCTGTCCAGTCTGGCGGCGGGGGCGCTGGCGGCGGTGATCCTGCTGCCGGCGGCCATGTCCCTGATGGGGGGCAAGGCGGGCCTCAGCCTGGAGGCGTTCACCCTCACGGCCAAATTCCCGCCCCGCGCCCTCTTTTCCAAGCTGTTCCCCGGGGCCTTCAACTACGAGGAGCTGACCCCTGTGGGCCTGCCCAACATCTTCTGCGGCACGGTGACGGTAGGACTGGCTGGGATGTATCTGCTGAACCGGACGGTGCCCCTGCGGCGGCGGCTGGCCATGGCGGGGCTCACGGCGGTGATCGCGCTGTCGTTTCTCATCTCGGCGGCGGATCTTATCTGGCACGGCATGAACGTGCCCACCTGGTACAATTATCGCTACAGCTTCCTTTTCAGCTTCCTGCTCATCGCCGGGGCGGACGGGGCCCTGGCCGGTCTGCGGGAGGGCGCCCGCCCCTGGCACCTGCTGCTGATCCCGGCGCTGACGGCGCTCAGCGCGGCCCTGGCCTTCATCGGCCGGACATACCCCTTCATCGACGCCTCCGTCGTGCCGGGCACCGTCGCCCTCTCGGCGGCCTGCGCCGGGGCGCTGTATCTCATCCTGCGGCCGGGCCAGGGCCGGCATACCGCGGCGGTGGCCGCGGCGCTGCTGGTGGTGCTCCACGCCGCGGAGCTGGGCCAGAACGCCGCCGGCACCCTCTCCGAGCTCACCGCCGGCTCCGCCGATCCGGCCCAGTGGGCGGCCTACGTCACGGATAAGGCCGCGGCCCTGGCCCTGGCGGACACGGACGGACAGCTCATCCGCACGGAGAGCCCGGACAGCTTCGCCATGGACCGGTGCGAGAGCATGCTCTTCGGCTACGACGGGCTCACCCACTACGGCTCCACCCTGTCCCAAAAGAACCTGGATCTGCTGGGCCGGATGGGTCTGAGCCGGTATAAGGACCTGTTCGCCCTGTACGATTCCGGTGTCACCGCCGCGGCGGACAGCCTCCTGGGGGTGGGCTACGTCACCGCCGCCTCCCTCTCCAAGCCCTATGAGCCGGTGGGCTCCGCCGGGGCCTATACCACCTGGCGCAACCCCTACGCCCTGCCCCTGGGCTGGACGGCGGATGCCGCCATGGCCGCGCCGGTGGAGGCCGAGGACTGCTTCGGGTATCTGGACGGACTGTTCGCCGCCGCCGCCCCGGAGGTGGGCCGGAGCATCTATACCGCCGGGACGGTGGTGTCCCGGGATACGGAGGGCCTGACGGACGCCGGCGGCGGACGCTACGAGCTGGCGGACGGCGCCTCCTCCGGCGCGGTGACCTACACCGTGGAGCCGGCGGCGGACGGTCCCCTCTACGGACAGATCTCCCTGGAGGACTTCCCCGGGGTGATGGTCTTCGTCAACGACGCCTTCCTCTCCCTGTACGGCACCGCCCAGATGAACGGCAGTCTGTACCTGGGCGACTTCTCCGCAGGGGACCGGGTCACCGTCCGGGTCCAGGCCGGCTCCGCCATGACCCTGGCGGGGGCCTCCTTCGCCACGGAGGATCTGGACGCGCTGGCCGCCTACCGGGACGCCCTGATACCGGGGGGCTGCGCGCTGCAAAAGCTCTCCGGCAGCCACTTCACCGGCCGCTTCACCGCCGGGGAGGGGGACGGGCTGCTGGTGCTCACCCTGCCTTATGACGGCGCCTGGCGGATCACCCTGGACGGAGAGCGGGTGCAGGCGGAGGAGATCCAGGGCTGTCTCACGGCCATCCCCGTCCCGGCGGGCAGCCACACCCTAGAGATGCGCTACGTCTCCCCCGGGCTCATCCCCGGCAGCTGCATCACCGCCCTGGCCGCGGCCGCCTGCGCCCTGACGGCGCTCCTGCAGCGAAAAAAAGACCGGACGGCATAAGCCGTCCGGTCTCCCATAAAGCCTTATTGGATGGGCACCAGCAGCCCGTGGAGCAGCAGGCGCGGGTCGTTGTAGCCGGAGGAATAGTCGCAGGTGGACATGGTGATCAGCTGATACTCCGTGGTCACCTGGGCGGTGGTCCGGAAGAAGGAGTGGGACGTGATGTTGTTCAGATAGTCCCCGTACACCCCGTCGTCGGAGAAATAGGTGGGGAAATTGTCCATCGTGGACTCCACGATGTGGGCGGCGATCAACTCCACCCGGTAGTTCTGCTGGGGCGTGAGATAATACATCACCTTGTGCTCGTCGTAATAGGACTGATCCACATATTTCATGATGGAGGCGAACATGGACCCGTCCTTCATGTTGTGGCCGTAGATGATGAAGTTGCTGTGGATCACCCCCGCGGTGACGTTGGTGTCCGCGAAGAGGCTGCCGGCGGTGTTGGGCTGTTTGTCCCAGCCCCGGTGCAGATAATAGGAGTTGTCGGAGGTCTGCATCACCGGGTAGCTGATGCCGCCGGGATCAAAGAGCCATCCCACGATGTCGCTGTTCTTCTCCCGCAGCAGATCCCAGTCCACCGCGATGGGCACCTCCGAGCGGACGGGGGCCGCCGGAGTGGCGTTGGGGTCCGGGGTGGCGTCCGGGGCGGTGGTGACGTCCGGCTCCGCCAGCGCGGAGATGGCCGCCTCGGCCAGCTCGTCATAGGCGGTGCGGTCGTGCCTGTAATCCAGCATGATGCTCACCAGCTTGATGCCGGAGAAGAGCATGCCGCCCACCAGCACCACCACCAGGAGGATCAGGGGGAGCCGGCTCCCTCCGCGGCGCCGCCGGCGCCGGTAAGAGGCCGGTTCCACCTCCACCTGGCGCGGACGCCGGGGAGCGGGCTCCTCCTCCCACCGGACCCGCGCCGGCTGCTGCCGGGCCGGGCGGCGGGCCTGCTGCTGCCCCTGGGGAGCCTGGCGACGGACCGGCTGCTGCTCCTGAGGGGCCTGACGGCGGACCGGCTGCTGCTCCTGAGGGGCCTGGCGGCGGACCGGCCGCGACGGCTGCCCGCTCTGGTCCGGGCGAAGATGACGTCCTCCCTCTGCCATGGCTGCGCCTCCAATCCCATCTTCCCCCGCGGGGGAAGGCTCACGTTGATCTCTTGATTTGCTGGTATAATAGCGATTGCAGCGCCATCATACCATGTCGCGCGGTTCTGGCGTTTGCCAGGAGCGCGACCGGTATTCGCTGGTATAATAGCGATTGCAGCGCTATTATACCACATTTGTAACCTTTTTTCAATCATCCGCGCATCCCATTCTATGCATTGACGGAGGAACGGTCCCATGGAAGAGGAGATCCGGCTGTTTTTCGCGAAAAATCCCGGCGCGGCGGCGCTGTACGAGCTCTTCCAGGGGCGGGTGCTGGCGGAGGTGGACAACGTCCGCATCCGGGTCCAGAAGACCCAGATCTCCTTTTACGTCTGCCACATGTTCGCGGCGGTGAGCCTGCTGCCCGTCCGGCCCAAGGCCCGGCGGCCGGAGCGCTACATCACCGTCACCTTCGGCCTGCGCCGCCGGCTCTCCAGCCCGCGGATCGACCAGGCCACGGAGCCCTACCCCGAGCGGTGGACCCACCACGTGCTCATCGCCGCGGAGGAGGAGATCGACGACGAGCTGATGGACTGGATCCGGGAGGCCGCCGTCTTCGCGGACAAAAAATAACGGCGCGGGGCGGCGCCCCGGCTTTACAAAGCCCCGGTAAAATGATACAATGACTGCCTGAAGATCAACGCAGGAGGACAAGCCATGGAAAACATCACCAAGTCCGTCGCTTATGTGGGCGTGGACGACGAGGACATCGACCTGTTTGAGAGCCAGTACCACGTGCCCAATGGTATGGCCTACAATTCCTATATCATTTTCGACGAGAAGATCGCCGTCATGGACACCGTGGACAAGCGGGGCGCGGTCCAGTGGCTGGAGAACGTCACCGAGGCCCTGGACGGCAAGGCGCCGGACTACCTGGTGATCCACCACATGGAGCCGGACCACGCCGGGTCCATCCAGCTGCTGGCTGAGCGCTATCCCGACATGAAGCTGGTGGGCAACAAGAAGACCTTCACCATGCTGGGCCAGTTCTTCCCCACCCTGCCCCTGCCGGAGGACCGGCTGGTGACCGTGGGCGAGGGCGGCACGCTGGAGCTGGGCAGCCACACCCTGACCTTCTTCCTGGCCCCCATGGTCCACTGGCCGGAGGCCATGGTGAGCTTTGAATCCAGCGAGGGCGTGCTGTTCTCCGCGGACGCCTTCGGCAAGTTCGGCGTGCGCCACGCCGACGAGGACTGGACCTGCGAGGCCCGGCGGTACTATTTCAACATCGTGGGCAAGTACGGCGGCCCGGTGCAGACCCTTCTCAAAAAGCTCTCCGGCGCGCCGGTGAACGTGATCTGCCCCCTGCACGGGCCCATCCTCACCGAAAACCTGGGCTTCTACATCGGCAAATATCAGCTGTGGAGCAGCTATCAGCCCGAGGACGAGGGCGTCACCATCGCCTGCGCCTCCATCCACGGCAACACCCTCCACGCCGCCCGGGTGCTGGCGGAGATCC
Source organism: uncultured Oscillospiraceae bacterium (assembly GCA_947626495.1). Taxonomy (GTDB): domain Bacteria; phylum Bacillota; class Clostridia; order Oscillospirales; family Oscillospiraceae; genus CAJOIG01. The sequence goes on along the minus strand of CANQSJ010000014.1, from coordinate 10,313 downwards.
TGGAGAGGAAGGGCGCGAAGAAGGTGGCCTTCTTCGACCTGACCCGGGACGACATGGCCGAGGCCGTGGAGGACGCCTTCCGCTACGGCAAGCTGATCCTGGCCGCCTCCAGCTACGACGCGGGGGTGTTCCCGCCCATGGAGGATTTCCTCCACCATCTGGCCGCCAAGGCGTACCAGAACCGGACGGTGGGCTACGTGCAAAACGGCTCCTGGGCCCCCTCCGCCGCCAAGACCATGAAGGCCGTGGTGGACGGCATGAAGAACATCACCCAGGTGGAGCCGGTGGTCACCATCACCTCCACGCTCAAGGATACCGATATCCCCGCCCTGGAGGCGCTGGCCGACGCCATCCTGGCATAACAAAACCGAAGACCCTGTCCGCCGCCCCGCCGGGCGGCGGATTTTTGTATTTTGCTGTTGACAAGACTGTATCTACTGTGTATACTGTATATGAACAGTTCAAACGTGAGGAAACGTCATGACCATCTTCATCGACAACCGAAGCGGTACGCCGATCTACGAGCAGATCTACGCCCAGCTGAAGGCGCAGATCATCAGCGGGGCCCTGGGGGAGGACGAGCTGCTGCCCTCCATCCGCAATCTGGCCAAGGATCTGCGCATCAGCGTGATCACCACCAAGCGGGCCTACGACGAGCTGGAACGGGAGGGCTTTCTCTACACCGTGGCGGGCAAGGGCTGCTTTGTGGCGCCGAAAAACACCGAGCTGGTGCGGGAGGAGCATCTCCGGCAGATCGAGAGCCATTTGTCGGAGGCGCTGCGGCTGGCCGCGGCCTGCGGGCTGAAAAAACAGGACGTATCGGATATGCTGAACATCATAGAGGGGGACGAGGCATGAACGCCATCGAGACAAAAGGACTGACAAAGCGGTACCAGGGCTTCACCCTGGACGGGCTGGATCTGACGCTGCCCGCCGGGTGCATCATGGGCCTGGTGGGAGAAAACGGGGCCGGCAAGAGCACCACCATCCGGCTGCTGCTGGGTCTGACGAAGCCGGACGCCGGCTCCGCCACGGTGCTGGGCACGCCCATCGGGCCGGACATGCGCCAGGCCAAGCAGGACATCGGCGTGGTGCTGGACGACGTGGGCTTCCCCGCCGGGCTGAAGGCCGGGCAGATCGGCAAGATCATGGCCGCGGCCTACAAAAACTGGGACCAGGGACTCTTTGAAAAATACCTGCGGGACCTGGACATCCCCACGGACAAGAAATTCTCCGCCCTGAGCCGTGGCAACCGGATGAAGCTGGGCATCGCCGCGGCCATGAGCCACGACGCCAAGCTGCTCATCCTGGACGAGCCCACCGGCGGACTGGACCCGGTGGTCCGGGACGAGGTGGTGGACATCTTCTCGGACTTCACCCGGGACCCGGCCCGCTCCATTCTCATCAGCTCCCACATCGTCAGCGACCTGGAGAAGCTGTGCGATTACATCGCCTTCCTCCACAAGGGAAAGCTGCTGCTGTGCGAGGAGAAGGACCGGCTGCTGGAGGAATACGGCCTCATCCAGTGCACCCGTGAGGAGCTGGCCAGACTGGCCCCCGGAGCGGTGCGGGGAAAGCGGGAGACGCCCTATCACGTGCAGGCGCTGGTGCGCCGGGACGCGGTGCCCGCGGACGTGGAGGTGCGCCCCGTGACCATCGAGGAGCTTTTCGTGCTGTTGGTAAAGGAGGATATGCAATGAAAGCGCTGTTTTTGGCGGATCTCTATCAGATTTGGATCACTTTCAAATTCTATGGCGTCTTTCTTCTCGTCGCGCTGGGCATCACGGCCTTCTCCAGCGGGGATAACAATCTGGGCACCTTCTTCCCCATGTACGCGGTGCTCATGTGCTCCATGATGGGCATGAGCCTGATCCAGCTGGACGGGGCCAGCCACTGGAATGTCTGCGCCCAGACCCTGCCCTGCACCCGCCGGGACCAGGTGACGGGGAAGTATATCATCACCATGGTCAGCTTCGCCGCCACCTGGATCCCCATCGTCCTGCTCTACGCCGTGCTGACCGTTCTGGGCCGGATGACCTGGCAGATGATGGCGGTCCAGTCGGTGCTGCTGCTGGTCATGGGGCTGCTGGCCCCCGCCTTCAGCCTGGCCCCTCTGTTCCGCTGGGGCAGCGCCAAAGGCCGCGTCATCTACATCGCCGTCATCATCCTGATCGCCGCCGGCCTCGGGGGTATGACGGCCGGGGTGACCACGATGGACCAGATCAATCTGCCGGAGCTGTCCATGCCCCTGCTGGTAGCGCTGGCGGTGGCGATCCCGGTGGCCCTGTTCGTGGGAAGCTGGGCTCTGGCCGTGCGGTGGTACGAAAAGCGGGACCTGTGATTTAACCGGCGCTCCGGCTACGGCGCTCCCTGCGTCGACAGCATTCCCGGCAAACGTCTCCGCTTCGCGGAGCAATATTTGCTCGGGAACACTGCCTCCTTGGAGCGCCCGACACAACAAAAAAGCCCGGTGCTTTCGCACCGGGCTTTTGCTGCGCGTCGTTATTTGGCATACTCCACGGCCTTGGTCTCCCGCAGGACATGGACCTTGATCTGGCCGGGATAGGTGAGTTCGTTTTCGATCTTCTTGGCGATGTCCCGGGCCAGCAGGGTCATCTGGTCCTCGGAGACCTGGTCGGGTTTGACCATGATCCGGATCTCCCGGCCGGCCTGGATGGCGTAGCAGCTGTCGATGCCGGGGAAGGACATGGACACCTCCTCCAGCTTCTCCAGGCGCTTGACGTAGTTCTCGATGTTCTCCCGCCGGGCGCCGGGGCGGCTGGCGGAGATGGCGTCGGCGGCCTGGACGATGCAGGCGATCACCGTCTGGGGCTCCACGTCCCCGTGGTGGGCCTGGATGGCGTGGATGACCTCGGGGGATTCCTTGTACTTCTTGGCGATGTCCACACCGATGGTGACGTGGCTGCCCTCCACCTCGTGGTCGATGCTCTTGCCGATGTCGTGGAGCAGGCCGGCCCGCTTGGCGGTGGCGATGTCCACGCCAAGCTCCGCGGCGATGAGCCCGGACAGCTGGGCCACCTCGATGGAGTGGCTGAGCACGTTCTGGCCGTAGCTGGTGCGGTATTTCTGCCGGCCCAGGAGCTTCACCAGCTCCGGGTGCAGACCGTGGACGCCGGTCTCGAATACGGCCCGCTCGCCCTCGGCCTTGATGGTAGCGTTGACTTCCTTCTGGGCCTTGGCGATCATTTCCTCGATGCGGGCCGGGTGGATGCGTCCGTCCGCAATGAGCTTTTCCAGGGCCAGCCGGGCCACCTCGCGGCGGACCGGGTCGAAGCAGGAGACCGTGATGGCCTCCGGGGTGTCGTCGATGATCAGGTCCACGCCGGTCAGGTTCTCGATGGAGCGGATGTTCCGCCCCTCCCGGCCGATGATGCGGCCCTTCATCTCGTCGTTGGGAAGGCTCACCACGCTGACGGTCACCTCGCTGGCGTGGTCGGCGGCGCAGCGCTGGATGGCCAGGGCCACGACCTCCCGGGCCCGCTGATCGGCCTCTTCCTTGAACTGGGCCTCGATCTCGCGGACCTTCACGGCCTGCTCGTGGGTCACCTCGCTGGCCAGCGAGTCGATGAGCAGCTGCTTGGCCTCCTCGGCGCTGTAGCCGGATATGCGCTCCAGTACCTCCAACTGGCTGTTTTTCAGCTTCTGGATCTCCTCCTGCTGGGCCTCCACCTCGGAGATCTTCTTGGTGAGAAGCTCGTTCTTCCGGTCGATGGCGTCGGTCTTCTTGTCCAGGTGTTCTTCCTTCTGCTGCAGGCGGTGCTCCTGCTTGGAGAGCTCCGCTCTTCTTTCCTTGACCTCACGCTCGTACTCCGAGCGGTTTTTGTGTATCTCTTCCTTTGCCTCCACGAGAGCCTCGCGCTTTTTGCTCTCGGCGGACTTTATGGCCTCATTGAGGATCCTAGTCGCTTCCTCCTCTGCCGAGCCGATCTCCCGCTCGCCCACATGCTTGCGGTAGACGAAGCCCCCGCCGAAGCCCAGGGCGATGCCCGCCAGGATCAGAATGATCTCTAACCATATTGGCATTCTAAGTATACACACCTCCTGTTCCTGTAATCTCTTCACATACGGCGGGTATCAAGCACCCCATCCGGTAAATCAAGGACGCAACAGCGGGAAACGCATCCTATATCCCCACTGTAACTAATTAATTTTAATTCGTGAATAGTTTTATGTCAAGTATAAATTCCGTTGATTTCCAAAAAAAGTGACCGCCCGGGAGGGCGGTCACCGCCGGCTCAGAGAGCCATTTTATAGATCTGGTACATATCCTCTTCCCGCAGCACCCGGGCCGAGCCCTTCTGGCCGCCGGCGGCCTCGGCGCAGGACGCCGCCAGATGGCGCAGCTGCTCCTCCGTGGGGGCCAGTCCCAGCCCGGCAAAGGAGGTGGGCAGGCCGATGGAGCGGAAAAACGCCTCCAGCGCCCCGATGCCCTCCAGGGCCACGGCCTCCTCCGTTTTTCCGGCGGGGTCCACGCCCATCACGTTCACGGCGAAGCGGACAAACCGGGGCAGACAACTGCGGTACACATACCGGGCCCAGCTCCCCCACACGGCGGTGAGTCCCGCCCCGTGGGCCACGTCGAACATGCCGCCGATCTCGTGCTCCAGCCCATGGGTGGCGAAGTCCCCTCCGTCGTTGCCGCAGCCGGTGAGCCCGTTGTGGCTCAGACTCCCCGCCCACATGATCTCCGCCCGGGCGTCCCGGTCCTGGGGATGGTCCCGCAGCACCACGGCGTAGTGCATCACGGTCCGCAGCAGTCCCTCGGCGATGGCGTCGGTGACGGCCATGTTCCCGCCGTTGGTAAAATACCGCTCCATGGTGTGCATCATGATGTCGGCGCAGCCGCAGGCGGTCTGGTAATCCGGCAGGGTGAGGGTCAGCTCCGGGTCCATGACGGCGAACCGGGGCCGGGCCAGGTCGTCGTTATAGGACCGCTTTTTGCCGTCCTCCTCCCGGGTGATGACGGAGCTGTTGCTCATCTCGCTGCCGGAGGCAGCGATGGTCAGCACCGCCCCCACGGGATAGCAGGCGACGGCCTTGCGGGTGTGCTCGTAAAGATCCCACACGTCCCCCTCGTTGGCCAGTCCGTAGGCGATGGCCTTGGCCGAGTCGATGACGCTGCCGCCGCCCACCGCCAGGAGAAAATCCACCTTCTCCCGGCGGGCCAGTTCGATGCCCTCGTAGACCAGGCTCAGCCGGGGGTTGGGCACCACGCCGCCCAGGGACACGAACCGGATGCCCGCCGCCCCCAGGGACGCCTCCACCCGGTCAAGGAGCCCGGAGCGCCGGGCGCTGTGGGAGCCGTAATGGACCAGCACGCTCTTGCAGCCCTGCTGGCGTACCAGCTCGCCCACCCGGTCCGCCGCGCCGAAGCCGAACACCACCTTGGTGGGGGTGTAGTATGTGAAACCGTATGCCATGGCAAATCCCTCCGTGTTGCTTTTTAAGGTCATTATAGCATATCCGCAGGGGTTTTCAACGAAAAAGCGGGACGGAGCGCCGTCCCGCTTTTTCGTCAGCCCTTCCGGAACCGGGCCAGGAAATCCTTCGTCTCCTGCCGCTGGGGGTCGCCCAGCACGGCGGCCGGGGAGCCCTGCTCGCAGATGACGCCCTGGTTCATATACACCACCTGGGTGGACACGTCCCGGGCGAAGGCCATCTCGTGGGTCACCACCAGCATGGTCATGCCCTCCGCCGCCAGATCCCGCATGACGGAGAGCACCTCCCCCACCATCTCCGGGTCCAGCGCGGAGGTGGGCTCGTCGAACAGCAGCACCTCCGGCCCCATGGCCAGGGCCCGGGCGATGGCCACCCGCTGCTTCTGGCCGCCGGAGAGCTGCCGGGGCTTGGCGTTGATATAGGGGGCCATGCCCACCTGCTGCAGGTAGCGCAGGGCGGTCTCGCGGGCCTCCTCCTTGCTTTTTTTCAGCACCTTCACCTGGCCGGCCATGCAGTTTTTCAGCACGGTCATGTTGTTGAAGAGGTTGAACGACTGAAACACCATCCCCACATGGGAGCGGTACTCCGGGGCGTTGACGCCCTTGCCGGTCACGTCCTTGCCGTGGAATAATATCTCCCCGCTGGTGGGTCTCTCCAGCAGATTGATGCACCGCAGCAGGGTGCTCTTGCCGGAGCCGGAGGCGCCGATGATGGCGGTCACGTCCCCCTTGGAGACGGTGAAGTCGATATCCCGCAGCACCTCGTGGGTGCCGAAGCTCTTACTCAGGTGGCGTATTTCCAGAATGACCTCGTCCATATCACCGGTCCCCCCTTGTGCTCTCATTGCGGGCCTGGGCCCAGCGGGCGTCCTGCCGGTCCTTGTCATACTCCCGGCTGCGCTCGTCGAAGGGCGTGCCCCGGTCCGGGTGGCTGTACGTCCCGGCGGCCATCACCAGCTGGTCCTCGCTGACCAGCTCATAGTTGTCGGAGCCGTCCATCCACTTCTCCACCCGCCGCAGCAGGAACGAGGCGATCAGCGTCATGGTCAGGTAGCCCACCATCTCGATGGCGGCGGAGGGAAAATAGAGATTGTTCACGCCGGTGATGTACTGGTGGAAGGCGAAAAACTCCGTGAAGGAGATGATGAACATGACGGAGGTGTCCTTGATGTTGATGATGAAGTTGTTGCCGATCTGGGGGATGATGTTCCGGAATGCCTGGGGCAGGATCACATTCACCATGGTCTGGAAATGGTTCATGCCGATGGCCATGGCCCCCTCGGTCTGGCCCGGGTCCACGGAGATGATGCCGCCCCGGACGGACTCGGCCATGTAGGCGCCGGTGTTGATGGACACCACCAGGATGGCCGCCGCCCACACGCTGCTGAAGCGCAGGGTGTTGTTGGAGAAATAGGGCAGGCCGTAGTAGATGAACACCGCCTGCAGCACCATGGGAGTGCCCCGGAAGATCTCCACATAGGCCCGGACGATAAACCGCACGACCTTCAGCAGCGCCCGCTTGGGCAGGGGGTCGTTTTTAGAGCAGGGGATGGTGTTCAGAATGCCGCACACCAGCCCGATCACCACGCCGATGGCCGTGGCCACCACCGCCAGGATCAGGGTGTTGCGCACGCCGTTGAGATAGGAGCCCCAGTACTTGCCCCACAGCCGGCCGATGTCGTAGATCAGTTTGGAAAACACGTTCATATAACGGACTGTCCTTTCAGCGGGATGCCCCTCCCCCGGCCGGAGCCGGGGAAGGGGCCGTCAGGATGCCGGGAGAGATTACACCTCCGGCTGGATGGCGATGGCCGCCCCCATGAGGGTGTCGAAATCTTCGGAGGTGTAGTCGGCCAGCACGGCGTTGATGGCATCCAGCAGCTCGGTGTTGCCCTTGCGCACGGAGATGCCGATGTTCACGTTCTCAGCCCGCTCCGCCTCATCGGCGAACTGGAAGTCCCCGTCGGTGCCGGAGAAGTTCAGGATGACCAGCTGGTCGTTCTTGGCCACGGCGGCCAGGGCGGTGGGCATATCGGTGCAGACGAAGTCCACGGTGCCGGTCTCCAGCTGCATGATCATGGCCGGGGCGGTCTCCGCGGGAGGCAGGATCTCCGCGTCCTGGATCTGGGGCAGGCAGGTGTCATACCAGATGGTGCCGGACTGGCTGGTGCAGGTGCCGCCGGCCAGGTCCGCGATGGAGGTGGCGTCGGCGAACTCGCTGTCCTTGGTGGTCAGGCACACGATGGTGGCGTAGATGTAGGGGCCCGCCATGTCCACCTCGGCCATGCGGTCGGCGGTCATGGACTGGCCGGCGATGTTGGCGTCCATGGTCTGGGACTGGACCGCGGGGGTCAGGGACGCCCAGGCGCTGGAGACCACCTCCAGCTCCCAGCCGTAGGCCTCGCAGATGCGCTTGGCCATCATCACGTCATAGCCGTTGGCGTAGGAGCCGTCCACGTTGGAGATGGGCACGGCGCCGTAGGAGTCGTCGGGCTGGGTCCAGTTGTAGGGGGCGTAGGCGCACTCCATGCCCACGGTGAACACCCCGTCCTCCAGACCGGGGATGGAACTGGTGTCCACGTCGGTGAAATCGGGCACGGCAGGGATGGCGGCCAGGGCCGCGTCCAGGGCAGCCTGGGCCTCGTCGTTGGCCTGGGAGGCGCCGCTGCCGCCGCAGGCGGTCAGGGCCAGCACCATCAGCAGGGCCATCAGCATAGCAATCAGTCTTCTCATTTTTTCGTTTCTCCTTTTCTTGCATAATAGATTTTTTTCGCAAGAAAAATGGATCGCTTTGTCAAGCGATCCACGGAAAATCGGTATAAGCCCCAAGGGGCCTCCATCGGCCATGACAGCGCTCCACAAAACTTTGTGACAGTCCGGCGGATGTTCTCCGACGGCCCAGCAGGCGAAAAGCAGACACCTTTTACCCACTTCGGCGGCGTTCCCTTTCCCCGGTCCCGGCTGTCTGGCCTTGGGAGCGGATACTGATGAAAACCGCGCCTCTGTTCAGCGATTCATTTTTCGAGCGTTATCATAACACCCCCATCCCGCCCCTGTCAACAGGCGGAAAAAAGATTTGTTACAATGGCATAAGACGCGCCGGGACTTTTTCCGCCCGGTTTGGCGAATCAACACAGACTCCGGCCCCTCACAGCAGGTATTTCACCGCCCACAAAAGGCTCACGCCCGGCGCCCCCAGCAGGGCGGAGACGGCGACGGTCACGCCGTTCAGCCCCACCCCCAGGCCCTTCAGCGCCCCCAGGGCGTTGGCCGTCAGCAGCGCCGCCTGCCCCGCCAGCGCCCGGAACAGCCATGCCGCCCAGCGCCGCTGCGTCTCCCGGCCGCACTCCCGGGCCATCCGCGCCAGCCACAGCCCCGCCGTCACGAACAGAGCCTTCAACACATAGCGGGGGATCATAGGCACGTCCACCTCCTTTCCATAAATTGTATTTGCCCCGGCGGCGTTTTAGACGTATACTATGGCCAGAGAGAGAACCACCGCAGACCGCTTCGGCGGGGGCTGATGCCCCCGCCACTTTCTGTGGCCGCGGGGCGTCCTCTCCTTGCTTTTTTTCTGAATTATGGTATAATGCGCCTATACTGGGTTGATTATGTCCACCGGACAACAAGATATTGGTTATTAAGCGAGGAGATCATGGCAAAAGCGAAGAAGGAAGTATACGGCAACGAATCCATCAGCCAGCTGAAGGGGGCGGACCGGGTGCGCAAGCGCCCCGGCGTCATCTTCGGCTCCGACGGGCTGGAGGGCTGCCAGCACTCGGTGTTTGAGATCCTGTCCAACTCCATCGACGAGGCCCGGGCGGGATACGGCGATCTGATCACCGTCACCCGGTTCGAGGACCGGTCCATCCAGGTGGAGGACTTCGGCCGGGGGTGCCCGGTGGACTGGAATCCGGCGGAGAACCGCTACAACTGGGAGCTGGTGTACTGCGAGCTGTACGCCGGCGGCAAGTATGAAAACGAGGAGGGGGAGAGCTACGAGTACTCCCTGGGCCTGAACGGGCTGGGCGCCTGCGCCACCCAGTACGCCTCCGAATATATGGACGTGACCGTCTGGCGGGACGGCAGCCGGTACGATCTGCACTTTGAAAATGGCGAGATTGTGGGCGAGCTGCGCAAATCCCCCGCCGACCGGAAGAAGACCGGCACCACCCACCGGTGGAAGCCGGATCTGGCGGTGTTCACCGACACCGACATCCCGGAGGAGTGGTTCCGCCAGACCCTGCGCCGGCAGGCGGTGGTGAACGCGGGCGTCACCTTCCGGCTGCGCATCCAGCATGGGAGCAAATTCGAGACCACCGACTACGTATACGAGCAGGGCATCCTGGACTACGTGACGGAGACGGCGGGAGAGGAGACCCTCACCGCGCCGGTGTTCATCGAGGCCGAGCGCCGGGGCCGGGACCGGCCGGACAAGCCGGAATACAAGGTGAAGCTGTCCGCGGCGTTCTGCTTTTCCAACCGGGTGAATCTGCTGGAGTACTACCACAACTCCTCCTGGCTGGAGCACGGCGGCGCGCCGGACAAGGCGGCGAAGCTGGGCTTCGTCTACGCCGTGGACGCCTACATCAAGAAGATCGGCAAGTACCAGAAAAACGAGTCGAAGATCTCCTTCCAGGACGTGCAGGACTGTCTGGTGCTGGTGACCAACTGCTTCTCCACCCAGACCAGCTATGAAAACCAGACGAAAAAGGCCGTCACCAACCGCTTCCTCCAGGAGGCCATGACCGACTTCTTCAAGGAGAAGCTGGAGATCTGGTGCATCGAGCACAAGGCCGAGGCGGACAAGATGGCCGAGCAGGTGCTCATCAACAAGCGCAGCCGGGAGCAGGC
>CANQSJ010000013.1 GCA_947626495.1 uncultured Oscillospiraceae bacterium | reverse complement strand
TTGCCCGTGCGCTTGGAGACCTTCACGGTCTCGCCGTTTCTCGTCAGGCGCACCATCTGCATGATGAGGAAGTCCAGATTCCGGCCGTTGAGCCCCAGCTCGGGGCAGGCCATGGTCTTGCCGAAGCGGATGGCGTGGCCGTGGTGGTCCGCGCCCCACACGTCCACCACCCGGTCGAAGCCCCGCTCCACGAATTTGTTGCGGTGGTAGGCGATGTCCACGGCGTAGTAGGTCCAGGTGCCGTCCGCCCGGCGCATGCACTCGTCCTTGTCCGCGCCGAAGTCGGTGTTGCGCAGCCACAGCTGGCCGTCCTTTTCGTAGGTGTGGCCGGACCTGGTGAGGATGTCCACCGTCTCGGCCACGTAGCCGGACTCGTGCAGCTCCGTCTCCAAAAACCACCGATCGAACCGCACACCGTAGCGCTCCAGATCCTCGCGCATCCGCTGGATGTTCCGGGGCAGTCCGTAGGCGATGAAGGCGGCCTGGCGCTCAGCGGGGGATTGGTTTACATATTTCTCCCCCTCTGCGGCGTAGATCTCCGCCGCCAGCTCCCGGATGTCGTCCCCGTGATAGCCGTTGTCGGGGAATTCCACCGCGTCTTCACCGAGAATCAGCTGGAGATACCGGGCCTCGATGGAGCGGCCGAACAGTTCCACCTGGTGGCCGGCATTGTTTACATAAAATTCCCGCCATACGTCCCATCCGGCCCAGTCCAGCACGGCGGCAGTGGTGTCGCCCAGCACGCCGCCCCGGGCGTTGCCGATGGTCATGGGGCCGGTGGGGTTGGCGGAGACGAATTCCACCATCACCCGCTTGCCGTTCCGGTGGGCGCTGCGGCCGTAAGCGGCGCCCTCGGAGAGCACCGCGTCCAGCACGGCGGAGTACCAGCCGTCCCCCAGCCGGAAGTTCAAAAAGCCGGGGCCGGCGGCCTCGGCGGAGGTGAAGAAGGTGCCCTCCAGAGCGATGTTTTTCAGGATGTCCTCCGCGATGGCCCGGGGGGCGGCGTGCAGGACCTTGGCCCCGGCCATGGCGTGGTTGGCGGCAAAGTCGCCGTTGCGGGTGTCCTTGGGGATGCCGACGGACCCGGAGGCGCCCTCCAGCGCCGGGACCGCTTTTTTGATGAGCGCGTCGATGTCCGACTTTGCCCGTTCGATCAGGTCAGCCATTTCTCTTCTCTTTCACGTTGATCTTGAATTGATTCCGGCCCATGGGGGTGTGGTTGAAGTCGATGTCGTAATCCAGCTCCATGGTGCCGCCGTGTTCATCCAGACGGGCGTCGATGCGACGGGTATCCACCCCCATGGTGGCGCTGCCGAAGGGGGTCTGGTACAGGAAGAAGTCCTTTTTTCCCTCCCGGAACACCGTCTCGGCGTTCAGACTGCCCTCCCGGCGGAGCACCACGCCCATGGGGCTGATGGTGAAGGTGGTGCGCGTCCCCTCCAGACCGGTCAGGTCGCTCTCCTCGTAGGTGAAGCGGCTCTCCCCGTTCTCGAAGCCGTACTTGCCGGCGGTGACGAGCTCCACGGCGTCCCGCTGGCCCGAGGGGTCGTGCTGGACGCCCGTTATGGAAATGATAACGTCTCGCATATTCATAGGCTCTATCATAATATAAAATCTTCCCCAAAACAAGGGAAAATTTGCTCCCCCGCAAAGATTCGTTGCTTTGCCCTATGGAACATTATAGCACAACTATGCTATAATGACCAGGGGCGGTCATGATACTTCGCAGGGAAGGCGGAAATGCTATGACCGCGGGGAGCCCCGGCGTTACACACACGCAACGACTATAAGGAGGTGAGCGTCATGACGATCGAGCTTACCGATAAGGAATTCAGAAGGCTGCTCGACCTGGTCTATGTGGGGGATTGGATACTGAACTCCGCCCGCGGGGAGGATCGGTTTGAGGATTATGATCTGCTGCAGGAGAAGCTGTTTGCCATGTGTCCCCAGGCGGGCATGCGCTCGCTCATCGAGACATGGCAGGGCCATGTGTTCCCCTCCCAGGCATACGAGGAGGGGGGCATCCACGAGGCCATCGCGGACTATGAGGACGCGGTGTTCTTCGATATCCTGGCCGAGGAGCTGGCCCGCCGGGATATGGAGGGCGAGGGCGTGGACGCCGACGACGAGACCGAGCTGATGAACCGCATCGAGGAGTATTACAATGAGTTTGAGCAGCACGGCATCGACAACCTGACCGTGGAGCCGTGATAAAGACAGCCGCCGCCTCCCTTGGGAGGCGGCGGCTTTTTTCTTTTTTCAGAGCACGCCCATCAGAACCATGATGAGCAGCGCGCCGGTGACGGTCAGCACTGCGCCCAGCAGCACCATGCCCCAGTTGAGGCTGCCCTTGCCGCCGCTGCCGGTGGAGGGCTCCACCAGATTCACCTTGCGCAGGGCGGTGACGATGGGCTTATACAGCAGCAGCGTGAGCCCTGCGTTGATGGTGCCCTTGACAAGGTTGAAGGGCAGAAACAGCGTGGGGATCATGGCGGCCACCGCCGCCCGGGGCTGGCCCATGTAGAAGGGGGTGATGATGTAGTTCCACAGGCACATCATCGCCGTCATGCAGGCGACGGCCGCGGCCAGGCCGCCGATGGCGCCCTTGGAGGTGCGCCAGCGCTGATAGATGAGGGCGGCGGGCACCGCGAAGGAGCAGGTCTGGACGGTGTTCATGATGAAGCCGTAGACGCCCGTGGAGGAGACGGTGACCATCTCCACCAGGTCCACCAGCACGGTGATGAGCACGGCGGAGAGGGGCCCGAAGATGAAGCCGCTGATGACGATGATCACGTCCTTGGGGTCATAGCTGAGGAACATGACCGGGGGGATGAGCTGGCCTACGAGCATGACCACATAGGCCACGGCGCACAGCATGCCGATGGTGGCGGGCCGGCGGGCGCCGGCGGATCGGGCGCCGGTGTGAACGGTGGGATTGCTGTCCATGGAAGTGTACCTCCAAAAAGTATTTGACACCTGGGGGGCTTATATGCCTTCCAGGTGTCAATATGGGGCCGCGTTCCAGGGGCGCGGGCAAAAGCCCGACGCCGAAACAGCGCCGCTCAACACATCTTCTTCCATCCAGACTGTAACTGTCGGTTTTGGAATCACACCAAATCTGCGCTCGGAGCTCGTTGTTTTTGCTTCGCGCTCGCGGACTGTACCGCCGATCGGGAATTTCACCCTGCCCTGAAGACATCGTTCGCCTTTTCAGTTGTCGGGAATACTATAGCACTTTACACCGGCGAATGCAACCCCTATTTACAGCCGGGCGATGTCCGCCATGAGGGCGTCCGCCTCCGCCTGGGTGGTTGCCCAGCTGGTGCAAAAGCGCACGCACTGGCGTCCGTCGCCGGCGTCGTGGTCCGGCTCGAAGGTGTATTTTCCCTCCAGCGCCCGGATCTGGTCCCGGGTGAGGAGGACGAACTGCTGGTTGGTGGGGCTGTCGATATAGAAGGGGATGCCCCTGGCGGCGAAGGCGTCCCGGATCTGCATGGCCAGATCCACCGCCCGGCGGCAGATGTCGAAATAGATCCCGTCCCGGAAGAGGGCGGCAAACTGCAGGCCCAGCAGCCAGCCCTTGGCCAGCATGCCGCCGTTCTGCTTGATGTAGCTGCGGAAATCCGGCTGCAGGGCCGGCTCTGTGATCACCAGCGCCTCCCCGAACAGGGCGCCGCACTTGGTGCCGCCGACGGTGAACATGTCCGCCAGCCGGGCCATGTCCCGCAGCGTCACATCCCCGCCCCGGGCTGCCAGGCCGTACCCCATCCGGGCCCCGTCCACGAACAGGTACATCCCGTATTTGTCGCATACCACCCGCAGATCCGTCAGCTCCCGCAGGGAATAGACGGTGCCGTACTCCGTGGGGAAGGAGACGTACACCAACTTCGGCTGGGTGATGTGCTCCTGGACGGGGCTTTGGCGGTATTGCTCCCCCAGCTCGGCCACCTGGGCGGCGGTGAGCTTGCCCTCCCGGCCGGGAACGGCCAGGATCTTGTGGCCGGTGTGCTCCACCGCGCCGGTCTCATGGGCGTGGATGTGGCCGCTGTCGGCGCAGATCGCGCTCTGATAGGGCCGCAGCGCCGCGGCGATGGCGGTGAAGTTGACCTGGGTGCCCCCCACGAGAAAATGCACCGCAGCCTCCGGGCAGTCCAGATGCGTTTTGATCTCGTCGGCGGCCGCCCGGCACCACGGGTCCGTGCCGTAGCCGGGGAAGCTGTCGGCGGCGGTGTCGGCCAGGGCCTGGAGGACGGCGGGGTGGGCGGCGCGGTTATAGTCGTTGTTGAATCGGATCATGGCGCGGTCTCCTACACAGTTTTTGGATAAGTATACCATGGCAGGGGCGGGATGAAAAGACGCCGGCGTCGCCGGGAGAGGAAATTTTTTGCCGGAGATTGAAAAATCCGGCCCTGCCGGCGGATGTTATAGGTGAAAAGCTTTTCAAGAGGAAACGGAAATGCTTACGAGAGAACGCTTTACACAGATCGCCCAAACCTATATGGACACGATCTTTCGGGTGGCCTTCAGCTATCTGAAGAGCCGGGAGGATGCGGACGACGCGGTACAAAACGCCCTGCTTGCCCTGTACCGCACGGACAAGGACTTCTCCGGCGAGGAGCACGTGAAGGCCTGGCTCATCCGGGTGACGGTGAACGAGTGCAGGAAGATCCTGCGCTCCCCCTGGCGGAAGCGGGGCGAGCCCCTGGAGGACTACGAGGACACGCTCATGTTCCAGCAGCCCCAGGACCGGGAGCTGTACGCCGCCATCATGGATCTGGACGGGAAATACCGGGCGGTGATCGTGCTGTACTACTACGAGGGCTATTCCATCCGGGAGACGGCCCGGCTGCTGGGGGTGCCGCCCGCCACGGTGGGCACCCGCCTGGCCCGGGCCCGGGAACAACTGAGACATTGGCTGACGGAGGCTGACAGATGATGACGGAGAGAGAACGGATTCAGCGGGCTCTGGAGCCCCTTCATGCCTCCGGGAACACCTTGGAGGAGGTATTGGATATGGTCGAAAGAGAGGAAACGTACGGCCGGCGGGCCGGCCGCAGGGCTGTGCGCACCGCCCTCGTCGCCGCGGCGATGGTGCTGGCGCTGTCCGTGGCGGCCTACGCCGCGGGGGAGTATACCGGCTTTTTTGAGACGGTGTTCGGCGATAAGGCCATCGCCGGCTGGGACGAGGAGCACAAGGTCCTCACCGATGAGGACGGCAATGTCTGGACGGAGTATGACATGCCCGGCCAGGAGAGGGTGCCGGCGGACCCGGAGACGGCCCAGGCCCTGGTGGGAGACGAGACGGCCAGCGTGGGCCAGTCCGTCACCGTGGGAGACGTCACCTACACCGTGGAGCAGTTCGTCCTGGACGAGCACGGCATGGGCGCGCTCACCTACGTCATGGACGATCCCAACGGCTTCCCGGGCATGACCTTCGACGGCGGCTTCATGCAGTATGACCCCTATACCCCGGGCAGCCAGATGCCGCCCCTGCTGGAGAGCTGCGACGCCGACGGAAACGTGGGCCGCGCCCTCTCCTGCGTGGAGATGGCGGCCGCGGACGGGACGGACACCCGCCGGACCGTGGCGGTGTACTTCGCCCCCCTGGAGAGCATGGACGGTATGGAGCAGCTGCGGCTGAGCTTCGGCGTGGTCACGGGATATGACCCGGACACCGGCGAGGTGGCCCAGAAGCGGGGCGGGGTGCTCTTCCCTCTGTCCGCGGCGGTGCCGGCCACGGCCCTGACCGGCCCCGACGGCTGGAGCGCCAGCATCTCCCCTCTGGGGCTGCAGATCGTGCCCCCGGCGGAGAATGTCTACGGCCAGAACTATTACTTCAACGACCTGGTCATCCATATAGCCGACGGCACGCAGTATGTCCTGAAGCAGGAGGGGTCCAATATGTATAACTGCACGGCGGGGTGCTATGAGGGCGAGAAGAGCAACTTCGTCTTCAACCGGATCATCGACCCGGAGCAGGTGGTGAGCGTCACCGCCCGGGGCAAGGGCTCCGGCCAGCGGGACGGCCAGCCGGTGCACGACGCGCTGGAGCTGACGTTCACGAAATGACACCCGGAGGAAAAGACCGGCCCCTCACGCGGGGGCCGGTCTTTTTGGGGGACGTTCATAAACAGCCGGTCGTGCGCTTGCCTGGGATCGACCGTCTTATCGGACAGTGGATTTCTTCCCGTTCGGGTGGTATAATGCGAATTGTCGAGTGGGTGAATGTTCGACAGATCGACACTTGAAAAGGAGAGAACAAATGGAATATATTCGTATAACGAACGGCAATATGGACGGACTTAAAGCGCTTCACATCGGTTACAAACAGGAGATCGGAGAAGAACCGCCTACGGATGAGAACTTTGACAGCCTATCTGAGGCTATTAAAAAGGGGCAGATCATCTTTTACGGGTGCGCTGATGAGGGCAGACTGATCGCCTGCTGCTCCATCACACCGACCTATTCCACATTTAACTACCAAACGGGAGGCGTGTTTGAAGATTTCTACATTGTTCCTGAATATCGACACAAAGGAATTGCAAGGCAGTTAGTCAGATTTGCTTATCAAGAAAGCGGTGTGGGTTCTCTCACAGTTGGATGTGCGGATTGCGACATCAAAATGTATCAGTCATTAGGCTTTACTATTCCGCTTGGAAATCTGTTTGCGTTTGAGGGTTAAATCCTCATTTGTCGAGACATTGCAAACCCCTTTAGGAACGAAAGGGCGCACTCGTGCGCTCGGAAGGCTCTCTCTGACAGCAGAAAGCCAACCTCCGAGAGGTTTCGTCGCTTCGCGTCTTCACCTGTCGGGCAGATCTGGAAATTGAATACCGAAAAAGGCCGTTGACACACCGACTCCCCGGTGAAAAGCCAGCGGCCATTTTATCGGATATACTGTTTTACGCCGACCGCCTTTTGGGGAGACCTGGCCGCGCGTGTATGGGGCCCCCCAAAAGGCACGCCTGCCTTTTGGGGAGAGGAGGAGCCGCGGGCCACTCGAGCCATGCCGCTTGCGGCATGGGGAGACCTGGCCGTGCGTGCTCCGACGACGGGGGTTGCATTTGAGGCCGGGAGAGGATATAATACTATGTAATTATGTAAATTGTTTCCGGAATGGAGGCGTATCCTTGAAGCTGACGGCGGGAATGGTCTACGACATCATTCTGATGCTCATGGTCCTGCATATCCTCTGGCGGGGCTGGCAGCAGGGACTGGTGTCGGAGCTGCTGCGCCTGGCGGGCTGGGCGGCGGCCATCATCCTGGTGGCGGTCTACGCCGAGCCCTGGGCGGAGAGGATCTACCATTCTGTGGTGGAGCAGCGGGTCGTGGCCGCCGTGGCGGCCTCCATCCCCGCGGAGGTAATCACCGCCATGGAGAGCGGCGCCGCCGCCATGACACAGCTGCAGGCCGTGCTGGACAGCCTCAGCGGCATCCTGGGCGGGCAGGTCCTGGACGAGTCCTCCTCCGCGGCCATCCTCGCCATGCTGAGCCAGAACACCGGGAGCCTGGCCCAGGCCATCACCCAGACCGTGCTGCAGCCCATGCTGGTGAGCGTGGTGCAGATGGTGGTGTCGGTGTTGATCCTGATCGTGTGTCTGGGCATATCCCGGGCGCTGGCCCGACTGGCGGCCTCCCGCCACGGAGACAACATTCTGAGCATGACCAACCGGCTGCTGGGCCTGGGCCTGGGCATCGGGGAGGGGCTGGTGAGCGCATGGGCCTTTGTGTTCGTGCTGGACCTGCTGACCCTGTTCGTCGACACCTCCTGGCTCAACGGCCAGGTGCTGCAGCAGACGTTTTTCATCCGACGGCTTTTATAAAGAGAAGGAGACAGCGCTATGATCACCAACGTACTGGACTGGCTGGACGCCACCGCCGACCGCCTGCCGGACAAGATCGCCTTCGGCGGGGAGAAGAGCACGCTGAGCTTTGCCCGGCTGCGGGAGCTTGCCCGCCGGGGCGGCACATACCTCGCCCGCCGCATCGGGATGAACCGCCCCGTGGCGGTGTTCATGGAAAAGACGCCGGAGTGCCTGGCGGCCTTTTTCGCCGCCGTAAGCGCCGGGTGCTTTTATGTGCCCCTGGACACCAAAATGCCCGCCGAGCGGATCCGGCTCATCTTCGACACCCTCCATCCGGCCTTCGTGTTCTGTGACGAGAAAAACGCCGAGGCGGCCCGGGCCGTGGCGGGGGACGCCGGATGCGCCCTCTTCGACGAGGCGTGTCAGACGGAGGCGGACGGGAGCGTCCTGGACGCCGTCCGGGCCGCCCATGTGGACACGGATCTGCTGTACGTGCTGTTCACCAGCGGATCCACCGGCGTGCCCAAGGGGGTGACCATCAGCCACCGGGCCATGGTGGATTACGCCGACTGGCTGCATGAGGGGCTGGGCATCGACGAGAACTGCACCCTGGGCAACCAGGCGCCCTTCGTGTTCGACAACTCCACCCTGGACATCTACTCCACCCTGCGCAACGGCTGCACCACCTGGATCATCCCGAAGAAGTGCTTCTCCTTCCACAAGACCATGGTGCAGTTTCTGCGGGAGCATGCCATCGACACCATCTTTTTCGTGCCCTCGGCCCTCATCGCCATGGCCAACTCCGGCATTCTGGAAAAGGACCCGCCCCTGGGGCTGAAGAACGTGTTTTTCTGCGGCGAGGTCATGCCCAACCGGCAGCTGAATATGTGGCGGCGGGCGGTGCCGGCGGCCAAGTACTGCAACATGTACGGCCCCACGGAGATCACCGACGTGTGCGCCTATTACATCGTGGACCGGCCCTTCGGGGACGACGATCCCCTGCCCATCGGCCAGGCCTGCGCCAATACCCGCATCCTGATCCTGGACGACGAGAACCGGCCCGTGGGTCCCGGCCAGACGGGGGAGCTGTGCGTGCTGGGCACCTGCCTGTCCCTGGGCTACTACAACAACCCCGCCCAGACGGAGAAGGCCTTTGTCCAGAATCCCCTGAACAGCCGCTTCCACGAGCGGATGTACCGCACCGGGGACCTGGCCCGCTATAACGAGCGGGGAGAGATCATGTTCCTGGGGCGGAAGGACTTCCAGATCAAGCACCAGGGCTGCTACCGCATCGAGCTGGGAGAGATCGAGACCGCCCTTCTGGCGGCGCCGGGGGTGGGCAACGGCTGCTGCCTGTTCGACGAGGCGAAGGACGAGATCGTGTGCGTATACGTGGGCAGCGACGAGCCCGCCGACCTGGCCGGCCAGCTGAAGGTGAAGCTGCCGGAGTACATGATGCCCAACCGGTACGTGCATCTGGACCGGCTGCCCATGACCATCAACGACAAGATCGACCGGGTGACGCTGAAAAAGGAACACATCGGATGAAAAAACGGGTGATGGCCGTGTTCGGCACCCGGCCGGAGGCGGTGAAGCTGTGCCCCCTCGTCGGCGAACTGCGCCGCCGGGGATTTCCGGTGACGGTGTGCGTCACCGGCCAGCATCGCCAGATGCTGGACCAGGTGCTTCGCGCCTTCGGCGTGACGCCGGACGTGGATCTGGACCTGATGCGCCCGGAGCAGAATCTGGCGGCGCTGACGGCGGGGGCGCTGGCGGGCGTGAGCGACGCGCTGGCGCGGTCCTCCGCCGGACTCGTGGTCGTCCAGGGGGACACCACCACCGCCCTGGCGGGGGCGCTGGCGGCCTTTTACGCCCACATTCCCGTGGCCCACGTGGAGGCGGGGCTGCGCACATGGGACATGGACCGGCCCTGGCCGGAGGAGTTCGACCGCCGGGCCGTGAGTCTCATCGCCCGGCTCCATTTCGCCCCCACCGAGGCCGCCCGGCAGAATCTGCTCCGGGAGGGCGTAGCGCCGGAGCGGGTGTTTGTCACCGGCAACACCGCCATCGACGCGCTGCAAACCACGGTGCGGCAGGATTACCGCCACCCGCTCCTGGACTGGGCCGCCGGCCGGCGGCTGATCCTGCTCACCGCCCACCGGCGGGAGAGTCTGGGCGCGCCCATGGAGGGGATGCTCCGGGCGGTGCGCCGGGCGCTGGAGGAGCGGCCGGACACCGCGGCGGTATATCCCGTGCATCGGAACGGTCCGGTCCGGGCCGCGGCGGAAAAGGTGCTGGGGGACTGCGCCCAGGTCCGGCTCACGGAGCCCCTGGACCCGGTGGACTTTCACAACCTCATGGCCCGGTGCCACCTGGCGGTCACCGACTCCGGGGGTATCCAGGAGGAGGCCCCCGCCCTGGACAAGCCGGTGGTGGTGATGCGGGATGTGACGGAGCGGCCCGAGGGGGTCGCCGCCGGCACGCTGCTGCTGGCCGGGACCTCGGAGGAGGGGGTGTACCGGGCGGTGAGCCGCCTGCTGGACGACCCCGCCGCCTACGGCGCCATGGCCCGGGCGGAAAATCCCTACGGGGACGGCTTCGCCTGCCGGCGCATCGCGGACGTGCTGGAAAAGGTATAGGACGGAAAAACAATCGCCCCGGCGGTCACACCGACCGCCGGGGTTATTTTTCGGTTTTATGGGCCGTCACATGATGGCCTCGCCCCGCATGAAGCAGGCGGCGTAATAGAGAAACAGCACCGTCTCTCCCCCCAGGATCAGCGCCCGCACCGCCCGGTTTTTCAGACTGCCCGCCGCCAGGTACATGGGCGCGCAGCCCAGCATGTACCGCCCGCCGCTGATGAGCCAGGAGGCGGTGTAGCTCATGCCCAGATAGGCCGTGCCGTACAGCACGTGGGCGTTGTCCAGCCGCCGCTTCCACCCGGCCATGAGCAGGGCCGCAGCGATGAAGTAGATGAACAGCTGGGGCCAGTAGATCCAGTTGGCCAGGCCGGGATACTGCACCCCCATGGAGAACTGCTGGGCCAGGGTGTCCCCCAGCCACTGGGGCGTCTGCCACCAGGGGGCGATGCTCTCATAGTAGCGGAAGGCGAACCAGTCCCCGCACACCGCCCGGTTCAGTCCCAGATAGAGCCCCCAGCCCAGGGCGGGGGCCAGCAGGGCCAGATACCGGGGGTTGAACTTCCAGCCCCGGTCCCGCATGTCCCGCCAGGCGCAGTAGGCCCCCGGCAGGAGCAGCAGCATCCCCTGGGCCCGGGTCAGGGCGCACAGAAAGCCCGCCGCTCCGGCCAGGAGCCATTTCCTCTCCCGGATGGCCCACAGGCCCGCGACGGTCAGCAGCAGGAACAGCCCCTCCGTGAACACCCCCAGGCAGAAGAAGCCGAAGGGATACAGCCAGTAGGCCGCCATGGCCGTCCCCGGATGGGGGCAGTCTTTTTTCGCCAGCTTTTGAAACAGCACCCCGGCCAGGCCGCAGCAGATCTGGGACAGCAGCAGCCCCGCCAGGGCGTACCGGCCGCCCAGCAGTCCGCCCAGCAGCCGGATCAGGGTGGGGTAGAGGGGGTAGAACACGATGTTGTTCACGTTCTCCCCGGCGGACACATAGCCGTTTTCCGCGATGAACAGATAGTGGGGCGCGTCGCCGGCCTCGGTGAAGCGGACCCACATCCGGGCCAGGAAGCCCTGCCCGGGCCAGTCCATGGCTTTATAGCCGTAAAACGCCCCCAGCCACAACACCGCCACCGACGCGAAAAACACCGCCGGCCAGGGCCAGTTGGCGGGGCTGAGCCGGCCCAGAGCCGTCGCCGCCCGGGGCAGGGACAGGCTCACCCGGACCCCCAGCAGCTCGTCCAGCGCCCGCAGCGCCAGCAGCATGAGCAGCGCCAGCATCCCGGCGGTGGACAGTATCCAAAGCAGATTTTCCATAGCGTGACCTCGCGGGAGATTATCTGGCCTCCATGGCGGGCAGGGGCCGTGCCGGCCGCAGCCGGCCCAGACAGCGGTAAAGCGCGTCCACCAGGACGGAGGCGCCCAGGCTCAGCGCGGTCAGCACCGCCAGATCCAGCCAGACGCTCCGGGACCAGTATACCACATTTGTGAACTCCAGAAAATAGAAACAGAAGAAGGAGTGGGTCAGCCACATATTGGCGCTGTGCCGGCCGAGAAAGCCGAAGAGCGCCTTCACGGGCCGCGCCCGATCGAAAAACGCCGAGCAGCAGACGACGAACAGCGGCGCCGTCAGGATATCCCCGTTGGCCACGTCCGTGAGCACATAGCACCGGACCAGAAAAAGCGCCGCCATGCCCCCCAGGGCCGCCGCCCCGGGATGGGCCAGCCGGCCGAGCGCTTTTTTCAGCCGGCCGATGCCGCCGTACCGGGCGAAGACGATGCCGGCGAAAAAGGCCGGCATATACTTGTTGACGGTGCAAAAGCGCCGGAAATAGAGGTTGCCGCCCAGTCCGGACAGGCCGGGCACGCCCGCCAGACCCGGGAACACCCCCTGGGTCAGGATGTCCAGGCAGAACACCGCGAACAGATCCGGCAGAAAGCCCCGGGCCCGGTCCGTGGCCCGGCAGAAGAGATACCCCAGGGGCAGGGCGCACAGATAGGAGCCCAGAAACCACCACTCCCCGTTGAGGGTGGTGTCGTAGCCGGTGAAATTGAGCAGCAGCGTGCGCAGCAGGCTCTTGCCGTCGGTGAGGTTGAAGCGGGCGCACAGGGGGTTGATTCCCTCCCCGGAGCGGGCGAAGAAGAGAAAGCCGATGGGGATGAACAGGAAAAACACCCGCCAGAACCGCCGGTACAGCCCCAGCACGTCCTCCGCCAGATCGGCCCGGCCCGCCGCCCGGCGGCAGAACAGGCCGTATCCGCCCAGAAAGAAGAACAGCGGCACGCACAGCAGCCCGTTCATGGCAAAGTCCGCCAGATAGCCATCCTCCACAAAGCCCGGCCACAGGGAGCGAAATCCTTCAAAGCCCACCGGCCACCGGTCGGGAAAGGCAGCCAGATGGTGAAAGAGCATCAGCTCGACGGCCACGCCCTTCAAGGCCCGGGCGTCGTCTCTGGTGAACATGGGCTGCCTCCTTTCCGCGGCCGGATCAGCCGTAAAAGTGCATATACAGCGTGCCGTAGGCGTTGAAGGCCACGGCCATGCCGCCCAGCGCCAGCTCCCAGGCGGCGGGAACCTTCCGGCCCCGGGCAGCCAGGTACATATAGGCGAAGGGGAGCATGTCGCAGGTATACCGGGCGCCGAACTGCCAGCCGCCCAGGGTCTTGTGCAGACAGGTGAGCACCAGCTCCAGGGCCATGCCCGCCGTCAGCAGGACGCCCAGGGCGGAGGGCCGCCTGTCCCGGGCCAGGTTCAGCGCCGCCCGGAGGAAGAAGATGGCGAACAGCGGGTTGGCCACGAAGAACATGAAGCCCTGGAACAGGGGGAAGCTGAGCCGGCCGTTTTCAAATTTGACCGGCGTGAAGAGCACCTGCCGCAGGTTGGGCCAGAGATAGCTCCAGTGAAACTGGCCGTGCTCGGCCCGCACGAATTCCGGCAGATAGTTGTGGCCGAACTCCAGGGGGTTATGGAAGCGGACGTAGTTGTAGGCCATATAGCAGGCGCCGATGAGGATGGGCCCGATAAGGCACCGCCACTGGGCCAGGCAGCTTTTCACAAAGCCGCCGCGGCTTTCCCGCTCCTGCCAGGCGAACAGGAAAAAGAACACCGGCAGGAATACGCCGCTCATGGGCCGGCAGCCCACCGCCAGGGCCAGGAAGGTGGTGGCCAGGGCCTTCTTTCCCGCCTGGGCGCACAGCACCGCCGCCAGGCACATCACCATGTTCAGCACCTGGGCCTGGAACCAGACCCCGGCGTTGGTGCTCATCCACAGGGCGTTGGAGCCCCACACGCACACCAGCGCCCAAAAGGCGCTCACGGCCGGCGTCCGGCCGGCGCGGAGCATGACGAGATAGGCCAGCGCCGCGGCGAGAAGGCCGTATCCGGCGATGATCAGGTCGTTGGGCGTGTCCATCCCGTGCAGCAGCACCGACGGGATCAGCAGCACCGACGGCAGCGGCGGGAAGGACACATAGTACCGGCCCTGGTAGATGGCCAGCTCCAGGTATTCGTATTGCTCCGGGTCCGCGATGTAGGTCCGCCCCTGAAGCCAGTTCCAGGTCTGGAGGGTATAGCTGTCCCAGTACTGGTGGCTGAAGAGGGTGCCGCCCATCAGGTCGCTGAGCAGAAAGTAACCCGCCGCCATGGCGGCCAGCAGCGCCAGCAGGGTGGTCACCGAAGGGGCCGGAAGGCGGGAACGCGTCAGATCGTGCATCCGTCGGCCTCCTTTCTCAGGATGCGGGCTCCCAGGGGATGGGGTCCGGGGTGGGGGATACGGGAATGAAATAGGATGGATATGAATCGTTAGTGGGGACAGAATCTTCGGAAACGAACAAAACCGGGTCCGGAGTGGGGATAACATCGGACGCCTCATACGCCGGCGCGGCGGCCGCCGCCGTGGCGAACACGGTCAGCGAGACCAGCAGAATGGCCGCCCCGATGAGGGAGCCCCGCAGGCCCCGCTGCCGGTAGAGCATGATCTGCCGCACCCGCTCCCGGACCGCCCGGCCGCCGAAGCCGGACAGCAGCGGGTCGGGCATCCGCCGCTCCTCCAGGGAGATCAGGGTCATGGCGTACTCCGCCCGGCCGTCGGCCATCCGCCGGAGCACTGCCTCGTCGCAGCTGAGTTCCAGATCCCGGCCCGCCAGCTCGTACATGACCCAGGCCAGGGGGTTGAACCAGTGCAGGCACACCGCCGCCGTGAGCAGGTATTTGTAGGGCACGTGCAGCTGCCGGATGTGGATCAGCTCGTGGGTGAGGATGTGGGCCAGAGTCCGGCCGTCGGACCGCTCCCAGTCCTTGGGCAGCAGGATCACCGGCCGGAACAGGCCGTAGGTGACGGGGGCGCTCACGGTCTGGCACACCGCCACGGTCACCTGCCGGCGCAGACCGAAGGAGCGGACGACCGCCAGAACGGCCTCGTCTGTCACCGGCAGCGCCTCCCGATAGCGGGCCAGGCAGGCCAGATGCCGCCCGGCCACCAGGGCGAAGGCGACCGCCGCGCCTGCGAGCCACAGCGCCGTCAGCCAGGGAAAGCCGCCCCCGCCGGCCGGCTCTGTCGGTACCGCCGCGGCCGCTTCCACCGCCCGGGCCACCGGCGCGGGCATGGGCAGGGCAAAGGACACCGGCAGGACCATCCTGGCCGCCGCCACCAGCCACAGGGCGGTGAACAGCCCCTTGGGCAGCCGGTCCAGCCAGGCCGCGCGCAGCAGCGCCGTCAGAGCGATCAGCACCGAGGCGGAGAGGGTCATGTGCCACAGCGTGCTCATTGCAGTTCCTCCACCAGCTTTTTCAGCCCCTCCAGCTCCTCCGCCGTCAGCCGCTTCCGGCCCAGCAGAGAGGCCACCAGCTTGTCCGCCGCGCCGCCGTATAGCTTGTCCACCAGCTCGTCGGTGGCGAAGGCCTGGGCCTGCTGGCGGGAGATGAGGGGCCGGCAGAGAAAGCCGGGCTCCGTCCGGGCCAGCGCCCCCTTGTCCAGGCATTTCTTGATCACCGTGTACGTGGTGGTCTTGGACCAACCCACCTGCTGGCCCAGCCGCTGGGCGATGGTCTTGGCGCTGGCCTCGCCCAAGTCCCACAGCACCTCCATCACCTTCAGCTCCGAGTCGTACAGCTTCATGTCCCCGCCGTCCTTTCAATTTCTATCGAAATAGAACATGTGCATATTCTACTCCGCTAGAAAGCGTTTGTCAAGGGGAAATGACCGCCGGGTGGGAGCGGCGTTCCGGGCACGCCGACAAGCGGCGGCCGGCGGCCGTCGCTTCGTTGATTTTGGTGGGCTGTGGGATGATGTGCAAGGGCGGCTCAGGCGGCCGGCATGCCGATGAGGTGGGCCGTCAGCATCGCGAGGAATTGGGAGGCGGTGGGCCGGCGCGGCAGGGACCGGCGGGCCAGCTGCTCCATCAGCGGGCGGTTGTGCTTCCAGGCGACGGCCGCCGCAGTACGTATGTTCCGTTCCACACAGCTCCAGTTCGTATCATACTTTTTGGCTACGTCGGGATAGAGCCATTTGGTCACCATCAGCAGGCGCTCCGGCTGCTGTACGGCTAGAGTTACCGCGTAGGAGGTATGAAAAAATCCGGCGTAATTGGCCGTGACTCCGAGGCGGTACAAGATATCATAGATCTCGGAAATATCTCCGTTCCACATCGGAAACAGCACCTTAATCGTTGTTGTTTTCTATCAGATCAAGGATCTCGTCTATATAAAGATGGAGCTTCTTCTGAAGGGCGGGCGGCAGCCCGGAAAACCAGGCGGCGCCGCTGAGAAGGCATCGGGTGAAATTCAACTTCTCGTGGATGTCGGCTCCGAAAACGAGTTGATCGAGCGTCAGGTTCAGTGCGTCGGCCAGATGGATCAGTGTGTCCAGCGTGGTATTGCCGTCGAGCATGACGGACTGCAGGGTGGACTTCGGGATGCCCAGCGTCCGGGAGAACTCGGCCAGGGATTGGCTCCGCGCCTGTTGGAACGCTCTCAGATTTTTGGAAAGATTGTTATTCCTCTCCACAGAATCCCCTCCTTTTCCCCCTAGCATAAGGGAAAAACAGGAATTTCGGCGACCCACATTTCAGCAAGACTAACCGGTTTTTCGGCCGGACGCCCCGATCGAAAAAACACCGCCCGAAAAGGGCGGTGTCAACGGAAGGATTTCCGGATTATTTTATGGGGTTGGAGGTGTCGGCGGGCTGCTCCAGGCACACGGGGTTGGCCAGCATCTCCTTCAGCCGGGCGAAGGCCAGGGCGAAGTAGTGGCCGGAGGCGATGCGCTCGTCCATGACCACGCCCAGGGGGATGGTGCGGATCACTTCCAGCGAGCCGCCCTTGCCCCGCTTTACCGTGTCGCGCATGTTGCCCATGGCGATGGCTACGGAGGTGGTGCCGAAGTCGTACACGTGGTGATAGATATGGTTGGTGCGGATGCTGGCCAGGTTGGTCATCAGCGCGCTGGCGTGGAAGGGGCTGACGTCCAGCAGCGCCTGGGGCAGCAGCCCGTGCCGGTCGCCGAAGCGGAGCAGCCACCCCACGAAGTTCATCAGCGGGCCCAGGTTCACGAACACCTTCATGATCTTGTCCAGGCCCGTAGCGGCGTCCTCGCCCACGGCGGTGTTCTTCTCCACGTACTCGTCGATCTTGCGCTGCACGTCCAGCACCGTGTCCTCGCCGGTGAGGGACAGCTTGCTCATGGTGTTCTCGTTGGCGCTGGCGCCGGGCCGGAGCACCACCAGGGAGATTTTGAAGTCCGTGTGCTGGTAGATGCGCCGGTTGACGATGAACCGGTTCAGGGACGGAAACTCCGCCGCCAGATGGGCATAGGCGGTCATCACCAGCGCCATGTGGCTGATGTGCACGCCCTCCCGGCGCTTGGCGTTCATATATTGCCGCAGGGGCTCCACGGGGATGTCCACCGTGACCATATTCATGGCGTCGTGGCGCTCGGTCATGAACTGGGGGATGAGGTAATACATCGGGACTTCGTTTTTCACCCGAATGCCGTCAGGTCTGCCCATTCGTGCCGCGCTCCTCTCTCACCGGGCGGGCCCGGTAATTACTTCAAGATATTTATATTTAAACATATTTTTAACGGGGATGCAAGTATCAATTGCGCCCTTTGATCGGGCCTTGTCCCTCATATCGCCGCGCCCAGCGCGGTGAGCAACCAGCAGACCAGGATGGGCAGCGCCAGCGCGGGCAGATAGTCCGCGGTCTTGATCTTCTTGATGCCCAGCAGATTCAGGGCAATGGCCAGCAGGATCAGCGACCCGGCGCAGTTCATCACCGGCATGGCCCCGATCCGCTCCAAAAAGGGCTGGATGGAGGCCGCCAGGGCCACCAGCGCCCCCTGGAACACCAGCACGAAGGCCGCCGACGCCAGCACCGACGCGCCGTAGGTGACGGCCAGGCAGGTGGAGGAGACGAAGTCCAGCATGGATTTGATGAGCAGGGTGGTGTGGCACTCCAGCGCCAGGTGCCCCGCCGGGTTGGCGGCGCTCTCAAAGGAGCCCAGCACCGTCATGGAGCCGATGCAAAACAGCAGGCACGCCGTCACGAAGCCCTCCGCCGGATTGGCCAGGCCCGCCTCGCCGCCGCCCAGCTTCGCCAGCACCGCGTCTCCCAGCCGGTTCAGCCGGTCGTCCAGCCGCAGCCACCAGCCGACGAGCAGGCCCACGGCCATGGAGAACACGCACACGAGGGCCTGGGCGCCGCTCTCCACGCCCACGATGCCGGAGGCGGCGGCGAACACCGTGCAAAAGCCCAGGCACGCCATCATGGCCCCCGGCAGATCCTCCCGGGGCGGGTATTTGCCTGTCTTCGCCTTCTTACCGCCGCCGCGCCGCCGCAGCAGCAGTCCCAGACTGCCGCCCAGCAGCACCGTCAGCACGTTGCATATCACGCCAAAATACTTCCACACAGCCGGATGCCCTCTTGTCTTGGAAAATTGTATGTAACCAACGCAGTATACCATATTTTTCCCGGTTTGCAAAGGGAAACCGCAAAAGTCCGGCCGGTTTTCTCCGCCGCCCGCGCCGGGGGGACACTTGCGGCCGGCGGGGAGATGGGATATAATGGTCCCGTACCAAAAGGAGGCGATCCTATGCCGTTTTCCATCGTCCGGGCCGACATCACGGCCTTCCCCTGCGACGCCGTCGTGAACGCCGCGAAAAACTCCCTGCTGGGAGGGGGCGGCGTGGACGGGGCCATCCATAAGGCCGCCGGGCCGGGGCTGCTGGCCGAGTGCCGGACCCTGGGCGGGTGCGAGACCGGCCGGGCCAAGATCACCGGGGGCTACGACCTGCCCTGCAAATATGTGATCCACACCGTGGGGCCCGTGTGGCAGGGCGGCGACCATGGGGAGCGGGAGCTGCTGGCCAGCTGCTACCGGGAGAGCCTGGCGCTGGCCCGGGAGAAGGGATGCCACAGCGTGGCCTTCCCGCTGATCTCCGCGGGGGTGTTCGGCTACCCCAAGGACCAGGCCCTGCGGGTGGCGGTGGATACCATCAGCGCCTACCTGCTGGAGAACGAGGAGATGCAGGTGTATCTGCTGGTGTTCAGCCCCACGCCCTATCTCTTGAGCAAAAAGCTGTTCCCCGACGTGCAGTCGTTCATCGACGACCACTATGTGGACACCCACTACGACGCCTGCGCCGAGAGGATGCGCGCCCAGCGGATGAACGCCGCGCCGGGAGGGATGGAGTCCATGGCCGCAGCGCCCCCTGCCGGTGCGCCGCGCGGGGCCGCTCCCCCGGAGAAAAAGCAGTCCTCCCGCCCCCTTTTCCGGCTCAAAAAGCGCGCCTCGGACGCCCTCGCGGGGTCGCCGGCGCAGTCCGCCGCGGCGCCCTATCCCACCCTGGAGCGGCTGCTGGAGCAGATCGACGAGAGCTTCTCCCAGATGCTTCTGCGGAAGATCGACGAGAAGGGCATGACCGACGCAGAGTGCTACAAAAAGGCCAACATCGACCGCAAGCTGT
Organism: uncultured Oscillospiraceae bacterium; assembly: GCA_947626495.1. Lineage (GTDB taxonomy): Bacteria > Bacillota > Clostridia > Oscillospirales > Oscillospiraceae > CAJOIG01. The sequence goes on along the minus strand of CANQSJ010000013.1, from coordinate 41,141 downwards.
TCTCCAAGATCCGCTCCGACATCCACTATAAGCCCAGCAAGGCCACGGCCATGGCCTTCGCCATCGCCCTGGAGCTGCCCCTGGAGGAGACGAAGGAGATGCTGGCCAAGGCGGGATACGCCCTGTCCCCGGCCAGCAAGGCGGACGTGATCGTGGAGTACTTCATCCGCAAGGGAAACTACAACGTGTTCGAGATCAACGAGGCCCTGTTCGTGTTCGACCAGAGCCTGCTGGGGGCGTAAACCGCCCGGAGCGCAAAAAAACAGAGGGACGGCGGCGTCCCTCTGTTTTTTGTACGGCTTTTTTCCGCGCTCAGACCAGCGCCTCGCCGTTGAGCTGGGCCAGGGTGATGGCCCCGGTCCGCAGGGCTTCCTCCCGCACCTCCAGGTAGAACCCGGCCAGGGAGGTCTCCATATAGGGGTTCACATAGAATATGCCGAGCAGCCCGCAGGTGAGGGCGCTGAGCAGCGACCAGCCAATGAAGCTGAGCTGGAACACGAACAGCTCCCACTTGTGTCCCTTCATGATGCGCATGGACAGCTTCAGCGCGTCCTTGGCCCGCACGTTGGGGCAGTCCCCCAGGATATACATGGTCATGGAATAGGAGAAGGCCTTGATGATGCCGGGGATGACGAACAGCAGGCTCCACAGGTACTCGAACAGGAACATCCACAGGAAGCCGCCCAGCTTCCGGCTGAAGTTGGTGAAGCCCACGGAGAAGGGCGTGCCCACGTCTACCTCGCTGCCCCGGCCCTGGAAGACCTGGGTGAAGAAATAACAGGCGCCTGACGTGATGGGGCCCGTGAGGATCAGTGCGCCTATGCCCAGGGTGAGGGGCGCGCAGGCGGCCAGAAACAGACTCACCAGCACAGCCGCGCCCACGCAGTACCAGTACCGCGCCGAAAAGGCGGTCTTGGCAAGCTGCTTAATCTCTGCTCTAGATTTCATCTTTGTCCTCCTTCTCCGGCAGGGCGCTGCCGGAATTAAGTCTCTTCTATTATAATGCGTCGAAAGGCGATTGTAAATGGCCGCAAGTGACGATTTTTATGTCTTTGACACAATGAATACTTTACAAATCCATCATTTTCGCTTATAATCCTCCCAAATGCCGCCGATGGGTGGCGAAGGAGCGTCCTTATGGAGCCTATTGACAATCTGTCCCTCGGCAATACCGCGATCATGACCGCTACCCGCTTGGCCTCCAAGCGGGCAGCAGCTCTGGCTTTGCGATAGGGCCGGGGTTTATTTTTCGTATCCAAAAAGGCAGCCGGTCCGTGCAGGGCCGGCTGCCTTTTTTGTTATACTACAGTTGTCCGTCGGCGGACGAACGCCATCCCCGGACAGAAAAAGGAGCGTGTCATTATGAATCCCATCCAGAGTTCCGACAAGCTGCGCCTGGTGCGCAGCGACATCCGCGGCCCCATCTACCGCAAGGCCCTGGCCATGGAGCAGGCCGGCGTCCCGGTGTTGAAGCTGAACACCGGCAATCCGGCCAGCTTTGGCTTTGCCATGCCCGAGAGCGTCCGCGCGGCGCTTATGGCGAACGCGGACCGGGCCGTGGCCTACTGCGCCCCGCAGGGGATGCCGGAGGCACGCCGGGCTCTGGCGGCCTACCATCGGGACCGGGGCGCCCGGGATCTGACGGAGGAGGATATCTATATCGGCAACGGGGTCAGCGAGATGGCCCAGATGCTCTGCCAGTGCGTGCTCAGCGCCGGGGACGAGTTGCTCATGCCCTCCCCCAGCTACAGCCTCTGGTCCAACGCGGCCATCCTGGCCGGGGCGAGGCCGGTGTTTTATACCTGCGACGAGGCCGCCGGGTGGTATCCCGATGTGGGGGACATGGAGCGGAAGGTCACCTCCCGGACCCGGGCCGTGCTGCTCATCAACCCCAACAACCCCACCGGTCAGGTATACGCGCCGGACCTGGTGGCGGACGTGGCGGCGCTGTGCCGCCGACACGGGCTGCTGCTCATCTCCGACGAGATATACGACCGGCTCATCATGGACGACGCGCCCTTCGCCCCCGCGGCGGCGGCCGCCCCGGATCAGCCGGTGGTGACGCTCAACGGCCTGTCCAAGAGCCACATCGTCTGCGGCTTCCGGTGCGGATGGGCGGCGGTGTCCGGCCCCCGGCGGGAGACGGAGCCGGTCCGGCGGGCGCTGGCGGAGCTTTGCGCCCTGCGGCTGTGCGGCAACGTTCTGACCCAGCTGGTGATCCCCGCGGCCATGGCCGACGAGGCCAGCACCCGGGCCATGCTGGTGCCGGGAGGGAGGCTGTATGAGCAGAGGGAGGCCGCCTGCCGGGCGCTGGACAGTCTGGAGTGCGTCCGATACCGCAGACCCCAGGCCGCCTTTTACGTCTTTCCCCGGGTGCTGGGCGGGCATATCCGGGACGACCGGCGCTTCGCCGAGGATCTGCTGGAGGCGAAGCACATCCTGCTGGTGCCGGGCAGCGGCTTCGACTGGCCTCGGCCGGACCACTTCCGGCTGGTGCTGCTGCCGGAGAGGGAGCGGCTGTACCAGGCGATCATGGAGATCGGCCGGTTCCTGTCCGACTACCGGCAGTGACGGCCGGCGGCGCTTGCTTTTTTCGAAAACAGGTATAAAATGGTGTTATCCCGCGAAGCAAGGAGGACGCCATGACCAGAACCGGCAAGCGCGAATACTCGTCCCAGTATGAGAAGATGACCTGTCAGCCCATCCCCTCCCTGATCCTGGAGCTGGGCCTGCCCACCACTCTGAGCATGATGGTCACCAATCTCTACAACGTGGTGGACACCTGGTTCGTGGGGCAGATCAACACCAGCGCCTCCGGCGCCACGGGCGTGGTGTTCGGCATGATGTCCATCCTGCAGGCGGTGGGGTTCATGTTCGGCCACGGCTCCGGCAGCAACATTGCCCGGCTGCTGGGGGCGAAGCGGCTGCGCCGGGCCCGGCAGTTCTCCTCCGCGGCGTTTTTCGTCTCCCTGGCCTGCAGCATGCTGATCGCGGCGCTGGGGCTGACGTTTTTGGAGCCTCTGTGCCGGCTGCTGGGCTCCACGGAGACCATCCTGCCCTACGCCAAGACGTACGCCGTCTTCATCCTGCTGGCCGCGCCGGCCATGGTGACCGGCTGCGTGATGAACAACATCCTCCGCTATGAGGGCCGGGCCGCCTTCGCCATGATCGGGCTGGTCAGCGGCGGCGTGCTGAACATCTTCGGGGACGCCGTGCTGATGAAGGGGCTGAACATGGGCATCGCCGGGGCGGGACTGTCCACCATGATCTCCCAGTACATCAGCTCCGCCATCCTGCTGTCCATGTATCTGCGCCGGAAGACCCAGACCGTGTTCTCCCTGCGGTATCTGCCCTTCCTGAAGCCGCCGGCGGCGGGCACGGAGCCGGACGGCGAGGCGGACCGGGCGGGGTGGAGGCTGTTTTTTGCCACCACCGGCAGCATCCTGCTCACCGGCCTGCCCAGTCTGACCCGACAGGGCCTGAGCAGCGTGTCCACCATGATCCTCAACGCCCGGGCCAAGATCTTCGGGGACGCGGCCATCGCCGCCATGAGCATCGTGGCCCGGGTGACGAATCTGCTGTTCTGCGTGGGCCTGGGCATCGGCCAGGGTTATCAGCCCGTGTCCGGGTACAACTACGGCGCGAAAAAATACTCCCGGGTCCGGTCGGGGTTCTTCTTCACCCTGGGCTTCGGCACGGTGCTCATCTCCCTGTTCGCCGCCGCGGGGGCGCTGCTGGCCCCGGCGGTGTCCACCCTGATGCGGGACGACCCGGCGGTGATCGCCATCGCCGTGCCGGCCATGCGGGTGCAGTGCGCGGCGCTGGTGAGCATGCCGATGTCGGTGTGCGCCAATATGATGTTCCAGAGCATCGGCCTGTCCGGCCGGGCCACGCTGATGAGCTCGCTGCGCAGCGGCGCTTGCTTCATCCCGCTGGTGCTGGTCCTGTCCCGGGTCTGGGGCCTGCCGGGGATCATGTACTCCCAGCCCATCAGCGACGTGCTGTCCGCCCTCATCGCCGTGCCCTTTGTGATCCACTTCTTCCGCCGCCTGCCCCGGGAGGATACGTGAGAGGGATTTTTCGCCGGCGGGTTGCATTTTCCGCCGGGGCGGTGTATAATACCGCCCGACAACCGAACAGCGGGGAGCTTGTGTGACAGGCTGAGAGGAAGGTGCGACCTTCGACCCATCAAACCTGATTTGGGTAATGCCAACGGAGGGAACGCTGGAATGCGTCTTTGCGCGGGGAGCCCGGGAGGGGTTTCCCGCTTTTCCTTGGGAGGATATCTCGGACGAAACGAGGGAAGGGACATGATGGATCTGGCCTGGGCGCTGGACCGGGTGCGGCAGACGGCGCCCCTGGTGCAGTGCATCACCAATTTCGTCACGGTCAACGACTGTGCCAACATCATCCTGGCGGCGGGGGGCAACGCCTCCATGGCCGGGGACAGCCGGGAATCGGCAGAGGCGGTGCATGCCGCCCAGGCGCTGGTGTGCAACCTGGGCGCCATCGCCCAGGTGGAGTCCATGGTCCTGGCGGGCCAGGAGGCCAACGCCCTGGACATCCCCGTGGTGCTGGACCCGGTGGCCGCCGGCGGCACCCGGCTGCGCCGGGAGGGCGCGGCCCGGCTTTTGGAGGAGGTGCGCTTCGCCGCCATCCGGGGCAACGGCTCGGAGATCCGCTATCTGGCGGGCCGGGAGGGCGCGTCCGGCAGCGGCGTGGACGTGGCCGCGGGGGATGAGCTGACCGGGGACAACCTGGCCGCCACGGCGGCCCTTGTCCGCGCGTTTGCCAGACGGACCGGGGCGGTCGTCGCCATGTCCGGGGCGGTGGATATGGTCACGGACGGGGAGCGGGTGGTGCTGGTGCGCAACGGCTGCGCCACCATGACCCGGATCACCGGCAGCGGCTGCATGGTCACGAGCCTGATGGGGGCCTTCTGCGGGGCGATGCCCGACGCGCCCCTCACCGCGGCGGTGGCGGCCCTGGCCGCCATGGGTCTGGCGGGGGAGATCGCGGAGGAGAAGCGCCTGGCCGGGGGCACGGGCAACGCCACCTTCCGCACCGATCTCATCGACGCGGTGTTCAACATGACGGGGAAAACGCTGACGGAGGGCGCGAGATATGAGATATACAAGGGATGACATCCGCCGGGCCCTGACGCTGTACGCGGTGTCGGACCGCTCGTGGCTCCGGCCGGGCCAGACGCTGGCGGAGGTATGCGCCATGGCGATGGACGGCGGGGCGACGCTCCTGCAGCTGCGGGAGAAGGAGCTGGACGGGAACGGCATCCTGGCGGAGGCGGCCGAACTGAAGCCGCTGTGCGCCCGGTACGGCGTGCCGCTCATCGTCAACGACAGCATCGAGCTGGCCCTGGCGGCCGGGGCGGACGGGGTGCATCTGGGCCAGTCGGACCTGCGGGGCCGGGACGTGCGCGCCCTGGTGGGGCCGGACCGCATCCTGGGCATCTCCGCCAGGACGGTGGCCGAGGCCGTGGCGGCGGAGGCCGCCGGCGCGGACTACATCGGCGTGGGGGCGGTGTTCCCCACCGGCACCAAGCGGGACGCCCGGCCCATGGATCTGGACCTGCTGCGGAGCATTACGGCGGCGGTGTCCATCCCGGCGGTGGCCATCGGCGGCATCAACGCGGACAATATCATGGCCCTGGCCGGCACCGGCGTGGCCGGGGTGGCGGTGGTGTCCGCGCTCTTCGCGGCAGAGGACGTGACCGCCGCGGCCCGGCGGCTCCGGGCCCTTTCGGAGGGAGCGGTGCGCCATGGATAAAAAATACGCCATTTTCGATTTGGACGGCACACTGGTGGATTCCATGGGATACTGGGACGATCTGGCGGTGGAGTATCTGCGGGGACAGGGCGTGGAGACGGTGTCCGACGAGCTTTTGCAGCGGACCGCGCCGCTGCCCATGTCCGCGACGCTGGCGCTGTTCATCCGGGAGTTCGGCCTGGACGACACCCCGGAGCGGGCCCAGAAGTCGCTGCTGGGCATCATGGAGGACCACTACCGCCGGGACATCCTGCTCAAGCCGGGCGTGCCGGCCTATCTGGACGGGCTGGCCCGCCGGGGCGTGAGCATGTGCGTGGTCTCCGCCACGCCGGAGCCGCTGGTGGAGATGTGCCTGGAGCGGCTGGGGGTGCGGCAGTTTTTTCAGTTCGTGCTCTCCTGCGAGAGCGTGGGGGCCGGGAAGGACCGGCCGGACATCTACCACGCCGCGGCGGCGCGCCTGGGCGCGCCCGGACCGGCGGACACGGCGGTGTACGAGGACTCCAACGTGGCCGCCCGCACGGCCAAGGCGGCGGGGTATTACACCGTGGGCGTGTACGACGTGTGCGAGGCGGACCGCTGGGAGGAGCTGACCGCCCTGGCGGACGAGACGGTCACATTTGAGGAATAGCCGGCATCCCTGCCGGATTCCAAGCGGCGCATCGGGGGCACCACCTTGCGTCGCTATAAAAAAGATATGCTGCATTTGCATCGGGAGGTAAAAAGATGAGAACAGCATTATCCATCGCTGGCAGCGATTCCAGCGGAGGCGCCGGTATCCAGGCCGATCTGAAGACCATGACGCTCAACGGCGTGTTCGCCATGAGCGCTGTCACGGCCCTGACGGCCCAGAACACCACCGGCGTGAGAGGCATTCTGGAGGCCACTCCGGAATTTTTGGCCCAGCAGATCGACGCGGTATTCGAGGACATCCGTCCCGACGCGGTGAAGATCGGCATGGTATCCTCCGCAGCGCTGGTCCGCGTCATCGCGGAGCGGCTGGCCTTTTATCGGGCGGAGAACATCGTGGTGGACCCGGTGATGGTGGCCACCAGCGGCTCGGCCCTCATGGAGACGGACGCCGTGGCGGAGGTGAAGGCGCGGCTGCTTCCCCTGGCGGCGGTGGCCACGCCCAACATCCCCGAGGCGGAGGTCCTGTCCGGCCTGTCCATCCGTGACGGGGCGGGCATGGAGGCCGCGGCGAGGGCCATCGGCGAGAGGCACGGCTGCGCCGTGCTGGTCAAGGGCGGCCATGCCGTCAGCGACGCCGACGACGTGCTCTGGGCGGACGGGAAGCTGACCTGGTTTTATGGGGAGCGGATCGCCAACCCCAACACCCACGGCACCGGCTGCACCCTGTCCAGCGCCATCGCGGCCAATCTGGCCAAGGGCTTCGATCTGGCCGCCTCCGTGCGGCGGGCCAAGGAATATCTCTCCGGCGCCCTGGGCGCCATGCTGGACCTGGGCGCGGGCCGGGGCCCCATGGACCACGCCTTCGACCTGACCGGCCGGTTCAAAGAGGAGGCGCTCTGATATGGAGGAAAAACGCACGTCCGTCCGGGAGAACAGTCTGATCTGGTTCGGGGCCGGCGTATCCATCGCGGAGATCCTCACGGGCACCTATTTCGCGCCTCTGGGCTTCGGCAAGGGCCTGGCGGCCATCCTGGCGGGCCACGTGATCGGCTGCGTGCTGCTGTTTCTGGCGGGGCTCATCGGCGGCCGGGTCCGCCGCAGCGCCATGGAGACGGTGAAGATGAGCTTCGGCAGCCGGGGCGGGCTGCTGTTCTCCCTGCTGAACATCGTCCAGCTGCTGGGCTGGACGGCCATCATGATCTACGACGGCGCGCTGGCCGCGGCCGGCGTGTGGGACGTGGGCAACTGGGTCTGGTGTCTCGTCATCGGCGGGCTCATCGTGCTGTGGATCCTCATCGGCATCGAGAATCTGGGCCGGGTGAACACCGTGGCCATGGGGCTGCTGTTTCTGCTGACGCTGATCCTCAGCTATGTGATCTTCTTCAAGGGCGGGGCGCTGAACCTCTCCGGCGAGGGAATGAGCTTCGGCGCGGCGGTGGAGCTGGCGGTGGCCATGCCCCTGTCCTGGCTGCCGCTGATCAGCGACTACACCCGGGAGGCGGAAAAGCCCCTGGCGGCCACGGCGGCCAGCGCCGTCGTCTACGGCCTGGTCAGCTGCTGGATGTACGTCATCGGCATGGGCGCGGCCATCTATACCGCCGAGGCGGACATCGCCGCCATCATGGTGAAGGCCGGTCTGGGCATAGCGGGGCTGCTGATCATCGTGTTCTCCACGGTGACCACCACCTTCCTGGACGCCTGGTCCGCCGGGGTGAGCAGCGAGTCCCTGTCCAAAAAGCTCTCCGCCAAGTGGATCGCCGTGGCCGCGGCGGTGCTGGGCACGGCGGGGGCCATCGCCTTCCCCATGGACGACATCACCGATTTTCTGTATCTCATCGGCTCCGTGTTCGCCCCCATGATCGCCGTGCAGATCGCGGACTTCTTCTTCCTGAAGGCGGACCGCAGCGGCCGGGGCGTGGACTGGCTGAACATGGCTGTGTGGGTCGTGGGCTTCGCCCTGTACCGGTACCTGATGACCGTGGACATCCCCGTGGGCAACACGTTGCCGGACATGGTGGTCACGGCGGCGCTGTGCCTGGCGGTGAGCCCCCTGCGGAAGCGGAGAGAGGGCTGATATGCGCCGGTGCGTGATCGTGGGCGGCGGCCCCATCGCCGACTACGCCCGGGCCCGGGAGGCCATCGGGCCGGAGGACTATGTGATCTGCTGCGACAGCGGGCTGCGCCACGCCGCCGCCCTGGGCGTGCGGCCGGATCTGGTGGTGGGGGACTTCGACTCCTGTCCGCGGCCGGAGACGGAGGCGGAGACGCTGGTGCTGCCCCGGGAGAAGGACGACACCGACACGGTCTTCGCCGCCAAAGAGGCCCTGCGGCGGGGCTTTGAGGATTTTCTGCTGCTGGGCGTCATCGGCGGGCGGCTGGACCACACCCTGGCCAACGTGGGCGTGCTGCTCATGCTGGACGCCGCGGGAAAGAGGGCCGCGGCGCTGGACGATTACTCCCGGATGGAGATCGTCTCCCGCCGGGCGGAGGTGGCGGACAGCTGGCCGTACTTCTCCCTGCTGGCCGTGGACGGTCCGGCGGAGGGGGTCACCATCCGGCACGCCAAATATCCCCTGGAGAACGCCAGGATCGACGCCGGCTGGCAGTATGCCGTGAGCAATGAGCCCCTGCCGGGGCAGACGGCCGAGATCCGCGTGAAAAAGGGCCGGCTGTTGCTGGTCCTGGTCCGCCGGGACTGGACGGATAGGGACTGAACGGGCCATGAAGGGCGCTCCGCGCAAGGCGGGGCGCCTTTTTTGCGAAAATATCAAAGAAAATTTCATCATTCGGTCACAAAAGTGCTTGCCTTGTGGTGTACAATGGGGAGGCTGAAGGAAAGGAGGCGGTCCCGTGATCGAGGTGAGCCACCTGACAAAGCGATACGGCTCCCGCGCCGCGGTGGAGGATCTGTCCTTCACGGTGGACAGCGGCCTTGTCTACGGCTTTCTGGGCCCCAACGGGGCGGGGAAGACCACGACCATGAACATCCTCACCGGCTGCCTGGCCGCCACGGAGGGCCGGGTGACCATCGGGGGATTCGACATATTCGACCAGCCCATCGCCGCCAAGCGGCTGGTGGGCTATCTGCCGGAGCAACCGCCGCTGTACATGGGCATGACGGTGGAGGAATACCTCACCTTCGTGGCCCGGGCCAAGGGCGTGCCCTTCCGGGAGCTGGAGGGACAGCTCTCCCAGGCGGAGGCCGTCACCGGCGTGGCGGATGTGGCCGGACGGCTGATCCGCAATCTGTCCAAGGGCTACCGCCAGCGGGTGGGCATCGCCCAGGCCCTGCTGGGCAAGCCCCAGGTCATCATCCTGGACGAGCCCACGGTGGGCCTGGACCCGCTGCAGATCGTGGAAATCCGCCAGCTGATCCGGTCCCTGGGCCGGGAGCGGACGGTGATCCTCTCCAGCCATATCCTCAGCGAGGTGCAGGCGGTGTGCGACCGGGTGCTGATGATCCACCGGGGCCGTCTGGTGGCCCAGGGGACGCCGGGAGAGCTGGAGCAGCGGTTCGCCGGGAAGGTGACCTATCGGCTGACGGTGAAGGCCGCTCCCGGGGAGGTCCACCAGGCCCTGGAGCCGGTGGAGGGCGTGCTGGCGGTGACCACGGAGCCGGGGACCGACGGACGGCTGGAGGTGACGGCGGAGTCCTCGGATGCCGGCCCGGCCATGGATGAGCGGCTCAGCTTCGCCCTGAGCGATATGCGCATACCGGTGCTGCGCCTGGAGCGGGAGCAGGCCGATCTGGAGGACGTGTTCCTGGCCCTGACAAAGGAGCAGCCCGACGAGCCCGCCGTCCCGGCGTCCCGCCGGAGCGGGAGAGGGGCCAGAGGAGGGAGAGCATGAGCGCGATCTACGAGCGGGAGCTGGACAGCCAGCTCAACGGCCTGACCGGCTATGTATACGGGGCGCTGATGCTGCTGTTCGCCGGCATCTATGTGATGGTGAGCAACCTGGCCGGGTCCCCCGACTTCACCAACGTGCTGTACAGCATGACCTTCATCTACCTCATCGCCATCCCGCTGCTGACCATGCGGAGCGTGGCGGAGGAGCGGCATCAGAAGACGGACCAGCTGCTGTACAGCCTGCCCCTGAGCATGACGAAGATCGTGCTGGGCAAGTATCTGGCCCTGGTGACGGTGATGGCCATGCCCATCCTGGTGGTGGGCCTGTATCCGCTGCTGCTCAACGCCCTGGCCACGGCGGGGAGCGTGTCGCTGAAGAGCGCCTACGGGGCGCTGGTGGGCTATGTGTTCTTGGGCATGGCCCTGACGGCGATTGGACTGTATGTGTCCAGCCTGATGGAGAGCCCGGCCCTGGCGGCGGGGACCAGCTTCATCGTGCTGCTGCTGGTGTATTTTCTCACACCCCTCACCGACTATATCCCCGCCTCCGGGCCCGCCAGTCTGGCGGCCTTCGCGCTGGCGGCGGCGGTGTTCGCGCTGATCGTGTGGCGCGTCACCGCCAACCGGACCTTCTCGCTGGCGCTGGGTCTGGCGCTGGAGGGAGCGCTGGGGGCCAGCTATGCCCTGTGGCCGAAGGCATTTCCCGGCCTTTTTGCCAAGGTGGTGGGCCAGCTGGCCGTTTTCGACAGATTCGACAGCTTCGCCTATGATATATTCGACATACGGTCCGTCGTCTATTTCCTGTCGGTGGCGGCGGTGTTCCTGTTCCTCACGGTCCAGGCCATGGAGCGCAGGAGGTGGGCGGCATGAAAAAGCTGCGGGAAAAGCTGGCCGCCTCCTTCCGCACGAAGAGCTGGCGGGCGGGCGCTTACAGCGTGTTCGCCGCGGTGATCGTCGCCGCCATGGCGGTGGTGGCGAATCTGGCGGTGGGAGCGCTGCCAGCCACGGCCACACAGCTGGATATGACGGACGAGCAGCTGTATACCCTGTCCCAGGGAACGGAGCAGGCGCTGGCGGCCCTGGACAAGGACGTGGAGATCTACTGGCTGGTCCAGCCGGGCAACGAAAACACCACCATGGAGCAGGTGCTGCTGCGCTATGCCCAGTTCGACCGGGTGACGGTCACCAGCGTGGACCCGGTGCGCTATCCCGGCTTCGCCGCGGAGTACACCGACGAGACGGTGACGGAGAACAGCCTGATCGTGGCCAGCGGCGACCGGAGCATGTACATCCCCTACGACAGCGTGTGGACCTACTCCGACTATGAGATGTACAGCTATTACCTTACATATTACGGCTCGGAGTATCTGGACGTGTTCGCCGGGGAGGGGAAGATCACCGGCGCCATCGGCTATGTGACCGGCGGGGATCTGCCGATCCTCTATTATCTCACCGGCCACGGGGAGACGGGCGTCAGCGACGATGTGCTGGACGCCATGGCGCTGGAGAACGTCCAGGCGGAGAGCCTGAATCTGCTGACGGCGGAGGCGGTACCGGACGACTGCGCCGTGCTGGCGCTGTTCGGCCCGGTCAGCGACCTGACCGCCCGGGAGGCGGCCATGGTGGAGGAGTATCTGGCCGGGGGCGGACAGCTGCTGGTGACCACCGCCTACACGGCGGCGGACATGCCCCATCTGAAGGCGCTGCTGGACGGCTTCGGGCTGGAGCTGCTGGACGGGTGCGTCATGGAGGACGACAGCCGCTATTACAGCTACGGCTACATCGACCTTCTCCTGCCCCAGATCGGCAGCCACGACATCACCGCGCCCCTGAGGGAGGGGGGATACTCCGTGCTCATGCCCGACAGCCAGGGCATGGTCCTGGCGGAGCATATCCCGGCGGACATCACGGTGACGCCCCTGCTGGAGAGCAGCCTGACCAGCTATCTGAAGGAGGGCCTGGAGGGCCTGACGGGCTACGAGCGGGCGGACGGGGACCGGACGGGCTCCTTCATCCTGGCGGCGGCGGCGGAAAACGAGACCACCGGGGCGCGGCTGGCGGTGTTCGGCTCCACCCGGTTCATGGAGGCGGACTTCAGCGACATGGTGTCCGGGGCGGGAATGGACCTGTTTTTGAACGGCGTGAACTGGCTCAGCCGCCAGGAGCAGGGCATCTCCATCCACCCCAAGATCCTGACCGGGGACTACCTGACCTTTGACGAGAGTGCGGCCGGGGTGCTGAAGGTGGCGCTGACGGCGGTGATCCCGGCGCTGTTCCTGGCGGCGGGGCTGGTGATCTACATGAGAAGGAGGCGGCGCTGATGAAGCGCGGAGCGAAGCTGGCGGTGCTTCTGGCGGCGCTGGCGGTGCTGATCGGAGCGTGGCTGCTGGCCGAGTCCATGACCCAGCGCCATGAGGAGGATCTGGCGGAGCAGGCCAATATGCCGAAGACGGATCTCTCCGTGGGCGCGGAGGAGGACGTGATCGCCCTGGCGTGGAACTATTTCGGCGACGCGGTGAGTCTGCGCTATGACGCCGACGCCGGCGGCTGGGTGAACCAGCAGGACCCGGACTGCCCCATCGACGGCGAGGCGGTGGCCCCGCTGGTCCGGGCGGTGGCCTCGGTGACGGCCTCGGGAGCGGTGGAGGATGTGACCGACTTCGACCAGTACGGCCTGGTGGACCCGGCCTTCACGGTGATGGCCGGCACGGCGGATCAGGTGGTCACCTATGCCATCGGCTCCACCGCCCCCACCGGCCAGTGGTATGTGCGCGTGGACGGGACCGACACGGTCTATCTGGAGGACGGCGTGCTGGCGGAGAACTTTCAGATCGGGCTGGACGACGTGCTGGCTCTGGAGAGCGTCCCGGCGGACATCGCCTCCGTCACGGCCCTGGCCGTGACCACCGACGTGGGGGATTATGAGCTGGCCTGGCTCCCCGATGGGACGGACAGCTGGTACACCGATACGTGGCCCTGGTTTCTCCTGGACGAGAGCGGCGCGGCGGTCCGGCCGCTGGACACCGATCAGGTGGAGCAGCTCTACGGCCTCGCCACGAAGCTGGTCCTCACCGACTGCGTCAGCTGGTCGGCGGGCCGGGGGACGGAATACGGCCTGGACCGGCCCCAGGGCACCGTCCGGGTGGACTATCGGGACCCGGACGGCAAGGAGCGGTCCTTCACCCTCCAGTTTGGGGACTACAAGGACGGGGACGTGTACGTGCGCCTGGCGGGCTCGGACATGGTCTACCTGGTGGCCGGGACGGTGCTGGACGGGATGATGTACCCGGACTTCGAGGCCATGGAGCCCCTGGCGCCCACGGCATTGGACTGGGAGCGGCTGGAGAGCGTGTTCATGGAGCTGGAGCGGGACACCTACACCATCGAGCACAGCGTGTCCACCCCCACCCAGGAGGGGGAGGAGCCGGAGGACATCTTTACCGCCGGCGAGAGGAGTCTGAACACCGAGCGGGTGAACAACTGGCTGCGCCAGGTCTATGAGCTGCCGGCGGACAGCCGGGTGGGCGAGACGGAGGGCCGGGGGATGCTGTACCGGTTCACCTTCCGCCAGGACAGCGAGCAGTTTCCGGAGGTAGTGGTGGAATTTCGCGCTTACGACAGCGTCCATCACCTGTGCGTGGTGAACGGCCAGGAGTACTACCTGGTGTCCCGCACCTCCGCCGACGCCCTGGCCAGCAACGCCGAGGCGCTCATCCTGGAGGACACCGTCGTCGAGTGAACGGCCGGGGAGGCAAACTCCCCGGCCGTTTTTGCGAAAGAGGATTTGACGTGACCGGCCCGGTGTGGTATCCTGTCAGTGCTCCGGGCGGGCTACCGGAGAAGCAGAAAAACCAGAAAAAAGGAGCTGTTTGCAATGCGCGCCTATGAGCGTTTTTTGAAGTACGCCCGGATCGGCACCCCCTCCAGCGATGAGACCGGGACGACGCCGTCCACCCCGTGCCAGTGGGATCTGGCGAATGTGCTGGTGGAGGAGCTGAAGGAGCTGGGTCTGGAGAATCCCTCGGTGGACGAAAACTGTATCGTCACCGCCTGGCTGCCCGCAACGCCGGGATATGAGAACGCCCCGGCTATCGGCTTTCTCGCCCACATGGACACCGCCCCGGCCTTCCCGGGCGCGAAGGTGACGCCGGTGCTGCACCCGGACTATGACGGCGGGGATGTGGTCCTGCCCCGGGAGGGGCGCGTCATCCGCCGGGAGGACTTCCCCTTCCTGAAGGACCTGGCCGGCAAGACCCTCATCACCGCCGACGGCTCCAGCCTTCTGGGCGCGGACGACAAGGCCGGCGTGGCGGAGATCATGACCTTATGCCAGCGGCTCGTCGGGGAAAAGCTGCCCCACGGGCGGATCTGCGTGGCCTTCACCCCCGACGAGGAGATCGGCCAGGGGCCGGACCACTTCAACGTGGACGCCTTCGGGGCGAAATACGCCTACACGGTGGACGGCGGCGCGGCCGGGTCCATCGAGTATGAGAACTTCAACGCCGCCTCGGCGGTCATCACCATCACCGGCGTGTCCGTGCACCCCGGCACCGCCAAGGGCATCATGGAAAACGCCCTCCTCATCGCCCAGGAGGTGAACGCCGCCCTGCCGCCGGAGCAGATCCCCGGCCGGACCGAGGGCTATGAGGGCTTCTTCCATCTGGACGGGCTGAAGGGCACCGCCGCCTATGCCCAGATGGGATACATCATCCGGGATCATGACCGGGCGCGGTTCGAAGAGCGCAAGGCCCTGCTGACGGCGGCCTGCGACCGGGCCGCGGCGGCCCATCCCACCGCGAAGGTGGAGCTGGAGCTGCGGGACAGCTACTACAACATGAAGGAGAAGCTGACCGGGTGCATGCACCTGGTGGAGAACGCCAAGAAGGCCTCCCGCATGGCGGGGGTGGAGCCGTCGGTGGAGCCCATCCGGGGCGGCACCGACGGGGCGCGGCTGAGCTACGTGGGCCTGCCCTGCCCCAACCTGGGCACCGGCGGCTATAACTTCCACGGCCCCATGGAGTGCATTGCGGCGGAGGATATGGACACCGTGACCGAGATCCTTTTGAATATCGTGGGACTTTACAGCGAGGCATGAGGATCTATCTTTACGAGGTCCGTCCGGACGAGCGGGAGGACATCGCCCGGGAGTGCGCCCGCCTGGGCGTGGAGGCGTACTGCTCCGGGGACGTGCCCACATGGGAAAACGCCGGGCGTACGGCCGGCTTCGAGGCGGTGAGCGTGCTGGGCCAGGGGCAGATCGACCGGCCGCTGCTGGAGCGGTACGCCGCCCAGGGGGTGCGGTATCTCTCCACCCGGACGGTGGGCTATGACCACATCGACCTGGAGGCGGCCCACAGCCTGGGCATCGCCGTGTGCAATGCCTGCTACCCGCCCGACGGGGTGGCGGACTTCGCCGTGATGCTGATGCTCATGTGCCTGCGGCACTATAAGCAGGCCATGTGGCGGGGGATGGTGAACGACTTCTCCCTGGAGGGCCTCCAGGGCCGGGATATGTCCAGCCTCACCGTGGGGGTAATGGGCACCGGCCGCATCGGCACCCAGGTGCTGAAAAACCTGTCCGGCTTCGGCTGCCGGCTGCTGGCCTGGAACCGGCATGAGACGGCCGAGGCCGCCCGGTACGCCCAATTCGTGGATCTGGACACCCTCTACCGCCAGTGCGACGTGATCAGCCTGCATCTGCCCCTGACCCCGGCCACCAGGCACATCATCGACCGGGACTCCCTGGCCAGGATGAAGGACGGGGTGGTGATCGTCAACTGCGCCCGGGGGGAGCTGACGGACATCGAGGCGCTGGTGGAGGGCATCGAGACGCTGAAGATCGGCGCCCTGGGCATGGACACCATCGAGGGGGAGACCGGCATCGTCCACGGCGACCACCGCACGGACATCCTGGCCAACCGGAACGTGTTCTACCTGCACCAGTTCCGGAACGTCATCATGACCCAGCACATGGCCTTTTACACCCGGGAGGCGGTGGCCAGCATGGTCCGCTGCGGCATCGAGGGGCCGGTGGAGATGGCCCGGACCGGGGCTTACCGGACGCGGCTGGTGTGACAAAAAGACAAAAACCGCCGGGAGGCACTGCCTCCCGGCGGATCTTTTTTTATTCCTCAGCACCGCTCGATCCAGTGCTGATCGTCCGGCTCAAAGACCACCCGCTCATAGGCGGGCACGTCCATTTTGACGCCGGTCCAGTCGGAGTGGATGTCGCCGTTCTGCTTGATGAGCACGTCGTACAGGATGTCGTAGGTCACCCCGTCGGGGCCGGTCTCGGTGATGGTGCTGTAGGGCAGGGTGCGGTGGTAGGTGATCTCCACGCCCTCGAACTGGAAGTGGTAGCCGTTGCGCATCCGGCAGCCGTCCAGGCCCTTGTAGGTGAAGTACTTCTTCAGGTCGTGGAGGATGTTGTCGTCCTCCGTGCGATACAGGTTCTCCGGCGTGGTGTCGGTGTAGTCGTACCGGAATTGGATGGACACATGCCGGCCCTTCCAGCGGCGGACGAAATCGGGCAGCTTCTCGGACGGGTAATTTTTCCACAGCACGCAGTTGACCCGCGCCGGGACCGGCAGCCGGCCGATCAGCTCGTCCGGGGACTCCTCCACGTATTTCTGCATGTGGCGGGAGATGTTGACGCAGGTGATCTTGCCCTTGTTTCTCGCCAGGAAGGAGAGAACATCCTCCGGGTCCTGGTCCTCGAACACCGGCAGGGTGGTGTTGATGAACACCCGGTGGGTGGTGGGGATGCAGTCCAGCATCACCTGCAGACTCTCCAGGTTCGCCATGGGCTCGCCGCCGGTGAATACAAAGTCGCACCGGGGGGTGATGGCGTCCATACGATGGATGCTCTGGCAGATCTTCTCCAGGCTGAAGCCGCTCATGTCGGCGTATTCCTGTTTGTTGATGCAGAAGGGGCAGTGGTTGCGGCAGTCATAAGGCACGAACACCGTGACGGTTGCGCCGCCTTCCCGGGTCTTATAGGGGTTGGCCATGGGCGTTACTCCATCCTCGCGTATTTTTGATCGCTCTTTGTATGCTTTCAAAGCGATATTTTAGCATACTCTCCCGGAAAAGGGAAGCTTTTTTCGGTTTTTTCCCCGGCTGAACCGCCGCCGGCCGGGTGAATCAAATCCGCCGCCGCTGGCAACACTATCTTCGCCTGACGATACCAACGGGAGGGGATAGTCCGTTGCAATGCAAAGTGGAGATCTGCGGCGTGAATACTGCCAGGCTGAAGGTGCTGAAAAGCGAGGAGACGCGGCAGCTGCTGGTCCGGGCCAAGGCCGGGGACATGCAGGCCCGGGAGGAGCTGATCAGCGGAAATCTGCGGCTGGTGCTCAGTGTGATCCAGAAGTTTTCCGGCCGGGGCGAGAACATGGACGACCTGTTCCAGGTGGGGTGCATCGGCCTGATCAAGGCCATCGACAATTTTGACATCACCCAGGACGTGAAATTTTCCACCTACGGGGTGCCGATCGATGGTTTAGGTGGAAAAAGTGTGGAGCAAAAGCCATGAAACCCTTGGTATCAGGCGCTTTTTTGCTGTCCGCCGCTTTCCTTGAAGGTGTAAAATATCTGCACCCTTTCGTTGGTGATGACGATCCGGCTCACGCAGTCCCGGATCATGGTCTGCTTCTGCAGGTCGGTCAGGTAGGGCCAGGTCTCCGCGATGCCGGCCACCTGGTCCCAGATGAGGGCCAGCCGCCGGGCGCTGGCCTGGTCCTCCTTCTCCTGCTCATACTGGGCCCGGAGAGAGGCCAGAGCCTGCTTTGTGTCCTCGATGACCTTGAGGAGCGTGTCGTCCGTTCCCTCGGCGTACAGGGTGTAGAGCCGCTCCAGCTTGTTCTCCGTCTGTCGGATGCGGTTTTTCAGCTCCGCCACCGGGTCGATGACCGTGAAGGCGTCAGCTTCCTTGCCGGACCGCATATCGGCGGAGATGTTGAACAGGTCGCCCAGGACGATGCTCTCGATCTGGTGGGACCAGACCGGCTCATAGGCGCAGTCCGGGTCCCTGACCATGTGGGCCTTGGCCGGGTCGTGGGAATAGCAGACCAGCTTGAAGCCCGCCTTGCCCCACTTCTGATACCGGAGCCGTCCGCCGCAGCAGCCGCAGTAGATGATCCCGGTGAGCAGGTGGGATGCCTTGACGGGGGCGTGGGCAACGGAGCGCTCGCGCATCTTCCGCACGGCCAGTTCATAGGTCTCCTCGCTGAGGATGGCCTCGTGGCAGCCGGGATATTCCTGGCCCTTGTAGGTCACCAAGCCCAGATAGCACCGGCGCCCCAGCACGTTCGACACGAGCCTCTCATGCGGCAGTCCCAGGATACCGGCGATCTTGTTCGTGGAGTAGCCCTGGATGTAGAGATCGTATATCTTGCGGACGGTCTCCGCATCCTGGTTGGGCACCAGAATGCCCTGCTGCTGGTCGTAGTCGTAGCCGAAAGGGACGTTGCCGCCGCCCCGCCAGAGACCCTGCTTAACCCTCTCCAGCATCCCCATCCGGGTGCGGAGGTAGATGTTCTCCCGCTCCAGTTGGGCGAAAACGGAGAGGATGCCGATCATGGCCCGGCCAAAGGGGGTGGTGGTGTCAAAGTTCTCGTTGATGGACACGAAGCCCACCTCGTTGGGCAGAAACACGTCCTCGATGAGATAGAGGGTGTCCTTCTGGCTTCGGGACAGACGGTCCAGCTTATAGACCACTACGTTTGCCAGCCTGCCCGCCTGGGCGTCGGCGATGAGCCGCTGGATCTCCGGCCGGTTCAGGTTGCTGCCGCTGTAGCCGCCGTCCACATAGAGGTCGAACCGCTTCCAGCCCTTTACGGCGCAGTAGGCCTCCAGCTTCTCGGTCTGGGCGGGGATGCTGTAGCCCTCCTCCGCCTGGGCGTCGGTGGACACACGGATGTACAGGGCGCAGATCTTTTCCTCGTTGGGGTTATTGCTGTTCATAACACTCCTTTCCTCGATGATCGAACTCCACCAAGTTCATACCCAGTATAATTCCGGCAAATGCCAAATGCAAATGTGCAAAGCAGGTAAATGGTGGAGGGAAAGGAAGATTTAACCTGCTATGGGAGATGTTTCCTGTTTGGGCTCGTCTTTGGGCGGCTGCGGCTGGGCCCGGACCGCCCGGGACTGCACCTCGCGGATGAGTTGGATGACGCCCTCATTGGCGACCTTCATGGGAGGGATCGCGCTGACGGGCTGTTCGTTTATGAATCTGCTGACTTCCATGGCGGGCCTCACAAGCGGCAAGGATAGGGACTGCTGGTGAAATCATAGCCACGGAAGGTGTTTTTTAGTAAGGGCGGCGTTTTCATGTGCCGCGCCTCCTTCCTGGGTCCCATGAAAGCCCGGAAGCGGGCTTTCATGGGGGTTATAGGAACATTCACCGGACGGCCGGCGGCTTGCCGGCTCCACGGGCGTCTCACCCCCGCGTGGTTCTCACGCGGCCGCCCCCATTGCCTGAGACGGGTCTGGGCTTGCCATGCGCAGAGAGCCGCCGACTGTGGCTGGACGGGAGTATCATTGTCCCCATTGCCGGTCATCGCCGCGCCGGGTGCCGCCCGGCGCTCTCAGCGGGCCGTCAGTCGCTCTCTGCCGGGGCAGGTCATGGCGCGGCCGCTGAAGTGGCTCATGCTCATCGCAATAACAATGGGAATGTGTCTGATGAATGGGCTATTCAGTTGTCTGGCAGCCCCGCACGGTTCGCGCCTCCGGCGGGGCGAAGGATGTCCCTCTGCTATCTACCTAAGTTAGAGCCGGGTTTACAACCCTTACTTCCGTAGAATTTACAAATTGTTCACAATTTAGGTTTTCAACCGAGGGATTTCCTTCTCACTATATAGCCGCTGGGAGAGGCCAGAATATTAGAAGGTCCAAGGAAAATTTTTTGATCTCCATTTTACCGATGCATGTCAATGCCTCAAAGCCCGGAGGCTATGTGTTCAGAGAAGAACCTCCCTACACCGTATAGCCGCTGGGAAGGGTCAAAAGGTTAGATAGTAGCAAGAAAAATTTGTCGACACATTTCAACGGCTGGGTGTCAAAGTCTGAGTGTTCTGAGAAGGGAGGGACTTTTCTGCTATGTAACTGTTGAGGAATCCAGAAAGGTTATACGGCTATAGAAATCTTTTATGTCTATGAGGAGTAAGCAAAAGCCGCTGGGTCATTCCAGCGGCTCATCAATATATATCAATTGCTTTTGCCATTAATGGATTCCGTGCAACCATTGCAGTTAGATAACCGTGTAGACCTCTAAAAGATGAATTACAAAGGACAAATTAGCAAAAGAACTGAATGAGGATATTTTGTAGCTTTTGTTTATCATTCAGTTCCAAATCGTGTTCCGTCAGTTCATGGGCTATTGCTGATCGGATACACGCCTTTACATCTGCATTACTTGATATCCGCTCCAGAGCAGTAGGCTGAAAGTTCATCAACCATGAAACATCGAATTTATTAAAATCAAACTGGGTATATTCACACAGAAAATCAAATTCAGGACTAATACCAAGAAAATCCTTGAAGTCGTTTGATTTGAGTACATTAATTAAACACCAATATCCCACTTGAACTAGTTCTTCATAGGGCCTTCTGGAAGGAAAAACGATTGCATTGCTATTTGATGGATTGCTTTGGACAACAGAAATTTTGTTTCTGAGAAATAACTTGAGGCGATCCACTAACAAAGTGGATATATGGGCATCACACTCCACTAGCAAAACGAATAAATCAAAGTTGAAGCTTTCAAGTAATTTCTTGTTGGCCCAAGAGATTATTTTCTTCATTTGGTATTTGGATACATATAAATAATAATGTTGTTCTATATGCGGATACAGTTGCGATATATCGTCGGATATGATTTTAGATATTCTCATAGATAATTTACGTGATACACGATGGCTCCCTGTGGGATATATGAAATGAACCAGACTGAAATAATTGATGTTGGTGGTCGTAGAAAGCAGATCAAACGCTCCCCCATCCTTCAATGCTGCAATGTGTTTGTCAATATAAGAGATCAGAGTATCTTCAACAATTCTAGAGGTGGTCTCACTAAACATGTTTTTGCGCTCTAATTGATATACAAGAAACATAATCTTATCATCAATATGTATTTCTCTAAACTCGTGTGACAGGATAAAAGTGCAAATCCTGTTTACCAAGTCTTGAGAAATCCTAACATATCGAAGTAGCGTGATGCAATTCTTGATTTGTATCTGGAGCCCAATCACATCGAGGTTGTTTTCAGATTTCTTAACTGCAAATTCATAATATTCAATTAAATTGCTAATCGCACATTCAACTAGTTCCATATGTTGGAACTCAATCTCTATAACATGATGCTTGTTGAAGAGCGCTTTGATCTCTTTATCACTAAAGTAACTAATAAAACAATAGAAATCAATCTCGTCAAAGTAAACTTCACAGGCAGCATTATCAGGTAGAGCTCGGCTGTTTAAGGCTATCTTCTTTTGCATAGAGTATTTATACACAAGTAATGACATGAGGTATTTAACTGCGGTCTTATATTCGATAAACATATCATCACTAATACCATTTCCAAGAAGGAAGTGTAGATAATCATTGATTCGGTATGTGACCTTTTCGTTGCTTGTAAGCCCATATTCTATAGTGTTTGCCTCGATTGCATGTTGGAGCTTCTGGCCATCGATAAAGGCGTTATAAGCATATCTGTAAAGTAATGATGCACTATGAATATCTCTAAGGCTATCATATTTATTTCTAAACTCAACAGGCAGTCTCCTGAACAGATTCTCAACCTCTAAGTCATTGGGTGATAAAGCGTTAATCTGATTCATATCGTAACATCTATACCACCTGTTTGTATTTTCCATTGTCCTGCGCAGGTTTATACAGTTGGCTTCGGCTAAGTAATAAAACAAATAATTATTTGCCTTATATGATTCTTTTGCAACATCTGAAAATAAATAGAATGCTTTGTCATATTGCTTCAGACGGGTTAAATAATAAGCTTTCTTATAATTGTATTTGACAGACTTATATTCTCTCGCTGTAAATTTGTACATCAGGCTATAATCAAATAAAATGCAACTCTTATCAGCAAACGGTATTTCATCTGTTACAAAGCATGACCATTTGTGGTTATTGATGACATCGGTTATTCTAGCTTTTTTGAAAACGCTTAGGATGCAATGGTATTGTTTCTTGATATCTTTGGGAAGACTATCACGTTCACTATCTGAAAGCTGATTTATAGAAAAGAATTTTTTCATTAAAATATTCTTTTCGCGTAAATATATTACCCCACCATCGCTAATACTAACATTTGGGTATAGCTTTTTGGAGACATCCTCAATTCGTAGCGCAGACAAGGAATCCAGTGGCCTTAACAGCTGGTAGAGCATTTCAAATGCTTCATCTTCTGATTTGCCTTCAACGGAGAACTTTGAGTGAGCTCTTAGCACATCAAAAAAAGATTGATATCTAGCGGGGTAATTGTCAGAGAGAGGGCTGAGTTTATTGCATTCGATTACCGTGAGTCCCTTTGAGTTTTGATATAATAATTCTTCAGGCGAAAGAGTATGACTCCCAGTATATAGAAAAATAGGCGATCTAAAGTTCTCTTTAAGAAGTGTTTTAACCCAGTTAAGAATCAACCTTATGTTATAATCATTTAGACTATATCCGATAAATACAACTGTATTAGTTGAGAAGATAGATTTTGCTAATGTCTCCATCAATTTAAAGTTTTCGCTGTAGTTGAGATAGTCTTCTTCTTTGAGCACAAAGTTATCGTTCTGAAAATCACCATGTAATTTGAGAATGAATCTGTCACCAAATATACGTGGGACATCTTCATCCCGGGCGATCACCTTGAAACTCTGACAATACTGAGTAGCGGCGTCCTCAAGCAGACTGTCAAAGTTGGTCGTGATAAATGAAGATGGATTTAGGTTGAGCATCTCACGATGAATTGAATTCGGGACTAATTTAGAAGAATTCAATTGTTTTTCAATAAATTTATAGTATGTATTGTGATTATCTCCCAGGGAATAATAGTACATTTGTGGAATCCGCAAGTATTCATCGGAAGAGTACTCGCTTTTCTTCTTGCGGCCTAATGCATCACAAATTGCATTAATTAAATCATTCCAGGCCGGTGCTCCAGACAAGGCTGATACGCCTGCGCCGACGAAAAAAGTAAGCGCGTTCTTTTGCGAAGCATCCAATATCCTTTCTATTTCTTCCTCATACATGGAATTACCTCACTGCTCGCCAATACTGAAGTCAGGCTTTGATCTACTGGTTAGTTTTCAAAGAAACCGTCAGTTTCAAAAATGTGATTTATCTCATCCGTCGTCTGTGCCTTCAAAACTTTCTCTCGAATGGCACCTTTGGACAGATCGAGACGGCAAAAACGGTTCTTGCCGACGGCGTCTTTGCTCTGATGAATCAACTGGATTCGGCCAATACGCGGCTCTTCCTCGGCGTATTTTGCCATCCCCTTTGCCTTGGCGAGGTTATCCGCATACTGGTTGCCGTGAGGCTCCAGAATATCAAGCACATAACCCAGGATAGGATCGCTTCTGACAATGATGAAATCTGGGTACATCGGTTTTGCCTCGCTGTTAATCTCATATGGGATACAAAGTGACCAAGTACCGCGGGGAGGGTTGCGCAGCCAGCATACAAAGTCTGCCGCTGTTCTTTCTTCCGCAAGCACGCCCTCTTCCCAGCCGTTCAGCTTGATTTTGGCGATCCCGTTCTCATCGGCAAAGAGATGGTCAGTGTATTCTTTTCCACCTTCTTCTATCCGCACGCTGATCGTTTCGGGCAGGGTGAAATTATGCTTGCTGACGATATCGCCGTCGGCGATAATATCGCTGTACTGTTTCTTGCAACGGTCTGATTTATTCACAACATACTTGCGATACTGGTCATTCAGTGCGTGGAACTTATCTTCCGCATACCGATTCAGCTTCCCGACACAGACGTCGTCGGCAGCAAACAAAATGCAGTCGATCTTGTACCCGGAGGGATCATTCAAATCGCCATAAAACCGCCCATACTTATATGGGAAACCGTAAGCCCCCAGCTTGGCATCGGCGGCACGGAGCTGCCTGTCCAGATCACTTTCAGACGCAGTATAAATGTCCTGTGCATGACCGTTATCCAGCGCTTCGCCGAATATATCAAAGATACGCACAGAAAGCTTAAAAGACAAGACCTGTCCGGCAAGCGCATCGTACTTTCCGCTCGTGTGCAACTCGTCAATATAGGTGTGAATCATCTCAACGACAGCAGATTCGACTTCCTCGTTTGCCTGGGTATAAATGTTCGTCTGTGTCAAGAGCCCGGCCAAGTCCAATAGAGATTTGAGATAATTATTGATCTTGACGTTTCTGACCATGTAGGTCAACAGCCCTTTATCATTAATAAATTTTGTGATGGCCTCGCGGTCAATCTCGCCCGTATCCTGCGACATCTGCTCATAGCTTTGGGCACGCTGCCCGGGAGCCTCCATAGGCGTCGGCTGCTTCACAGCGGGGACCATGACCGTCGGTTCTACCTGTGGATGGACCTCCCGCTGTGATGTGTCCTCCTGAGCGGGCTTTGACGACTGCTCCTGTTCGGCCATAACATCCGCTATTGAGATCTGGTCGGGGCTGACGGCGGAAGGCCTCTTCCCGGAGGAATACACCGACCACGGCACATAAACCTGCTGTTCCAGTGATTCTCCGTCGATTATAGTAGGGATCTCTCCGCCTTCAGTGTTCTGCAATTCGTCAATGATCTGTTGTACGGTGCCAGCGTTAAAATGTGGCAGATACAGCCGGACATCATTCAGAAAATCGTCCACAAGAATGTGGCACTGCAGGGGTGTGCGCACCATTCTCCCAAGGAGCTGTGCAATATAGGTGACATCCTCGGCGTGGCGGAAAGACATCATGGTCTCCGCTCTGGGGCAGTCCCAGCCGGTAGACAGGTTTTCCTTGAACAGTACAACGCGGACACGCTTGTCATCTGTGATGTCCGAGGGTTCGATATGATGGACAGGAAGGCCATTCACAGTGATGGTTCCCGTGGAGCCAAAAGTATGTACGACCTCGTGCTCTTGGAATCTTATCCCACTCCGTTCTTCCACAGCTGCGATGACATCATCCAGATTCGTATCGGACAGTTTTTTCCCACTCCCGGCCAGTACCTGAATCACGAACACAGGATTCACCTGTGCATAATGCTGTTCATAAGAGTACTGATACCAATGGTCGCATTTGTTTTTCCACTCTGTGGTTGCGGTCTGCAAAACCGCCATGTCGTTATTCTTCTTCGGATCAGTCGGGTAAGTGATCAGGATCCGATCCTTGAGCAGGCCGGAGGCGCGAACCTCATTGGCTGTGATGATGCATTTTTGCAGTGTGGAAGTAGTGTCACCTACCAACGCATTGAATCTTGCCGCAGTCGCGC
This sequence comes from uncultured Oscillospiraceae bacterium, assembly GCA_947626495.1. Taxonomy (GTDB): domain Bacteria; phylum Bacillota; class Clostridia; order Oscillospirales; family Oscillospiraceae; genus CAJOIG01. The sequence continues at coordinate 15,408 of CANQSJ010000013.1, read as the reverse complement.
TGACGCCAATGACCACAGGCATGGGGGAGAGCTTCAGTGCGGGACTTCCCATGATAAAACGCTGCATAATCGTCGTCGCTGAGCCGGCTGCGCGACCCTGCATACCACGATGCGCCTCATCGATAATGAAATAGAGTCGGTCGGATTTTTGTCTTGCTGTATTCTCTAAAGTTTCCCAAATGGTGTATTGGCGGGTGTCAGAATGTTTTCCTAAATTTCCAGATTTGCCCAACTTCTGTGTATTCAGGAAGTAGATGTGTCCGTCCTCCAGCACTTCCATATCAAAGGATTCATCCTCGATGGTCACACACTGGCCAAATCGGATTCTGTCTGCTTTCAGATCGAATTTCTGTTTGGATTGTTCATTCAGTGCGGGAGAGTCCGACAGCCAGACAAAAATAGCCTCTGGCTGTTCCGCGTATTGATCTGTACCGAAATAGATATCCTCTACCAGAGCTGCCATGATGATGGTCTTGCCTGCGCCGGTGGGAGCTTGTAGGGATACTACCTGTGGCGTATGGGTCCTATGATAGCCACCAAGTGCTTCTGCGATCTTCATTCGAAGATCGGAAGTTGCCTTTTTCTGAAATGGAAACAGTTCAACTTTCATGTTCAATCCCTCGCTACATTGACCCGGAAATGGTCCAGATAATCCCGATAGAGTTGATATGTATGCCTGACATGCAAGTTCTTTGCCATGGTGCAGTACCCGGCTTCGTAATCGGTGATGATATACACGGTCTCGATCTCGGGGTGTTCGGCAAGCACTCTTTCCAGTTCGGAAAAGGCAGTCTCATCTGTCAGCACGGCAAAGCGATTATTGGGTAGCAACAACACCTTGGGAATTATGTCACCATCCAGTACAGGGCATTTTCCTATCGCTCCAGCTTTCATCCATAACGTTGGCAACATTTCCTTGAACTGCTTGCCAAGCGCCACGGCGTTCTTGTCCAGGAAGCCCAGCTTGAAATAGGTGGCATTTGCTTTAAAACCGTCTGCCATAGGCAGACCGCTGCCCAGATAATTGCCCTTCAAAGGTTCGCCGTTGACATCATGCCCCTCTATGGAGCAGACGGTGCGGGGCCAGGTGACATACCGAGCGATGCCCAGATTTTCCCATTCTTCGTCACCAGGATGTTGCCCCTGCTCCGTGAGAGCCTCTGCTTCATCCGCAGACACCTCATTATTTGTCACCAGAATGCATCGGCGGTGTCCATTGTCTTCTGAGTTGAGAAGATTGACGGCATGGAGTGTTGTGCCGCTACCTGCAAAGAAATCAACGATAAGAGCATGCTTGTTATCACCAAGGCACATTCTTAATACATCTTCGACAGCGTACAAGGATTTTGGATACTCAAACCGCTTGCCAATAATACCATTTAGGAGTGTTGTTCCATATTCACTTGCGTTATGAGATGTTTGATTCCATACTGATTTTGGCTCAATCAACTTTTCTGATATGCGCTTCAGGAGAAGGGCGCCTTTTTCATCTTTTCCGGTTATAATAATAGAGCCTTTTTCGATTTCCTCTAGCGTCCCTTCATTCAGGTAGTTAATTGCCCAGCGATCTTTCTTTTTGTTGTAGCTTCCTAGTTTTGCGGTTCCATCCGATAACGCTTTTTCAAAGGTTTCTTTCTTAAGTTGCCAACGTCCTTCGCTGCCGTTAGTACGCATAGGCCAGACAGCAACACTGCCATCAGGAACAACAACCGTATTACGATCCTGATTTAAAGGAATAGGATCTCCAACTTTTGTAATAGTTGCAGTCTGTGGATTCACAAAAATTGGATAAAAATGCTTTGCTTTATCAGCTCTCCGTGATGCTGCACCACGCCTTAACATAGAAAGCCATTGAACACTATCTGGCACAGTATCAATGGTTGCATCAGTAACCTGTGTATCCAACATGTTACAAATACTTTTTTGGATTGATGACCTTCCCATCATTACAAAAAACAAGTATTCAGATACACGTGAGAACTGTGTAATTTCTTCTCTTTCCGATTCTCCTTTTTTTCCTTTATGAGAGACACCTTTTCTGTTGATTACACTGTCTACCATTTGTATGCGCGCATCAGGAAACATCTCTTCCAATAGGCAGCCAAGATGTAGATATTCTTTTTCATCAATTGTAATAACCAAAAATGACCTTTTTGGATTGAGAAGTCGTTTGGCAATCCTAAGCCTCTTTTGCATCATAGAAAGCCATTTGCTGTGACGGTAGGTGTCACTGCCGTCCACGTAGTTATTGTTGTACTTCCAATCCTTGGCGCCAGTATTATATGGAGGGTCGATATAGATGCAGTCAACTTTCCCTGCATAAAGGTATTCCAAAAGCTGTAGAGCGTGATAGTTGTCCGCTTCGATCAGGGTGTGCCAAAGGTCGCTGTCCGGCGCGTTGCAGACCGTGTCTATAGGCTTGAGACATGGATAGATGGCCTCGCCAAATTCCGCTATGGTAACTAGCTCATCCACGGCGATCGTAACGGCATCTGTCTCGCCTCTTCTTAGACAGGTGGCGTTATCGCCCTCCAGCTTCAGTACCTCGTATATCTCGTTGACCTCGCCGTGCTTTCGTGCGACTTTTGAGCCCCGGCGCACGGGAACATCGTATAGCGGCGTACATTCGGGCAAATGCTCTTCAAAAACGAGTCCGAACTTTTTCTGCTTGGAGAGCTTGTCCACTTCTTTCTGTATCCGCTCCCGCAGCTCCACATTTTCTATTTGATTGATCAAGTCATTTATCGCCGCCATTGTGATGTACCTCGTTCATTGGTGTTTCTTGCGGAATAATCCTACTTCAAGTTGATATGCTGGGCGAACTGATTTCATCCGTACTGGGATGAGCAGAATAGCAATTTTACCATCATTATACCACAGACACATTCCTCTCACAAACTGTTTTTGTTGGTTGTCGGACCGAAGTGTCCAGCCCCAAAAGAAACGTGTTGAGTTTTGCCACCCGGTAGGATATAATGAATCACAAGACAGGGAAGGAGGGAGAACGATGACTCAGACCCCTCAGATCGCCGACATACAGAGAACTGTGGCAGACTTGGGAAAACAGTATGGCGCCGAACGGATATTCCTTTTCGGCTCGTTTGCCCGCGGAGATGCTGCGGCTGACAGCGACATAGACCTTCGGATCGACAAGGGCAAGATACGCGGCCTGTTTGCCTTGTCAGGCCTCCACCTTGCCTTGGAGGAGCGTTTGGGCAGGAAAGTGGATCTTCTCACCTCCGACAGTTTGGACGCAGAATTCCTTGCTCATATCCGACCGGAGGAGGTGCTTCTCTATGCCCACGAGTGAGCGTGACAGATCGATCCTCCGGCATATCATTTCCTACTGTGAGGACATTGAAAAGGCGAATGAAAGATTCGGAAACAGCTTTGAGGCGTTCAAAGCCGACAAGGACTATCGAAACAGCTGTGCGATGTGCATCCTGCAGATTGGGGAGCTGGGCGGCCATCTGAGCCCAGAGTTCCGGGCGGCGCACAGGGAAATGCCGTGGGATGAGATACGCGGGATGCGCAATGTGATGGCACACGCTTATGGCAGCATCAGTGTGAAGACCACATGGGAGACGATCGAGCAGGATATTCCTCTCCTCAAGGCGTTCTGTGACCGGGTCCTGGCAGATTAGCCGGGGCGTCTTCTTCGCTCGTCTTCCTGGGCAGGATCGTGGCTTTGGTGATAGCCCTGACCGCCTCCTCGAATTGGCGGACGCCGGCGTCATACCGTTGCACGTCTATCACATTCAGCACATGGGCTTTCTGCGCTATTTGGTTGAGGGTGTTGCCGATGCGGTATAGTTGCTTCATCATGGCGTAGTAGTCCGGCGGCGGAGCGTCCCGGGGGATATAGCCTCTGATGAGCTGACGGATATAGGCCGCCCGCGTAAGGCAGCTTCGCTGGGCCTTTCTGTCCAGCATTGCAAGCTCCTTTTCGTTCACCCAGACCTGGAGCCGGATGTTTCTGCTTCTCATAAAAGTGCCTCCTTTTTCGGTCGATTGATGTGGGGTCACAGGGGCTCGCCCCTGTAAAAATGTGTTTGTGGGAGTACAAACACGATGCTTGCGGGTATATCGCATTTGATTGCACGGTATGACAGCCCCTTTGAGGGACCACTGCCTGAAAGAGAAATACAAAAAAGCAGCCTGCGTTCAAGCAAGCTGCTTTTCGTGTTTTCCCCTGAGTTATTTCCCTCTGGTGGGGATTGCCAGAAGCTGCCGGACACGCAGTTCCAACAGCTGCTCCAGCGCCCGCAGATGCTCTTCCGGCAGGTTGATGCTGGGATGGCGTTGGAAGGTGAAGCCGATCATCCGGCGAAGCTGCTGCTTCTGCTTCGCACCCATCACGGCGGCGCATACCTCCTCGTAGGACAGCCGGTATGGATTCATTCGCGTCCCGGCGTATTCCTTCAGCTTCTCAAAATCCTCGATCTCCTCCCGGCCGACGTAGCACAGCAGGGACAAGCCGTTATCGAAGATGGGCGCAGGAGCGATGATCCTGCCAGTGTGGTTGTCCCGCAGGACGCCGAAGTTTCCGAGGTGCCGGTCCTCGTTGTAAATGAGCGCGTCAAAGACCAGCATACTGCGGAGCTGCTCTCCAAACGCCGGGCCAAGGGCGTCAAAGTATTCCAGGCACCCTTGGATACCGCCGGATTTCACAAGACTGCCGATGGGGATATAGGACGTATCCACGTCGGTGAACAACGCGCATTTGGAAGCTGTGATGCCCTTCCAGTTCTCCAGGTCGTAGTGGACCGCGTTCAGCCGCATGGTCTGGGCGATCTGGGAGGCATAGTATTCGCAGTAGGGTTCCCGCCCGGCGTTGTGTGCGCCGCTGGAGCCGCCCTTATAGAGATAGATGCCGTCGTTTTCGATGAAGCGCCACGCCTTGGGCAGCATACCGTTTGTGGTCAGCTCCGGGGAGGTGGTGAACGCCTCCCGGCTCTGACCCGCGCCGGTATAGGCCACCAGCGCCAGCATCTCGGAAAAGCGGTTCTCATAGAGGTTGTAGTCGGCAAACTTCCCCTCAAAGCCGTCCGGCACGACCCAATAGCTGTCGTTGAGGGATAGCCCCTTGCACACGTCGATGATGCCTTTCGTGTCGTTCTGGCTCAGCCCCAGCGTTTTTAGTATCTCGTCCACGAAGGCCCGGTTCTTGGGAATCACGCGCCGGCCCAGCCACTTGACGACGCCCTCGCCGGTGCAGGCCATGTCCAGCGGGAGCAGATGGCGGGCTTCCTCGTTGACAGACAAGACCTCGGCCACCAGACCCTCCAGGCCGCGCTTTTCCAGGGTAAATCTCATGAGCTCCGTGTCGTAGATGCGGAGGCTGTAAACGCTTGATGCCATTTCTTCCTGCTCCTCTAGGGACAGCGATACCGTCTTGCCAAGGGCGGCGGCGATCTTCAGGACCATATCCAATGTCAGGTTCTGCCCGCCGCTCTCCAGCCGGCAGATGCTGGACCGCTGGGTGCCGATCATCCGGGCCAGCTCCGCCTGCGATATGCCCTTTTCCAGCCGCGCCGCCACAAGCTGCGCGATGATCTCCTGTCTGCGCATGGTGCTCCCTCATATCTCTGGTCTGATTGATATGTTACCATATATGATAACACTTTGCAAGGGGAACTGTGCAACTTTATGGGCTTTTGTGTTTCCTGCGGCCATATGCAAAGCCGGGAGCGGGTTTGAGCCCGTTCCCGGCTTTGCGGTTCAGACGTAGATGAGTTCGTTCAAAACAATTTCCTCGGCGGCGTTACGGATGTTGTTCATGAGCCCCACCCAGCGCATTTGGTTCGCTGCTTTCAGTTCCTCCGTGACGCCTTGAGAGCGGGCCATCTCGGCGGTGAGTCGTTCCATCCTGGCGCGGGCATCCTGTTCCACCTGCAGCAGGTGCGGATTCAGACCGCCGGATGTCAGCAGATTGGTGAATGTCCCTGGCCGGTGGTGCATGAGAAACCTCCGGCGCAGCAGGGCGTATTTTCCCAGGTGGATCTCCGGCTCTTGGTGGGGGAGAAGGTTGGGGATGCGATAGCCGTTCACCATGGTGTAGCCGATCTCGTTCATGTTCATACCCTCCTTTTGCTCCATTGTAGGGCGTATGGAGAATAACTGCAAATGTGCGAATCACCGGAAGTTTTCTTTTTTCGGGTAGTACAGGCAGTAAACAGGGGTGGGGTGTGGGGAGGGGGAGCGCGGCGGCAAAACTGTCACGGGCCAATGGGTATGGTGCGCCCTTGTGAGTAAGGCGTTTTCTTTTTCGCTTTTGCCTATCTTTCCTGCCCCCGCTGTAAACTGCGGTAGTATTCCAGGGCTTTGACGATGGTGTCCTCTATCACTTCATTGGGTGTATCCGGCTTGAAATAGCTGGCTACACGGGATTTGGAGAAGCTCAAATACTTGTTCTTCTCCCCTCTTTCTTCCCGTATGATGGAGAGAATGACCTCCGGGGACAGGCGGCCCTCCTGGGAGAATTTGCGTATCTTGACGGCTTGGGCGTTGGAGGGAGTGCGGTTCTCGCTCACCATGGTCTCATAGAGCGACGCCTGTTCCCGCTGGGTGAGGTAGGACAGCTCCACGGCGGGCCGCATGGCGATCTTGCCATCGTCCACCAGCTTCAGCAGCTCCGGGATGAGGCTGGTCAGGCGGATATAGCGGTGTATCTGCCGGGCGCTGTCCTCTTCGCTTTTGCTCAGTTTTGCCACGCTGGTCAACTTCTCGCCCACTGGGGCACAAATTAGATCGGTCCGCTTGCCCTGTCGCTTCATGGCGTCCAGCTTCATTTTATAGGCGAACGCCTTTTCGCTGGGCAGTATCTTCTCCCGCTGAAGGTTGCTGTCCACCATAACGATGGTCGCTTCCTCGTCGGTCAGGTCGCGGACGATACAGGGGAGCGCCTCCGCGCCTGTCAGCTCCGCGGCGGCCATGCGACGGTGGCCGGCTACCATCTGATAGCCGTCGCCCAGGGGCCGCACCAGCGCGGGCACAAGCACGCCGCGCTCCCGGATGCTGTCCGCGAGGGCCGCCAGGTCCCCGTCTGCCTTTACCTTGAACGGGTGGCCGGGGAAGGGGCTGATTTGTTCCAGCGGGATTTCGAGGATGGGTTCCAGCTTGGCTTCGTCCCGCTCGGCCTGGGTGGTGAACAGGTCGTCCAGCGAGGTCAGCAGGGACGCTGCACTGGGTCTTGATTTTGCCATTGTAAATTCCTCCTAGATATAAATTTAGCCGCCCACGGCAACGTGGACGGCTAGGAAGTACAGTTTATTTATCTGATCTGATACACCTGCTGGTCATGCAATGGGCCGCAGATGAGCTGGATGCTGGATTCTACCGTGAAGTTGCGCTCGTGAATTTTGGGCACGTCCAGTTCCTTCTCACACATATGTATCAGCTCGCTCCAGAGGCGGCAGCCCAGCATTTTGGCGGTGTACTGCCAGGAGGGATAGCGGGGGTCCCGCTTGCGGTTATATTCCAGACAGGAATGGGGGTGTGTGCGGTTATACTCGCCTACGAATACGGCCCGGTATTCCTCCGGTGTGTGGTCCTCGTCGCGGTATTTGTACCAGAGCTGGTCCTTGCTGGGATAGTTCTCCCGGAGCCACTGGGCTGCTTTCATGTCAAATTCCAGCTCCATGCACCGATGGCTGGGAAGCTCGGGCAGGGTGTCCAGTTCCTTGGTCGTCGGTGGTCTGCCGTGGGCCGCTATGAAGCTTTCCACAGCCGCGCGGATGGAGAGGTCGTCCCACTTCTTGCCGGGGTAGTCTGACAGCAGATCTTCGAGTACATCTTTTGCCTGGTGGAGGCTGTCGCTGAGACCCTCGATGGTATCCAGATAGTGGACGATCAGTCGAAATGCCTTTGCAGTCGTCATGTTTTTTGTCGCCGCCTTTCTTTTTTGTCTACGACACGTCATCGTTCGACGGTGATCTACAGGGGAGAGAAAACCCGCAAACCCTTGAAAATAGGGCATTCCATTTCCACTTTAGATAACGGTGCCGATGATATCGGGGGAGATCCGCCGGTATCTGCGGGACAACAGCGCCCTGCGGGTGAGCCGGTCCCTGCGGGATACCGCCTACAAGGTGATGCAGGCCAAGGAGGAATTCCTGGCCCGGCACCAGCGGGAGCCCTCGGTGGAGGATGTGGCGAGGATGCTGGACATCACCGCCGGGGACGTGGTCATGGCCATGGACGCCATATCCGACCCGGTGAGCCTGTTTGAGCCGGTCTACAACGACGGCGGCGAGAGCGTGGCGGTGATGGACCAGATCGGCGACAGCAAGAATACCGACGCGGCCTGGCTGGAGCGCATCGCCCTCACCGAGGCGGTGGACAAGCTGAACGAGCGGGAAAAGCGCATCCTGTCCATGCGCTTTTTCGACGGCCGCACCCAGATGGAGGTGGCCGCCGCCATCGGCATCAGCCAGGCACAGGTGTCCCGGCTGGAGAAAAACGCCGTGAACCAGATCAAAAAGGCCCTGTTTCCCCTGTGAAAAAGAGGCCGCCAGTCGGCCTCTGATTTACATAATAATTATTTGGCGATAAATGGGAAATTGCGTCTTGCGGGGGCGGGCCTGTCAGGTTATAATGGGGAAGCCCCCCTATAACAGGGGACCACCGTCCGGAAGGAGAAACACCATGATAAAGATCGCACCGTCGATCCTGGCAGCGGACTTCTGCCGTCTGGGAGAGGACATCGCCTCGGTCCGGGAAGGGGACATGCTCCACTTCGACGTGATGGACGGCAGCTTTGTGCCCAATATCTCCTTCGGCATCCCGGTGCTGAAGTCGGTGCGCGCGTTCACGGACATGACGCTGGACGTGCATCTGATGATCCACGACCCGGTCCGGTATGTGGAGCGGTTTGCCGCCGCCGGCGCGGACATCCTCTCCGTGCATCTGGAGGCGGACACCCACCAGGGCACCGCCCAGGCGCTGGATGAGATGGAGCGCTGCGGGGTGAAGCGGGCGCTGGCCCTGCGTCCCATCAGCGCGCCGGAGGCCATACTGCCCTACGTGGACAGGCTGGACATGGTGCTGGTGATGACCGTGGAGCCGGGCTTCGGCGGCCAGACGCTCATCGAGAGCCAGCTGGAGACGGTGCGCCGGGTCCGGGCGCTGCTGGACCGGTACAATCCCGCCTGCGACCTGGAGGTGGACGGCGGCGTCACGCCCGAAAACGCCGGGCGGGTGAAGGCCGCGGGAGCCAACGTGCTGGTGGCGGGCAGCGCCATCTTCGGGCAGGCGGACAGATCCGTCGCCATCCGGACGCTGCGGGAGGCATAACTTGTTGACATAATATTATCCGCTCTTCCCATGGAGGAGCGGATATTTTTATAGAAGTAAAGTTTACATAATATATATAATTCTTCTGTGCCCACCGCGAAAGCCAGGATCGCAGCGCGGGACGCGGGGTTTTCATATAAAATCAATGTGTCGGGAAAGATAGGACCGGCACATTGATTTTTTATATGGGGGTATGAACATGATCGCACTGAACGAACAAGCACTGGCGGATTTCCGCGCACGATTGGTAGAGGACGAGGCGGCGCCGGCCACGGTGGCGAAGTATCTGTCGGCCGTGCGGAAATTGGCAGCGTTCTGCCACGGAAACCTGTGGAGCAAGACCCAGCTGGTGGCCTTCAAACAGGACTTGGAGGCGTCGGACCTGGCGCCGGGGACGGTAAACGGCGTCTTAACGGCGGTGAATAAGCTTCTGAATATCAGCGGATACCGCGAATGGCGGCTTCGGTTCCTCAAGGTCCAACGCCGGGTTTTCATGGCTCCCGAGCGGGAGATGACCCGCGCGGAGTATGAAAGGCTGGTGAATACCGCCCGCATGAACGGAGACGAACGCACCGCCACGATTTTACAGACTCTCTGCTCCACCGGCGCGCGGGCGGGGGAGCTCTCCGCCATCACCGTGGAGGCGGCGCGCGCCGGTCACGCGGAAATCCGCTCCAAGGGCAAGATCCGCATGATCCTCCTTCCAAAGAAACTTTGCAAACTCCTGCTCAATTACTGCGCCAAGCGCAGCATCACCAGCGGCCCCGTCTTCATCACCGCGTCCGGGAAGCCTCTGGACCGGAGCAACCTTTGGAAGACGCTGAAAGCTCTGGCGGCGAAGGCAAAGGTGCTGGCGAACAAAGTTTTCCCGCACAACCTGCGGCATCTTTTCGCCCGTACCTATTATAAAAAGACCCGGGACATCGTGCGGCTCGCCGACATCCTGGGACACTCGAGCGTGGAGACCACCCGCATCTACACCGCCCGCAGCCCCATTGAGCAGCGGCGGCAGATGGATTCGCTGGCGCTCCTGCTATAAAAAATACCACAGAATTCACATTCTGTGGTATGTACACGGAAATTAATTCCTCCGAGCCCAGCTTTACGAGGATGATTATAGCCCGCTTCCCTTAAAAAAGCAAGGGGATTTTCAAAAAAAGTTTGATTTTTTACATACCAAAGGCGCTTGAGGCTCTGTCAAAGAGCCGCAAGCGTGTCGTCGCGCGCTTTTTTCGGGTCTCAGCCGTCCAAATCTCGCTCAAATGAGAAAATTAGTGCCTTCGCCCAAGCGCCGATACCACAGATTGTGAATTCTATGGTGAGAAGGGCTCGAAAAACTATATTATTAGGAGGACATCAAACAATGACAAAACGTGTACTCAGCATGCTCATGGCGCTGATCATGGCTCTGTCTCTGTGCGTCCCGGCCTTCGCGGCTGACGAGCCTGTTAGTGCTGATGAGCCTGCTACCGAGGTCGAGGCCCCTGCGGCCGAGGCTGAGGAGATCGAGGCGGAAGAGGTCGAGGCTGAGGCGGAGCCCGTTGACGAGCCCGCCGAGGTGGCCGTCGACGAGCCGGAGACCGCCGCGGTCGACGAGCCCCTGCTGGTTGCTCTGGGCGTCGTCACCAAGGAGGCTCACTGGGCCCTGAAGAAGGCTGTCGATGCCGCCGAGGCACTGCTTCCTGACGTGGAGGCCGGCAAGCTCCGCCTGGGCGGTGGCTCGGCAGTGACCATTACCGATAAGCTGGAAGACTATATCGAAGACCCTGTAAAGAATGACCCCTTCAAGGATGAGACAGTCAACCCTCTCACCAAGAAGTCTTTCGCGGAGACCTTGGCTGAGGCCAAGGTCATTCTGGAGGGCGTCGACGGCAAGGAAGTGGACGTCAATGTGACTACCACGACTGTGCAGGATGCGGCTAATGCTCTGAATTACTTTGTGGGCGACACTGTGGCCACCGCGCTGACCACCAAGATCGCGGCCACCGGCATGGACGCGACTACCATCGGGGAAGAGCTCAAAACGCTTTCTGAGAGCGCATACTCCACCAAGACCCCTGTGCAGGATGCTTTGCCGGATATCACCTTTGATGGTAAGACGGATGTCACCACCAGCGCAGTTTGGAAAAAGGCCTATCAGCCCAATTATCTGACCGCTCTGCAGAAGGCTATCAACGACGTGATCGCTTATGGCCGCAATCGCAGTAAGACCTACTCTGATTACAAGAGCCTGATCTACACGATCATGGACGCTCTGGCTCTGCAGGAAGCTGCCGCGAAGCCTGTCCCTGCGGACATGACCCGTGTGGATGCTGTGCTCGCGAAGGCTCCCGCGAAGACCGCTTATACGACCCATCATTATGTTCTCGATCCGGATCAGAGCGGCTGGGACGCCTTCAAGGCCCTTGTTGATGCTGTGACCGATCTGAAGGGTGATAGTGCCCAGGCTACGACTGCTTTCAAGAGCAGTAAGTTCCTCTGGGATGTGAATGATGCTGTTACCGCTCTTGCGAACCACGAGATTGAGATTGGCAAGTCGACCATCAAGCTTGCGGATGGCTACGGCGAGGATCAGGAAAAGACAGCAACTGTCAAGTTCACCATTACGAGTGTTGCGGGTAACACCGTTGGCACCGCAAAGGCGAAGATGGACGGCTATTCGTACGGCATTCTCTGGCGCGTTAAGACCGAGGGCGGCGAGTATTGGTTCGATAAGAGCAACGAGAACGGCAAGGAATATAAGGCCGGTGCTGCTCTTCCCACGGATCTGATTCAGGATCTGTTCTCCGGGTTTGACGTCAGCTGCACGCAGTGGACTCTTGACCCCGTGACCAAGTCTTTCTATTACGCCTCTGGCGCTTTGAAGCCCATTGGTGCGAGCGCCACCGCGAAGTTCAATGAAGATGATGTCGTTACCGTTTATATCTTCCGGAATAAGGGAACGGCGGCAAATAAGGTTTGGGAGCAGGTAACCAGCGACTCCTTCACAATTGGTCCGGCTACTGAGGATGAGGAAGTTGCATGGCCGACGATCAAGAGTGTCGAATACGCTGCTTTCGCTTCTACCGCGGGTTCGGTTACAAAGTTTGGGACGACTGATTCCTTCTTCGGAGCCAGCAAATATGACGCGACGAAGCTTTTGGGGGGGTTTGCGACCAACGGTAAAGAGACCGGCGCGAAGATCACCATCACCTTGAATGCTGAGTTCGATATTGAGAGCAATAAGGACAAGGGCGATCTTTGGGTTGTGATCAAGGACTCCAACAAAAAAGTCATCTTCACCAGTAATGAGCTGACAACAGGCACCGGCGAGACGATCGTGCTCCAGGCCGGCACAAGTGCAGGCCAGTTCGACGATTCTGCCCTTAAGGCTGGTACTTATATCGTTGAGCTGCACACCTGCAAGAACGATGAGATGGCCCTTGGGGTTTCCGATATCCAGTCCACGGCAAAGCTCCAGATCGGTGCTCTTGCTGATTGGACGGTTACTGGCGCAAATCAGCCCGAGAACATCGAGAGTGTTCTGGTCGCGGCCGAGAAGCTGATCCCCAGCGACTATGAGATTTCCGAAGATCATAAAATCGATCTGAGCGCCACTACGGATGAGGGCAAGCTGACTCAGGCCTTTGAGTTGATCCAGAAGAACATTGACGGCATCCGTGCGCTCTTGAATGATACCACTGCTGGCAGCACGATGACCAACCACAATAATGCAGTCAATATCAGTGACGACAACGCGACCTGCCTCCAGAAGCTGCTCACCGTGATCGGCTACCTCACGAAGAAGCCCGCTGAGATGGATGAGATGAATCAGCTGCTTGCTGAGGCGACGAATGAGTACGGAGCCTCTCCTGAGAATGAAGGCACCGGCAAGTACACCTTTGACTCCCGCGGCCGCCTGAAAGACGCGATTGATGCCGCTACTAAAGTGAAAAATGCGGGCGCCACTGGTGCTCTCCAGTCTCAGGTTGATGCTGCTACCGCTGCGCTGAAGGCCGCTCTGGATGGCCTGGTAGAGCTCGCCGACATCGACAAGTCCGAGCTGGAGGCTTCCATCGCCGCCGCCGAGGCTCTGAACGAGGAAGATTACACTCCCGAGTCCTGGGCCGACCTGGAGGATGCTCTGACCGAAGCCAAGAACGTGCTGGCTGACGAGGATGCCACCCAGGCTCAGCTGACCAACGCCGCCGACAAGCTGAACAAGGCTGTCGCCGCGCTGGTGAAGAGAGATCTCACCACCGAGGATCTGGAAGAGGCCATTGCCGCCGCTGAGGCCGCCATCGCCGATCCCAGCAAGTACACCGACGAGTCCGTTCTGGCCGTGCAGGACGCCATCACCGCCGCCAAGGCGCTGGGCGATGACGCCACCGCTGCCGAGATCCAGGAGGCCATCGACAAGCTGGACGCCGCTGTGAAGGGGCTGGTTCCCGCTGAGGCAGAGCCCGAGCTGAAGGAAGGCTGGAACCTGATCGAGGGTGAGTACTACTACTGCAAGGACGGCAAGATGGTCAAGTCTGACTGGGTTAAGTCCAAGGGCCTGTGGTATCACATGGGCGCGGACGGCACCATGGACACCGGCTTCATCCACATCGTGGACGATTGGGGCGACGGCTGGTACTACCTGGAGGAAAGCAACGACAAGGGCACCCAGGGCCGCATGCGCACCGGCTGGTGGGAGGTCAATGACGAGCTGACCGGTCAGTGGGGCTGGTTCGAGACCCGCAGCAACGGCCACCAGGGCATGTGCACTTACACCACCAACCAGGGTGATTACAAGGACTACAAGCCCGTCAAGTAATGCAAACCTAACGCAAATTGGGAGCAGGGTCTCTGGCCCTGCTCCCTTTCCAAAAGGGGGATGACCATGGACGTACTGGAACTGAGGCCGAGGGCGCAGACGCGGTCCCGCGAGGCCGGCGTGCCCATGACCGAGGCGGACGGCGAGCGGTTCCTCGCGGATCTTGCGGCCAAGGGCCGCGCGCCCGAGACTGTGGAGCGCTACCGCCGGAGCTTGGAGCACCTGGCCGAGGTCCTGCCCGAGGACCGGAAGATCCGGCGGGGCACGCTGCGGCAGTGCCGCGAGGCGCTCCTTGCGGCGGGCTATGCGCCGAGGACCGTGAATCTGGTGCTCTCCGTGGCGAATACGTACGTGGCCTATATGGGCCACCGGGAGTATCAGCTGGCGGACACCTTGGAGACGGAAGCGAAGCTGCATCCGGAATTGACGCGGAGCGAGTATCGGCACCTGCTGCAGGTGGCGAAGCTGCTTGGCCGCGAGAAGGTGTACCTTCTCGTCAAGCTTTTTGCCAGCGCCGACATGCCCGTCCAGGAGCTGGATAAGGTGACGGTGGAGTCCGTGACCGCCGGCCAGGTGACGGTGGGTGAGGGCAATTCCCGGCGCAACATCCGCTTGCCGGGCTGCGTCCGCAAGGAGCTGCTGGCCTTCGCCGAGCGGCAGGGCATCTATCGCGGACCGATTTTCCTCACCAAGGATAACACCCCCATGAGCCGGACCTATGTGACCAGCGCGATCCGCAATCTCTGCGCGGTCGCCAAGATCCCGGTGGAGAAGGGCAGTCCTCGCTGCCTGCGGCGGCTGTATCTCGCCGGCCGCAAGGCCATTGAGGACAATGTCGCCCTGCTGGTTGATCAGGCCCTGGAACGCCAGCTGGACGAGGAACAGCTGACGATTGGATGGGAAGTATAAGGATCCGGACAATAAAAAACACCGCCAACAGGCGGTGTTTTTTGCTTGTGTAGGGGGTTATTTCGCAGCCTTGGCGGCGCGGATGGCCTCGGTGAGCATGGGCGTGACCTTGAACAGGTCCCCGCAGATGCCATAGTCCGCAATCTCGAAGATCGGCGCCGTCTCGTTCTTGTTCACCGCGATGATGCACTCGCTGTCCTGCATCCCCGCCTTGTGCTGAATCGCTCCGGAGATGCCCAGCGCCACGTATACCTTCGGGTGCACCGTCTTGCCCGTCTGGCCCACCTGGTGGTCCGCAGACAGCCACCCAGAGTCGATCACCGCGCGGCTGCCGCCGACGACGCCGCCCAGCTCCGCTGCCAGCTCCTCCGCCAGCTTGATGCCGCCTTCCACGTCCTTGCTGATGC